>NZ_UXAW01000042.1 GCF_900609055.1 Pseudogemmobacter humi | reverse complement strand
CGCAGCCGTCAGAGTCGTCTTGCCGTGGTCAACGTGACCGATCGTCCCGATGTTGACGTGCGGTTTATTCCGTTCAAACTTTGCCTTTGCCATCGTGGCCGCCCTTGCTGCTGCGGACCCCCGTCCCCGGGCGCCCATGGTTCACTCGGGCGGCGATCTACCGGGACGGGCTGAGAAAATCAAGCCTCAGTTGGCATCCGCGCCCGCTTCCGCCGCCCCCGCGGGGGCAGGATCCCCGGCCGGCGTCTCCTCGGGCGGGGCGGCGGCGATCCTGGCCTCGCGCTCTTTCAGCGCCGCGTCGAGTTCCCCGCGCGTCATGCCGAACCATTCGGGATGTTCCAGCAGCCAGTCCTCGACCTTCTTCGCCGCGTTGAAGCTCAGGGCCTCCATCTGCTGGGCCTTGGTGCGCGTCAGGCCGGTGCCGATCACCGTCTCGCCCGAGAGGCTCTCGAAAACGGTGATCTGATGGCCCTCGGGGTTGAGCTTCTTCTCGGCGGCGTCGTCCCAGATATTGGCGGTGATGACGAGGACAGATTTCGGCGCCGCGACCACCGGGATGCCCGGGGGCGCCAGCGCATAGCCGTCGACCGAGATGCCGATGTTGTAGATCCGGCTGCCCTCGTAGCGGCCGAAGCGGTCGGCGACGGCCTGTTTCATCGCCTGCTCCCATTCCGCGGGGCTGGCATCGCGCGAGATCGGCACCTTCTGCACATTCTCGGCGACGATGATATTATGGCCGAGGACGAAATCGCCCAGCGGAACCGGCGGATCCTTCAGATCGTTCTTCGCCCCGCAGGCGGCGAGCAACGTCAGCAAGAGGGCGGCGGACAGGCGCAGGATCAAGGGCGGTCTCCGTCGGATCGTTTCCCCGGGGATACCCGAGCCGGGCCGCCGCCGCAACGGGCGCGCAAGAGGCGGGGCGTCGCGTCAGCGCCGGTTTCTTCAAAGAAACCGGCCCGGAATTTTCAAAAATTCCGGGCGCGCGTCAGGTGAAACGCCCGTCTGGCTGAAACGGTCGCCTAGTTGAAGCGGTTGTCGCGGGGGAAGCCGCGCGGCGCCATCTTGCCCGCGCCGGCCCGTGGCCCGAGCCATTCGTTCAGATCGGTCTCGGTGCGGGTGCGCCCGGCCGGATCCTTCCAGCACAGGCCCTGGGTCAGCGCGAAGGTCACCGCATCCGACAGCCCGCCGTCCTTGTATTTCTGAAGCCGCACGCCCTTCCCCTTGTTCATCTCGGGAAGCTGCACCAGCGGGAACACCAGCAGCTTGCGGTTCTCGCCCACCACCGCGACGTGATCGCCCGCGACCCGGCGGCAGAGCGCGGCGCGCGCGCCGTCCTTCACCGTCAGCACCTGTTTGCCGGCCCGGGTCTGCGCCACCAGTTCCTCGGCCGGGACCACGAAACCGTCGCCCGCGGTCGAGGCGACCATGTATTTCTCGCCCGGGCGGAACAGGATCATATCGGTGATCCCGGTGTCGTTGGGCAGGTCGATCATCAGCCGCACCGGCTCTCCCATGCCGCGGCCGCCAGGCAGGTTGGCGCCCAGAAGCGTGTAGAACCGGCCATTCTCGGCCACGATCAGGATCTTGTCGGTGGTCTCGGCGTGGAAGGCGAAACGCGGCCCGTCGCCGTCCTTGTATTTCTGCTCGGCGCTCAGATCGGCATGGCCCTTGAGCGCGCGGATCCAGCCCATCTTCGAGCAGATCACCGTGACCGGCTCGCGCTCGATCATCGCCTCGAACGGCACGTCCTCGACCTCGCCCGCCTCGGTGAAGGCCGAACGGCGGTCGCCCAGAGCGGTTCCCTTGCCGAATTTCCTGCGGATCTCCTCAAGCTCCTCGCCGATCTTCTTCCACTGGCGCTTTTCGCTTTCCAGCAGGTCGGCAAGGCCCGCGCGTTCCGCCATCAGCGAATCGCGTTCCCGGCGCAGTTCGATCTCTTCCAGACGGCGCAAGGACCGCAGCCGCATGTTCAGGATCGCCTCGGCCTGAACTTCGCTCAGCTCGCCCTCGCCCGGGCCGGGGCCGACGTAATCCTTTTCGCTGAGCGCGCGCGGGAACACGCCGCCCCAGGTCTCACGCATCAGCGCCGCCTTCGGATCCTCGTCGTAGCGGATGATGTCGATCACCCGGTCGAGGTTCAGATAGGCGATGATGAAGCCTTCCAGCACCTCAAGCCGGTGGTCGATCTTTTCGATCCGGTGGGTCGAGCGGCGGCGCAACACCTCGCGCCGGTGGTCGAGGAAGGCGCGCAGCACCTCTTTCAGCGAGCAGACCTTCGGCACCCTTCCGTCGATCAGCACGTTCATGTTCAGGCTGAACCGGGTCTCCAGATCCGAGTTGCGAAACAGCATCCCCATCAGCATGTCGGGATCGACGGTGCGCGCCCGCGGCTCCAGCACGATGCGGATGTCTTCGGCGCTTTCATCGCGCACATCGGCGAGCAGCGGCACCTTCTTCAGCTGGATCACCTCGGCCAGCTTCTCGATCAGCCTGGATTTCTGGACCTGATAGGGGATCTCGGTGACGATGATCTGCCACTGACCGCGGCCCAGATCCTCGACCTGCCATTTCGCCCGGATGCGGAAGGCGCCGCGCCCGGTCTCATAGGAGTCGCGGATCGACTCCTTCGGCTCGACGATCACGCCGCCGGTGGGGAAATCCGGGCCGGGGATATGCTCCATCAGCCCTTCGACGCTGATGTCGGGATCTTTCAGCATCGCATGGCAACCATGGATCAGTTCGTCCAGGTTGTGCGGCGGGATATTGGTCGCCATCCCCACGGCGATCCCCGAAGAGCCGTTCGCCAGCAGGTTCGGGAAGGCGGCGGGCATCACCACCGGCTCTTCCAGCGTGCCGTCGTAATTGGGGCGGAAATCGACCGCGTTCTCGGCCAGCCCCTCCATCAGCGTCTCGGCCAGCGCGGTCAGCCGGGCCTCGGTGTAGCGCGAAGCGGCGGGGTTATCGCCGTCGATATTGCCGAAATTGCCCTGGCCGTCGACCAGCGGGTAACGGACGTTGAAATCCTGCGCCAGCCGCGCCATCGCATCGTAGATCGCGCTGTCGCCGTGCGGGTGATAGTTGCCCATCACATCGCCCGAGATCTTGGCGGATTTGCGGAAGCCCCCGGTCGCGGTCAGCCGCAGCTCGCGCATGGCGAACAGGATGCGCCGGTGCACGGGCTTCAGCCCGTCGCGCGCATCGGGCAGCGCCCGGTGCATGATGGTGGACAAAGCATAGGTCAGATAGCGCTCGCCGATGGCGCGCGACAGCGGCTCGGAAAGCGTCAGACCACCGGATATGGGTTCTTCGTCTTCGTCGGACATGGATCTTGTGTATTGCGCGGCCCGCCGCTGGTCCAGACGGATTTCGCGCGCGGCACCCCGCCTTTCACCGCGGGGGCCGGATTTTCCCCCTGAACCTTCGCGGAAAGTTATGCTAACAAGGTCCTGCTGCTGCAAGATTTCCGGTGAATCCCATGTTCCGTCCCGTTCTGCTGCTTTCTGCGGCCATGTTCGTCACCCTGCTGATCGCGGGGAACGACCGCGGCCAGATGCGCCCGGGGCTGGCGCGCGCGGTGGCCGGGGGGGAACAGATCGTGAGGCTGGAGCGGAGCTTCTCGCCCACGGTGGTCGCCGCGCCGCAGCCCGAGCCCGAAGGCTTTGCAGCCGCCCTGCCGCCGCCGGTCGAACTGATCGAGGCGCCGAAGATCGCCAGCGTGCCGAAAGAGGAACCGCTTCCCGCGGAAGAACCCGCGGCAAAGCCGGTCTTCACCCTGTCCGCCCTGCCCGGCCTCGGCGGCGACCGCGCGACGCTGGACGAGAGCGCGGAACCGGCGGAAGCCGCGCAATCGCTTTACGCCGATCCGACCGATGGCGGCGCGCTGAACACCGCCCCCGGAACCGCCAGGGGCGACGACATCCGCATCGTCAGCGCCAGTTCGGTCAATGTCCGCCTCGGGCCTTCGACCGGGGCCGAAGTCGTGGGCAAGCTCTATGATGGCGAGGCGGTGCGCGTGATCGGCACCGCCGGTTCCGAATGGGCCGAGGTCGCCATCGAAGGCGACGGCATCCGGGGCTATGTCGCCGCCCGCTTTCTGGAACCTGCCGGTTACTGACCGTCACGGCAGGTTTGACGCCGCCCGCGTTTTGCCCCTAAGGCTGTGGGCAAAAAACGGGCAGAACCATGGACAAATCGATTCTGATCACCGGATGCTCCTCGGGCATCGGGCTTGACGCCGCCCGCGGGCTGAAAGCGCGCGGCTGGCGGGTCTTCGCCACCTGCCGGCAAGAGGCCGATTGCGACCGGCTGCGCGCCGAAGGGCTTGAGAGCTTCGTGCTCGACTATGCCGACGAGACCAGCATCGCGCAGGCCGTCGAACGGGTGCGGGAGTTGAACAACGGCCGCCTCGGCGCGCTGTTCAACAACGGCGCCTTCGCCTGCCCCGGCGCGCTGGAAGACCTGCCGCGCGGCGCCCTGCGCGAGATATTCGAGGTCAATCTCTTCGGATACCACGACCTTGCGCGCCGGGTGATCCCGATGATGCGCGCGGCGGGCGCGGGCCGGATCGTCAACTGCTCGTCGGTGCTGGGCCTCGTGCCGATGAAATGGCGCGGCGCCTATGTGGCGACGAAATTCGCCATGGAGGGCATGACCGATGTGCTGCGGCTGGAGATGCGCGGCACCGGGATCGGCGTCGTGCTGATCGAGCCCGGCCCGATCACCAGCCGCATCCGCGAAAACTCGATCCCGCATTTCGAGAAATGGATCGACTGGGAGAACTCGCCCCGCGCCGAAGAATACCGCAGCCTGCTGCACCGGCTGTATAAAGCGAAGGATGCCCCCGACAGGTTCGAGCTGCCCCCCGCAGCCGTGACGGCGCAACTGGTGAAGGCGCTGGAAAGCCCCCGGCCCCGGGCGCGCTATTATGTCACCCGGGCGACATATCTGATGGCCTTCGCGCGCTGGATTTTGCCGCGGCCCCTGCTCGACTGGCTGATCACCAAAGGCTGAAACGACCATTTCGCGCTTCGCATTGGCGAGCGTCTGGCCTAAACCGGAACCAGCAACCCCGGAGGTGCCGCCATGCTGAGAGATCCGCTTTTCCTGACCGCCGCCGCCGCGGCGCTGGCGGTTGCCGCGATCCTTGTCTTCGGGATCGGCACTTTCGCGCGCGGCGGCGAATTCAACCGCCGCAATGCGAATCGCATCATGCGCTGGCGGCTGCTGGCGCAATTCGTGGCGGTGGCGCTGATCGTCGCCTTCGCCTGGATCCGCCGCGGCTGAAGTACTGGAGAGAACCATGGTCGTCCTGTCGAAAATCTACACCCGTACCGGCGACAAGGGCGAGACCGCGCTGTCGAACGGCAGCCGCGTGGCCAAACATTCGCTGCGGGTCTCGGCCTATGGCACGGTGGACGAGACCAATGCCACCGTCGGCCTCGCGCGGCTGCATGCCGGTGAGGATATGGCCCCGGCACTGGCGCGGATCTCGAACGATCTGTTCGACCTCGGCGCCGATCTCGCCACCCCCGACCGCCATCTCGACGAAACGCTCTCCTATACGCCGCTGCGGATGATCGCGCCCCAGGTCGCGCGGCTGGAAAGCGAAATCGACGTTATGAACGCGCGGCTTACGCCTTTGCGCAGCTTCATCCTGCCCGGCGGCAGCGCGCTTGCCGCGCAGCTGCATCTGTGCCGCACCGTCTGCCGCCGCGCCGAGCGCCTTGCGGTGGAACTGGCCGCGGCCGAGGATGTGAACCCCGAGGCGGTACGCTATCTGAACCGCCTGTCGGACTGGTTCTTCGTCGCCGGGCGCATCGCCAATGACGACGGCAAGAGCGACGTGCTCTGGGTTCCCGGCCTGACGCGGGGGGACGCCGCGGCAGGCTGAGCGCACCGCGCCCCTTCGCATCGCCGCCCGCCGCATCGCCGACGCCCTCCCGGCGAACTGGCCGCCTGCGCTTGCCGAACGGCCCCGGGGCACGCCACGGCCGGCTGATCGGAGTTTCGCATCACTAATGCGACGTAGTGCGATCCGATCCTGTCGCATTTCCTCTGTTTTATCGTCCTCCCCTGCGCTAACAACCTGCCGGGAGCTTGCGAGGGCGCACCCGCGCCCGCAGAGATGGAGATGTGGCGCATGAAGGTGTTGGTGCCTGTCAAACGGGTTATTGACTACAACGTTAAGGTTCGCGTGAAGGCGGACGGCAGCGGTGTTGATCTTGCGAATGTTAAGATGTCGATGAACCCGTTCGACGAGATCGCGGTGGAAGAGGCGATCCGGCTGAAAGAGAAGGGGATCGCGACCGAGGTGGTCGTGGTCTCGATCGGGGTCAAACAGGCGCAGGAGACGCTCAGGAACGCGCTCGCGATGGGGGCCGACCGCGCCATCCTGATCGAG
>NZ_UXAW01000126.1 GCF_900609055.1 Pseudogemmobacter humi | reverse complement strand
CAAACGCCTGAGCCGCATCAGCCGCCGGATGCGCTTCTGGTTCACACCATGCCCCTCGTTCTGCAGGTGCCAGGTCATCTGGCGAACCCCATAGAACGGCGTGTCGAGGAACTGCTGGTCAATGACCCGCATCAGCCCGAGGTTCTGCTCCGTCTCTCCGACCGGTTCATGATAGTAGGACGAGCGCGAGATCGACAGCAGGCGGCACTGCGCGCCGATCGACAACGCTGGATGGCCCCGCTCAATCATCCTGCGCCTCACTTGCCGGTCCACGGCTTGAGCTTTCGTGACAAAAAATCGTTGGCGACGGCCA
>NZ_UXAW01000097.1 GCF_900609055.1 Pseudogemmobacter humi | reverse complement strand
GCTCTGCGAACCGAATAGCAGCCAGCACCACCAAGCAACTCCGCGAGAGCCGGGAGCGCCGCTCAGGAGGCAGGAGAAGCCCCCACCGATCCGCAACCACCTGCGCGCGAGCCCGCAACGGCAAGTGCCGTAAATCTCCCCACCTCAGCAGCGACCCCCGGATTTCTCTCCGCCGAGGCCGCACCGCCGCCATCCATCGCGGGCTCCTTTCCCTGTCCCCGATCGCCTGCCTGTCCTCTGTCGCATTCTTCCGATCCAGGCCGTCACCCTGCTGCCATACCCCCTCGCTTTCCCCCTGATCCGAAGATCCTCCGCCCCTGGCCTCGCTCCGCGCTTTCCCGCAAACACCACATCCCCTGCGGCATCCTGCCCTGAAGCCTTCGCCCGGGCTTGACCTTTGCCCGAAACTTCCGTCTTCACCTTGATCCAAATACTCTCGGGGGGTCCGGGGGGCGAAGCGCCCCCGGCGCTCTCCGCTCAGCCGGAGCCGTGCCATGCAAAACGACAGCAAGATCGCCCTCGTCACCGGCGCCTCGCGCGGCCTCGGGGCGGCGCTGGCGGAACAGCTCGCGCTCAGGGGCTGGCATGTGGTGGCGGTGGCGCGCACCGTGGGCGGGCTCGAAGATCTCGACGACCGGGTAAAGGCCCAGGGCCTGCCGGGCACCGGCGGGCTGACGCTCGCGCCGATGGATGTGACGAATGAGGATGCCATGCGCCACCTCTGCCGCCAGATCCACGACCGCTGGGGCGGCCTCGGCTTCTGGGCGCATATGGCGATCCATGCCACCGCGCTCTCGCCCGCGCCCTCGGTCGAGATGAAGGATCTCGACAAGGCGATCGCAACCAATCTGCGCGCGGCCTCGTTCCTGATCACCATGGTCGAGCCGCTTCTGCGCGGGGGCCAGGGCACGGCGCTGTTCGCCGACGATCCTTTCCCCGGCAGCCGCTGGTCGGCCGCTTACGGCGCGACCAAGGCCGGGCAGATGGCGCTGGTGCGGGCCTGGGCGGCCGAAACCGCGCGGCTCGGGCCCAGAGTGGTGATCGGCACCCCGGCGCCGATGCCCACGGCCTTGCGCGCGCGCTTCTACCCGGGCGAGGACCGCGCGTCCCTCGCAAACCCGCGCGACGAGGCGGCGAAACTCCTCGACCTCGCCTTCGCTTAACGCATCCCGTAATAGAGGCCGACGACATGCTCGGCCTCGGCGAAGAACAGCCAGCGGGCAGCCAGCGCGCCGGTCAGATGCAGCGCGCCCGCCGTCACCGCGGCCACCATGGGCGGCAAGAGCGCACAGAGCACCGCCGGGACCAGCGCCGCGCAGAGCAGCGCGATCAGCCGCAGCTTGCGGGCATGGCGGCGGCCGACGACATGGATCATCTCGCGCATCAGATAATTCGGGCCGGTATGGGGCTGTTCGAACACCCGGACCGGACCGATCCCCCCGAGGCCGGTCGCGCTGCCCATCGTCTCGCCCCGCGCCGCAAACTGATGATCGCCAAGGCGGAACTGCAAGACCAGCGCAAGGCCGAGCGACAGGCAGAGGCCCGAGGCCAGCCAGCCCTGCCCGGCCAGCACCGCGCCTCCGGCCAAAGCGAAGGCGAAGAAGCTCGCGGGCGTGGTCCAGTGGTTCCAGCGCGGCACCGTTTTCAACTGGGTGTAGATCATCGCGGTGCAGCCGACCGTCGCCAGCGCCAGCACCGCCCCCGCCCAGCCGATGGGCCTGGGCAGCCCCAGATCCAGCCAGTCCGACAGCGCCATCGGCGCCAGCGCGAAAAGTGCGGCGCAAGAGGTCCAGGCCTCGCGCGACAGCCAGCTCGACCGCCATTGCGTGAAGGCCTTCAGCGCGCGCTGCGGATTGCCGAGGTGGAAGGTCGAGGCCATCAGCCCCGCGACCGCCAGCCCATACCCCAGCCCCCAGGCAAAGAAGGCAGCCCAGCCGGAGAGCGCCACCGCCCCGGTGGCAAGAAAGACCAGATAGCCAAACCCGAGGCCCGAAAGCGTGGTGAACAGGATGACGGAAGGTGCGGGATGCATCGTTCAGAGTTTTCCCAGCATCCGGTCGAGCCAGCCCGCGAGGCCGGTCGCCTTCCCCTCCAGCGGCGCCAGCACTGGCGCCGCGCCCGGCCCCTTGCGGCGCGGCGGCAGGTAACGGTTGACCGGCTTCGTCCCCATCCCCGGCATCAGCGCATAGCCCTCGCGTTCCGCCACGAGGCGGGAAACCGCGCTGTCGGGGTCGGCCAGATCGCCGAAATGCCGCGCGCCGGTCGGGCAGGTGCGCACGCAGGCGGGCTGGCGGTCCTCGGGCGGCAGGCTCTCGTCATAGATCCGGTCGACGCAAAGGGTGCATTTCTTCATCACCCCGCGCGCCTCGTCCATCTCGCGCGCGCCGTAGGGGCAGGCCCAGGCACAAAGGCCGCAGCCGATGCAGGCGTCTTCATTGACCAGCACGATGCCATCCTCGGCGCGCTTGAGGCTCGCCCCGGTCGGGCAGACGGTGACGCAGGGCGCATCCTCGCAATGCAGGCAGGAGCGCGGGAAGTTCACGATCCAGGCCGGGCCGTCCGGGGGGGTGACTTCATAGGAATGGACGCGGTTGAGGAATACGCCGGAAGGCTCTGGCCCATAAGGATTTTCGTCGGGCAGAAGTTCCGCGCCCCTGTCGTTCCAGCCCTTGCAGGCGGTGACGCAGGCCTGACAGCCGACGCAGGTGTCGAGGTCGATCACCAGACCCAGAGATTTCGCGGTCTTTCCCGGCAGGCAGGTCATGGCGCGCCCTTCCCGCCGTTGAGACCCAAAAATCTTCGAAGATTTTTGGCAAATTTCTTTGAAGAAATTTGGCCGCGCGCGGGCGGCTGATGCGGCGCCCCGCTAAGCGGCGGGAAATCCGGCAGCGCATGGTCCTGCGGGCCGACCCGTTCGATCCGCACCTTCTGATCGAACCAGGCGGCCTGGCCGGTGACCGGATCCGAGTTCGGCACCCGCCCCTCGCCCGGCAGCAGTTCGGAAATCAGATGGTTCAGCAAAAACCCCTCATTCGCCTCGGTCGCCCCCTCGTCCAGCGCCCAGGTGCCCTTCCTCTTGCCGATCGCATTCCAGGTCCAGACCGTCTGCGGGTTCAGCGCCGCCATATGCGCGACCGGCACCACGATCTCGCCGGTGGGCGAAGTGACCCGCGCGTAATCCCCCGGCCGGAAGCCGCCGCTTTGCCAGACCGCCGTGGGCAGGTAGAGGTAGTTCTTCCCGAGGATCTGCCGCAGCCAGGCGTTCTGGCTGCCCCAGGAGTGATACATCGCCATCGGCCTCTGCGTCAGCGCATGCAGCGGATACTCCGGCCCGGCCTCGCCATGCGGCGGATACCAGAGCGGCAGCGGCGACATCGACTGTTTGAGGCGCCCGCGCAGGTGGTCGGGCGGCTGGCGCTCGCCATGGCCCTCGGCGGCAAGCTGAAAGCGGCGCAGGGGCTCGGACCAGATCTGGAACAGATAGGGCTGCGGGGAATCAAACAGGCCCAGATCCACCGCCCAGTCCTGGTAACCGGCATTCCAGGGTTTGTAGAACGCGGCTTCTTCGGGGATATGCGCCTGGTAGAAGCCGCCATGCTCAATATAGCGCGCGATCTGGTCGGGGTTCGGCGCGCCGCGCCCCTCGGCCGATCCTTCGCCGCGAAAGCCGATCAGCGGGCCGATCCCGGGCTTCCTCTGATGGTTCACGATGTAATCGGCATAGTCGCGGAACTTCGCGGACCCGTCCTCGTTCACCATCCCCGGCAGGCCGAGCCGCGCGCCAAGGTCCAGGAGAACCGACTGGAAACCCCGCACGCCATAACCGTCGCGCTCGGGCGCGACCACCGGCCAGCGGATCGAATCCCCAGCCGCATCGGGCTCGGAAATCGGCCGGTCGAGCAGGCTGATACAGTCGTGGCGCTCCAGATAGGTGGTGTCGGGCAGCACCAGATCGGCATAGGCCACCATCTCGCTGGCATAGGCATCGGCATAAATGATCCGGGGGATGACATAGCCGTCTTCGTCGCGGTCGGTCAGCATCTCCATGACGCGGGCGGTGTTCATCGAGGAATTCCACGCCATGTTGGCCATGTAGAGGAACAAAGTGTCGATCCGGTAGGGATCGCCCGCATGGGCGTTCGGGATCAGCATATGCATCAGCCCATGGGCCGAGAGCGGCGCCTCCCATGAAAACGCCTTGTCGATCCGGGCGGGCTGGCCCTCGGGGGTCAGCGCCAGATCGGCGGGGCCGCGGACATAGCCCAGATGCGGGCCGGTCAGCGGCTTGCCGGGCACGGCCTGAAAATGGGGGGTCGGATGGGCCTCGACCGGCTTCGGATAGGGCGGTTTCAGCCGGTAGCCGCCGGGCACCTCGATACTGCCGAGCACGATCTGCAACAGATGCAGCGCCCGCGCGGTCTGGAAACCGTTGGAATGGGCCGAGATCCCGCGCATCGCATGGAACGAGACCGGACGGCCGGGCATGTCCTGATGCCGGTTGCCGCGGAAATCGGTCCAGGGCCGGTCGAGCGTGATCGCCTGGTCGAAAGCCACATGCGCCAGTTCCGCCGCCAGCGCGCGGATGCGCGCGGACTCAAGGCCGCAGCGCGCGGCGACCGCCTCGGGCGCGTATTCCGGTTTCAGATATTCCCCGGCCATATGCTGAAACACCGTGCGGTGGCCCTGCCATTCGGCGCCGAGATCGGGCTCCACCTCGCGCCCGTCCCAGGGCGCGGGATGGCCCGAGCGGCGGTCGATCACGAAGGGCTGGCTCCCGGCGTTCTTCACCAGGAGGCCCTGCTCCGGCCCGGGGGTCGCGTTCACCAGCATCGGCGCATTGGTAAAACGCGCGAGGTAATCCAGATCGACCTTCCCGGCCTCAAGCAGGCAATGGATCAGAGACAGGATCAGCAACCCGTCGGTGCCCGGCGTGATGCCATACCAGTCGTCCGCCACTGCCGAATAGCCGGTCCTGACCGGGTTGACCGAGATCACCCGCACCCCGCGCGCCTTCAGCTTGCCGATGCCGATCTTGAGCGGGTTACTGTCGTGATCCTCGGCCACGCCGAACATGACGAACAGCTTCGTGCGCTCCCAGTCGGGCTGGCCGAATTCCCAGAACGCGCCGCCGATGGTGTAGATACCGCCCGCCGCCATGTTCACGCTGCAAAACCCGCCGTGGGCGGCGTAGTTCGGGGTGCCGAAGGCCTGCGCCCACCAGCCGGTCAGGCTTTGCGACTGATCGCGCCCGGTGAAGAAGGCGAGCTTTTCGGGCGCCGTCTCGCGCAGGGGTTTCATCCATGAGACCGCGGTGGCGAGGGCCTCCTCCCAGGAAATCTCCTCGAAGGCGCCCGAGCCGCGCGGGCCGACACGGCGCAAGGGCGAGCGTAGCCGCGAGGGCGCGGTGACCTGCATGATGCCGCTCGCGCCTTTGGCGCAGAGCACGCCCTTGTTCACCGGATGGTCGCGGTTGCCGTCGATATAGACCACGCGGCCCGACTTCAGATGCACGTCGATGCCGCAGCGGCAGGCGCACATGTAGCAGGTGGTCTTGCGGATCTCATCCGCGCCAGGGCCCGCCGGAGCGGTGGGGGCAGAGGCGATCACCCGCGGCTGCTCTGTCACGCCCGAACCTCCTGACGTATTCCATGGCTTGCCTGCCCGTCAGTCTGCCGTCCCGGCCGCGCTGCGGCAAGCGGGATTGTTTTTCTCCGCCACCTGCCGTGGGCAGAATTTCCTTCCCGCGGGCGCGGTGCCGCTCAGATCAGCGCCTTCACCAGCCCCATCGTGGAAAGAACCGCCAGCAAGCCTATGGCGAAGCGGCGGAATTCCTTCGGATCGGCGGCAAGGAAGCGCCGGCTGCCGAGGTGGTTGCCCAAAGCGATGAGCGGCAAAGCGAAGA
Organism: Pseudogemmobacter humi; assembly: GCF_900609055.1. GTDB lineage: Bacteria > Pseudomonadota > Alphaproteobacteria > Rhodobacterales > Rhodobacteraceae > Pseudogemmobacter > Pseudogemmobacter humi. Next base: position 32,100 of record NZ_UXAW01000097.1, on the reverse strand, counting down.
GCGTCGCGTAAACGCTCTGCCAGGTCAGCAGACCGGAAAGCCAGTAGAGCGGCGCGGAATACAGATCGAGCAGCGGGAAGAAGGCGACCAGCGTGGCGCGGAACACCCCGGCCGGGATCGGCTGCGCCGCGAAGAAGGCCGCGACCGGCAGCCCGCCCATCCCCGGCGCATTGGCCGCGCCCGAGGCCATGCCGGCCGCGAACACCGCCCAGCCCCCCGGCGCCGCCCGCATCCGCCAGCCGAAACCCAGCACCAGGCACATCGCCAGGATGAACCCCGAGATCGCCGCCCGCGCCGCGTCCTCGGACAGCGAGACCAGCAGCCACAGCCCCGGCGGCAGGCCGATCACCGCCCCCGCCATCAAAAGCCGCACCACGCGCCAGTCGATCTGGCAGCGCAGGCCCCGCCAGGCTTGCAGCGACATCACCATCTCGCACAGCATCACCACCGCGACGAGGTTCAGCGGATTGGTCACCAGCGCCGAGCCCGCGACCACCAGGGCCGAAAAGCCGAAACCCGAATAGCCGCGCACCAGCGCCGCGCCGAACACCGCGAAAGCCAGCCAGGCCGCCCCGGCCAGCGACAGATCGAACGGCATCAGTCGCGGCGCATATCGGCCGGGTCGATCCCCGCCACCACGACCGGCTTCTTCATCGCGTCGCGGCGGAAGGGCTCGCCCAGCTCCTGGTTGATCAGCGCCTCGATCAGCGTGGTTTTCCCGGCCTTCTGATCGGCCAGCGCCCGGGTCAGCGCCTCGCGCAATTCCTCCATCGTGCGCGCGACCACGCCTTGCAGCCCGCAGGCCCGGGCGATCCCGGCATAGGTGACGCCCTCGTCCAGTTCGGTGCCGACGAAATTGTCGTCATACCACAGGGTCGAGTTCCGCTTCTCGGCGCCCCATTGGTAGTTGCGAAACACCACCATGGTGATCGCGGGCCATTCCTTGCGGCCGATGGCGGTCAGCTCCGTCACCGAGATCCCGAAGGCGCCGTCGCCCGCGAAGCCGACCACCGGCACCTCCGGGCAGGCGATCTTCGCGCCGACGATCGACGGCAGCCCGTAGCCGCAGGGGCCGAACAGGCCCGGGGCGAGGTATTTCCGCCCGGCCTCGAACGTCGGATAGGCGTTGCCGATGGCGCAGTTGTTGCCGATGTCGCTGGAGATGATCGCATCGCGCGGCAAAGCCGACTGGATCGCGCGCCAGGCCATCCTCGGGCTCATCCAGTCCGGCTTTGCGGCGCGGGCGCGGCTGTTCCAGCTTGTGCCCGGATCGTCCGCCTCATGATCCATCGAGGCCAGTTCCTGCGCCCAGGCCGACTTCCGCTGCGCGATCAGCGCCTTGCGGTCCTCGCGCCCCGCCTCTCCCGCCGCATCCGACAGCCGCGACAGGATCCCCCCGGCCACCATGCCGGCATCACCAACGATCCCCACCGCCACCTGTTTCGTCAGCCCGATCCGGGCGGGGTTCAGGTCCACCTGGATCACCGCCGCATCCTTCGGCCAGTAGTCGATCCCATAGCCCGGCAGGGTCGAGAACGGATTGAGCCGCGTGCCAAGCGCCAGCACCACATCGGCCTTCGCGATCATCTCCATCGCGGCCTTCGAGCCGTTATAGCCCAAAGGCCCCGCGAAAAGCGGATGCGAGCCCGGGAAAGCATCGTTGTGCTGATAGCCGACGCAGACCGGCGCGCTCAGCCGCTCGGCCAGCCGCATCGTCGCCGGGATCGCGCCCGCCAGCACCACCCCGGCCCCGTTCAAAAGCACCGGGAATTTCGCCTCCGACAAAAGCCGCGCCGCCTCATCCAGCGCCGCGGCGCCGCCCGCCGGGCGCTCGAATTCGACCACCCGCGGCAGGTCGATGTCGATGACCTGTGTGAACATGTCGCGCGGCAGGTTGATCTGCGCCGGGGCCGAGGCACGCTTCGCCGCCAGGATCACCCGGTTCAGGACTTCCGCGATCCTCGACGGGTCGCGCACCTCCTCCTGATAGGCGACCATATCGCGGAACAGGGCCATCTGCTCGACCTCCTGGAAGCCGCCCTGGCCGATGGTCTTGTTGGCGGCCTGCGGCGTCACCAGCAAAAGCGGCGTATGGTTCCAGTAGGCGGTCTTCACCGCGGTCACGAAATTGGTGATGCCGGGGCCGTTCTGCGCGATCATCATGCACATCCGCCCCGAGGCGCGGGTGAAACCGTCGGCCATCATCCCGCCCGACCCCTCATGCGCGCAGTCCCAGAAGGCGATCCCCGCGCGCGGGAACAGGTCCGAGACCGGCATGAAAGCCGAGCCGATGATGCCGAAGGCATTGTCGATCCCGTGCCGTTGCAGCACCTTGACGAAGGCTTCCTCGGTGGTCATCCGCATCGCGCCGCTCTCCCCATTCTTCCGCGAGGCCATCCTGCCCCCACTGCCGCGGCCAGCTTAGGGCCAGTCGCCAAAGCCGCATAGAGCCAGCTTTCACCCTGATCAAAATACCCCCGCCGGAGGCGCCCGCAGGGCCTCTAGCGGCCGATCGCCCGCGCGATCTTCGCGATGCCTTCGGGGATGCGCGCCGGCTGGATCGAGGAATAGGCCAGCCGGTAATGGTTCTGCACCGCGCGGCCGGGGTCGAAGAAACTGCGCCCCGGCTCGATCAGCACGCCCTCGGCCCTGAGCGCGCGCGCAACCGCGCCGGTGTCCACCGCCTCGGGCGCGCGCATCCAGAACGACGACCCGCCATAGCCGCCCTGCCCCGCGATGCTCAGTCCCTCGGCGGCGATGGCCTCCTCCATCACCTGGCGGCGGCGGCGGAAGGCGGTGCGCATCCGGTTGATCAGCGCGTCGTAATGGCCTTCCGCGAGGAAATAGGCCACGGTGCGCTGGATATGGCCGGGCGGGTGTTTCAGCACCATCGAGCGCAGCGCCCGCGCCTCGGCGATGAAGCCCGGCGGCCCGACCAGATAGCCAAGCCGCATCCCCGGGAAGATCGACTTCGAGAACGAGCCCGCATAGATCACCCGCCCGGCCTTATCGAGGCTTTTCAGCGCCGGCGAAACCGGCTTGAGGAAGCTCATCTCGAATTCGTAATCGTCCTCCAGAATGACGAAATCCTTGCGGCTGGCGGCGTCGAGCAGCTTCAGCCGCCGCTCCAGCGGCATGGTCGCATTGGTGGGCGACTGGTGCGAGGGCGTGACGAACACCACATCGCCGCGCCTGACCGCGCCGCCCGCCAGCGCAGAAACCGGCAGCCCCCCCTCGTCCACGTCGAGCGCCAGGATCTCCGCCCCCGAGACATCCAGCACCCGGCGCATCCCCGGATAGCAGGGGTTCTCGATCACCGCCCGGCGCCCCGCCCCCGGCGGCCCCAGCAGGATCTGCGCCGCGATCCACAGCGCGTTCTGCGCGCCCATGGTCAGCAGCACCTCCTCCGCCCCGGCGGCGATCCCCCGGCGCGGCAGGATCACCCGCAGGACCTGCTCGATCAGCGCCGGATCGTCGCGCTCGTAGAAATCCGAGGTCAGCGTGGGGAAATCCCGCCGCCCCAGCGCGCGGAGCGCACAGGCCCGCCAGTTCTGATGGTCGAACAGGCTGGGATCGGTCTGGCCGTAGATGAAGGGCCAGGGATAACGCTCCCAGTCGTCGGGCCGCTCCACCCCCTGCATCGCGCGGGTGAAACGCCCGCCGGAAAAGGCGCGGTAATCCACTTCCTCGGTGGGCCGGGCCGGGCTGGGAAACTCGGGCGCGCGCGGCGCGTTTTCCGAGACGTAATAGCCCGAGCGCCCGCGCGAGGTCAGGTAATCCGACGAGACCAGATCGCCGTAAGCCAGCGTCACGGTGATCCGGCTGACGCCCAGATGCCCCGCCAGCCCGCGCGAGGAGGGCATCTTCTGGCCGGGCCGGAACCGCCCGCTGAGGATGCCGTCGGTGACCATGGCGCGGATACGGCTTTGCAGCGTGCCCGCCCCGCCCGCCGCCAGGAAGAACGCCTCGACCGGGATCGCCATACTGGACCTGGAGCGCCGTTGAAACTGGCCCTAACCAGCGCCAGCCCGCGCCGGTTGTCAATAGGGCCGGTCAGCCACGAGGCCCCTGCGGGCCTTCCCCTCCGGCAGATCGGAGGACGGAAAAGGGAACTGCCCGCGAGTGCTCATTCTCGGCCGTGGACCCTCTCTGCACTCTGAGCGAGGCGAGGCCCCATGTTTCGGTAAACAAAGGGCTGGCCATCTGTGACAGAGCTGGCGGTGCGGGAAGACCGGGACCGGAGATGACGGGGGGCCGGGGCTCCGGATCACGGCCCAGCCGTCAGATCCGCGCCAGGGTGGTGAACCACTTCCGCTGACTCCCGGTCAAAGCGCCTCGCAGCGAAACGCAAGGCCACCGTCGGGCCGGTGGGGCCTGTCGTTCCCCAGCCAGTCTGACACGGCTGCGGCGGAAGCCGCCCGCATCTGCTCGGCGCTCAGCCGGAAGCACCGCTTGTCCCGCTTGCTCCGGGCCAGTTCCCGGCACACTGGCATGACGCAGAGCTTCTCAGGTCAGAAACCGACCGGATCACGCGCAGCTTTGCGCCCGTCTTACCTGTCCGTTCATTGACTTCGCTGAAAAATTCCCGGCAGAACAGATCCCAGCCGCCGCAATCCTGGCATGATCCGGCCGGGACCGTGGCGGTCCGCATTTCGCCGTCTCCCGTTAACCCTTTGGAATACTCCGGCCTCTCAAACGGTCGTCTTTCCGACCGGGTGCCATCGCCCGGCGGCGGCGCGACGGGGCTCCGCCTTTCCTGCAACCCTGTGTCCAAGGCTTCGCGATGATCGCTTTCCACACGCTCGACGTCTTCACCGAAACGCCGTTTTCCGGCAATCCGCTGGCGGTGGTGCCGGACGCGGGCGGGCTGAGCACCGCGCAGATGCAGACCATCGCGCGCGAGTTCAACCTGTCGGAGACGATCTTCGTCATGCCGCCGCGCGACCCGGCGCACAGCGCGCGGGTGCGCATCTTCTTTCCCACCGCCGAGATCCCCTTCGCCGGGCATCCGACCATCGGCTGCGCCATCCTGCTGGCAGAAATGGCCCATGAGGGCGATTTCGCCACCACGATCACGCTGGAGGAAGAGGCGGGCCTCGTCCCCGTCGCCGTCACCCGCGAGGGCGGCCGGATCATCGCCGAACTGACCGCCCCGGTGCTGCCCTACCCGGCCGGCCCCGCGCCCGAGGCGCAACTGCTGGCCGCAGCACTCGGCCTTGCGCCCGACGACCTCGGGCCGCACCGCCCGGGCTGCCATGAGGGCGGGCCGCGGTTCGTTTACGCGCCGTTGCGCGATCTGGACGCCCTGGCCCGCGCAAGGGCCACCGAGCCGCACTGGTCGCGGCTGATGGCGGCCCATGGCGTGGACAGCGTTTATCTCTATGCGCCGGGCGATGGCGCCTGCGACCTGCGCGCGCGGATGTTCAGCCCCACGGCGGGCATCCCGGAAGACCCGGCGACCGGATCGGCGAGCGCGATCCTTGCCGCGCAACTGCTGGCCAATGGCGCGATCCAGGACGGCACCACCCGGCTGACCCTGCGCCAGGGTGTCGAGATGGGCCGCCCCTCGACCCTGCGGCTGACCATCGAGGCGGCTGGCGGCGCGCTCACCGCGGTGCGTATCGCGGGCAGCGCGGTCCGCATCGGCGAGGGACGGCTGCGCCTGCCGTGACGGCTGGCGCGGAGGCGACGGAGCGCCTATCTTTCGCGCCATGATCGAAGCATTGCTGCGCCGCCTGCTGGCCCCCGCCCCCGAACCCCTGACCGAAACCGACGCCCGGCTGGCGCTGGCGGCGCTTCTGGTGCGCATCGCACGCACCGACGGGCTTTACGCCGCCGAGGAAGTGGAAAGGATCGACCGCATCCTGATGCAGCGGCACGGGCTCGACCCTTTCGCGGCGGCGAAGCTGCGCGCCGAGGCCGAGGATCTGGAAAGCCATGCGCCCGACACCGTGCGCTTCACCCGCGCGCTGAAGGCGGCGACCCTGCCCGAGGAGCGGCAGGAGCTGCTTGAGGCCCTGTGGTCGGTGGCGCTGGCCGACGGGCTGCGCGACGCCGACGAGGACCGTCTTCTGCGGATGGTGGCGAACCTCCTGGGCCTGACCGATGTGCAAAGCGCCGAGGCCCGCCAGCGCGCCGCGCGCGAGGGCTGAGCGGCGCAGGCGCATCGCCCGGGGCCGTCCGCGCGCGAATGACGCAGACCGCCCGCGAAGGCGCGAAAGCGCTGGCGCAGGCGGTCGCAAGCGATTATCTGGCGGCCTGCCCGACCAGTCATTCTGCCGCATCCGGGGGATCAGATCGCCGGAGAGGACGCCACGGCACGACCGAAACCGCATTGCAAAGCGCCATAAACTGCGTCCTACTGGCATAACAAGCCAGAAGGCGCGCGGTCAGAATGACGCGCCAGACCACAGGGGAAATCATGGGAGAAGCGCCCGTCATCGCGATCCGGGGCCTGCATAAAAGCTATGGCCCGCTTGAGGTGCTCAAAGGCGTTGATCTGACGGCACCGCGCGGCCATGTGATCTCGCTGATCGGCTCGTCGGGCTCGGGGAAATCCACGCTTCTGCGCTGCTGCAACCTGCTCGAAGACAGCCAGCAGGGCGAGATCCTGTTCGAGGGCGAGGCCGTGCGCTGGAAGGGCGAAGGGCTGCGCCGCCACCCGTCGGATCGCGCCCAGGTGACCCGCATCCGCACCAATCTGTCGATGGTGTTCCAGCAGTTCAACCTCTGGGCCCATATGACCATCCTGCAAAACGTGATGGAGGCCCCGGTCACCGTGCTGAAGCGCGACCCCGCCGAGGTCCGCGAGAAGGCGCGCCAGTATCTGGCCAAGGTGGGAATCGCCGACAAGGCCGATGCCTTTCCCGCGCAGCTTTCGGGCGGCCAGCAGCAGCGCGCCGCCATCGCGCGCGCGCTCTGCATGGAGCCGCGCGCGCTTCTGTTCGACGAGCCGACCTCGGCTCTGGACCCCGAGCTTGAGCAGGAGGTGGTCCGGGTGATCAAGGCGCTGGCCGACGAGGGGCGGACGATGATCCTCGTGACCCATGACATGAAGCTCGCGGCGGATTGCTCGGATCACGTCATCTTCCTGCATCAGGGCCGGATCGAAGAGGAAGGCCCGCCCGCGCAATTGTTCGGCGCGCCGAAATCGGAACGGCTGCGCGGCTTTCTGTCGGCCACGGTTGCCTGAGGGGCGCGGGAATGTCCTGTTCGGCCAGCATCGCCGCGATCACGCTCTGGCTCGCCGCAACCGGAGAGCCGTCCGGCGGCGCCGTCAGGCATCTGACCATCGGCACCGAAGCCACCTTCCCGCCCTATATCATCCGCGATGATGCCGGCGCGCTGACCGGCTTCGACCACCAGGTGATGAGCGAGATCTGCACCCGCACCGGCCATGACTGCACCTGGCAGACCGCGCCTTTCGGCGAGCTGATCCCCGGCGTGGCCGAGGGCCGGTTCGACGTGGTTCTGGGCGGCATGGCGATCACGCCCGAGCGCCGCGCGCTGGTGGATTTCTCGATCCCCTATACCTGGGGCGGCGAGATCGAATGGTTCATCGGCTTCCCCGGTGCCCCTGCCCCCGAAGCCGCGCGGATCGCGGTCGAGGCGGGCACCATCCACGAATCCTGGCTGCGCGGCCAGGGGCTGGATTTCCGCAGCTACCCGTCCGAAGCCGCCGCGCTGGATGCGGTGGCCGGCGGCGAGACTGATCTGACGCTCGGCCCCTTCGCGCACCGGATGGATCTTGCCGCGCAGATCGAAGGGCGCGGGCTGGAATATGCCTGGAGCGTGGATATCCCCGACGAGGGCACCGGCATCGCGGTCTGCAAGGGCAACACCGCTCTGAAAGCGCAGATCGACGCCGCCCTCCGCGCGATGGAGGCCGACGGCACGCTTGCCGCCCTGAATTCCCGCTGGTTCTGACACCGGACCGGCGACATGATGACTTTGAGCGAAACCAAGGGAGACCCTCAATGAAGAAGCTGCTTCTCGCCACCGCCTTCGCCGCTCTCGGCACCGGCGCCGCCCTGGCCGATCCGGTCCGCATCGCGACCGAAGGCGCCTACGAGCCCTACAACTTCATCGACGACAAGGGCGAGCTCGCCGGCTTCGAGATCGTTCTGGGCAACGAGCTGTGCAAGCGCGCAGAGCTTGAATGCGTCTGGGTCAAGAACGACTGGGATTCGATCATCCCGAACCTGCAATCGGGGAATTACGACGCGATCATGGCCGGGATGTCGATCACGCCCGAGCGCCGCGAGAAGATCGCCTTCTCGGAAAACTACACCCAGCCCTCGCCCTCGGCCTATGCGGCGCTGTCGCCTGACACCCCCACCGATTCGGGCGTGATCGCGGCCCAGGTCGGCACCATCCAGGCCGCGCATGTCGCCGCCTCGGGCGCGCAGCTGCTGGAGTTCGCCACCCCGGATGAAACCATCGCGGCGGTGCGCAACGGCCAGGCCGTGGCGGTGATGGCGGACAAGGACTATCTGCTGTCGGTGGTGGGCGACGGGCTCGACATCGTGGGCGAGGACGTTCTCCTGGGCGAAGGCATCGGCATCGGCCTGCGCCAGTCCGACACCGAGCTGAAGGGGAAATTCGACGCCGCGATCCAGTCGATGAAGGCCGATGGAACGCTGAATGCGCTGATCACCGAATGGTTCCAGGAAGAAGGCATTCCGTTCTGATCCTGCCGCACTGACCCCGGGGGCCGCCGCCGACGCGCGGCGGCCCCTTTGCCCCCGCTGCCCCGGGGGCGCACCGCAAGCCCTGCTTCCCCGGAAAGGCACTCCCCGGATGTTTGAATTCTGCGCCGAGCCGAAGACGCTGGAAGGTCTGGCCTGGCTGTCGTGCTATCTGACGACGCCCAAGCATATGGAATTCTACTTCTCCTTCCTGACCGTGCTTTCGCTGCTGGCCGTCGCCGCCCCCGCGGCTCTGGCCTTCGGCTTCGGCGGCGCGATGGCCGCGCGCTCGCATCACGCGCCGGTCAGGTGGTTCGGCAATATCTACACCGCCATGGTGCGCGGCGTGCCCGATATCGTGTTCTTCCTGTTCTTCGTGATCGCGCTGGATCAGGGCATCGAATGGCTGACCCATCAGATCCGCTGCCCCGACTGGACCCAGCCGATCCGCCAGGGGCTGGAGTTCCGCGTCTGCCCCGCCGCCAAGGTGCCGCCGAACAACGCCAGCCATTTCGCGCATCAGGTCTACGCTTTCGCGCTGGCGGTGCTGACCTTCGCCATCGTCTTCGGCGCCTTCGCCGCCAATGTGCTGAAAGGCGCGATGGACGCGGTGCCGCGCGCCCAGATCGAGACCGCCGAGGCCTATGGCATGACCCAGGGCCAGGCCTTCCGCCGCATCCTCGTGCCGCAGATGTGGACCTATGCGCTGCCGGGCCTGTCGAACCTCTGGCTGATCCTGATCAAGGCGACGCCGCTTCTCTTCCTGCTCGGGATCCAGGACATCGTCTACTGGGCGCGCGAGCTGGGCGCGTCGAAATCGGCGCGGTTCGACTATCCGCACCCCGACTGGCGGCTGTGGTATTTCCTTGGCCTGCTGATCTTCTACCTGTTGCTCACGCGGCTGTCCGAGATCGTGCTGGCGCGGCTCTCGCGCCGGTTCAGCCACGGCCAGGCCACCCGCGCCGGCGAGAAGATGCGGAGGGCCGCGGCATGACCTGTTTCGAGACATTTCAGGCCTACGGGCTGCGCTCGCTCGGCTTTGGCGAGAACCTGCTGCCCACCACGAACATCACTTTGTGCGATCAGTTCGTGCTGATCGGCTCGGGGCTGATCTGGAACCTTTACTTCGGCATCCTCGCGCTGGCCTTCGGCTTCTTTTTTTCGGTCGGGCTGGCGCTGGCCCGGGCCTCGGGCAATCGCTGGCTCAGGAAGCCCGCGGAGTGGTTCATCTTCATCTTCCGCGGCTCGCCCCTCTTCATCCAGTTCTTCCTGATCTATTTCTTCGTCACCACCGTGCTGCGGGGCTCGGTATCGGTCTTCGGCCTGTTCACCATCCCCACCGCCTGGCTGGCCAATGCCTGGGCGGGGGCGGCGCTGACCCTGTTCCTGAACACCTCGGCCTATGCCGCCGAGATCTTCTACGGCGCGCTGATGGCGGTGCCGAAAGGCGATCTGGAAGCGGCCGACGCCTATGGCATCTCGGGGAAGCAGAGGTTCTTCCGCATCGAATGGCCCACCATGCTGCGGCTGGCCTGGCCCGCCTATACCAACGAGGCGATCTTCCTGTTCCACGCCACCACGCTGGTGTTCGTCTCCGGCTTCCCGGCGTTCCAGCAGCGCGGCGACGCGCTCTATTACGCGAATTACATCGCCGACAAGACTTTCAACCCCTTCGTGCCCTATCCGATCGTGGCCTTCTACTTCGTCTGCCTGACGCTGTTGCTGATCCAGGGCTTCGGGCTGGTGAACCGGCGGCTGAACCGGCATCTGCCCTCGCACCGGAAAAGCAGAATCCGCTTGCGTCCGCAGCTGATCCGGTAGTAGCCTCTATTTGATCAAATTATCCGGGCACCCGCCCGGACCCGCATGACGAGGCCGAAGGCCGGTCCGGGCAAGGCGATCGAACCAAGGGAAGGACCAAGGGCATGGTCCGAACTTGCGCATCGGGCGGGCCGCAGGGCCCGGGGGCGCGGGGCCGTGCCTTTCCAGTGTGAACCATGATGAAGGACTGGCTCAGAAAACATCCCGACGTGCGCACCATCCGGGTGGCCGCCGTCGACCTGAACGGACAGGCGCGCGGCAAGCGCATTCCGGCCCGCTTCGCCGACAAGGTGGTGAAGGACGGCACCCGCTTCCCCTATTCCGTGCTGAACCTCGACATCTGGGGCGAGGATATCGACGACAGCCCGCTGGTGTTTGAAGAGGGCGACCAGGACGGCACGCTGAAGCCGACCGAGCGCGGCTTCATGCCGATGCCCTGGCTGGAGGCGCCGACCGCGCTTTTGCCGATCTGGATGTTTCGCGAGAACGGCCAGCCCTATGAGGGCGACCCGCGCCACGCGCTTCGCGCCGTGGTGGACCGCTACAAGGCGCGCGGCCTGACGCCGGTCTGCGCGATGGAGCTGGAATTCTTCCTGATCGACGATTCCGGCAAGACGCTCCAGGTGCCGCCCTCGCCGCGCTCGGGCAAGCGCAGGAAGGCATCGGAAACCCTGTCGATCCGGGCGCTGGACGCCTTCGACACCTTCTTCACCGATCTCTACGACGCCTGCGAAGAGATGGACATTCCGGCCGATACCACCACGTCGGAAACCGGCCTCGGCCAGTTCGAGGTCAACCTGATGCATTGCGACGACGCGCTGCGCGCCGCAGACGATGCCTGGCTGTTCAAGATGCTGGTCAAGGGGCTGGCGCGGCGCCACGGTTTCGCCGCCAGCTTCATGGCGAAGCCCTATCAGGATTACTCCGGCTCGGGGCTGCATACCCATTTCTCGGTGCTGGACCAGAAGGGCGACAACATCTTCGACTCGGGCGGCCCCAAGGGCACCGCGGCTTTGCGCCATGCGGTGGCGGGCTGTCTGGAGGCGATGCACGATTCCACGCTTCTGTTCGCGCCGCATCTGAACAGCTACGACCGGCTGGTGCCCGAGGCCCATGCCCCGACCTCGATCTGCTGGGGCTATGAGAACCGCACCGCCGCGATCCGCATCCCCGCCGGCAACCCCGCTGCGCGCCGGATCGAGCATCGCGTGGCCGGGGGCGACGTGAACCCTTACCTGATGCTGGCCGCCATCCTCGGCGCCGCGCTCTCGGGGATCGAGGACTCGAGGGAGCCCCCCGCCCCCGTCACCGGCAACTCCTACGCGCTGACCCTGCCGCAGATTCCCACCACCTGGGATTCCGCGATCGACGCTTTCGAGGCCTCAAGCGTGGTGCCGCGTTTCCTCTCGAAAGAGCTGATCCGCAACCTGGTGCTCACCAAACGCCAGGAGCTGCACTATATCAACGAACTCTCGCCCGAGGAGCGGATCGAGATCTATCTCGACACCGTGTAAGGCGAGGCCGCCAGATGCTCTGGCGCCCCCAAGATGCTCTGGCCCCCCTTGACCGCGAAGGGGGCCGGGGCCACCATATCCAGACGCGCAAACAGGTTATTTCCCATGCTGATCGGCATCCTGCAAACCGGAGCCTCGCCCGACGCCCTTCGCGACCAGGGCGATTATCCCGATTTCTTCGAGCGCCTGCTCGCAGAGCGCGGGCTGACCTTCCGCCGCTGGTCCGTCATGGAGATGGATTTCCCGGCCAGCGTCCAGGACTGCGACGGCTGGCTGATCACCGGCTCGCGCTTCGGCGTCTACGAGGATCATCCCTTCATCGCACCGCTGGAGGATTTCATCCGCAAGGCCTGGGACGAACATGTCCCGGTGGTCGGCATCTGCTTCGGCCATCAGATCATCGCCCAGGCCATGGGCGGGCGGGTCGAGAAATACCGGGGCGGCTGGTCGGTCGGCCCGACGCAATACGATTTCCAGGGCGAAAAATTCGCCCTCAACGCCTGGCACCAGGATCAGGTGGTGGAAAAGCCGCCCGCGGCCGAAGTCGTGGCCTCGGCCGCTGCCTGCGAGAATGCCGCGCTGCTTTACGACGACCGGATGTTTTCCGTGCAGCCCCATCCCGAATTTCCCAAAGAATTCATGGAGGGGCTGATCCGGGTGCGCGGCCCCGGCCTTGTGCCGCAGCCGGTGCTCGATGCCGCGACCGAGCGGATCGACACCCCGCTCGACGCCGCGAAGATGGCCGACCGGATCGCCGCTTTCTTTCTGAACCGTCAAACCAGGGCCGAAATGCGCCGCGCCTGAGCGCGGCCCGCTGCGCCCCAACCCAACGTGTGACCCCATGTCCAAATGGACCGACAAGCTGCCTGACGCGGCGCGGGAATATATTGGCAACCGCCGCGTGGACGAAGTGGAATGCGTGATCGGCGATATCGCCGGCGTCGCCCGCGGCAAGGCGATGCCCGCCGCGAAATTCGCAAAGCAGACCAATTACTTCCTGCCGAATTCGATTTTCCTGCAAACCATCACCGGCGAATGGGCCGACAGCCCGTTCGATGCCTTCACCGAACCCGACATGATCCTGGAGCCCGACTGGTCCACCGCGACCGCCGCGCCCTGGACCGCCGACATCACGCTCCAGGTGATCCATGACGCCAAGGATCAGCAGGGCAATCTTGTGCCGTTCAGCCCGAGGAACGTGCTGCGCAGGATCATCGGGCTTTACGCCGAACAGGGCTGGAAGCCTGTCGTTGCGCCCGAGATGGAATTCTTCCTGACCGCCCGCAACCTTGACCCGAACCAGCCGGTGATCCCGCCGATGGGGCGCTCTGGCCGGCGCGCAGCCGGAAAACAGGCCTACAGCCTCTCCGCCATCGACGAATATGGCAGGGTGATCGACGACATTTACGACTTCGCCGAAGCCCAGGGGCTGGAGATTGATGGCATCCTGCAAGAAGGCGGCGCCGGCCAGATCGAGCTGAACCTCGCTCATGGCGACCCGCTGGAACTCGCGGATCACGTGTTTTTCTTCAAACGCCTGATCCGCGAGGCGGCGCTGCGCCACGATTGTTTCGCGACCTTCATGGCCAAGCCGATCGCAGGCGAGCCGGGCTCGGCGATGCATATCCATACCTCGGTGGTGGATACCAAAACCGGCAAGAACATCTTCGCCGGTCCCAAGGGCGTCGAGACCGAAATGTTCAACCATTTCATCGCCGGAATGCAGCATCACATGGGCGCGGCCATCGCGCTGATGGCGCCCTATGTGAACAGCTACCGCCGCTACGTTCCGGATTTCGCCGCGCCGATCAACCTGGAATGGGGCCGCGACAACCGCACCACCGGGCTGCGGGTGCCGATCTCGGGGCCGAGCGGGCGGCGGATCGAGAACCGCCTGCCGGGGATGGACTGCAACCCCTATCTCGGCATCGCGGCGACTTTGGCCTGCGGCTGGCTCGGGCTGATAGAGAAGAAACCGGCGCGGCCGGAATTCACCGGCTCGGCCTATATCGATTCCGATGAGATCCCGGTGAACCTGGGCGATGCGCTGGATCTGCTGGACGAGGACGAGGCGCTGAAAGAGGTGATGGGCGCCGATTTCGTCAAATGCTACGATTCGGTGAAACGGAACGAATACAAGGAGTTCCTCCAGGTCATCAGCCCGTGGGAGCGCGAGCATCTGCTCCTGAACGTGTGATGGCGGTCAATCTTCTGCACGCGAACGACCGGCCCGGAGAATATCCCGACAGCTGGTATGCCGCGACCCGGGTGGCGCTCGATCCCTTCCCGAAGGCCGAGGGCGAGATCCGCGCCGATGTCTGCGTGGTGGGCGCGGGCTACACCGGGCTTTCCGCGGCGCTGCATCTGGCGCGGGCGGGGCTGTCGGTGGTGGTGCTGGAGGCGCATCGGGTGGGCTTCGGCGCCTCGGGCCGGAACGGCGGCCAGGTCGGCTCGGGCCAGCGCCAGGACCAGGACTGGCTGGAAAAGACTGCCGGCAAGGAAAACGCCCGCCGCCTCTGGGACCTGGCGCAGGACGCGAAAGCGCTGGTGCGGGAGCTGGCGGCGGATATGGAGGGCGTCGCCTGGCGCCCCGGCATCGCCCATGCCTGCTGGCACGAGGCCGAGGTGGATCACGCGAAGCGCTATGCAGAGAAGCTCGCCCGCGACTACGATTACCACGAGGTCAGGCCCCTCGACCGCGACGGCCTGCGGGCGCTGGTGGGGTCGGAGGCGTTCAAAGGCGGCGACATCGACCGCGGCGCGGGCCATATCCATGCGCTGAACTTCGCTTTGGGTCTGGCGAAAGCCACGGCGGCGGCGGGCGCGCGGATCTTCGAGAACAGCGAGGTCACCCGGCTGATCCGTAACGAGAAGCCGGTGGCCGAGACCGCCCGCGCCCGCGTCACCTGCGATCATATGGTGCTGGCGGTGAACGGCTATGTCGGAAGCCTTGAGCCGCAGGTGGCCGCGCGGGTGATGCCGATCAACAATTTCGTGGTGGCGACCGAGCCCCTCGGTGCGCTGGCGAAAGAGGTGCTGGCCGAGCCGGTCGCGGTGCATGACACCAAATTCGTGGTGAACTACTGGCGGCTCTCGGAGGACGACCGCCTGCTGTTCGGCGGCGCCGAAAGCTACGGCTACCGCTTTCCCGATGTGGCGAAAGTGGTGCGCAAGCCGCTGCTGGAGATCTATCCGCAGCTCAAAGACACCCGCATCGACTACGCCTGGGGCGGCACGCTCGCGATCACGGTGAACCGGATGCCCTGTTTCGCGCGGGTCGCGAAGAACGTGCTCTCGGCTTCGGGCTATTCCGGCCATGGCGTGGCGCTGGCGACGCTTGCGGGCAAGCTGATGGCCGGGGCGGTCCAGGGCCGGGGCGAGGGTTTCGATCTGATCGCCGACCTGCCCTGGCGGCGCTTTCCGGGCGGTCCGGCTTTGCGCTGGCCGCTTCTGGTGACGGCGATGACATGGTTCTCGTTGCGCGACCGGCTGGGGTGGTAGAGGGGGCCAGCCCCCTCGGCCCTTGCGGGCCTCACCCCCGGGATATTTAGAGACAGAAAATGATCAGGAGCGCGCAGGATATTTTCTGTCTTTAAATATCCCCGCCGGAGGCAGCCGACGCCGGCCGGAGGCGGGCCTGTGCGAAGAGACTCGACTCGGGCGGCCCCGGCCCCATATTGAACCCCATGAGCCTGCCCCCCGGTTTCCTCGACGAATTGCGCAACCGCGTCTCGCTTTCCGCCGTGGTCGGCCGGAAGGTCACCTGGGACATGCGCAAGTCGAACATGGCCAAGGGCGACTGGTGGGCGCCCTGCCCCTTCCATCAGGAGAAATCGGCGAGCTTCCACGTCGACGACCGCAAGGGCTTTTACTACTGTTTCGGCTGCCATGCGAAGGGCGACGCGCTGAGTTTCGTCAAAGACAGCGAGAATCTGTCCTTCATCGAGGCGGTCGCGGTTCTGGCGGCGGAAGCCGGGATGCAGATGCCCGATCGCGATCCGCGCGCGGCCGAGAAGGCCGACCGGCGCACCGAACTGATCCAGGTGCTGGAAGAGGCTGTGAAATGGTTCCGCCTGCAACTGAAGACCCAAGGTGCCGCCGCCGCGCGCGGCTATCTCACGAAGCGCGGGCTGTCGGAAGAGGCTCAGGAAAGGTGGGAGATCGGTTTCGCCCCGGATCAGCGCCAGGCCCTGATCCAGGCGCTGACCGGCAAGGGGATCGCGGCGGATCTGGTGGTGGAGGCCGGGCTTGCGGCCAGAGCGGACGACGGTTCGCTCTATGATCGCTTCCGCGGCCGGATCATCTTTCCGATCCGCGACGGGCGCGGCCGGGCGATCAGCTTCGGCGGGCGGGCGATGGACCCGAACGCGCGCGCCAAATATCTCAACGGCCCCGAGACCGGGATTTTCGACAAGGGCCGCAACCTGTTCAACCACGGCCCGGCGCGCGAGGCGGCGGGCAAGGGCCAGCGGCTGGTGGTGGCCGAGGGCTATATGGATGTGATCGCGCTTTCCGAGGCCGGGTTCCGGGCCGCGGTGGCGCCTCTCGGCACCGCCGTCACCGAGGATCAGTTGCGCCTCATGTGGCGCATCGCGGACGAGCCGGTGATCGCGCTTGACGGCGATGCGGCGGGGATCCGCGCCGCGCTACGGGTGGTGGATCTGGCGCTGCCGCTGCTGGAGGCGGGCAAGGGGCTGCGCTTCGCGCTGTTGCCCGAGGGGATGGACCCCGACGATCTGATCCGCGCCCGCGGACGCGAGGCGATGCAGGAGGTGCTGGACGGCGCCCAGCCGATGGTGCGGCTCTTGTGGAACCGCGAGACCGAAGGCCGGGTGTTCGACAGCCCCGAGCGCAAGGCCGCGCTCGACAAGACCCTGCGCCAGGCCTTGATGCGCATCGCCGATCCCTCGATCCGCGCCCATTACGGCGAGGAGATCAGGGAACTCAGGTGGGAGCTGTTCCGCACCGGCCGCCGCCCTGCGCGGGCGGGTGCCGCGCGGGTCTGGCAGCCGGGCGGGCGCGGCAAATTCGCGCCGCCCCCGGTGCCCACCGAAGGCACACGCAACTCGGCGCTGGCGGGCGCCGCGCCCGAAACCATCGGCGATGCCCTGCGCGAGGCGGTGATCCTCGCCACGCTTCTGCGCTTCCCCACGCTGATCGCCACCTTCGAATCGGCGCTGGAACGGATCGAATTTTCGACCGAGGATCACGAGCGGTTGCGCAACCTTGTCCTGACCCACGGCCACGGCGAGGACTGCGCCGAACTGGTCGCCAGGGACAGTGCGCTGGCCCTTGACCGGGTGCTGAATAATCCCCATGTCCGCATCAGCCCCGCGCTGCAACCCCGTGCCGATGCGACATTCGCCGCCGCCTGTCTGGAAGAGGCGCTGGCCCGGCTTCAGGCTGATCGCGCCCATCGCACGGAACTGGCCGAGGCCGAGGAGGATCTTGCCCATCTGGCCGACGAAGGCCTGACCTGGCGGCTGTCGAAAGCGGCCGAGGCGCGGGTTTCCGCCAGCCGCGGCCCCAAAGAGCAGAAGTCGGAGTCGATCATTGCGCCGAACGGCGTCGAACTGGACCGCGAGGAACTGGACCGTGCCCGCAGATTGCTCGATTCCATCGATTTCAGCCGGGGGAGCAGCCCACGACGCGAGTGAATCCCTGATTCGCCCTTTCCCCCGCCGTGATTCGCGCTATTGATTCGACAAACCCCGAGTGCGATTCGCCCCCATCCCCGCAGGAGCATCCATGGCCCTCAAGGAAAACGACGACGTTAAGCCCGATGGCGACGAGGCCGATATCTCGCTCGACATGAGCCAGGCGGCGGTCAAGAAGATGATCGCCGATGCGCGCGAGCGCGGCTACATCACGATGGAACAGCTCAACGCGGTCATGCCCGCCGATCAGGTCTCCGGCGACCAGATCGAGGACGTGATGTCGATGCTGTCCGAGATGGGCATCAACGTCATCGAGGACGAGGAAGCCGACGAGACCGAAGACCCCGCAGGGGGCGAACTGGTCGAGACCTCTTCCTCGCGCGAGATCGCGCTGGCGGGTCCGGCCTCGGAAACGCTGGACCGCACCGACGATCCGGTCAGGATGTATCTGCGCGAGATGGGCTCGGTCGAGCTTCTGTCGCGCGAGGGCGAGATCGCCATCGCCAAGCGGATCGAGGCCGGCCGCAACACGATGATCGCCGGGCTTTGCGAAAGCCCGCTGACCTTCCAGGCCATCACCATCTGGCGCGACGAACTGCTGTCGGAAGAGATCCTCCTGCGCGACGTGATCGACCTGGAGGCCACCTTCGGGCGCAATCTCGAAGGCGACGAAGAGCTGGAAGGCCCGCCGCTCGACGAGATGGGCGTGGTCGCGGCAGGCGCCGCGCCGCGGCGTTCCGCGTCCGAGCCCGAGCTCGACGCCGACGGCAATCCGATCCTGCGCGAGGACAGCGACAGCGACGACGAGGATGACGACGCCTCGAACATGTCGCTTGCCGCGATGGAGGCGGCCCTGCGCCCGAAGGTGCTGGAGACGCTGGAGCAGATCGCCGACAACTACGCCTCGCTGTCCGGGATGCAGCAGCAGCGGATGTCGGCCACGATGTCCTCCTCCACCCGGTTCTCGACCACCGAAGAGGCGGCCTATCAGAAGTTGCGCTCGGAAATGGTGCTGCTGGTCAATGAACTGCATCTGAACAACAGCCGGATCGAGGCGCTGATCGACCAGCTTTACGGCATCAACAAGCGCATCATGTCGATCAACTCCGGCATGGTGAAACTGGCCGACGGCGCGCGCATCAACCGCCAGGAATTCATCGCCGAATACCAGGGCTACGAGCTGGACCCGACCTGGATCGACCGCATGGCCGGCAAGGCCGGCCGCGGCTGGCAGGCGCTGATGGAGAAAAGCCGCGACCGGGTCGAGGATCTGCGCGCCGAGATGGCCCAGGTCGGCCAGTATATCGGCGTGGACATCGGCGAATTCCGCCGCATCGTGAACCAGGTCCAGAAGGGCGAGAAAGAGGCCCGCCAGGCCAAGAAGGAAATGGTCGAGGCCAACCTGCGCCTGGTGATTTCCATCGCCAAGAAATACACCAACCGCGGGTTGCAGTTCCTCGACCTGATCCAGGAAGGCAATATCGGGTTGATGAAGGCCGTCGATAAGTTCGAATACCGCCGCGGCTATAAGTTCAGCACTTACGCGACCTGGTGGATCCGCCAGGCGATCACCCGCTCGATTGCCGACCAGGCGCGCACGATCCGCATCCCGGTCCATATGATCGAGACGATCAACAAGCTGGTGCGCACCGGGCGGCAGATGCTGCACGAGATCGGCCGAGAGCCGACGCCGGAAGAGCTGGCCGAGAAGCTGCAAATGCCGCTTGAGAAGGTCCGCAAGGTGATGAAGATCGCCAAGGAGCCTATCTCGCTGGAGACCCCGATCGGCGACGAGGAAGACAGCCAGCTCGGCGATTTCATCGAGGACAAGAACGCGGTCCTGCCGCTGGATTCGGCGATTCAGGAGAACCTGAAAGAGACCACCACCCGGGTTCTGGCCTCGCTGACCCCGCGCGAGGAACGGGTGCTGCGGATGCGCTTCGGCATCGGCATGAACACCGACCACACGCTGGAAGAGGTGGGCCAGCAGTTCAGCGTGACCCGCGAACGCATCCGCCAGATCGAGGCCAAGGCGCTGCGAAAGCTGAAACATCCATCGCGAAGCCGGAAGCTGCGCAGTTTCCTGGATCAGTGAATAAGGGCGCCCTGCGGGGCGCTCTTTTGTTTCCTGTTCCGTTCGTGAAGATCGTCGGCCAGCATATACTTTCCATCGGCCGGGCGCTGAACATAACATCTCGCGCATGCCCGGCAGCGGCAACCGCGAAGGCGTTAGGGCTTCGGAACTGCTTCCCCTCGAAGTACAATCGTCCACACCCACGAAACCTTTTTGGGGGACGCGATCAGCCAATAGCGCGACAGCTCAGAATCGGGAAAGAGCTGCGCCTCTGTGAGGTGCGAGGGACGGCCGCCATCCGCCTTCTGGCTGCCGGTGCAGAACTCAAAGAGATCGCCGTTGCGATGGAATGGTCGATCAAACATGCTGCGGAGGTGATCGAGAATTACGTCGCCCTCTCGCCCCAGATGTCGGACGAAATCGGCGATAAGCTGGCGCGCCTCAGGGGCGCATTGGGAACAAAGCTGTAAAATCTGCTGTAAAATTTCACTCAGCCAATCCGCTGAGTGCTGGTCGGGGCGGCGGGATTCGAACTCGCGACCTACGGTACCCAAAACCGTCGCGCTACCAGGCTGCGCTACGCCCCGACAACGCCCACATAGCCTGTATTCCGGCCAAGGGAAAGCGCCCATGGCAAGAAATCCGGCCCGGAACTTCCATGGCGGAAAGCAGGGTGAAAGGCGGTGCTGGAATGTCCGCTAACCGATAAAATTATGCCGGGGCGAGGTCATACGGGTATTGGCGCGAAACGGCCCGGAGGCCCGGCCGGGGCGCTCATCGGCCCTTACGGGCCTCTTCGCCGGCGATGACGCCCGTAAGGGCGGAAGAGCCCCCGGAAGAAGACCATGGCCCGCTCACTCGCAGGGCCAGAGCGCGTCCTTGCCGATCACCGGATGGCGCAGCTGGCTGCCCGGCACGATTCCCGCCCTGCGCGCAAGGCCCCCGTTGATCTCCAGCACGAATTTCACGCCCTCGCCGCCCGGGATCGGGGTCAGATCGCCGGGCACCGCGTTTTCGTGCACATGGGTCACCAGACCGGCCGGATCGGCGAAGACCATATCCAGCGCGATCAGCGTGTCCTTCATCCAGAACTCGGCCCGGCGCGGGGTTTCGTAGACGAACAGCATCCCGGCATCGGGCGCGAGGCTTTCGCGGTGCATCAGCCCGCGGGCGCGCGCCTCCGGGGTCTCGGCCAGTTCGACGATGAAACTCTGGCGCATCCCGTCCCCGGCGGCCGGCGTGCGGATGTCGACGCGCGACGGCGAACAGGCGCCCTGAGCCGCCACCGCCCCTGCCAGACAAACGAAGAGAACAGTGGCCGCCGGAAGGGCGGCCACGTTCAGGCGGAACAGCTCGGCTCCGCTCAGTCCTCTTCCCCGGGGGGTGTGGTCGTTGCGCGTTCCCAACTCAGCACCTGCACAGCCATACGTCCGCGGCGGCCTTCGATCACCCGAAGCGCCACGGCCTCGCCCGATACCAGATCGGCGAAGCCCGAGATCCGCAGGACCTCGATATGGATAAAGATGTCTTCGGCACGGCCGAAGACATTGGCGAAGCCGAACCCCTTCGCCTTGTCGAACCATTTCACGCGGGCTGGTTCCAGCGGCAGCGATTTCAGCTCGTCGGCCGAAATTTCGCCTGCCACCTCTCCCAGCGGGACGATCTGTCCCTCCGGGGGTTCGATTCCCAGCACCTCCACAGCCTGCACGCCGCGCGGAGTGGTCTGGATCCTGACCGTTATGCCTGCGCCATCTGCGACCGAACTTTGTCCGAAGTTGCGTAAGACGTTGGCGTGTAACAGAATATCGGCGTTGGATGTATCGCTGACGATGAAGCCAAAGCCTTTAGCCGGATCAAACCACTTCACCCGGCCCTGCAACACCTGCACGGCCTTATCTTCTTCAGTCATAACAAGAGCTATCTCCCCAGATTAAGCCCTGACAGGTTGATGGGGCCTACGGGGGGCCTTGTTCAAGAGTAAATCGTTACCGTCCGGCAGAATAGTTTACCTTTCCGTAAAATTTCACGGATTGAGTCTTTCGACCTGCCAGACCCCCTCTCCACCCTGACGAGTCCAGCGGAAACGGTCATGCAACCGGAAGGCGCCATCGGCCCAGAATTCGATCTCGACAGGTGCGATGCGGAAGCCGCCCCAGAACGGCGGGCGGCGCGGCAAAGGCCCATGTTTCAGCGTGATTTTCGCGACTTCCGCCATCAGCGCCTCGCGCGAGGACAGGGGCTGCGACTGCCGGCTGGCCCAGGCCCCGAGCCGCGATTTCAGCGAGCGCGAGGCGAAATATTCATCGGCCGGGGGCCCCTCCTCGCGGCTGACGGCGCCGCGCACCCGGATCTGGCGGCGCAGGCTCTTCCAGTGCATCACGAAGGCCGCCTTGCCCGTGGCCGCGATCTCCTCGCCCTTGGCCGAGCCGTAGTTGGTGTAGAACACGAAGGCCCCGTCCCCGATCTCTTTCAGAAGCACCATGCGCACATTGGGCAGGCCCGCCGCGTCCACCGTCGCCAGCGCGATGGCGTTGGGATCGTTCGGCTCGGTCTGTTCCGCCTCGGCCAGCCAGCGCCGCGCGATCGCGAAAGGGTCGTCGCCCGCGAAGATTCCCGTCCTGTCCACTCACCCGCTCCGTCTTGTCCTGAATGTTTTCCGCAAGTTTTCCGCATGCGCCGCCGGATGCTTCCCCTGCCCTTGCGGCAGGCCGGCTTTCCGCCTACACGTCAACGCTATCAAACCGTAAAGGTGTGCGAGGGACCAGGAATGTCAACCGGACTGATGGCAGGCAAACGCGGCCTGATCATGGGCCTTGCCAACGACAAGTCGATCGCCTGGGGCATCGCCCAGGCCCTTGCGGCACAGGGCGCGGAGCTGGCCTTCTCTTACCAGGGCGAGGCGCTGAAAAAGCGGGTCGAGCCGCTGGCCGCCAGCCTCGGCAAGCCGCAGCTCTTTGAGTGCGACGTGGCAAGCGAGGAAAGCCTCGATGCGCTGTTCGACGGCGTGAAGGCGGAATGGGGCACGATCGACTTCGTGGTCCATGCGATCGGATTTTCCGACAAGAACGAGTTGCGCGGCCGCTATGCCGACACCAGCCGCGCCAATTTCCTGACGTCGATGGATATTTCCGTCTACAGCTTCACCGCCGTGGCGCGGCGCGCGGGCGCGCTGATGGGCCCGGGCGGCGCCATGCTGACGCTGACCTATTACGGCGCCGAAAAGGTGATGCCGCATTACAATGTGATGGGCGTGGCCAAGGCGGCGCTGGAGGCATCGGTCAAATACCTCGCCGAGGATTTCGGCCGCGACGGCATCCGCGTCAACGCGATCTCGGCCGGGCCGATCAAGACCCTCGCCGCCAGCGGCATCGGCGATTTCCGCTATATCCTGAAATGGAACGAGCTGAACTCGCCCTTGCGCCGCAACGTGACCCAGGAAGAGGTCGGCAAGGCCGCGCTCTATCTGTTGTCCGACCTCGGCTCGGGCACCACGGGCGAGAACCTGCATGTCGATTGCGGCTATCATGTCGTCGGCATGAAGGCGATCGACGCGCCCGATATCGACGTGGTGACCGGCAAGAAGGACTGAGATGGCCCTTTCCGCCTTCCTCGCCGCCTGGGGATTGCATCTCGTGGCCGCGGCCTCGCCCGGCCCGGCGATCCTCATGTCGGCGCGGCTGGCGGTGAGCGAGGGCCTGCGCACCGGCTTCTGGCTGGCCATGGGCATCGCGCTTGGCGCGGTGTTCTGGGCGGTGGCGGCGCTGACCGGCCTTGCGCTTCTGTTCAGCCTGGCCCCGGCGCTGTTCTGGGGCTTTAAACTGGCGGGCGGGCTGTTCCTGATCTGGATCGCCTTCAACATGTGGCGCCATGCCGCCGTGCCTTTGGCCGAAGAGACCTCCGCCCTGCCCCGCAGCGCGCTGTCGGCGCTCTGGCTGGGGCTGGCGACGCAATTCGCCAATCCCAAGGCGGCGGTGTTCTTCGGCGCCGTCTTCGTCGGCACCGTGCCGCCCGGCACCGCCCTGCCCTGGATCTGCGCGCTTCTGGCGATGGTTTTCGTCAACGAAGCCGCCTGCAATCTCTTCATCGCACGGCTGTTCTCGTTTGAGCGCAGCCGCCGCGCCTATGCCCGGCTGAAAACCGTGATCGACCGCGCTTTCGGCGGGATGCTCGCGCTGCTCGGCCTCAAGATCGCCGCCACCTGAGAGGACGCCATGGCACCAGCCGACCGCCTGCCGCATGAGAAGGGTTTCCACGTCAGCTGGGACCAGATCCACCGCGACGCGCGGGCGCTGTCCTGGCGGCTCGACGGCAAGGGGCCGGAAGAGGGCGGCCACTGGCGCGCGGTGGTGGCGATCACCCGCGGCGGACTGGTCCCGGCGATGATCGTGGCGCGCGAGCTCGACATCCGCGTGATCGACACGATCAGCGTGAAATCCTACAGCCACCAGTCGCAGAGCGAGGCGAGGGTCACCAAATCGCCGCAGGACGCGCTGATGGGCGACGGCTCGGGCATTCTGGTGATCGATGATCTGGTCGATTCCGGCAAGACGCTGGAACTGGTGCGGCGCCTTTACCCCAAGGCGCATTTCGCCACCGTCTACGCCAAGCCGCACGGCAAGCCCCAGGTCGACACCTGGGTGACCGAGGTGAGCCAGGACACCTGGATCTTCTTCCCCTGGGATATGGCGCTGCAATACGTCCAGCCCTACCGCGGCACGGACTGACCGGCTTTGCGCCGGAAGCCGCCGGAAATCCTCTTCACAGAATCGTGAAACAGGCGCAGTCTCCGCGAATCCGGGCCGGGTCCCGGCTTTCAGGGAGGAAGGAATGCCTTTTGCAGATCAGGCCATCCGGCCGGTTTCAGCCCGTACCACGATGGTTCGGGCTTTTTTTATCTTTTTGTTCTGCGGTTTCGGTCTGGCCGGCTGCGATCCGATTGCCGATGAACTGATGGGCGAGCCGGCCTCGGCGACGAAAACCGGCAATGCGGAAGATGACTCGCGGGGCAGCAGCGAAGTCGATACCTGCGACGCCAAGAACGCCGCCGGCACGGCCGATTGCACGCCCAATGCAAGCGGACGCGCCAAAGCGACCAAAGTCGCCGCGCCGCGTGACCGCTTTGCCGGTTTCACGCCGGATCAATGCGGCCAGGGCGCGCATCTGGTCGGGGATGCCTGGGCGATGATGCTGACCGGGAAGTTGAAGGACTGGGAGGATTACTGCACGATGATCGAATCCGGCCAGGGCCAGACGGTGGCGCGCACCGGCGGATCTTCAGGCACCGGCGGCGGCTGCGAATATCGGGGCCGCAACTACGGGCCGGGCGAGTCCGTCTATTCTCCGATCGACTCCGACAGCCTGCTGGTCTTCGGGCAGCGGTTCGAGGAACTCGCCGGCGTCTCGAAGAAATGGCAGCAGTGCCAGTGCAGTTCCTCCTCGGGTCACTGGGGCTGCGTCTGAGGGCCGGTCGGCCCTCACTCCGATCCGGCCGGAGACCCCCGCCCGCATGAGAATCTCCCCCGCAGCTAAAGCGGTTGCGGGGGCATGAAAAGATCCGCGTTCCGGGGTGCCAGGCGCGCCCTTTATCCCTGTAAAATAAGGGGTTTTCGCCCTCGTCGGGCCGCAAATACCGCTTCTCCGACTCGGGCCTTTCCCGCATCCTTTTCCGGCCCGGGCAAAGATCCGGCATTACGGGAGGGTCATGATGAAACACGGCATTGCACTGATCTGCATTTTTCTCGTCGCCGCCTGTGTGGGCGGCAGCGGGCCGGTTCAGGTCCGCCCGAAAGGGCAGGCCAGCAACACGACGGCGGTAAAGCATTGCGAACTGGTCAACGGCCCCGTCGGCTGCAACGACATGCGCTATCAGGCCGCCGCCGACTATGCCAAGGCACTGGAACTGGATTACGAGGACACGCCGAGCCGGAACCTGAGCATCATGGAAGCGATGCTGGAGCAGACCGACATCCTGATCGCGAAATCCGAGGGGCGGGCCTATGATCCGCCGGGCGGGCGCCCGTTCCGGGCCTATGAGGACATCGTTCTGACCCCGGTCACGCCGCAGGGCTCGTCCTCCTCCGGGGGTTCCGGCGGCGGCTGCGTCTATCAGGGGCGGGAATACGGGCCGGGCGAGTCCGTCTATTCTCCGATCAACTCCGACAGCCTTTTCGTCTTTGGCAAACGCTTCAGCGACCTGGCCGGCAGTTCCGGCCCCTGGCAGCAATGCCAGTGCAGTTCCTCCTCGGGCCACTGGGGCTGCGTCTGAGGGCTTGCAACCGCCTCGCAACCTGCGACTAATCGGGCGATCCAGCCGAAGGACCGCCCGATGACCCTGCCGCTCAACCCCAATCTCGCCGCGACCGAACTGCCGCCGGTGATGGAGGCGCGGCGCTGGACCGAGGGCGTCACTTTCCCGCCCGACCGCCCGCTGATCAACGTCAGCCAGGCCGCGCCGGTCGAGATCCCGCCGCTCGGGCTGCGCGAGGCCATCGCCGAGGCCGCGATCAACGATCCCGACGCGCATCTCTACGGGCCGGTGCTGGGCCTGCCCGCCCTGCGCGCGGAAATCGCCCGGCAGTTCTCGGCCGCTTACAGCGGCGCAATCGCCCCCGGCCAGGTTGCGATCACCCAGGGCTGCAACCAGGCGTTCTGCGCGGTGATGGCCACGCTCGCCGCGCCCGGCGACGAGGTGATCCTGCCGGTGCCATGGTATTTCAACCATAAAATGTGGCTCGACATGGCGGGCTGCACCACCCGCGCGCTGGACACCGGCGCCTCGCTGATCCCCGACGCGGGCGCCGCCCGCGCGCTGATCGGGCCGAAGACCCGCGCCATCGTGCTGGTCACGCCGAACAACCCGGGCGGGGTGGAATATCCGCCCGAGACGCTGGCCGCCTTCCGCGACCTCGCGCGCGAGCACGGGATCGCGCTGGTGATCGACGAAACCTACCGCGATTTCGACAGCCGCCACTCGGCGCTGACCGGCGGGCGGCCGCATGATCTGTTCCTGGACCCCGACTGGGCCGATACGGTGATTCAGCTCTACAGTTTCTCGAAAGCCTATCGGATGACCGGGCATCGGGTCGGCTCGGTCACGGCCTCGGAAAAGCTGCTGGCCGAGATGGAGAAATTCCTCGACACCGTGGCGATCTGCCCCGGACAGCTCGGCCAGATCGGCGCGCTCTGGGGGATGCGCAACCTCACGCAATGGGTGGCGGGCGAGCGGGACGAGATCCTGCGCCGCCGCGAGGCGATGATCGCGGGATTCGGCGCGCTGACCGGCTGGAAACTCCTCGGCTGCGGCGCCTATTTCGCTTATGTGGAACACCCGTTCGACATCGCCTCGGACGCGCTCTGCCAGCGCCTTGTGCGGGACTGCGGCATCCTGATGCTGCCGGGCACCTTCTTCTGCCCCGAGGGCTCCGACGCCGGGCGGCGCCAGATCCGCATCGCCTTCGCCAATATCGGCACCGAAGGGATCGCGGAAATGTTCGCCCGTCTGCGCGATTTCCGCCCGTAACGGCGGGGCCGCGCGCTTGCCCCGCGCCCCCCTTCCCTCTAGACAGTCGGGAAACATCTGACCGGAGCCGGACCATGGCCAAAGCGACCGAGGGCGAGACGCGGCGCAAGCCCAACAAGGGCAAGTCAACCCTGACCTGGCTGATGACCGGGATGCTGATCCTTGGGCTCGGCGGTTTCGGCGTCACCAATTTCGGCGGCACGCTGACCTCGATCGGCTCGGTCGGGCGGATCGACCTGTCGGCGCGCGACTATGCCCGCGCCGTGCAGCAGGAGGCCGCCAGGATGAGCCAGCAGATCGGCATGCAGATCGCCGTCCAGGAGGCAATCGGCTTCGGCATCGACCGCCAGGCGCTGGCGGGTCTTGTGACCCGTGCGGCGCTGGACAATGCCGCGCTGCAAGCCGGGCTTTCGGTCGGCGATCAGACCGTGGCGGCCGAGGTGATGAAACAGGCGGCCTTCACCGGCAGTTCCGGGGCTTTCGATCCGGCGATGTATCGCGAAGTGCTCAGCCGCAACGGCTGGAAGGAAGCCGATTACGAGAATTCGCTGCGCCGCGACGTGGCGCGCGCGCTGCTGACCGGCGCCGTCAGCGGCGGCTTCGTCGCCCCGGCCCCGCTCACCGACACGCTGCACCGCTGGATCGGCGAACGGCGCGGCTTTTCGATGATCCGCCTCGGCGAGACCGATCTGCAAGAGCCGCTGGCCGCGCTTGGCGAGGACGAGCTGAAGGCCCATTACGAGGCCAATATTGCCGATTTCACCCGCCCCGAGGCCAAACGCATCCGCTATGCCGCGCTTTTGCCCGAGGATCTGGCCGCGGATCAGCCGGTGGACGAGGCGCTTCTGCGCGCGCTCTATGACGAGCGGATCGCGGAATATGTGATCCCGCCGCGCCGCCTGGTGGAACGGCTGGTCTATCCCGACGCCACTTCGCGCGACGCGGCGCTGGCGAGGCTTTCGGAAGGCG
Organism: Pseudogemmobacter humi; assembly: GCF_900609055.1. Classification (GTDB taxonomy): domain Bacteria; phylum Pseudomonadota; class Alphaproteobacteria; order Rhodobacterales; family Rhodobacteraceae; genus Pseudogemmobacter; species Pseudogemmobacter humi. Next base: position 3,859 of record NZ_UXAW01000097.1, on the reverse strand, counting down.
CGACATTCGAGGATCTGGTCGCGGATCGCGGCCTGCCGATGGATGCGGTCGATATGGGCGACGTGTCTGAGCAGGAGCTGGGCGAGGCCGGCGAAGCCGTCTTCGCGGCCGAAACCGATGCGGTGATCGCCGCCGAAAGCGCGCTCGGCCCGGCGCTGTTCCGGGTGAACGGCACGCTCGACGGCAAGGAGACCAGCTTCGAGGAGGCCCGCGAGGAACTGGTCTCCGAGCTTCAGATCGAAGAGGCCCGCCACCTCATCAACCAGCGCATCGACGAGATCGACGATCTGCTGGCCGGTGGCGCCTCGCTCGACGAACTGGCCAGCCAGACCGGGATGAAGACCGGCACGCTCGACCATGCCCCGGGCGCCCAGGGCACCGATCCGCTGGAGGGCTATCAGGCCTTCCGTCAGGCCGCCGATGCGCTGCAACCGGGCGATTTCGCCGAGGCGATCGTGCTGGACGACGGCGGCGTGGTGACGCTGGAATTCGTGGAAACCGTTCCCGCCGCGCCGATCCCCTTCGATGAGGCCCGCGCCGCGGTCGAGGCGGCGATGCAATCCGGCCAGCTGCGCGCGGCGCTGCTGGAACAGGCTTTGCGGCTGAAGGCCGAAGCCGAGGCGGGCGCCGCGCTCGACACTCTGGGCAGGGCCGAGACCACGGCGGAAATCGCCCGCGACGGCAGCGTCGACAATGCCCCCGCCAGCCTGATCGCTGCGCTGTTTTCCATGGAGGAAGGCGAGATCCGCGTGATCGAAGAGGGCGATTTCGTCGCGCTGGTCCGGCTCGACAGCATCGCCGAAGCCGATGAGACCGGCGAGGGGGCAGCCGCGCTGAAAGCGGCGCTGGCCGCGCAGATCGAACAGGCCATCGCCCAGGACGCTTACGCAGCCTTTGCCGATGCGGTCTCGGCCGAAGCCGGGATCACCCTCGACCAGAATGCCATCAACCTTGTGAATTCGAGCCTGCAATGAAACTGGAACCCTCCTTCGACGCCTTCGGGCAAGCCTGGGCCGAGGGAAGGAACCAGCTGGTCTGGGCGCGGCTTGCCGCCGACCTGGACACGCCGGTCTCGCTGATGCTGAAACTGGGCGAGGCGCGGACCGACACCTTCATGCTGGAATCGGTGACCGGCGGCGAGGTGCGCGGGCGCTATTCGATCATCGGCATGAAGCCCGATCTGATCTGGCGCTGCCGGGGCGAGCGGTCCGAGATCAACCGCGACGCCCGATTCGACCCCAATGCCTTCGCGCCGCTCGACGGTGATCCGCTCGACACTTTGCGCGCGCTGATCGCCGAATGCCGGATCGACATGCCCGAGGGGCTGCCCGCCGCCTCGGCCGGGCTGTTCGGCTATCTCGGCTATGACATGATCCGGCTGGTGGAGCATCTGCCGGATGTGAACCCCGATCCGCTCGGCCTGCCCGATGCGGTGCTGATGCGGCCCTCGGTGGTGGCGGTGCTCGATGGGATCAAGGGCGAGGTGATCCTGGTCGCCCCGGCCTGGGCGGCGCCGGGTCTGAGCGCGCGGGCGGCCTATGCCCAGGCGGCCGAGCGGGTGATGGATGCGATGCGCGATCTGGACCGCGCCCCCGCCGTGCAGCGCGAGATCGACGGCCCCGCGATCACCGGCGAATTGCAGTCGAATTTCACCCATGAGGGCTACAAGGCCGCGGTCGCGAAGGCCAAGGAATATATCCGCGCGGGCGACATCTTCCAGGTGGTGCCGAGCCAGCGCTGGTCGATGGATTTCCCGCTGCCGCCCTTCGCCTTCTACCGCTCTTTGCGGCGCACCAACCCCTCCCCCTTCATGTTCTTCTTCAACTTCGGCGGCTGGCAGGTGGTGGGGGCAAGCCCTGAGATCCTCGTGCGGCTCAGGGATGGCGAGGTGACGATCCGCCCGATCGCCGGCACCCGCAAACGCGGCGCCACGCCCGAAGAGGACAAGGCGCTGGAAGAGGATCTTCTGGCCGACCGCAAGGAACTGGCCGAGCATCTGATGCTGCTGGATCTGGGCCGCAACGACGTGGGCCGGGTGGCAAAGATCGGCACCGTGCGCCCGACCGAGAAATTCGTGATCGAGCGCTATTCCCACGTGATGCATATCGTCTCGAACGTGGTGGGCGAGATCCGCGAGGGCGAGGATGCACTCTCGGCGCTGCTCGCAGGCCTGCCCGCGGGCACGGTCTCGGGGGCGCCCAAGGTGCGGGCGATGGAGATCATCGACGAGCTGGAGCCGGAAAAGCGCGGCGTCTACGGCGGCGGCTGCGGCTATTTCGCCGCGAATGGCGAGATGGATTTCTGCATCGCTTTGCGCACCGCGGTGCTGAAGGACCAGAAGCTCTATATCCAGGCCGGCGGCGGCGTGGTCTATGACAGCGACCCCGAGGCCGAATACCAGGAAACCGTCAACAAATCCAACGCGCTCCGCCGCGCGGCCGAGGACACCGGCCTCTTTACCCGCCGCGGCAACGGCTGACCCGGGTGCGGGGGCCCTGCCCCCGTCTCCTTCGGAGACTCCCCCGGGGTATTTGGATCAGGGTGAAAGCAGCCGGGGCATGCGAGGCAAACGCCCTGGCGCTCACCTGTCCGCATGTATTGCCGCCAAAGGCCACCGGGCTGCGCAAACCCGGCCCTTTTGTCCGGGAACAGCCCGGGTGTATGGCCTTCATCCTGCGCGGAATATCCCCGTCGGAGGCAACCCGTTTCAGTCGGCGCGCAGCACCGCCGTCACCGGCGCCAGCGCCACCGTGCCCGCGCGCCCCTCAAGTGACCATTCCAGCAGCGCCGCGATGGTTTCCGGCCGGGTGCGACCGACCACGGTCACCCTGCCCTCCTGCGCCGCCTTGAAGGCCGCGCGGTCGAGATAGCGGCGGATCACCGGCGCCTCCTCGCCCTCGGCGTCGAGGTCGCGGAACGCCACCGCTGCCGGCAGACCGGCGCGGCGTGCCACCTGATCGGCGGCGTTCAGCCCGGCATCCCAGGTCACCAGCCCGCGGCCCTGGTCGCCGATCACCGGAATGACCAGGCTCGCCAGCGGCCGGTCGGCCTGGAAGGCGCGGGCGGGCAGATCCATCACCGCCACCGCCTCGGGCAGCGCCCGCGCCATGGCGTCGAAGGCCACCCCCACATCGCTGGCCGCAGCGCCCTGCGGCAGGCCGGTGGCCAGCATGATCACCTCCTGCCCCGCCGCGCGGTAGGTCGCGGCATGATCCGCCGCTCCGGGCGATTGCGGATCGAGCGCGAAGCTGACCGGGAAGGGCAGGCCCGCCAGCGCGGCCCGGTCGAGATCGGGCGATCCGTCATCTATCAGGATCACCGCGAACAGCGGCTTTTCCGCGGGGTTTTCAAAACTGCGGGCATAGGCCTGCCGCGGCGGGGCTCCGGCCGGTTCGGCCACAGCGGGCGCGGCCTCGTCGCCGATCCGCGGCAGGCGGCCGGTCTCGACGCCGGTGTCCCGGCCCCCCAGCGACGGAGTGGCGGGCAGGGTCGAACTCTCGCCCCCCGCAACGATGCGGCGCGCCGGTTCATCGGCTGCCGCGCCGGTCTCCGGCTCAGGCGCCGCGGGGGCTGGCTCTTCGGCCCCGGGCGCCGCATCCTGCGCATCCTCCTGATCCGCCCCCGGGGCGGCTTCTGGCGGGGCGGCGGGGAGATCGGCAGGCGCGGGCTCGGCGGGGATGATCACGAACTCCCCCTCGGCAAGCCCCCGCTCGTCGGCCAGAAGTTCCGCCAGCATCGCCTCTTCTCCGGGGGTGAGCGGCGGCGGCGCAGGGCCTTCGGCAGGCAGCGGTATATCCTCATCCGCCGGGCCTTCGGGGCGGGGCGCACCCGCCAGCGCGGCGGGCGGCATGTCTTCGCC
>NZ_UXAW01000098.1 GCF_900609055.1 Pseudogemmobacter humi | reverse complement strand
GAAAAACCCTCGCCCCACAGCCCCGAACCCGCCGCGCCTTCTGTTGTGGTCCGGCGCGAGAATGGTTAGGGACGACGGCACCGACTTTGCGGGATGATGCCATGGCCGACCTTCTGATCGAACTCTTCTCCGAGGAAATCCCCGCCCGCATGCAGGCGGGCGCGCGCGAGGCCCTGAAAAAGCTGGTGACCGACGGCCTGGTCGAGGCCGGGCTGACCTATGCCGGCGCCGGCGCCTTCTCGACCCCGCGCCGCCTGACCCTCGCCATCGAAGGGCTCTCCGCCGAAAGCCGCCCGGTGCGCGAGGAACGCAAAGGCCCCCGCACCGATGCGCCCCAGGCTGCGCTCGACGGCTTTCTCCGCTCGACCGGGCTGACGCCCGATCAGCTGGAGAAGCGCGCCGACAAGAAGGCCGAGGTCTGGTTCGCGGTGATCGAAAAGCCGGGCCGCCGCGCGCCGGAAATCGTCGCCGAAGTGCTGGAAGCCGCGATCCGCAATTTCCCCTGGCCGAAGTCGATGCGGTGGGGCGCGGGCACGCTCCGCTGGGTGCGCCCGCTGCATTCGATCCTCTGCATTCTCAGCGACGAGGCGGGCGCGGAAATCGTGCCGCTCTCGGTCGGCGGCATCCGTTCGGGCGACACCACCGAAGGCCACCGCTTCATGGCTCCGGGCCGGTTCGCGGTGACCAGTTTCGAGGATTACGCCGCAAAGCTGCGCCGGGCGAAGGTCATGCTCGATCAGGCCGAGCGCGAGGCCGCCATCGCCCAGGGGGCCGCCAATCTCGCCTTCGCCGCCGGGCTGGAGCTGGTCGCGGACAAGGGCCTGCTGGCCGAGATCGCCGGTCTGGTCGAATGGCCGGTGCCGCTGATGGGCCGCATCCCCCAAGCCTTCCTCGGCCTGCCGCCCGAGGTGTTGCAGACCTCGATGAAGGAACACCAGAAGTTCTTCTCGGCGCGCGACCCGAAGAGCGGCCGGATCGAGGGCTTCGTCACCGTCGCCAATATCGAGACCCCGGACCACGGCGCGACCATCCTCCAGGGCAACCTGAAAGTGCTGAGCGCCCGGCTCTCGGACGCGCGGTTCTTCTGGGAGAACGACCTGCGGGTGGCGAAGGCCAGCCCCGGGCATGAGCCAATGGCGGAATGGGCCACGGGCCTGAGCCACGTCACCTTCCACAACAAACTCGGCAGCCAGGCGGAACGCATCGCCCGCATCGCCGCGCTGGCGCGCGAGATCGCGCCGCTGGTCGGCGCCGACCCGGACCAGGCCGAGCGCGCGGCACGTCTCGCGAAACTCGACCTGCGCTCGGCCATGGTCGGCGAGTTCCCCGAGCTCCAGGGGCTGATGGGGCGCTACTACGCTTTGGCCGCCGGAGAACCCGAGGCTATCGCCGACGCCGCCCGCGACCACTACTCGCCCCTCGGCCCCTCGGACGAAGTGCCCTCGGCGCCGGTCTCGGTCGCTGTGGCTCTGGCCGACAAGCTGGACACGCTGACCGGCTTCTGGGCGATCGACGAGAAGCCGACCGGCAGCAAAGACCCCTTCGCTTTGCGCCGCGCCGCGCTCGGGGTGATCCGGCTGGTCTTGGGGAATGAGGTGCGGATGTCGCTTGCCACGCAAGGGATAAAACCCGCCATCAATCCCATTATTATCGCAGGAAAATTGTCTGCCCGGGAACCGGACGAGCGGGACAGCGGCCTTACAAACGACCTCCTCGCCTTCTTCCACGACCGCCTCAAGGTCTACCTCCGCGACCAGGGCATCCGCCATGACGTGATCGACGCCTGTCTGGCCATGCCGGGCTCCGACGACCTCACGCTGCTGGTGAAACGCGCAACCGCGCTCTCCGACACGCTGAAGACCGAGGACGGCCAGAACCTGCTCCAGGGTTTCCGCCGCGCGAACAACATCCTCACCCAGGCCGAACAGAAGGACGGCGTCGAATATTCCTTCGGCCCCGACCCCAAATTCGCCGAATCCGACGAGGAACGCGCCCTCTTCGCCGCGCTCGATCAGGCCGGGGCGAAGATCGCCCCCGCCATGGAGGCCGGGGATTTCGCGACCGCCATGCAGGCGATGGCCGCATTGCGCGCGCCGCTCGACGCCTTCTTCACCGCGGTCCAGGTCAACAGCGGGAACGAGATCATCCGTCGCAACCGGCTGAACCTTTTGCACAGCATCCGCGCGCTCTGCTCGGGCGTGGCCGATCTGACCCGGATCGAGGGCTGATCCCCTTTCATCCTGACCCAAATACCCTCGGGGGGCGTTCAGGGGCTCGCCCGAGCCCCTGAACCGGGGGGCAGACGGCCCCCCGCCTTGCGACGCTTGCCGCTTGCGCCAACGCCAGACAAGCGTATTCTGCCAGCCGCGCGGGGAGTGCTGCATTGCAGAAATTCGATCTGATCACCGAATTCACCGAAATCACGCCGTCGGCCGCCATCGCCACGGCCGATCACGGCTGGAAAGCGAAATGCCTCCAGCGGCTGGTGCGGCTGGAGCTGCCGGTCCCCGGCACCGTCGCGCTGCCCGCGCGCACCGTGCGGATGATCGCCGCCGGCCATCCGGTCGATGCGGGGGCCATCCTCGCCCGCTTCGGGCCCGCGCCGCTGATCTCGGTGCGCGCCTCGCCGGCGAACCCCGACTGGGGCGGCCCGGCCACGATCCTCAACATCGGGCTGAACGCCGCCCGCCACCAGGCCCTTTGCGAGACCCATGGCGAGACCGCGGCCGATGCGCTCTACACCCGTTTCGTCCAGAGCTACGCGATCCATGTCGCCCGGCTTGACCCCGACATGTTCGAGGATGTGAAGCCCGGCCCCGGCGCACTGACCGAGGTGCTGCGGCTCTACGCCTATGAAACCGACGAGCCCTTCCCCGAAGATCCGGCCCGCCAGCTTTCCGAAGTCCTGCGCTCAATGGCCCGCGCCTGGGAGGGCACCTCGGCCCGCCTTCTGCGCAGCGCCAAGGGGGCGCCCGAGGATGCCGCGCTCGGCCTCGTGGTGCAGGAGATGGCCCAGGGCATCGGCCAGGGCATTTCCGGCTCGGGGGTGATCCAGTTCGTGGACAGCGTGACCGGCACGCAACGTATCACCGGCCGCTATCTCGGGCAAAGCCAGGGCCGCGACGCGCTGGCCGCGCGCGAGGCGCTCTATCTGACCCGCGATCCGCGCGGGCCGTCTCTGGAAGACACCGCGCCCGAGATCATGACGGAACTGATCCGCCACGGCGCCACCTGCCGCGACAAGCTGCGCGAGGAAATGCAGATCGAATTCACCATCGAGGACGGCAGGCTTTCCGTGCTCGATGCGGTGCGGGTGGCGCGCTCGGCCCGCGCGGGCCTCAGGATCGCGGTTGCGCTGGCCGAGGACGGGGTGATCTCGCCGCGCGAGGCGGTGCTGCGGGTCGAGCCGCGCGCCTTGTCGGAACTGTTGCACCACCAGGTCGATCCGCGCGGGCTCCGCGACGTGATCGCGAACGGCATCGCCGCCTCGCCCGGCGCGGCGACCGGCAGGCTGGTGTTCTCGGCCGAAGCCGCGCAAGGATGCGCGGCGCGGGATGAGGACTGCATCCTCGTGCGCCGCGAGACCGCGCCCGAGGACATCCGCGGCATGCATTCGGCGGTCGCGGTGCTGACCGAACGCGGCGGCATGACCAGCCATGCGGCGGTGATCGCCCGCGGCCTCGGCCTGCCCGCCGTCGTCGGCGCCTCGGACCTGCGGCTCGACGCGAAGGAAAAACGCCTGACCGCGCGCGACGGCCGCATCTTCCGCGAAGGCGATGTAATCACCATCGACGGCTCGCGCGGCGAGGCGCTGGCGGGGGCTGCCGAGATGCTGCCCCCGGCGCTGGATGAGAGCTTCCGCCAGCTTCTGTCCTGGGCCGACGAGTTCCGCGACATCGGCGTGCGCGCCAATGCCGACACCCCCGCCGACGCCGCCACCGCGCGCCGGTTCGACGCCCAGGGCATCGGCCTGTGCCGCACCGAGCATATGTTTTTCGAGGAAGACCGTTTCGTCGTCATGCGCGAGATGATCTTCGCCGACAGCCCAGCCGACCGCGCCTCGGCGCTGGCGCGGCTCTTGCCGATGCAGCGCGCCGATTTCACCGAACTCTTCGGCATCATGCAGGGCCTGCCGGTCTGCATCCGGCTGTTCGACCCGCCGCTGCACGAATTCCTGCCCGCAACGCGCGAGGGGTTGCGCGAACTGGCCGAGGCGCTGGCGCGTCCGCTCTCGGAAGTCACCCGCCGCGCCGAGGCCCTGCGCGAGGTGAACCCGATGCTGGGGATGCGCGGCGTGCGGCTTGGCGTCGTGCTGCCCGAGATCTACGACATGCAGGCCCAGGCGATTTTCGAGGCCACCATCGAAAGCGCGAAACGCGGCGCGCCGATCGTGCCCGAGGTGATGATCCCCCTCGTCTCGGCCCGGCGCGAGGTCGAACTCGTCAAAACCCGGATCGACGCGGTGGCCGCCATGGTGCGCACCCGCGCCAAGGCGGATTTCGACTACAAGCTGGGGGTGATGGTGGAAACCCCGCGCGCCTGCCTGCGCGCGGGCGAGATCGCGCAGCACGCGGCCTTCCTGTCCTTCGGCACCAACGACCTGACGCAGATGACTTACGGCCTCTCGCGCGACGACGCCGGGCGGTTCATGAACACCTATGTCCAGCAGGGCGTCTTCCCGGAAGACCCGTTCCACATCCTCGACACCGACGGGGTGGGAGAGCTTCTGCTGACCGGGGCCGAGCGCGGCCGCCACACCCGCGCCGATCTGAAACTCTCGATCTGCGGCGAGCACGGCGGCGACCCGGAGTCGATCGCCTTCTGCCGTCGCGCGGGATTCGATTACGTCTCTTGCAGCCCTTATCGGGTGCCGATGGCGCGGCTGGCGGCGGCGCATCTGGCGCTGACCGGAAATGTGGATAACTGAAATACAACCACAATATCATGTGGTTGTGATTGTTTCCTGATACGGCACACGAAGATTTTCGGCAGAAAACCGCCCATGTCCGCGGAAATATCGCGGCAATTTTGCCACAAGACTGGCCTGCCCATCCTGATTCGCCTAATCGCACCGCTTGTTCATGCGGGGCCATCGGCGCCCGCTTTGGGGCTAACAGACCGGGAACCGGAATATGACACGCCTAGGGAATACGCTGGCCGCAGGCCTGACTGCCGCCATCGCCTTCACCCAAGCGGCAGATGCCGACGTGACGCGCAGCGACAGGAACGATCCGAAAACCGCCATCGCGGATGAGATGGGCCTTCTGCTGGGCAATGAGAAATCGCGGCTGAACGGGCTGTCGGATCAGGCGCTCGGCACCATCGCCAGCGGCCCGGAGAAAACCGGACCAGAGAAAACCGGCCCGGTGAAGACCGTGGTGAAGAGAACCGTGGTGCGCAAGGCGGCCGATCCGGCGGAAACCGCATCCGGCACCGTCACCGAAGTGACGGATGAAAAGACCGGCGAGAAGAAGATCCGCCGCGTCATCGTGAAGAAATCCGAGACCCCGAAGGCCGGCTTCCAGCTTTTCGGCAAGAAATCCCCCGCCCCCGAGGCCCCCGCGCAAACCATGACCGTCCGTTACGACGCGGGCTGGCTGATGGCGCAGCCCGCGCCCGAGGGCGGCCAGGAATGGCAATGCCTGACCGAGGCGATCTATTTCGAATCGCGCGGCGAAAGCCTGAAGGGCCAGTTCGCGGTGGCCGAGGTGATCCTGAACCGGGTCGAAAGCGGGCTCTATCCGCGCTCGGTCTGCGGCGTGGTCAAACAGCGCGGCGGCGGCGGCTGCCAGTTCTCCTACACCTGCAACGGCAGCTCGACGAAGATGCGCGACGGCTATTCGCGGGAGATCGCCGGGCGGATCGCCAGCGTCATGCTGAACGGCGCGCCGCGCGAACTGACCGCGGGCGCCACCCATTTCCACACCCGCGCGGTGGCCCCGTCCTGGTCGAAACGCTTCGCCCGCACCATCTCCATCGGCTCGCATCTGTTCTACCGCCAGCCCGGCGTGCGGGGCTGATGTCGTTCACGGCCCGCTTTGTGCCGAGATGAGGCTTGGGCTCGGCGCAGGCAACTGTTAGGGATGCGGGCCAACCAGGAACACCGCACCCCGGAGGGGGTATGACCCAGCCAACCGACACCGCCCTCGCCTTCGCCCATCCGCAGGAGCGCGCCGAAGCCTCGGCCAGCGCCGATCCGCGCGACCGGATCTCGCTGCGCGACCATGTGGTCGAGGCCGAGATCGGCGCCTTCCAGAAGGAACGCGGCCACAAGCAGCGCCTGCGCTTCAATGTGGTGATCGAGGTGCGGCCCACGCCGCAGCCGCTGGATGACGACGTGGACCGCATCCTGTCCTATGACCGGATCACCGAGGCCATCGCCGCCGAACTCGCGACCGAGCGGCTGAACCTGCTGGAGACCTTGGCCGAGCATATCGCCGAGCGGCTGCTGGCCGAGCCGCAGGCGATGCGCGCCTTCGTGCGGATCGAAAAGCTGGATGTCGGCCCCTATTCGCTGGGGGTCGAGATCGTGCGCTCGCGCGCCGAAGTGCCGGTGCGCGAGGGCGAGGATGCGGTGCATCCTCTGATCGTCTTCTTCGACAACGGCACGATCCATGCGCCGGATCTCTCGGCGAAGATCGATTCGCTGCTGGCGCCCGGGGTGCCCGCGATCTTCTGCGTCGGCCTGCCCGACCTGCCGCGGCCGCAGACCGGCCACCGCCCGACGCAGCGCCGCGTCGATCTGCTGGCGATCGAGCAGAACGCCTGGGTGCTGGCCGCGCGCGATCCGCGCTGCGTGGTCGTCGCCTCGCGCACCGAGATCGACTGGGCGATCAAACGCGGCCGCTCGGTGGTCTGGGCGCCGTCGAAACTGGTGCTCGACGCGGTGGACGGGCCGCAGACCCGCGATCCGGTGGCGCTGGCTTTGTGGCTGGCCGAAGAGATGGCGGCCTCGGAGATCATTCTTCACGGCGATGTTACAGTTCCGGCGGGAAGCCGCATCCCGGCGCGGCGCGGCTGAGCCCGCCGCTTGCCAAACCCCGGGAGCGGGCGCAAAACCGGGCCGCACCGCGCGCGCCCGGAACCCCGATTTGACATGACCGACATCCTTCCGCCCCTCTCCGATCTGATCCTGCCGCTGCCCCATGGCGGCGCGCAGGGCAGCGAACCCCTCGCCGGCAGCCGCCATCTGTGCTGGGACGAGGCCGTGCTCACCCCCCGGGACGGCGCGGCGCGGCGGGTGGCGGCGGGCGAACTGCCGCCCCGTGCCCGCGCGCTGCTGAGCGCGCCGCGCCCGGCGCTCTGCGGTCTGACGTTCGAGCGCCCCCGGATCATGGGGATCCTGAACGTCACCCCCGACAGTTTCTCGGACGGCGGGCGCCATGACGCGCTGGAAGCCGCCCTCGCCCGTGCCGCCGCCATGGCACAAGAGGCCGACATCCTCGACATCGGCGGCGAAAGCACCCGCCCCGGCGCGAAGGAAGTCCCGGCGGAAGAGGAAATCGCCCGCACCGCCCCGGTGATCCGCGCGATCCGCGCCGCCGGAATCACCACGCCGATCTCGATCGACACCCGCAAGGCAGCCGTCGCCGGGGCCGCGCTGGACGCCGGCGCCGATATCGTCAACGACGTGACCGCCTTGCGGTTCGATCCGGGCATGGCGCGGCTCATCGCCGAACGCGGCGTGCCGGTTTGCCTCATGCATTCCATCGCCACGCCCGAGACCATGCAGAAACACGCGGTCTATGACGATGTGGTTCTGGCGGTGCGCGACCATCTGGCCGAGCGGATCGAAGCCGCCGCAGCCGCGGGAATCGCGCCGGAGAAGCTGATCCTCGATCCGGGTATCGGCTTCGGCAAGACCGCCGAACACGATCTGGCGCTGCTGCGCAACCTGGCGGCATTTCAGGCCTTCGGCCTGCCGGTCCTGCTCGGCGCCTCGCGCAAGAAATTCATCGGCGCGCTGACCGGGGCCGCGGTCCCGGCCGAGCGGGTGGCGGGCTCGCTCGCGGTCGCGCTGCATGGCGCGGGCCAGGGGGCGCAGATCCTGCGCGTTCACGACACCAAAGAAACCCGGCAGGCGCTTGCGATGTGGCAGGCGATGACCGGGTCAGCGGAAAAGGCGGACCATGACACGTAAACTCTTCGGCACCGACGGGGTGCGGGGCCGGGCCAATGCCTGGCCGATGACGGCCGAACTCGCGCTGAAACTCGGCGCGGCGGCCGGGCGCTATTTCCGCCGCGACGGCGGCGCCACGCATCGGGTGGTGATCGGCAAGGACACGCGGCTTTCGGGCTATATGCTGGAAAACGCGCTGACCGCCGGGCTGACCTCGACCGGCATGAACGTGCTGCTTCTGGGGCCGGTTCCCACCCCCGGCGTGGGCTTTCTGACCCGCTCGATGCGCGCCGATCTGGGCGTGATGATTTCCGCGAGCCACAACCCGCACCATGACAACGGCATCAAATTCTTCGGCCCCGACGGGTTCAAGCTGTCCGACCAGGCCGAGGCCGAGATCGAGGCGATGCTGGAGGGCGAGATCCGCCTCGCCCAGGCGCAAAACATCGGCCGCGCGAAGCGGATCGAGGACGGCCGCGGCCGCTATCAGGAATATGTCAAGACCTCGTTCCCGGCCGGGCTGCGGCTCGACGGGCTGAAGGTGGTGGTCGATTGCGCCAACGGCGCCGCATATCGCGCCGCGCCCGAGGTTCTGTGGGAGCTCGGCGCCGAGGTGATCCCGGTCGGGGTCTCGCCCAACGGCACCAATATCAACGAGAATTGCGGCTCGACCCATCCCGAGACCGCCGCCGAGGCGGTGATCACCCATGGCGCCGATGTCGGCATCGCGCTGGACGGCGACGCCGACCGGGTGATGATCCTTGATGAGCGCGGCGTGGTCGCCGACGGCGATCAGGTCATGGCGCTGCTGGCCGCCCGCTGGGCGGAGGACGGCCGGCTGAAGGGCGGCACGCTGGTCGCCACGGTGATGTCGAACCTCGGGCTGGAGCGGTTCCTGACCGCGCGCGGGCTGCGGCTGGAGCGCACCGCCGTGGGCGACCGCTACGTGGTCGAGGCGATGCGCAAGGGCGGCTACAACCTCGGCGGCGAGCAGTCGGGCCATATCGTGATGACCGATTATGCCACCACCGGCGACGGGCTGGCCGCCGCGCTGCAATTCTTGGCCGAGATGGTGCGCTCGGGCCGCAAGGCCAGCCAGTTGGCGCGGCAATTCGACACCGTGCCGCAGATGCTGAAGAACGTGCGCTTCACCGATGGCGCGAAGCCCCTGGATTCGGAGGCCGTGCAGGCGGTGATCGCCGCGAACGAGGCGCGGATCGACGGCAAGGGGCGGCTCCTGATCCGCAAATCCGGCACCGAACCGCTGATCCGGGTCATGGCCGAATGCGAGGACGAGGCGCTGCTGACCAGCGTCGTCGACGAAATCGCGGGCGCCGTCGCCGCGGCGGGCTGACGCACGGCGGGTTTAAGATCGGCGGCTTAAGTTCTGCGGGGGCGCAGATCCCCGCCGCCCCCGCCCCGCCCGGCTGGCGGCCCGGCGGGTTTTGGGCCAGGCTGCCCCCCAGTTCAGCAAGACGGAGCAAAGCGATGATGACGAACAGGGCAGCCCAGACCGCGGGCTTTCTGGCGGCGGCGCTGTGGCTCGCGGGTCCGGTGGCGGCGCAGGAAACGGTGACGCAGGATGCGGTCGCGCTCGGGCCGCATCAGGTGACGGTGACGGAAAGCGCGGATTACAACCGCCTGCTCTCGGTCGACGGCCAGGTCCTGCATGAGGACGGGCTGATCCTGCTCGACGGCGCGGTCGAGGTCGCGGGCGAGACGGTGGTCACCGGCATCGCCGGGGCGGGCGGCAATGCCTGCAACGCCACGCCCATCGTGGTCTCGCTGCGCGACGGTGCGCCGCGGCTCGACGGGCCGGTCGATTCCTGCTCGTGGTTCGAGCGCCGGGTCGAGCCCGGCCGCATCGTGTTCTACACCGAGGCGCTGCCGGGGATGGATGCCGAGATCTGGCACTGGACGCCCGCGGACGGCCTGGTCGCCGAAGGCACCGTCGCCTTCACCCCCGACGCCGCCGAAGGCTGGGAGGGGCTCGCGGGTCTGAAAGACGCCCATCCGCTGGATGCTCTGGCCTTCGCCCCGGTCTACGAGCAGCTGAAATCCGGCATGTCGGCGGAAGACTGGGCGATCTACAGCGAGATCCTCGGCCAGCTCGGCTCGGGCGAACTGCTGCCCGGGGGCTATCGCGGCCAGGCCTGCAACAAATACATCTGCGAGGACGAATGGGCGATGCTGTGGATCGACAGCGCCAGCCGCACCGCCGTCGCCCTGTGGAAACGCGAAAGCGACGAAGAGCCGAAGAGCTTCCCCGACCGCGCGACCTGGCCGGAATGGATCGGCCTCGACGCCTCGGAAGCCCTCAACGGCGCGGGCTGAGGAGGCGGGCGGGGGCAGCGGTTGACAGCGCCGCCCTGGCGGGGCCAGGCGGGACATCTCCCCGGAATAGCGACGGCCGGCCATGCTTCCGCCATCCTCCTTCGCAAAGTGCCCCCGGACGCAATCACGGACGGGCGGCATGGCACAGGACGGCAGGGCACCTGAGGCACGGATTCTCTGGATTGATGCCGTCCGGGGCATAACGATCACCCTGGTCGTCCTGTTTCATGCCGCGATAGCCCTGGCGACCTGGTTTCCCGCAACCGAAAGCAACCTGCCGGAGCCGCTGATCAGACTCACGGCGCTCCTTGGGCTGGTGCGGATGCCGGCCTTCTTTTTCTGTTCCGGCCTCGTGTTCTCTTTTGCCATCGCGCGGGGGTGGAGGTGGTTTCTCGCCCGCCGGCTGAGATTTGCCCTTTGGATCGTGGCGGTCTGGACGGGAATATCGCTGGCAGTGGAACGGTCTGGCCTGCATCTTTACCCGCAGTACACGACACCCTTCATTCTTCCCGAACAGTTGCTCTGGGTTCCCTATGGCAATCTTTGGTTCATCTACGCGATGTTGCTGGTCTCTGCCCTCGCACTGCTTCTGCGACCCCTGCCACTGGCGGTGCAGCATCTTCTGGTGCTGGGGCTTGGCGTCCTGGCCATGCTGACCGACCGCCATGTCGTCCTGCCGGAAGGGTTGCGGCTGCTGGCCGGAGGCCTGGCCGAGGATGCGCTGGTCTTTTTCATGCTGGGTGTCTGGTGGGGGCCGTCGCTGATCCGCTTTCTGGACGATCCCCGGATCGCGCTGGCCGCCGGGTTTGCCCTGCCGGCTCTGGGGCTGAGCGCGCTGAACATGATCGCCCCGGTCGGGATCTGGCTCCCGATCCTCGTCATGCTGCCCATGACGACCGGCTTTCTGGCCATGATCCGGATATTCTCGGTCTGGGAGCCCGGCACGCGTTTCTTCGCCATGATCGGCCGCCGGTCGCTTGAGATCTTTCTGCTCCACCAGTTCTTTCTGGCAGCGGTTTTCGCGCTGCTTGAGCGGTTTGCTCCGGGAATGCCGCCCGTTACGGCCCTGCTGCTTCTGTGGCTGGTTCCCCTTGCCGGGTCGGTGCGGGCCGCGCGGATCCTGCGGGCCCGGAGCGGGCCGCTGCTGTTCGATGCGCCGGCCTGGCTGAAGCTGCCGACAGCTCGCCGCGGGGCGGAGAGGGCGACCTGATGAAAAACAACGGGCCGGAGAAAAACTCCGGCCCGTGAAGATTCTGACAGCGGATCAGTTGCGCGCTTTGTCGACCATCTTGCCCTTCGAGATCCAGGGCATCATTTCGCGCAGTTTCGCACCGACCTTCTCGATCTGATGCTCGTCATTGGCGCGGCGCGAGGCTTTCAGCGTCGGCTGGCCGACCTGATTTTCCAGCATGAAATCGCGCACGAACTTGCCGCGCTGGATGTCCTGGAGGACGGCTTTCATGCGGGCCTTGGTCTCGTCGTAAGGCAGAATGCGCGGGCCGGTGACGTATTGGCCGTATTCTGCGGTGTTCGAGATCGAGTAATCCATATTGGCGATGCCGCCTTCATAGATCAGGTCGACGATCAGCTTCACCTCGTGCAGGCATTCGAAATAGGCCATTTCCGGCGCGTAGCCGGCTTCGACCAGGGTCTCGAACCCGCAGCGGATCAGCTCGACCAGACCGCCGCAAAGGACGGCCTGCTCGCCGAAGAGGTCGGTTTCGCATTCTTCGCGGAAGTTGGTCTCGATGATGCCCGAACGGCCGCCGCCGATGGCCGAGCAATAGCTCAGGCCGATTTCCAGCGCCTTGCCGGATGCGTTGGTGTTCACCGCCACGAGGCAGGGCACGCCGCCGCCTTTGGTATATTCGCCGCGCACGGTGTGGCCCGGGCCTTTCGGTGCCATCATGATGACGTCGACGCCGGGCTTCGGCTCGATCAGGCCGAAATGCACGTTCAGGCCATGGGCAAAGGCAATCGCCGCGCCTTCGCGGATATTGTCATGCACGTATTTCTTGTAGGTCTCGGCCTGGAGTTCGTCGGGCATGGTGAACATGATCACGTCGGCCCATTTGGCGGCCTCGGCGATGCCCATGACCTTCAGGCCTTCGCCTTCGGCTTTCTTCGCCGACGGGCTGCCTTCGCGCAAAGCGACGACGAGGTTTTTCGCTCCCGAATCGCGCAGGTTCAGCGCATGGGCGTGGCCCTGGCTGCCATAGCCGAGGATCGCCACATTCAGGTTTTTGATCAGGTTCACATCGCAGTCGCGATCGTAATAGACGCGCATGACAGCACTCCATTGCCAAAACTGGCGGCAGAATAGAAGGATTTTCCGCAGCGCCTGTGCGTTCTTCGCCGGATCGCGCGATCATGTCGAATTATCATTCCTGTTTTTTACAATATATGCAAAATTCATGCGATGGATGATACCGACCGCCGTATCCTGCGCCACTGGCTCGCCGAGCCCGCCCTGCCCCGCGCCGAACTCGCCGAACGCGCGGGCGTGACGGTGGCCACGCTCTGGCGCCGGATCGAGCGGCTGCGCGAGACCGGCGTGATCCTGGCCGAGACCACGGTGATCGACTGGCGCGCGCTCGGCTACGAGCTGGAGGTGAGCCTGCGCTTCACCCTCGACAAGACCGACCCGCGCGCCTTCGACGAATTCATCGGCGCCGCGCGCGAGGTGCCCGAGGTGATCGGGATCGAGACCTTCCTCGGCCGGGTCGACGTGCGGCTGAACGTGATCGCGCGCGACATGGGGCACTGGACCGAAGTTTACCGCGAGCGGATCCTGCCCTTGCCGCATATCGCCGAGGTCGATGCGCTGATGCTGATCTCGACCATCAAGGACGAGGGGGGGCTGCCGCTGTGAGCGCCGATCTCGACGACACCGACCGCGCCATCCTGCGCGCGCTGGTCGCGGATGCGGGTCTGGGAGCGGGCGAGATCGGCCGCCGCCTCGGCCTGTCGCAGCCCGCCGCCTGGCGCCGGATCCGCCGGCTGGAAGAGGCGGGCGTGATCCGCGGCCCGCGGCTGGAGGTCGACCGCGCGGCGCTCGGCTTCGGGGTGACGGTGTTTCTGGGGATCAAGCTGGCGGCGAAGGGCCGTGTCAGCCTGGAGGATTTCGAGCGCGCCGCCACCGCCATCCCCGAGGTCCAGGTGGTCCAGCATGTCCTTGGGCTGTTCGATTACCGCCTGCGGGTGGTGGCCCGCGATCTGGCGGATTTCGAGCGGGTGCTCCGGCGGCGGATCATGACGCTGCCCGGGGTGGGCAATGTCGAGGCCAATGTGGTGCTGACGGAAGAACGCCGGCCCGGTCCCCTGGGGTGAAGCGGCGGAAGCGGGGGTTTTCCACCCCCGCACCCCCGGAGGGTATTTGGGTCAGGATGAAAGGGGCAGGCGAGCGGCGGGCGCTGGCGGAAAGGTTGCGCGGGATTGCGGCCTGGGGGAAATCAGGCATTTCGCCTGCCGGGAGTTGGGAGGGGTAAGGCCGGGCGATCCCGAAACCGCGAGGAAGCGGGCGCCCGCAGCTTTGGCCGCTGTCGGGGCGGAACGGGGTGCCGGTCTTTTCGCGCGGGCCCACGGCTCCCGTTGTCGTGGTGCGGCATGGGTTGAAGGGGCTGGCGGGCGGCGCTAGCTTGCCTCGCAAAGGGACAGGAGAGCGCCGTGACGAAACTGCCGCATGACCATATCGACCCCGACGGGCTGGAGGAATTCTCGGTCGTTTTCACCGACCGCTCGCTCAACCATATGTCGGCGCGGTTCCAGCAGGTGATGCGCGAGGTCTCGGGGCTGTTGCGCGAGGTCTACAACGGCGAGGCGGTCGCCCTGGTGCCGGGCGGCGGCACCTATGCGATGGAATCGGTCGCGCGGCAGTTCGGGCGCGGCCGGGCGCTGGTGGTCAGGAACGGCTTCTTTTCCTTCCGCTGGAGCCAGATCTTCGACATGGGCGGCTTCGCGCAGGAGGTGCAGGTCGCGATGGCGCGGGCCGCGGGCAATGCGCCGCAATCCCCCTTCGCGCCGCCGCCCATCGCCGAAGTGGTGGCGAAGATCCGCGAGATGCGCCCCGATGCGGTCTTTGCCCCGCATGTGGAAACCGCGAGCGGCATCATCCTGCCCGACGACTATATCCGCGCCCTCGGCGAGGCGGCGCGCGAGGTGGGCGCGCTGTTCGTGCTCGACTGCATCGCCTCGGGCGCGGTCTGGGTGGATATGGCCGCCTTGTCGGTCGATGTGCTGATCTCGGCGCCGCAGAAGGGCTGGTCGGCCTCGCCCGCCGCGGGGATCGTCGTCCTTGGCCCGCGCGGGGCGGAGCGGCTGGAGGCCAGCGCCTCGGACAGTTTCGCGCTGGATCTGAAGAAATGGCGCGCGATCATGAAGGCCTATGAGGACGGCGGCCATGCCTATCACGCCACCATGCCGACCGATGCGATCCTCGGGCTGCGCGACGCCATGGCCGAGACCCGCGCCATGGGCTTCGCGGCCGCGAAAGCGGCGCAATGGCAGCTTGGGCGCGCGGTGCGCGATCTGCTGCGCGAACGCGGCTTCGCCTCGGTTGCCGCCGAGGGCTTCGGAGCGCCGGGCGTGGTGGTCAGTTTCACCGAGGATCCCGCCATCCAGTCGGGCGCGAAATTCCGCGAGGCGGGCACCCAGATCGCCGCGGGCGTGCCCTTGCAGATCGGCGAGGGCGAGGGCTACCGCAGCTTCCGCCTCGGGCTGTTCGGGCTCGACAAGCTGAAGGATGTCGGGGGGACGGTCGCGCGGCTGACGCGCGCGCTGGATGAGGTGCTGGGGCGCGGGGCGGGCTGAGGCGCCTTGCCGTCCGCGGGCGCCGCGCGCATGATCGCCCGGCGGCGCCCCCTCGCAGCGGAAAGCCCGCCAGACGAAGAAGGAAACCCGATGCCCGCCCCCATCATCCTGCATTACTGGCCCACCCCCAACGGCCACAAGATCAGCATCGCGCTGGAAGAGCTGGGCCTGCCCTATGAGGTGAAGCTGGTGAACATCGGCGCGGGCGAGCAGTTCGACCCGGATTTCCTGAAGATCGCGCCGAACAACCGCATCCCGGCCATCGTCGATCCCGAGGGGCCCGGCGGCGAACCGGTTCCGGTCTTCGAATCCGGCGCGATCCTGCAATATCTGGCGCGCAAGACCGGCCGGCTTTACGGCGGCAGCGAGCGCGGGCGCATCCAGGTCGAGGAATGGCTGATGTGGCAGATGGGCGGCCTGGGGCCGATGGCGGGCCAGGCCAACCATTTCCTACGCTACGCCCCCGAAATGGATCCGCCGCAGATCCTGCCCTATGCCCAGGACCGCTACCGCCGCGAGGTCGCCCGGCTTTACGGCGTGCTGGACCGCCGGCTGGAGGTGAACCGCTACGTCGCGGGCGAGGCGCTTTCCATCGCCGATATCGCGATCTGGCCCTGGGCGCGGGCCTGGGAGCGCCAGCAGCAGGTGCTGGACGACAAGCCGCATTTCGCCCGCTGGCTGGATGAACTGGCCGCCCGCCCCGCCTTTCAGCGCGGCGTCGCGGTGGCGGCCGGGGCGCGGCCCGCGAAACTCGACAAGACCGCGATAGAGAACCTCTACAAACGCTGAGGCTTGCGCCTCAGTCGCGGCCCGGGTCTTTCGCGGCCCCGGTGTTCCCGGCCCCGCTGTCCCCGGGCTCGATCATGTAGCGGTTCAGCATGGTGATCTGCACCATCAGATAGACGAACAGCACCGCCGGAAAGGCGAAGGTCTCCAGCGTGACCCAGGTCGCCTCGGACATGTTGCGCCAGATCACCTCATTGGCCACCGCCAGCGCGATGAACAGCACCACCAGCCGCCGGGTCAGGATCATCCAGCCCTCGCGCTGCATCGGCAGCGCCGCGCCGAGGATCCATTCCAGCCAGCTCTGGCCGCGCAAAAGCCCGATCCCGAGGAGGGCGGCGAAGGTGCCGTAGACCAGCGTGGTCTTCATCTTGAAAAAGCGCGCATCGTTGAACCAGGCCGTCAGCGCGCCGAAAAAGACCACCACGATGCCGGTGAAGATCTGCATGCGGGAAAGCTGCCCCGTCAGCCGCCACAAGACCGCGATCGAGGCGAGAAGGATCGGCACAAAGACAACGGCCGCGACGATGAAGCCGGAATATTCCGTGCCGCCAAAGGTGTAGCTCTCGTCCTTGATCCACATGTAGATCGCGAAGAACAGGATGGTCGGCCCCAGTTCCAGCACTTGTTTCAGCAAGGGGTTGATGGTCTTTTCCGCCATGGGCTTGGGTTTCCTTCTCAGCGGCCCGGCATCCAGCCGATATGCCAGGTCGTGTCTTTCAGATAATTCGCCGCCGGATCGGGGGTCTCGCCGAAAACCGCGGTGCCGATGATTGTGCGGATCAGCCCGCCCGAAGGGTCGGAAATCCGCAGCGAGGCTTCGCCGGCCGGATGGGGCAGCGTCGCGGCGATCTGTTCCAGCGGCGCGCGGGTCTCATGCGTGAAGGGCGGTTCGGGCAGCGCGGAGATGCGCTCCCGCAACCCGTCCCGGAAACGCGAGAGGCTTTCGGCGGGCGTCACGCCGGGCTCGGCCAGATCCGGCAGGATCTGCGGCAGGATCACGGTCTCGAAAAGGTCGCCGTTGCGCAGGTGCAGCTCGAAGCCGGGCATGGTCACCGCGCTCAGGCTGGCGAAGATCGCCGCCTCGCCCGAGAGATCGACATTCGCGAAAGTCGCGCGCAGACTGAGGGAATTGCCGCCCGAGAGGTCCAGGCTCAGATCGTGGATCTGCAACTCGTTGCGGACATCGTTCCACTCCAGCCGCAGATCGAGGAAGATCGGCCGCGCCTGCACTTCGGCCAGGTAATCCTGCACCGGATCGCCGCTGCGCGGCAGGGCGCGCAGGGCGTCCAGCCGCAGCGTCATGAGGCCGGGCGCCGGTTCGCCAGCGGCCCATGCCAGGGCCTCGCCCTCGGCCACCACCGATTCCGCGCTCCAGGCCCAGACCTGGCTTTCGGCCAGCAGGTCAAGGAAAACGCAGGACGCGCCGGTCTCCGGCCCGATCCGGCCGGTGAGCGTATAGCCCGCCTCTCCGGCCCGCGCCTGCGCCGAGGCCCAGATCGCTGCGCAGGGCGCGCCGTCCTGCGCGAAAGCCGCCGCAGAGGCGAGCACAGGGACGAGCGCGAGCGCGGCGGCCTTCATTCCGCCAGCCCCACCAGGGCGCGGGCGAAGTCTTCGGGATCGAAGGGCGAGAGGTCGTCGATCTGCTCGCCCACGCCGATGGCATGGATCGGCAGGCCGAATTTGTCGGCCAGCGCCACCAGCACGCCGCCTTTGGCGGTGCCGTCGAGCTTGGTCATCACCAGCCCCGACACCTCGGCGATCTTGCGGAAGATCTCAACCTGGATCACCGCGTTTTGTCCGGTGGTCGCGTCCAGCACCAGCAGCGTGTTGTGCGGCGCGGTCTCGTCCTGCTTCTTCAGCACGCGGACGATCTTGGCCAGTTCCTCCATCAGGTCCTGGCGGTTTTGCAGCCGCCCGGCGGTGTCGATCATCAGAAGATCTGCGCCCTCGGCCCGCGCCTTCGCCAGCGCATCCCAGGCGAGGCTGGCCGGATCGGAGCCCTCCGGCGCGGTCAGCACCGGAACCCCCGCGCGCTCGCCCCAGACCTTCAGCTGATCGACGGCCGCCGCGCGGAAGGTGTCGCCCGCGGCGATCACCACCTTCTTCCCGGCGGCACGGAACTGCGAGGCGAGCTTGCCGATCGTCGTGGTCTTGCCCGAGCCGTTCACCCCCACGACCAGCACCACCTGGGGCTTTTTCGGATACAGCGGCAGCGGGCGGGCGACCGGGGTCATGATCCGCGCGACCTCGGCCGCGAGCGCCTGTTTCAGCTCGCGGGTCGAGACTTTGCGCCCGAACCGCCCCTCGGCGATATTGGCGGTGACACGGACCGCGGTCTCCACCCCGAGATCGGCCTGGATCAGCAGTTCCTCAAGGCTTTCGAGCATCTGATCGTCGAGCACCCGGCGCGGCTCGTCGCGCAGATCCTCCCCCGGACCGCGCCCGAACAGCCGGCCGATCAGTCCAGGCCTGGCCTCGGGAGCGGGCGGCGGCGCGGCGGGCTGCGGCGCGGGGACAGCCGGGGCAGGCATCGCCACGGGCGCGGCAGGGGCCCCCGGCGCGGGCGGTTCGGGAAGCCTCGCTTCCGGCTCCGGCGCCTGCGCTGCGCTCTCTGCCGTCTCGTCCCCTTCGGCGACGAGCGCATCGAGCCCCTCGCCGATCTTGTCCGAAGACCGGAACAGCCGGTCCTTGAGTTTAGAGAAGAAGGACATTGCGCGGCCTCATAGCTAGCAGGGTTTTACCTAATCGCTTTGCCCCCCGATGGAAAGGGCGCTGCACCGGAGCGGGCCTGTGGCCCCTGCCGCCCGCCTGTGCCGGCCTGTGCCCGGGCGGCCCGCATCTGTCTGGTCGGGGAAGCCTCCGGCGGGGGTATTTACGTCAGGATGAAAGACCTTTTGCCAAGGCCTCGGGCCGCGGGGCGGGAGATCGGTTCGGGGGCGCGGCTGCTGCGGAAGCTTGCCCGGGTTTTGGCACTTCCTGCCATTGCGGGCCTGCGCGGGGGCGCGGGCGGAAGACCACCGGGCGGGGCCTGCGGGAAGCGCATCCTTCGGCTCCGTTCAGCCGGGCGCGAAACGCGAGGCTCCGGTTTTCCTGCCGCGCCTGCGACAGTGCGCGGTCTTTTCCGCGCCATGATTTCATG
>NZ_UXAW01000100.1 GCF_900609055.1 Pseudogemmobacter humi | reverse complement strand
CCCCCACGCCCGAATCTGCGCGACAAGCGCGCCATCCTCGGTCACAGTGGTCACAGGATCCGGGCCGATGGTGGCGCCGATGCCGCCCCCCGCCCGGACCAGCTCTGGCGAGAGGAGGCTCAACATGGCCCGGAATGACCACGGCACCCCATCCGGCCGCTGCGCGGTGCTTGCAGGCCCGCAGGGCAGCGGCAAGACCACGCTTTTCGAGGATATGCTGTTCGCCGCGGGCGCCGTCCCCCGACGCGGCACGGTGAAAGACGGCACCACCACCGGCGACACCGCCCCCGAGGCGCGCGCCAGGCTGATGTCGGTCGAGCCCAATATCGCCGCTTTCGACTACCTCGGCCAGGGCTGGACGCTGATCGACTGCCCCGGCGCCGTCGATCTGGCCCATGACGCGCAATGCGCGATGGCGGTGGCCGATGTCGTGGTGGTGGTGGCCGAGCCGGTGCCGGACCGCGCCGCCGCGCTGGCGCCGGTGCTGAAATTCCTCGACGACCGGGAGATCCCGCATATCCTTTACATCAACAAGATGGACCAGCCCGAGGCCTCGGTCCGCGCCACTCTGCATGCGCTTCAGGCGGTTTCCGCCCGGCCGCTGGTCCTGCGCGCGATCCCGATCCGCGAGGGCGGCAAGATCACCGGCCATGTCGATCTGGTCTCGGAACGCGCCTTCCGCTGGAACCCGCACCGGCCCTCGGATCTGATCGCGCTCCCGGACGCCGCCCGCCCCGACGAGGCCGGGGCGCGCAATCTGATGCTGGAGGCTCTGGCCGATTTCGACGACCGTCTGATGGAGGAACTGCTTGAGGAAACCGTGCCGCCGCCGGCCGAGATCTACGAGAACCTCACCCGCGATCTGGCCGCCGATCTGATCGTGCCGGTGTTCTTCGGCTCGGCCGAGAACGAGAACGGCATCACCCGGCTGATGAAGGCCCTGCGCCACGACGCGCCGGGCCCCGAGGCCACCGCCGCCCGCCTGGGCCTGCCCGAAGCCGGGCCGCTGGCGCAGGTGTTCCGCACCGCCTGGGCCGGGCAGCAGGGCAAGCTGTCCTGGGTCCGGGTCTGGCGCGGCGAGGTGAAGGACGGATCGAGCCTTGGCGAGCGGGTCGGCGGCGTGCTCTCGCCCTTCGGCCGGAAACTCACCCCGAAACCCGTGGCCGAGGCGGGCGAGGTGGTGGCTCTGGGCCGCCTGACCGAGGCGCGCACCGGCGATCTGCTGACACCTGCGGGCCGGGCCGGGGCCGACTGGCCCGCGCCGCCCGAACCGGTCCATGCGCTGGCGATCCGGGCCGGGCGGCCGTCCGAAGAGGTCAAGCTCTCGGCCGCGCTGACGCGGCTTTGCGAGGAAGACCCCGCCCTGCGCTGCCAGCATCTGCCCGAGACCGGCGAGACCCTGCTGGAGGGCCAGGGCGAGACCCATCTGGCGCTCGCGCTGGCGCGGATGAAGGCCGACAGCGGGCTGACGGTGACCCGCGAGCGCCCGCAGGTGCCGTTTCGCGAAACGATCACCCGGGGCAGCACGGTTCACGCGCGGCACAAGAAACAATCCGGCGGCCATGGCGAATTCGCCGATGTGACGCTGGAGATCCGCCCGCAACCGCGCGGCGAGGGTTTCGTCTTCGGCGACCGGATCACCGGCGGCGTGGTGCCGAAGCAATATATCCCGGCGGTGCAGAAAGGGGTCGAGGCGTTTCTGGCCAGAGGGCCGATGGGCTATCCGCTGGTGGATGTGGCGGTGACGCTGACCGACGGCGGCTATCACGCGGTGGACAGTTCCGACATGGCATTCCAGAAGGCGGCGCAGAAGGCGATGGCCGAGGCGATGCCCGCCTGCGGCAGTCTGCTGCTGGAGCCGGTGTTGCAGATCGCCATCACCGTGCCCGCCGCATTCACGCCGCGCGTGCAGCGGATCGTGACCGGGCGACGCGGCCAGCTTCTTGGCTTCGACGCCCGCCCCGGCTGGCCGGGCTGGGACGAGGTGCAGGCGCTGATGCCGCAGGCCGAGACCGAGGGGCTGATCGCCGAGATCCGCGCGGTCAGCCTCGGCACCGGCAGCTTCGCCGCGCGCTTCGCCCATCTCCAGGAAACCGCCCCGCCCGCCGCCGCGCGCGCGGCGCGGGGATAGGCCGCCCTGCGGCCGCGCAAAGCGAGGGGATGCGCCCTGCCGGCGCATCCCCTTGCCCAATCGCCCCAATGGCGCGGATCAGAGCCGGAGCCCGGGCCTCCCGCGAGCGGGAGAGTTCTTCCAGACGACAGGCGGGGCCGGATCAGACTCCGTCGGGCCATATCGCCACGGCCACGGGCAGACCGCGCGCGGCCAGCCGTCGGTTGTAGCACGACCGGCTGGCCGCCCGCGACGGGGGCGCCGGGCCTAGCGTCGATCTCGCGCTATCCCGATGCGGGGAGTGTTCGCGGGCGGCTGTCGCCATGCGATCTGCCGACGCGCGAAGGGCGCCGGGCGTCTTGTCCTCAGCGCTCGCGAACCGGGGAACGGCGGGACTTGCAGCCCCGCCCGACGCGGCTGTGCTGCGGCGCAGCCGCGCGGTCATCCGCACGACCCGCCCGCCGTCTCAGGCGGTCACCCGCACCGGCGGCGCTTCGGCGGCGCAAATCGCCTCGACGCCGTTCTGCCGCATGCGGCGCACGAGGCTGCGGCCGGTGCGGCCGTCCATCAGCGCCCGGGCGGGCGGCGGCGGGGCCACGGCCAGCGCGGGCAGGACGGTCAGGATCTCCTCCACCGCGGCGGGACGCAGCATCTTGCGGGCCTCCTTGCCGAACAGCAGCGATTCCGCCGGGGCGCCTTCGGCGAACAGGATCTGATGCCGGTCAAACAGCAGGTGGAAATATTCCACCCCACGGCAGTCCCCGACCACCTCAAGCCCGTCCAGCCCGGTCATATGTTTCGCCGCCAGCAGCACCTCGGGCTCGCCGGTCATGCGTTCGACGATGCGCGAGCGCAGCAGGATGCGGTGCTGCGGCGAGACGGTCAGATCGCGCCGCGGCAGACCCTGGCCGAGGCTGCCGGCACGGATCCGCACCGGGATCAGCCCGGGATCAGCCGCCAGTTCCGCCGCCCCGATCCGGCGCGAGCCGATCCAGCGCAGCACCTGCGGCCCCGCGTCCAGCGTGGTGACCAGATCGCCCGCGCGCAGGGCCTCGACCGCGATCTCGCCGCGCGGCGTCAGGATACGGGTGCCGCGGGCGAAACAGACGACGCCTGTGGTTTCGAACACCAGCATGTCGGACGAGACCGCCACACCGCCGTTCTGGATCCGCAGCCCGCCGCCGACCGCGTTCAGCACGCCGTCGGCATGGTCGGCGATCATCCATTGCAGCGGATTGTTGTAGGTCTGCCCGGGATTGGCGGCATTCCAGGCCGCGAGAGTCGTCTCGTTATACCAGGCGCTCAGATCGACGAAATCGTTGTTGGTGTTGTCGTCGTCATCGATCGGGCCGGTGTTTCCGGCGCCGAAATCGGTGATCAGCACCGCGCCCGAGCCCGGGTACACCACGAAAACGTCATTGCCCGCGCCGCCGGTCAGCGTGTCATTGCCGCCGTCGGCGTGAAGCACGTCGCGCCCGTCGCCGCCGAAGAGCTGGTCGTTGCCCGCGCCGCCGTAAAGCGTGTCGTCGCCGGTGCCGCCGTAAAGCAGATCGTTGCCCGCGTCGCCGAACAGGCTGTCGTTGCCGCTGTCGCCGTGCAGCGTGTCCACGCCATCGCCGCCGTAGAGGGTGTCTTCATCCGCGCCGCCATAGAGCAGATCGTTTCCGGTCCCGCCGTAGAGCACATCGTTGCCCTCGTCGCCGTAGAGCGTATCGGTGCCCTCGTCGCCGTAGACCTGGTCGTTGCCCGAGCCGCCGGAAACCAGATCGTCGCCGCTGCCGCCGTAAACCCGGTCGTCGCCCTCGTCGCCGTAGACGGTGTCGTTGCCCGAGCCGCCCAGCACATAATCGTTGCCGGTGCCGCCATACAGGCTGTCGTCGCCGCCCATCCCGTCGATGGTGTCGTTCCCGGCGCCGCCATAGATGACGTTGGTATAGCTGTCGGCGCCGGTGCCCATCTCGTTGAAGCCGATGAGCACGTCGTCGAAGGCCGAGCCGATGATCCCGTCTATCCCGGAGAGAACATCGCCCGTGGCATGGCCGCCGCTGGCGGTCCAGGTGGAGAGGTTGATGTTCACCGCGGCATCGGACTCGCTGTAGTCCACGATGTCGAGCCCCTGGCCGCCGTTCAGCGTGTCGGCTCCGGCGCCGCCTGCCAGGGTATCGTCGCCGTCGCCGCCGGAGATGCTGTCGCGCCCGGCGCCGCCCGAGAGGTAATTCGCGCCCGCCGTCCCGACGATCGTATCGTTGTAGGCGCTGCCGATGACGTTCTCGATGCTGACATAGGTGTCGCCGGCCGCATGGCCCGAACTGCCGCTGCCGGTCGAGAGATTGACGTTCACCCCGCTGGTCGAGCCGCTGTAGTCGACGGTGTCGATCCCGGCGCCGCCGTCCAGCCGGTCGGACCCGGCCCCGCCGATCAGCGTGTCATTCCCGTTTCCGCCGTAAAGGCTGTCGTTGCCGTCGCCGCCGTCGAGCAGGTCGTCGCCATCGCCGCCGTAAAGGCTGTCGTTGCCGCCGCCGCCATAAAGGCTGTCGTTGCCCGCTCCGCCCGAGAGGATGTTGGCGCCGCTGTTGCCGATCAGCACATCGTCATAGTCGCTGCCGGTGATGTTCTCGATATTGACGTAGGTGTCGCCCTGGGCGTGGCCGCCGCTGCCGCTGCCGCTGGTGAGGTTGACGTTCACCGCAGCATCCGAGCCGCTGTAATCCACCGTATCGGAGTCGGCGCCGCCGTCCAGATAATCCGCCCCGGCGCCGCCGATCAGCGTATCGTTGCCCGAGCCGCCGTAAAGGCTGTCGTTGCCTTCGCCGCCGTCGAGCACATCCGCCCCGGCGCCGCCGTAAAGCTGGTCGTTGCCGAGGCCCCCCGAAAGGGTGTTGGCACCGGTATCGCCGGTGATCGTGTCGTTGAAGGCGCTGCCGATGACGATCTCGATCCCGCTGTAACGGTCGCCCTGGGCATCGCCGCCGGTGGCGGCACTGCTGCTGCCGAGATTGACGTTCACCGCCGCGCCGGAGCCGCTGTAATCGACGGTGTCGATCCCGGCGCCGCCGATCAGGGAATCCGCGCCGGGGCCGCCGATCAGCGTGTCGTTGCCATTGCCGCCGTTGAGCGTGTCATTGCCGTCGCCGCCGTAAAGCAGGTCGTTGCCGTCGCCGCCGGAGAGGGAGTCGTTACCACCCCCGCCATAGAGAACGTCGTCGCCCCCCAGACCATTGAGCGTATCCGCCTGGTCGCCGCTGATGAGTGTATCGTTTCCAGCCGTTCCGTTAATCGTAGCCATCTGCTTCCCACCAGCCCTGCGCGGCACATAAGACCCGTGCTTTAGCGCAGGCAGCGGGACTCCAGTGTGACCGGACTGTGGCGCAGATGAGGCGGCGGTATGGGTCTGCAAAAGGGGCGCAGGCGCCTGCGCGCGGTCCGGCAGGCGCGCTCAGTTCAGCCGCAGGACCGCCGCATTCAGGATCGCGGCGAAGCTGACCCAGAGCAGATAAGGCAGGAACAACAGCGCCGAGACCGGCTCACGCAGGCGGGCGCGCAGGATGAAAAGGACAATCGTCACCAGCAGAAGCGACACGACCGCCAGCGCCGCGCCGATGGCGCCAAGGCCGAAGAACACCGGCGACCAGGCGAAATTCAGCGCGAGCTGCGCGCTCCACAGGGCGCGCAGCCCCGGATCGCCGGCCCGGTTCCAGACCCGCCAGCCGGTGATGCCGATCAGGACACAGAGCGCGGCCCAGGCCGGCCCGAACACCTGCGCCGGAGGATTGAAGGCGGGCTTTTCAAGCTGCTCATACCAAAGGCCCGGCTGAAACAGCCAGCCGATCAGCAGCCCCGGGATCAGCACGCCCGCGGCGAACAGCGCCATTTGCACCATCGGATTGCGCATCTGCGGCCCCGCGCTCAGTTTTCCGGCGCCGGCGGCGCGTCCTGGCCGCCGGAGGATGGATGCAGTCCGTCCGTCTCCGGCCCGTCGGGCGAATGCGTCTTCTCAAGTTTTTCTTCCGCCACCCGCCGCTTGTCGGGCCCGGTCGAATCCCACAGGATTTTGGGATGTTCCATCGTGATCCTCCGCGCCAGTCGCCTCAGATCAACCGCCCGGGGGAAGTTCGGTTCCGTGGCCGTGGCCGCCCCCGGCGAGGCGAGGCGGGGCCGGGGCTGACCACCTGCCGCCTGCCCTCCCGCCGCCGGTCGCCCGGCGGCGGGGCGCGCGGTCACACCTCGACCGCGACGCGGCCCATCGGATGCGAGCAGCAGGCAAGGATCCAGCCCCCGGCGATATCCTCGTCCGAGATGCCGCCGTTGTGGACCATATGCACCTCGCCCTCGGTCTTTCGCACCTTGCAGGTGCCGCACAACCCGAAGGTGCAGCCCGAGGGGATGTTCAGCCCCGAGCGTTTGGCCACCGCGAGAACGGTGTCGGTCTCGGTGCAGGCCGCGGTCACGCCGCTGGCGGTGAAGGTGATCTGCGCCGCGCTTTCGGCGTCGGGGGTGGTGTCCTCGATCACCGGCGCCTCGGCCTCGCTGCGCACCGGCGCGCCGAAACTTTCCTGGTGGTAATGCTCCATGTCGAAGCCCAGCGAGATCAGCATCTCGCGCACCGCCTGCATGAAGGGCTCGGGGCCGCAGCAGAACACCTCGCGCTCCAGGTAATCCGGCGCCATCAGGCCCAGCATGATCTGCGACAGCCGCCCCTCATAGCCGTGCCA
The DNA here is from genome assembly GCF_900609055.1 of Pseudogemmobacter humi. GTDB lineage: Bacteria > Pseudomonadota > Alphaproteobacteria > Rhodobacterales > Rhodobacteraceae > Pseudogemmobacter > Pseudogemmobacter humi. The sequence continues at coordinate 9,892 of NZ_UXAW01000100.1, read as the reverse complement.
GGTGCGGAAACTGTCCGCCTCTTCCACGGTGAAGCGCAGCTTCAGCCCGGGCACGCGGTTGGCGAACTGCTCCAGCCGCTCGCGGAAGATGATCTCGGACGGGCGTTTCGCGGCATGGACGAAGACGATATCCGGCATCTCGCCCGAATCCCAGGCCCAGGTCGTCATCGACATCATCGGGGTGATGCCGGATCCGGCCGAGATGAACAGATATTTCTTCGCCTTGTGGCGGTGGGCGCTGAAGATCCCGTTCGGCCCGAAGGCGCGGATCCTCATTCCCGGTTTCAGATGGTCGAGCATCCAGCGCGTGCCGATACTGTCCCTTTGCGCCTTGACCGTGACCGAGATCGACAGCGGCCGCGAGGGCGAGGACGATATCGTATAGGTGCGCTGCACCGCGCCCCCCGGCACCGGCAGGTCGAGCGTGACGAACTGGCCCGGCTGATAGTCGAACCACGCGCCCGAAGGCGCGCGGAAGGTGAAGGTGGCGGTGTCCTCGGTCTCGGGCACCACCATGGCGCATTCGAGAGGCTCGCTGTCGGACCAGGGCTCCGCCGCCCAGTTCATTTGCGCTTTGGCCATCCGCTCACTCCGCCGCCAGGGCCGGCTGCGGGCCGAGACGTTCCGTCATCACACCGCAATACCAGTCGATGAACTGAATCACGCCTTCCTCCTGGATTTTTGAGTAGGGGCCGGGCTCGTAGGCCGGGGACAGGATCCCCTTCTGGTTCTCCTCGACCACCTGGCGGTCCTCGTCATTGGTGTTCAGCCAGACCCGGGTCAGGGTTTCCAGATCGTAATCCACCCCCTCGACCGCATCCTTGTGCACCAGCCATTTCGTGGTGACCTGGGTCTCGGTCGGGCTGATCGGCAGAATGCGGAAAACGATGGCGTGATCGGCGAGGAAATGGTTCCAGGTGTTCGGATAGTGGAAGAACAAGAGCGAGCCCGCGTCGTTGAACGGCATCGCCCCCATCCGCTTCGAGACCGCCGCCTTCGTCGACATCGTATAGCTCTCGGCGTTGTTCAGCAGCGGAATCCGCGCCAGCCGCCATTGCATCCTGGCATGGTTGGTGAAGCGCGAGGGCAGGCCCGCCGCCTCGCAGCGTTTCCAGTGGTCGAGAATGTCGGGGCTGGCGGAATCGGGCCCTTCCATCGCGGTCATGCGCGGATTGTCGGAATAGGTCCGGCACAAGGACGGATGCGAGCCGCCGCAATGGTAGCATTCGCGGTTGTTCTCGATCACCAGCTTCCAGTTGCCGTTCTCGATGATGGTCGAGGAGAAGGCCACCTTCGCCTCCGCCAGCCCCGAGGGCGCAAGGTAAGAGGTCAGCTTCGGCGCGAGGTCGCTGATCGCGGGCGGCACCTCGGCGAGGCAGATGAAGACCATCCCGCCCAGATCGACGCAATGCACCTTCTTGAGCCCGAATTTCGCGGCGTCGAAATCCTCGCCCATATCGCGGGCGAAGATCAGCTTTCCGTCCAGATCGTAGGTCCACTGGTGATAAGGGCAGACCAGTTTCGGCGTGGTGCCCGAGGCTTTGGAACACAGCCGCTGGCCGCGGTGGCGGCAGACGTTGTGAAAGGCGCGGATGCGCCCGTCGGCGCCGCGGATCACCACCACCGGATAGGCGCCGATCTGAAGCGTGGCATAGGCGCCGGTCTTGTCCAGCTCGCAGGCCGGAACGGCGAACAGCCATTCGCGATACCAGATATGGTCGAGATCGGCCGCCAGCACGCCCGGATCGCAATAGAGATCGCGGTCGAGCGAGAAATCGGCACGGCGCGCGCCGAGGCGCGCAAGAGTTTCGGACTGGCTCAGCATCTGCTGCCCTCAGGTTTGGCCCGCGCATCCCCGCACGGGTGAATTTGACTTGCAGCGAAGACAGGAAGCGGCAGACCGGAGCCTCGGCCCCGGAACCCCCGCACCCCGCCGCCCGCCGCGGCTCGTACGTTTCGCGCAAGGCTGGTTTCCGGGCTGCGGAAGCGGCCGGTCCTGAAGCGTCAGGCCAGTCCCTGGAGGCGACACCTTCCCGGGGGGAGCCCCCAGTGGTTTCATGTCGCGCCCTCTCCCGTCACCGTTGCGGGGGCAGCGCCGGTCTTGCACCGGCTTCCCAATTCTCCGCTGTCGCCAGCGGCACCTTGCGCGGCCAAACCACCATATTCGCGCGGATCCGGCTGGATCGTTTGCGACACTCCGCGCGCCGTGAGGGACAGCGCCCCGAAGAAAGCGCGGGAGAGACCGGGGGAGCGTTTGCCGCAACAACGCGCCCGTCCCCTGACTGAGCCTGCCCCGACAGGAGACGGCACCGGATGCCGGCCCCCTCCCCCTAAGCGAAAGACATCACGATTTCCCGCATGCGAAGGCCAATGCCTGCCCGACGGCCCCCGCAGATCGGGGCCGCAGGGCAGTTTCCCCGGGCGCTCCTCACGCCCTCGACCTGGCCCATACGCCACGCCAGTACATTGATGCAGAAGAATGGTGCCCCCAGAGGGACTCGAACCCCCGACCCTCTGATTACAAATCAGATGCTCTACCAGCTGAGCTATAAGGGCATTCCAGCGCCTGCGCCGCCCCGCTGCGGGGGTTGCAGACCGTCCGGTATCCGCCGCCGGGACGGATACGATCACGGCCCCGCGGCAGAGCCTGCTGCTAGCACGAAAGACACGCCGCCGCAACTGCCGCGCCAGCCGCGGTCTCGCCCCCGGCCCGCCCGGGGCCACAGGACACGCCTGCCGATAAATCCCCGATAAATCGGCGAAAGCCGTTTGCGCGGGACGAAAACGCCGTATATTTGCGGCCTCGACCATCCCGCCCGAAGCGGGGGGCGACAAGGAGCCGGGCAGACCGAACCCATGCGCATCGTCTATCATCTGGGTGCCCATTGCACCGATGAGGAACGGCTGATCCGTTGCCTTCTGAAAAACCGCGCGGCGCTGGCCGGCCAGGGAATCCTGGTCCCCGCCCCCACCCGCTACCGCCGCCTGCTGCGCGACACCGCGGTGCAGCTGCGCGGCGCCGCCGCCACCATCGAGACTCAGGCCCTGGTGCTGGAACAGATCATGGACGAGGACGAGGCGGAACGGCTGATCCTCAGCTGGGACAGTTTCCTGTCCTTTCCGCAATGGGTGCTGCGCGGCCAGCTCTACGGTTTCGCGGGCGAAAGGATCCGCGCCTTCACCCAGATCTTCCCCGAGATCGAGGCCGAGTTCCACCTGGCGATCCGCAATCCGGCGACCTTCCTGCCCGCCCTCTTTGAGAAGCAGCGCGGCGCGAAGAGCTATGAGGAATTCATGGAAGGCGCCGATCCGATGGATCTGCGCTGGTCGGATGTGGTGCGTCAGATCGTGGCGCAGAATCCGGGGGTGCCGCTGACGATCTGGTGCGACGAGGACACGCCGCTGATCTGGCCCGAGGTCTTGCAGGCGGTGGCCGGATTCGACGACGGCACCGAACTCGAAGACACCGACGAGCTTCTGTCGCTGATCATGGCCGGGGACGGGCTGGCGCGGATGCGCAGCTATATGGCAAGCCATCCGCCCTCGTCCGTCGGCCAGCGCCGCCGGGTGGTTTCGGCCTTCCTCGACAAATTCGCCCTGCCCGAGCGGGTGGCGATGAGCTTCTCGATGCCGGGCTGGAGCCAGGACACCGTCGAAGAGATGACCCGCCGCTACCAGGACGATATCGCCGCCATCGCGCAGATCCCCGGCGTGAGCATGATCACCGCCTGAGACGGCGCGGCCCCCGCGCCATTCGATGGTTCAGGCGGGGTTTCGCCGGAGTGCCGAGGCCGGATCGGCGCCCTCACGCGACTGTGCGCCCGCCCGGTGCGGTGACGGCTTGACGCTGCGGGGCGCGGGCGGGATTCATGGTTGAGAGACATCCGGCCCGCGGCACCGCGGCAAACCGGAGCGCGCGGGAGGGAGCAGATTTGAGTGCAGTCACCACGGCGGAAAAGGCGCTGCAACGCTCGGGCAGCCGCCCGCTTTCGCTGAGCCGCCCCGCGCTTCCGCGGCTCACCGGCTTTTGCGCCGCCCTCGGCCTGCTGGCGGGCGCGGGCCAGGCCCGGGCCGCCGACTGGCCGTTCGAGGGCCTCTGGGACTGCGAGGTCGGCGTCTTCGAGTTCACGGAAACCACCTATGACCCCGGCAATGCGCCGATGGAGATCGTCGATGTGGCGCCCGAGGGCGATACATTCACCCTGACCTTCAGCGACAATTACCAGCTTTCGCTGGCGATGAATCCCGACGGCACCATGACCTGGTATTCGCCGGTCAGCGGCGACAGCTTCCTGTGCCGCCGCGCGCCCTGATCCGCTCCGCCACGCGCGCCCTTTCCTTTCGGGAAAGCGGCGGTTATCCCTCGGGGAAATGCGATCCACGAGGGAGTTCAACATGAGCGGCGAGATCAAACGGTTCGGCATCGGGGCACGGATGTCCGAGGGCGTGTCCTGCAACGGGATCATCTGGCTGGCGGGCCAGGTCGGCAAGCCCGGCGACAGCGTGGCGGATCAGACCCGCACCTGCCTGGCCGAGGTGGACCGCATCCTCGCCGAAGCCGGGACCGACAAGACCCGCATCCTCTCGGCCCAGATCTGGATGGCCGATATGGCGGATTTCGCCGAGATGAATTCGGTCTGGGACGCCTGGGTGCCGCAGGGCCACACCCCGGCCCGCGCCACCGGCGAGGCGAAGCTCGCCACCCCCGACTACCGCGTCGAGGTCATCGTCACCGCCGCGCTGAAATAAGCGCGGATCCGGTTTCTTCAAAGAAACCGGACCAATTCCTTTGAAGGAATTGGCCAAATTCGTTCCAACGAATTTGAAGAGGGCCCCACGGCCCTCTTTTCTTTTGCTCCCCCCGCAGGAAGTCCCGGGCCGCGGGCGCATGGAAATCCGGGCTGCGCCCGCCCCACCCGACCGCGTTCGGGCAAGTGCGTTCCCTGAGGGCGACCCCTGCCCCGCCGCAGCGGTTTACGATCTGCCGAGGGCCGCCGGATCGAACGCGCCACCTGCGGGGCCGGAGACATGGCGCGGACGAGGACCGGAACCCGTCCGGGGACATCTGAACGTGGCAGATTGCGAAGCCACCGCCTGTTCGCTGTGCAAGCGCCGCATCCGCTGCTGCGATGCGCAGATCTTTCCCGGCTTCGTCGCTTTCGCGCAGTTTCGTGACCCGTCCGGCAACCGTCTGCGCATGTGCGTCCCGGCTTACCCCCTCAGGAATGCAACCAGCGCCGCGGTCGAGCCGTCCTTGCCCCCGGCGCTCTCACGGCCTTCGAGGATCGGCTGCAACGCCAGCGCCAGTTCCTTGCCCAGTTCCACCCCCCACTGGTCCCAGGAATTGATCCCGAGGATCACCCCTTCGACGAACACACGGTGCTCATAAAGCGCGAGGACCTGGCCGAGGGTGAAGGGCGTCAGCTTCTCCATCGCGAGCGTGGTGGAGGGCCGGTTGCCCGGAAACACCCGGTGGCGGGCCTGGCGCTCAAGCTCCTCGCCTTCCGGCCCCTTCGCCGCCATCAGCGCGCGGGCTTCCTCCAGCGAGCGCCCCCGCATCAGCGCCTCGGATTGCGCGAGGCAGTTGGCGACCAGCAACAGGTGCTGATGCGCCAGATCGGGCTCGTGGCCGTGACGCGCGACGATGAATTCGCAGGGCACCACCCGGCTGCCCTGGTGGATCAGCTGGTAAAAGGCGTGCTGGCCGTTGGTCCCGGGCTCGCCCCAGACCACCGGGCCGGACTGCACCGTCAGATCGCTGCCGTCGAGCGCCACGCTCTTGCCGTTGCTCTCCATCTCAAGCTGCTGGAGATAGGCCGGCAGCCGCGACAGGCGCTGCTCGTAGGGCAGCACGGCGCGGGTGGGGTAGCCGCAGATCTGGTTGTGCCAGATCCCGGTCAGCGCCAGCGCCACCGGCATGTTCGCCGCGAAAGGCGCGGCCAGGAAATGCTCGTCCATCGCGCGGGCGCCGGACAGGAATTCACCGAACCGCTCCGGCCCGATGGCGATCATCAGCGCCAGCCCGATCGGCCCCCAGACCGAATAGCGCCCGCCTACCCAGTCGCCGAAACCGAACACCCGTTCCGGCGCGATGCCATAAGCGGCGGTTTTGTCGGCGGCGGTCGAGACGGCGGCGAATTGCGCCGCCGGGTCGGCGACACGGCCCGCCATCCAGCGCCTGACAGTATCCGCATTGGTCATGGTCTCGATGGTGGTGAAGGTCTTGGACGCGACGATCACCAGCGTGGTTTCCGGGTTCAGCCCGCGCAAAACGTCATGCACCTGGGCGCCATCGACGTTCGAGACGAAATGCACCCGCGGCCCGTCGTGATACGGCGCCAGCGCCAGCACCGCCATCGCGGGGCCGAGATCCGAGCCGCCGATGCCGATATTGACCACATCGGTGATCCGCTCGCCCTGCCCGGTGAACGCGCCGGAACGCACGGCTTCCGCGAAAGCGCCGCAGCGGCGCAGCGTCTCCGCGATACCGGGAATCACGTCGCGGCCGTCGACCAGGATCCGATGCGCCTCGCCCGCGCGCAACGCGACATGCAGCACGGCGCGGCCCTCGGTCTCGTTGATCTTCTTGCCGGAAAACATCGCCGCGCGCTTCTCGGCCAGGCCGGATGCCTCGGCCAGCGCGATCAGGGCCGCGCGTCCCCCGGCGTCGATATTGGTTTTCGAGAAGTCGAAGAGCAGCCCGTCGGCCCGGACCGAGAAACCGGCGGCGCGGCCGGGATCCTCATCGAACAGCGTCAGGATCCGCCGCCCCGCCACCTGCGCGTGATGCTCCCGAAGGGCCTTCCACTTGTCCGTCATCTCATTCCGCCCAATGCACATCGGCCTGATCCAGCACCGCGCGGATCGGCGCCTGTTCCGGCGGCAGCCCCGCCGCGCGCTCCACCGCCTCGCGCTTGGCGGCGCCGGTGATCAGCACATGGATCTGGATCGCCGCGCGCAGAACCGGCGCGGTCAGGGTGATGCGCGGCTCCACAGCCGCCTCGGCCCGCATCGGCAGCAGCAGCGGAGCATCGGGCGCCAGCGCCTCAGCCAGCCGGTCGGCGCCGGGAAACAACGAGGCGGTGTGCATGTCGCCGCCCATCCCCAGAAGCAGCACCGAAATCGGCAGATGCGGGCGCAGCCCCTCTTCCAGCTCGGCCAAAGCCTCTTCGGGTTCGGCGCCCGGCTTATACAAAGGGATCAGCCGCGCCTTCGCCGCGCGGCCCTTCAGAAGCCGCTCGCGCAACAGATGCGTGTTCGAGCGTTCCGATGTCTCGGGCACCCAGCGTTCATCGTTCAGCACCACCGAGACGAGGCCCCAGTCCAGATCGACGCCCGAGAGGATGTCGAACACCGGCCCCGGCGTAGCCCCGCCCGGCACCGACAGCGTGGCCCGCCCGTCGCGGCGGATGAATTCGGCCAGTTGCCCGGCGATCCGGTCGGCCAGCCGCAGATGCAGGAAATCGCGGTCGGGATATTCGTGGAAATTCATGAGCGGATCTCCCTCCAGCGGCGGTTGTCGCGGTGCATCAGCATCAACGCATCCTCGGGCCCCGAGGTCCCGGGCTCGTAGGGTTGCGGCTTTTCGCCCCGCGCCTCCCAGCCGCCGATCACCGGATCGGTCCAGGCCCAGGCCGCCTCCACCTCGTCGCCGCGCATGAACAGGGTCTGGTTGCCGCGGATCACATCCATGATCAGCCGCTCATAGGCGTCGGGCACATCGTCGAGCGCCTCGCCAAGCGCCTCGGCGAAGGACATGTCGAGCGGCACCTGCACCAGACGCATTCCCCCCGGACCGGGTTCCTTGATCATCACCTTGAGATTCATCCCCTCATCGGGTTGCAGCCGGATCACCAGCACGTTCTCGCGCCAGCCCGAGTGATCGTCAAAGATCGAATGCGGCGGCTCGCGGAAGGTGATGGCGATCTCGGATTCGCGCGCGCGCAGCCGCTTGCCGGTGCGCAGGTAGAACGGCGTGCCCTTCCAGCGCCAGTTCGAGATATGCAGCTTCAGCGCGATATAGCTTTCGGTGCGGCTGTTGCGGTTGTCGGCATCCTCAAGATAGCCGCCCTTGCCGCCCCCGGCCAGATACTGGCCGCGCACGATATCCTCGGGGCGCACGGGGTCGAGCGCCCGGATCACCTTGAGCTTTTCGTCGCGCACGGCGTCGGGGTCGAAGTGATACGGCGGCTCCATCGCGATCAGGCACAGAAGCTGCATGATATGGTTCTGCACCATGTCCCGCATCGCGCCCGCCTTGTCGTAATAGACGCCGCGGCCCTCCACGCCCACCGTCTCGGCGACGGTGATCTGGACGTGATCGACATACTGGCTGTTCCACAGCGGCTCGAACAGGATATTGGCGAAACGCACCGCCATCAGGTTCTGGACGGTTTCCTTCCCCAGATAATGGTCGATCCGGTAGATCTGGCTTTCCGCGAAATGCTGCGCGAGCGCGGCGTTCAGCGCCCGGGCCGAGGCGAGATCGCGCCCGAACGGCTTTTCCACCACGATCCGCGCCTCGGGTCCGGCGATGCCATGGGCGGTCAGCCGCCCGGCGATGGCGCCGAACAGCGTGGGGGCGACCGAGAAATAGAAGGCCTGAACCACATCGGGGCGCACCACGGCCCTGAGCTGCGCCCAGCCCTTGTCGCCGGTCGCATCTATCGCGACATAGGACAGCCGGTCCAGAAACCCGGCCAGCGCCGCCGCGTCCTGGCGGGCGGGCGGCACGTATTCGGCGATGGCGGCGGCGACAGAAGCGCGGAATTCGGCATCGCTCAGCTCTGCCCGCGCCGCGCCGATCACCCGCGCCTCGGGCAGGATCTGCCCCGCAAGCCAGCGCAGGTAGAGCCCGGGAAGGATCTTGCGCCGGGCAAGATCCCCGGTCGCGCCGAAGATCACGAGGTCGAAGACCTCGACCGGAATGACACGCGATGCCATGGCTTCCCCGTCGGTTGCGCGCGCCTTTGCGGAAGGCCCGCTGTTAGCGCTAACTATAGCTGCGGCCGTGTTCCGGCCGCAAGGCCTCCGCCTGTCTAGCATCGCTTTCAGCCGGCGCAAATCATGCAAAGCCCTTCCCGCCCCGGCGCGCGGGATTCCCCCGCTCCGGGTCCCGGACGAAAATCCTTGCCGCCGAAGGGAAGGATGTTGTTAAGCTGCGCCCTGCCCCGGAAAACCGGGAAGACCGCTCCCCTCGCTCTGTGCGGGACGGCGGGCGATTTTCCTTTACGGATACTAATTTTCGCATTGGGAAAAATTCTCTTTGCGAATCAAGAAATCCGTCTCATCCTCTCGCGACATAATGCCGCTTCTGGCCTCGCACGGGCCACCAGACGAGCCATCGGGGCCACCGGACAGGATCCGGGGCCAGCTTTCCGGGAGGAGGGTCGGGTTTGTGCAACTCCAGACTGACCGCACCGGCACCGCCGGGCGATAGCCGCAGCGCTGTCGGGGCCAACGGCACCGCCAGCGCGGGGTTTCGCCAGCCGGGGTTTCGCCAGGCGCAACGCCCCTTTCATCCCGACAGAAACACCCCCACCGGCGGCCCCCGCCGCCGGATGAGGCAAAAACACTGAATGCAGACGGGACAGCCGGATCAGAAAAACCAGCGGCGGCCCGTCTGCTTTTCTCAACAGGAGGGACAGATTTGAGTAATCATGAAGGATCTTCGGGCCGGCCGGAAGGCGGGCTGCATCGGGTGATCGGCTGGCCTGCGGCCTTCTGGGTGGCGGCCGGGGTTCCGGCGCTGGTGCTGTTTTCGATCGGAGGGATCGCGGCGACGGTCGGCACGCCCTCCTGGGTGATCTGGATCATCTCGGTCGGTTTCGGCTTCATCCAGGCCCATACCTATGCCGAGATCGCCGGCCTGTTCCCGTCGAAAAGCGGCGGC
>NZ_UXAW01000101.1 GCF_900609055.1 Pseudogemmobacter humi | reverse complement strand
CGCAGAAGGCATTCGAAACTGGGCTACCTCAGCCCAATGGAGTTCGAGGCCCGCGCTATGCTAGCTTAACCTGCTGTCCACGAAACCGGCAGCAGCTCACTGCCCCTATCTGCTGAGAAAGCTGCCTGTCACCCGGCCCAATCAGGTCTGGGCGATGGACATCACCTGCATTCCAATGGCGCGCGGCTTCATCTGTCTGGCCGCCGTGTTGGACTGGTTCACCCGGTGCGTCCTGGCCTGGCGGGTGTCGATCACGCTGGAGGCCGATTTTTGCATCGAAGCTGTCGAGGAGGCACTGGCACGTCATGGCCCGCCCGAAATCTTCAACATGGAGCATGGTCGCGCCATCGGTTCGAGCGGCCATGCGACGTCAGGGTAGCCAGTTCACCTCGACCGACTTCATCAAGGTGCTGGCCGCCCACAAGATCAGGATCAGCATGGATGGCAAGGGCGCCTGGCGCGACAACGTCTTCGTCGCGCGCCTCTGGCGGACAATCAAATACGAGGAGGTCTGCCTGCGGGCCTGTTCCAGCCTGTCCGAGGCCCGGGCCGGGATCGGGCGATATCTGAGCTTCTGCAACAGCCGCCGTCCACATTCATCGCTTGAAGGGAAAACCCCGGATCAGGCCTGCTTCAACCAGCCGATGCCCGAAGCGGTGGCGGCGGAACCGAGGCGGAAAACCACTTAGAAAACAACCAAAACCTGTTCAGATGAACCGAACAACCTCTATTGATCAGCGCTGGCGAGAGGATAATCCTGCCAAGGGTGTGAGCCTGCTGAAGTCCGGCGCCCCGCCCCGCGAGGCCTGGCCGCAGGATCTGATCGACGCCTATCGCGCCAAGGCCACCGGGCGGGCGCTCCTGATCTTAGAGATTGCGCTTGGCACCGGTCAGCGCATCGGCGATGTGCTGAAAATGCGATGGGGGGACATTGAAGGGGAAGGGATCAACCTCACCCAGGGCAAGACCGGCGCTCGGCTGTGGGTGCCTTTTACGCCTCATCTGCTCGCGATTATAGCTGAGGCTGCAAAAATTGGCGTCAAGATCTGCGCGTGGGGACGCGGAAAGCCATCCAGCTATCGCAGTGCAGCAGATCTCGTCATTGCTGTGCGCAGGGAGATTGGAGCAGAGGCCTTCGATATCCATGGGCTGAGATATTCAGCCGCATCAGAGCTGGCATCTCTCGGGTGTAGCGACGAGCTGATAGCGGCCGTTACAGGGCATGCTACCGGCGCGATGGTTCGAAAGTATGCCGGAGCTGCGAGGCAAAAAGTCCGAGCTATCGAGGCACAATCAAAGCGAAAATGAGTAATGGAACAGAACAAGACAGGAACGAGAAAGTTGCCACGGATGTTGCCAGATTTGAATGGCAACGCGGTATGATAAGCTAAGTGTTTGAAAAGATTTGGAGGCGGGTACCGGAATCGAACCGGTCTTCACGGATTTGCAATCCGCTGCGTAACCTCTCCGCCAACCCGCCGGAATGCGGTGTTCATTAGGTTTTTTCCTCCTGCCCGTCAACGTGTATCATCTGCCGTATAGGGTTCTTTTTTCGGCCCGTATCTGTTCCCTCGCTTCCTGGCGGTCGAATCGGCGCGCATCTGTGGCCGGGCGATCCCCGCATACCTGGCGACCATCTCGGGCGTGTCTTGGCCGCTGGAGCTTTGGATTTCCTCGTCAGAACAGCCCGCCCAGGCCAATGCCTCACGCCCCGGTAGTCCAGCGTGTGAAGGTCATTGGCCCGCAGGCCGGGGCGATCCCGGGCCGCCATCATGAGCCGCGCCATGCTGCGACAGGTCATGCGGTTGCCGTCGCGCGTGGCGATGATCGGTCAATCCCGGCCGCCATCGGCCGGACGGACCGCATCCGGCACCGCCGTCAGTTCGGCCGTGCAGGGCAGCAGCAGCGCCTTGCCGGTCTTGCCCTGCACCAGCCGCAGCTTGCCAGTTCCTCATGCAAGGCGGCAATCGCGCGCTGCCCTTCCCGAGCGCTCGTATCGGCTCGCCTGCATTTGCGACCCGAATTGGGTCACCTTCCAACCCGGCCCGGACGATCAGCCGGGCTCCGACCCATATCGCCAACGCAATGATCACCACGGAGGCGAAACGCAGGGGTCGTGAAGAGCTTTTTGGTATGAGGAGGATCAAAGACCCTGCGATTGTGATCGGATACGGTGCATCAGGCTCTTGGCTGAGCGCATCGCCTGCCTGAGGTGTCCAAGGCCGTACCCTCCATTACCGCAAAACCCGGGCGATCCGGATGCTGTCCGCGCCGGTCTGTGAACACCGATCAGGCCCGCCGCCCAGGAGTGCGGGGGATGCCGGACTTCTGGCGTTCATCATGGCGCGCCCTGGTCCGGGGAGATTCGCAGGAAACGGTGCAGAAGTGACGCGGCGCCTCCCGGCCAGTCGCCGGGTCGGCAAGACTGCCATCCGGGAGAGGTGGCGCAAAAGTCAGGGGGGGTGATCGTCGGAAACGGCGCTGACACCGGACCATACGGGATAGCCTGCGCCACCGTCCTCTTCGGTCATTGCGGTCCAATGGGTGAGACTGCGGAATAATCGACAGACAACACTGTCTGGAGATATCCCGCCCGAGTCCCGCCCCGGGAGCGGGACGGCCCCCTCGTCTCGCGCTCAGTAACTCGCAGCCTCGCAGATCGGGGCGAGCGAGCGGCCCCAGTCGCCGTGGTAAAGCTCCAGCCAGCGGTCGGCCTGGACGCGGCCGGTCTTCACATGGTCGACCAGCGGCGCGAGATATGCCTCCTCGCCAAGGCCGCGGCCCGCCAGCCCCGCATGGGCCAGCGACAGGGCGGCATGGGCGAGATCGGCAAGTTTCACGCCATTCGCCTCACCCTGGAGCGCATCGACCGAGGCCGCGACGCGCAGCCCCTCGCGGGTGGCCGCATCAAACCCGCGCACCAGATCCCAGGCGGCATCCAGCGCGGCGTCGTCATACATGATCCCGGTCCAGAACGCCGGCAGCGCCGCCAGATGCGCCCGGTCGCCGCAATCGGCGCCGCGCATCTCGATGTATTTCTTCACCCGCGCCTCGGGGAAAACCGTCGTCAGATGGTCGGCCCAGTCGGAAAGCGTCGGCTTCTCGCCGGGCAGCGCGGGCAGTTCGCCCTTCAGGAAATCGCGGAACGACTGGCCGAGCGCGTCGATATAGCGCCCGTCGCGGTAGACGAAATACATCGGCACATCGAGCACCCAGTCGACGTAACGCTGGAAGCCCATGCCATCCTCGAACGCGAAGGGCAGCATGCCGGTGCGGGAATCATCAAGGCCGCGCCAGATCCGCGAGCGCCAGGATTTGTGGCCGTTCTCGCGCCCGTCGAAGAACGGGCTGCTGGCGAAAAGCGCGGTCGCCACGGGTTGCAGCGCAAGGCCGGCCCGCAGCTTCTTCACCATATCCGCCTCGGAGCCGTAGTCGAGATTCACCTGCACCGTCGAGGTGCGATACATCATCTGGGTGCCATGAGTGCCGACGCGGCCCATGTAATCGGTCATCAGCCGGTAGCGGCCTTTGGGCATGACCGGCATGTCCTCATGCGACCATTCCGGCGCCGCGCCGATCCCCATGAAGCGCACGCCCATGCCTTCGGTCACCGCGGCGACCTCGGCGAAATGGGTGTCGAGTTCCGCCACCGTCTCGCGGACCGAGGCCAGCGGCGCACCCGACAGCTCGAACTGGCCGCCGGGCTCCAGGCTGATATTGGCGCCGTCGCGGGTCAGGCCGATGGTATGTTCGCCCTCCCTGACCGGCTGCCAGCCGAAACGGGCCTCAAGCCGGGAGAAAATCTCCGAGATCGAGCGCTCTCCGGCATAGGGCAGCGGGCGGCGCGAGTCTGTCAGCCAGCCGAATTTCTCGTGTTCGGTGCCGATGCGCCACTGATCGGCCGGTTTGCAGCCGCTTTCCAGCAGTTCGGCCAACTGTCCGAAGCTCTCGATCGGGCCGCCTCCGGCCTGGGGTATCGACATGGGCTGGCTCCGGTTCTGCTGACTTCGATCTGTGCCTGAGGCGACATGACCTGTCCCGCGACGGGGGGCATTGTCAAGACTGCCCGATGGCATCGCCGCGATTGGCCACAGCGGCCGGGGCACAAGCGATACAGCAGGTGTTGCAGTTCTGCCGCTACACGGAAACGGCCGGCGGGCCCTGAAACCCGGGGGCAGCCCCCTGTCCCTGCCGACGATCCTGGCCGATATTCACCCGGATACGCCATATGCCCGCCGGAATTGCGGGATTGTTCTACATCGCTGTCGGGCGGCCCCGGTATCGAAGAAAGCTGGCTGGCGTGCCGCCGAAAGACAGGAGCGCTGGTGTGAAACCTTCTGTCTGCCGCTCATTTCCGCGCGGCGCTGCAAGAAGGGGGCGGGCTGACCGCCCGGGACAGGATTCTCGTTCTGCCGTCCCGCCCGGCTGTGGGGCGTCAGTTCCCCCCCGGCCCGGGGCGCACCGGGCGCAACCCGCGGCCCGGTCGCGCCCAGACCAGCCGGTCGCGAAGCGCGGGCGCGGGAAGCGTGCCGCCCTGCCCCGCCGCGCCTTCCTGCGTCTCGTCCAGCGCGGCGACCAGCCCGGCCGAGCCGAGACCGGGAAGGCTCGCGAAAGCGTCGAACAGCGCCTCGGCCCCGGCGGCATCCAGCGGCACCAGGAGCCAGCGGCCGGACAGATCGCCAAGCCGCCAGGCGCGGCGCCCGCGCAGGCTGACCAGATGCAGCTCGGTCAGATCGTTCAGGCTGATCTCGCCGCCCATCCGCGGGTGCAGGTAGCTCAGCCGGCCCTCGTCGATCTCGACCAGGCCTGGGGCGGCGGGATCGCCCTGAAAGCGCATCCGCCGCAGCGCCAGCAGCCCCCAGCCAAGGCCCGCCGCGACCACCAGGGCACCGGCGGGCATCAGGATCCAGCCGCCGCCCGAGAAGATCCAGAGCCCGAGCGCCACCAGCGCCGCTCCTTCCGCCGGCCCCGACCAGCGGCGCAGGAGCGCCAGCGCCTCGGGGCGCAGGAAGCTCATCGCCAGTCCCCGAACCGCGCCTGCCACAGCGTCAGCGCGGCAAGCGCCGCGGTCTCCGCCCGCAGGATGCGCGGGCCAAGCGCCACCGGCGTCACGAAAGGCAACCCGTCGAGACGCGCGCGTTCTTCGGGGGTGAAGCCGCCTTCGGGGCCGATCAGGATCGCGGCGGGCTCGCCCCGGGCGCCCGGCCAGGCGGCATCGGCCCCGGCGCGGGCCTCGTCGGCCCAGTAAAGCCTGCGGCCCTCGGGCCAGGACGCCAGCAGCCGGTCAAGGGGTTGCAGATCAGCCACCTCGGGGACGTAAGTCGCGCCGCATTGCTCGGCGGCCTCGGTGGCATGGGCCCGGGCTTTGTCCTCGCGCAGCCTTTCGGCATTGGTGCGCCGGGTCGAGACCGGCAGGATGCGGGCCACGCCAAGCTCCACCGCCTTTTCTACGATGAAGGCGGTGCGCTCTTTCTTCACCGGCGAGAACAGGAGCCACAGATCGGGCGGCGCCTCCTGCACGCGGGTCTGTTCGCGGCAGACCAGAACGCCGCGGCGCTTGCCGGCCTCGGCCACCTCGGCCAGCCACTCGCCGTCGCGCCCGTTGAACAGGAACACCCCCGCCCCCGGGCCGAGCCGCATCACGGCAAAGAGATAATTCGCCGCGCCTTCGGGAACGGCCACGGCTTGCCCCGCCCCGAGCGGCTGATCTACATGAAGTCTGACTTTCGGCCCTGCCATGGAGGGAACCTATGACCCGGACGGACGGAACGCCAGAGGCCCCGCAACAAGCCCCGGCCGGCGTGGCCGATGCGGTGCGCGGCAACTGGGTGGACCGGCTGGCCCCCGCGCCCGCGCGGCCCTGGCTGCGGCTGTCGCGCGCCGACCGCCCGATCGGCACCTGGCTTTTGTATATCCCCTGCCTCTGGGCGGTGGCGCTGGCGGCAAACGACGGATCGGGCTTCTCGCGCCTCGATCTGTGGCTGATGGTGTCCTCGGGCCTCGGCGCGTTTCTGATGCGCGGCGCGGGCTGCACCTGGAACGACATCACCGACCGCCATATCGACGGACAGGTGGCCCGCACCCGGAGCCGCCCGATCCCCTCGGGCCAGGTGACGGTAAGAGGCGCGCTTCTGTGGATGGCGCTCCAGGCGCTGATCGCGGCGCTGATCCTTGTGACATACAACCGGCTTGCCATCGGCCTCGGGGTGGCCTCGCTCGCGCTGGTGGTGGTCTATCCTTTCGCCAAACGCTTCACCTGGTGGCCGCAGGTGTTTCTCGGCCTTGCCTTCAACTGGGGCGCGATCCTGCTCTGGGCGGCGCATTCCGGCCATGTCGCCCCCGGCGCGGTGCTGTTGTGGCTGAGCGGCATCGCCTGGACGCTGTATTACGACACGATCTACGCCCATCAGGACAAAGAGGACGACGCGCTGATCGGGGTGAAATCCACCGCCCGGCTGTTCGGGGCGCAAAGCGGGCGCTGGCTGGCGGGGTTCCTCGCGCTGGCGGTGCTGCTGTTCGCGGCGGCGGTGATCGTGACGATCCCGGCCTCGCGCGGGATCGCGCCGATGCTGATCGCGCTGGCCGGGGTCTGGGCCTTCGGGCTGCATATGGGCTGGCAGATGCGCGGGCTGAACCTCGACGACCCCGCCGCCTGCCTGCGGGCCTTCCGCGCCAACCGCGACGCGGGGCTGATCCCTGTGCCGTTTCTTGCCGCCGCCGCTCTGGTCTGATTGATCCGCGGCGTTTAACCCCCTAGGAAACCACCATCCCGGCCCGCAAACCGCCGCCGGATGCGAAACGGAGCCCCGATTCTCCTTTGACCAGGCGCCTTCTCTCTCTTCCCCGCGCCGCGCTCGGCGCCTTGGCCTTCGTCCTTGCGGGGGTGCTGATGCTGGGCATCGCCCTCGCCTCGGCGCTGATGATCGAACACCGCACCGGCACGGTGGTCATCTCCCGGCTCTCGGATGCGCGGATGGACTGGGCCACGGTCACCACCGACGGGATGCTGGTGCATCTGAGCGGCACCGCCCCGAACGAGGCCGCGCGGTTCCGCGCGCTGAACCTCGTCAGTTCGCTGGTCGACAGCTCGCGCATCCGCGACACGCTGGACGTGACGCCGACCTCGGCCATCGAGGCCCCGCGCTTCTCGGTCGAGATGCTGCGCAACGACGACGGTATCCAGCTGGGCGGCCTGATGCCCGCCACCCCCGACGCCGAAGGGCTGAGCGTCGATGCCTTCGTCGAGGCGGCCTCATATCTGACCCCGGACGACAGTCTGCCGGTCAACATGCTGCAATCGGCCAACTGGCCGGCGCCCGAGGGCTGGAACGACTCGCTCAGCTTCGGGATCGAGGCGCTTGGCCTGCTGAAACGCTCGAAGATCTCGGTCTCGGCGGGCCGGGTCGAAGTGACCGCCATCGCCGACAGCCCGGCCGAGAAACGCCGGCTGGAAAGCGAACTGAGCAAGCGCAAGCCGCGCCCGGTGGTGCTGGAGACCAATATCTCGGCGCCGCGCCCGGTGATCACCCCCTTCACGCTGCGCTTCATCAAGGATGCGGCCGGCGCGCGGTTCGACGCCTGTTCCGCCGATACCGACCGCGCCCGCACGCTGATCCTGAACGCCGCCGCCGCCGCCGGAATGGAGGGGCCCGCGATCTGCACCGTGGGCATGGGCACCCCCTCGCCGCGCTGGTCCGAGGCGGCGGTGGCCGCGATCCGCGCCGTGGCGGCGATGGAGGCGGGGACCGTGACCTTCTCGGACGCCGACATCACCTTCGCCGCCGGGGAAGGCGTGAGCCAGGCCACCTTCGACAATGCGCTCGGCGATCTGCGCGCGGCGCTGCCCGATGTGTTCTCGCTCGATCCGGTGCCGCCGGCCCCCGATACCGAGACGCGCGGCCCGGCGGAATTCACCGCCCGGCGGCTGGATTCGGGCCGGGTGGAGCTTCGCGGGCGGCTGGTCGACGAGGTGCAGCAGGCCGCGACCGAGGCATTCGCGCGCGCGGCCTTCGGCGCCGGAAACGTCTATGTCGCCGCCGTGCTGGACCCCGATCTGCCCGACGGCTGGCCGGTGCGGGTGCTGGCGGGGCTGGAATCTTTGTCGCTGCTGGACAAGGGCACGCTGGTGGTGCGCCCCGATGCGGTCGAGGTGAAGGGCATCACCGGCTCGCAGGACGCGCGGGCGCGGATCACCCAGATCCTGTCCTCGGGGCTGGGCCAGGGCCAGAATTTCCGCGTCGATGTCAGCTATGACGTAAAGCTCGACCCGCTGGCGGCCCTGCCCACCCCGCAGGAATGCGCCGCCGGGGTGGACATGATCATGTCGCGCCGCAAGATCACCTTCACGCCCGGCTCGGCCGAGATCGCCGCCGAGGCCGGCCCGGTGATCGGCGAGCTGGCCGAGGTGCTGAGCGACTGCCCCGGTATCCGCATGGAAATCGCCGGCCATACCGATTCCCAGGGCTCGGAAAGCGGCAATGCCGCGCTCAGCCAGGCGCGGGCCGAGGCGGTGATGATGGCGCTGCTTGGCCGCCGGGTCGATACATCGGGCATGACCGCGGTGGGCTATGGCGAAAGCAATCCGATCGCCGACAATGCGACCGAAACCGGGCGCGAGGCCAACCGGCGGATCGAATTCACCCTGAAGGAAGCCGCCGCCGCCCCGCAGGTGCCGCAGGCGGCAGAGGAAAGCGAAGCCGCCACTCCGGCCGCAGCCGCCCCCGCCGTCGAGGCCACCGCCTCCGGCGAGGCGCCCGATTTTTCCGCCGACACCAGCCCCTCGGTCGCGCCGGCCGAGAAGACCGTCCGACCGCGCACCCGCCCCGCAGAGGAAGACTGACCCACCGCAGCGCCGGGATTTCCCGGCAAGCCCCCTTGGCAAGCCCCTTCCCCGGGGGCCGAAGGATTGCCCGCCCAATGAACCGCACCGAATTCGTCATCGCCACCTCGATCATCCTGCTCCTGGCCTTCGGCATGGGCTGGCTCTGCCACTGGCTGCTGCACCGTTTCTCGCGCAGCGCGGGCACCGATCTGTCCGAACTCGACCGGCTGGCGCAGTCGCTGCACGAGGCCGAGGAGATGCGCGACCAGGCGGTGGTCTGGCTGGAGACCCGCGAGGCGGAGCTGACCAACCAGATCAGCCAGACCGAGGCCGAGTTGCGCGCCGCGATGGAGGGGCTGCGCGACGCCCGCCAGGAGGCCGAGGAGATGCGCGCCTATATCGAGCGGATGCACGCGAACGGCTGAGGGCGGGAACCGGCCCCTTGCGGGGCCGTGCCTCCGGCGGGGGTATTTGGATCAGGATGAAAGGGGGCGGCGTTCGATCCCGCCAGCCTGCGGCGGTTTTGGCCGCAAACTGGACTGATCGCGCGCGCGGAACTGGACAAGTCGCCCCCCTGCATGCGACCTCAGCCCCAATCGTTTCAGCGGAGGCCCCCATGCTAGACACCGTCACCAATCTGCGCGCGCTTCTGAAAGACCCCTCGCTTCTGGTCGAAAAGGCCTATGTCGGCGGCCAGTGGATCGACGCCGACGACGGCTCGACCTTCGAGGTGATCAACCCCGCCCGCGGCGACGTGATCGCCCGGGTGCCGAATTTGGGCCGCGCCGAGACCGCCCGCGCCATCGCCGCGGCCGAAAAGGCGCAGAAGGCCTGGGCCGCGCGCACCGGCAAGGACCGCAGCCAGATCCTGAGGAAATGGTTCGATCTGATGATGGCGAACCAGGACGATCTGGGCACCATCCTGACCGCCGAGATGGGCAAGCCGCTGGCCGAGGCGAAGGGCGAGATCGCCTATGGCGCCAGCTTCATCGAATGGTTCGCCGAAGAGGCGAAGCGCGTCTATGGCGAGACCATTCCCGGCCACCAGCCCGACAAGCGCATCACGGTGATCAAGCAGCCGATCGGCGTGGTGGCCTCGATCACGCCCTGGAACTTCCCCAATGCGATGATCACCCGCAAATGCGGCCCGGCGCTGGCCGTGGGCTGCGCTTTTGTGGCCCGCCCGGCCGCCGAGACGCCGCTCTCGGCGCTGGCGATCGCGGTGCTGGCCGAGCGCGCCGGGATCCCGGGCGAGGTGTTCGCGGTGATCACCTCGAAACGCTCGTCCGACATCGGCAAGGAATTCTGCGAGAATCCGGCGGTGCGGAAGCTGACCTTCACCGGCTCGACCGAAGTGGGCCGGATCCTGCTGCGCCAGGCGGCGGATCAGGTGATGAAATGCTCGATGGAGCTGGGCGGCAATGCGCCGTTCATCGTCTTCGACGACGCCGATCTGGACCGCGCGGTCGAGGGCGCGATGCTGTCCAAGTTCCGCAACAACGGTCAGACCTGCGTCTGCGCCAACCGGATCTACGTCCAGGCCGGCGTCTACGACAAATTCGCCGAGAAACTGGCGGCGGCGGTGGCGAAGACCACTGTCGGCGACGGGCTGTCCGAGCCGGTGCAGTTCGGCCCGCTGGTCAATCTCGCCGCGGTCGAGAAGGTCGAGGAACATATCGCCGACGCCAAAGCCAGGGGCGCGACGGTGGCTCTGGGCGGCAAGCGCCATGAGCTGGGCGGCTCGTTCTTCCAGCCGACCATCCTCACCGGGGTGACCAGCGAGATGCTGGTGACCAACGAGGAAACCTTCGGCCCGCTGGCGCCGCTGTTCCGCTTCGAGACCGAGGAAGAGGTCGTCGCCAGGGCCAACGACACGATCTTCGGCCTCGCCTCGTATTTCTTCGCCCGCGACATCGGCCGCATCACCCGCGTCCAGGAGGCGCTGGAATACGGCATCGTCGGCGTGAACACCGGCCTGATCTCGACCGCCGAGGCGCCGTTCGGCGGCGTCAAGCAATCGGGCCTCGGGCGCGAGGGCAGCCACCACGGCACCGAGGATTACCTGGAGATGAAATACATCTGCCTGAGCGTCTGAGCAGGCAGGCCAGCGTCGCGGGGGGCCGCCTGCCCCCCGCGGCCCGTTCGTCGGCCTTCCCTGTCGGGGCTGACTTTCCGCACAGGCCACAGGTCCCGGGTGACCAGCCGAAGCCATCGAAAACCTGGCAGACGGAGGCCCCGGCGGCTGGTGGTGATATGGCAGGACAATGGACATCGGGCGGAATGAGCGATCCGGGGTCTTGCCGCGCGCATCTGACCGACATTCGGGCCGCATCCGGCGCTCCTCAGGCAGCAGATTGACATCATTGGTGAAGTTCCGGCGCGAAGCCCGAGGGGCGCATGGGATGCGCGTTGCGGGGGGACGGGAAACTCTGACCGGCCCTGATGATGTGACCGCCCCCCGAGGGCATCTGTATGCCGGGGTGGTTCTGCGAGGATCCACACAGGAGAGCAGTCATGTCGGAGATTATCACTGTCGGGCTCGATCTGGCGAAGAATGTGTTCCAGGCGCATGGGGCTGATGTCCCTGGCCGGGTGGTTTTCGCAAGACGCTGAGGCGGGAGCAGGTGCTGTCGTTCTTCAGCCGGTTGCCGCCTTGCGTCGTTGCGATGGACGCTTGCGGAGGGGCGCATTTCCGGGGCCACAAGATCTGCAAGCCCGGGCATGAGGTGCGGCTGATCCCGCCCGCCCAGGTGAAGCCCTTCGTCAAACGCCAGAAGAGCGATGCGGGGATGCCGGGGCGATCTGCGAAGCCGCGGCGCGCCCGACGATGCGCCTCGTGCCGGTGTAGAGCGAAGAGACGCAAGGGGCGGCGCCTCGCCACGGCGCTCGAACCAGTGGCGCACCATGGCTCGATGTTCCGTATCCGTGAACTGCTGATCCGGCAGCGCACACAGGCGATCAATGCCCTGTGGGGCCACCTGACCGGGTTCGGCCAGATCGTGCCGCGGGGTGCTGATCACCTACACATCCCCGGCCCTCCCATTTGGACGCGGCAGGGCGCGGGCGGGACTGTCAGGTCCGCAGTCACATCCGGCCCGAAGCCCCGATCCTGACACCGACCGGCAAAATTTTTCCGTCCAGAAGATAACCGGCCGCCGCCCAGAGGCGCGCCGCAACACAAAGCTGGCGCGCCGCAGCAGTCCAGCCCGTTTGTGCCAAAGTCAGTCCCCCCTCATTTTCTGTCCTCAAATATCCTCAGGGAGTGAATGAGCCGCGAGGCTCAGAGGGGGCGCGAGCGCCCCCTTTCCTTTTCCCGCAAGTCTCTGATTTTCCTTCTGCTATCCCATAACAGCCCGGTGTTTTCCCCTGACAGCCGGTTGATTTTGCCTGGCAGGTCGGCCGCGCCCAGATTGGCCTCATCGCGCCCCGCCTTCCGGTCTTCTGCCCGGCCCGACGGAGGGGGCAGGTTCCGCTTATGAAAGGAAACCGCTATGCTGCCGAAGTTTCGCACCATGACCATCGCCGCGCTGAGTGCCGGCGCCGTCGCGCTCAGTTCGATGCCCGCGCTTGCCTGGGGCAAGAAGGAACAGGGCTTCGTCGCCGGTGTCGCCGCCGCGATCATCGTCGATCAGCTGATCGAGAGCGGCAAACACCGCAAAGAGCACCGCGCGCCGACCTATTACTACGATACGCCGCGCTATGCCGAACCGGCGCCGGTCTACAAAGAGCCGCGCCGCTCGACCAAGAGCTACAGTTCGGTCCATTCCACCCCCGCCGCCCAGGCCTTCAGGACCTATTCGCCGGGCGAGCGCAAGGCGATCCAGCGCAACCTGCGCGCCGCGGGCTATTACTACGGCGGGATCGACGGGGTGTTCGGCTCGGGCACCTACAATGCGGTCACCGCCTATGCCCGCGATATGGGCGCGAGCGGCAATCTGCGCACCACCGGCGGCGCCTTCGCCGTCTATGACGGGCTCCTGTTCTGATCGCGCTGCCCGAGGCGGGGCAGACAATGACCGACAGCCGGCCATAACGGCCGGATGATCCGCGCCCCACTCCCCGGGGCGCGGATCCCCTGCCCCCGCGCGGGGGCGTTTCCGTGGGGGCGCGTCCGTGGGGCCATTTCTTTCAGGCCGCTGCCGGCCGGCAGCGCGCCCGGCACCTCAGCGCAGATCCCAGCTGAACCAGGTCGTGTCCCAGATCCGGCGGGCATCCGCGGCGATCTTCGCCACATCGCGCGCCGGGATCACCGCGCGCCGGGTCAGAAACTCCCAGTCCAGCTCCAGCCTGCCATGCCCCGGCGCCGAGGCCTCCAGCCGGTAGCGGAAGAGCTCGTTCTCCAGCAAGACCGGCGCGGGCGGGGTGAAGTCGATCCCCGCCCCCCTCACCTCGATCCGGTGACGGTAGAGGCCGGGCGGGCCGCTTGCCCAGGGGAACTTCCGCCCCTGCGGCGGGCTTTGCGGCAGGTCGCTGGAGAAATCCTCGGCCGCGAAGGGAAATCTCTCGCGCAGCCCCGACAGCCGGATCGCCTCTGCCGGCAGAAAATAGCTCTCGTGCAGCGTCAGCCGGTTGGCCTCGGGCTCGTCATTGAGCGTGATCGGTTTCAGTTGCCGCAGCCCGGGCAGCAGGTCGCCGTAATAGCCGAAAAGCTCAAGCGAGATATCCTCGCCGCTCTCGTCGTGGCGCAGCCGCAGATCGTCGGCCGACTGGCCCCGGTGTTCGGAATAGACGTCGAGATATAGCCCGGCCAGGGTGAAGCGGTATTTCTCGGTGACGATGCTGGTCCAGACCCGCTCGGGCGCGGCGGGGATCGGCTGAGGCGCGCTTTGCCCCTCTGCCAGCACCAGCGCAAAGCCGTAATCCGGCGGGGTCAGGGCCGCGAGCCGCCCGCGCTGGCCCGTCAGCGCCGGGTCGAGCCACCAGTCCTGGCCGCCGATCCGCACCCGGACGATGGCGTGGTCGAAAGCCCCGACCGAGGGCGAGGCCTGGTCCAGCCCGTGCCCCGCATAACGATGGGTCAGCGCCACATCGGCCGCGATCCCCATCCGCCGCAGCATCACCGCCAGCAAGAGCGCCTTGTCCGCCGCATCGCCATAGCCCGAGGCGATCACCTCGGCCGGAAGCCGCGCCCGCGTGCTGCCGTCATGAAAGGCGACCGGCAGATAGTCGATCCCGTCCTGGACCAGGTGCAGCGCCGCCAGCGCGCGGGCTTCGGCCCCGGCATCGGCCGCCACCAGATCGCGCAGGGCGTCTTCCCAGGCGCCCAGCGGATGATCCGCCTGATAATAGGGGGCGTAATCCGCCGCGAGGGCGCTCCAGTCGCGGTCGGGCGTCATCCGCAGCACCGCCTGCTGGTCGATCCAGACCGGGACGCCCTCCTCGTAAAGACCCGGAACGGCCTCGATGCGCTGGAACTCCAGCCGGGTGCCGCCGCCGGGCAGCGGCCCCTCGATCCGCGCCACCGTCGCGGGCAGCGGGCGGATGTTCACCGGCCAGTCCGCGGGCCAGTTCACCACCGCCCGGGCGAGGATCACCGGATCGTGGAACTCCAGTTCCGCATAGACCTCGCGGTCCGGCGCGGGCGCATCGGGGCGCGTGCTGCGCAGCGCCGAGATATCCACCACATCGCCCACCCGCAGCCCCTCGACCGGCACCACCACCATGAGGCGGCGGTTCAGAACCTGGCCCGGCGCGTCCCACTCCCAGGGTGCGGCGACCGGCTGAACGCTGCCGGTCAGATCGGTCTCCACCCCGTCGCGCCACAAAGACACCCGGGTCAGCGCGAAATCCTCAAGCGCGGCGTTGTATTCCAGAACATTCAGCTCCCCTTCCGCGATCCCTTCGGGGCTCAGGATCTGCGTCACATCGCGGCTCCAGACCTGCCGCCGGCCGTCGACCCAGGCGAATTGCCTGTCCTTCAGCAGATGGCGGATGCCGCCCGCCCCGGCGATCTTCGCGGAATCGAGCGCCGCCGCCTCGGGCAGATCGTCCGCCCAGTCCGGCACCGGCGCCAGCGCGACCGGCGGCCCCGCCTCCTGCGCGGCCCCCGCCTGCGGCAAGGCGCAGAACAGGACGGCAAGCGCCGCGATCAGCACGGAACCAGCGAAACTCGGCAAACGGCGCATGAGGGATCCCCCGGGAAGTGAGCGCCCGAAGCCTAGGACAGCGAAAAAAGACCCACAAGCCGGGGGCCTTGCGGATTTTCCCCGCGCCGCTGCCGGACGGGCCAAGGATTGCGCCGCGCCGCGCGTCTGATTAGCGTCATGCTGATGGATACGCCCGACGAGACCCTTGCCACGGCGGCCGCCTCGGGCGACCGCGCGGCCTTCGCCACCCTGGTGGCGCGGCATTACGACCGCATCTTCGCGCTGGCCTGGCGGCTGACCGGGCTGCGCGCCGATGCCGAGGATCTGGCGCAGGACATCTGCGCCGCGCTTCCGGTCAAGCTGACGCGCTGGCGCGGCGAGGCGCGCTTCACCACCTGGCTTTACCGCGTGGTGGTGAACGCCGCCCACGACCAGCGCCGCCGCCGCACCACGCGGGTGAAGGCCGCCGAGGGCTGGGGCGACTGGGAAACCGCCCGCCAGGCCGAGATCGCCGAGGGCCGCGAGGCCGAGGCCTGGCTCTGGTCGGCGATGGCGCAGCTCTCGCCGGAACTGCGCGACACCGTGGCGCTGGTGCTGGGCGAAGAGATGACCCAGGCCGAGGCGGGCCTCGTGCTGGGGGTTTCCGAGGGGACGATCTCCTGGCGCATGTCCGAAGTGAAGAAACGCCTGCGCGCCCTTGCGGCAAGAGAGGCCGGATGACCGACGATCTGGAACAGCTGCGCGCCGCCCTGAAAGCCGCGCCCCCGCCGCCCGAGCCCGACGCCCGCGCCCGGGCACTTGCGCTCGCCATGGAAAATTTCGACCGCACCCAGGGCGCGCGCGCCGAAGCACGTCAGACGGAGGACCGCCCCGCGAGGGCGGGTTTCCTGAACGGAGTGCGTTCCATGCTGAATTTCCTGTCCGCCAAACCCGCCCTGGCCGCCACCACCTCGGTCGCGGCGCTGGTGATCGGCCTTGCGGTGATCCTGCCGGTGTCGCAGCAGATGCGCAGCGAGCCGCCGGTGGCGCCGAAGACCGCGGCCCCCGAGCC
>NZ_UXAW01000131.1 GCF_900609055.1 Pseudogemmobacter humi | reverse complement strand
CCCCCGCCCCATCCGGCGGCAAGGCGATCCAGATCGGTTTCTTCTCGGTCGAGGCGAACGCCACCCGCGCCCGCGACCAGCTGGCGAAAGCCGGCATCCAGGCCCAGGTCCGCAAGGAAAGCGCGCAGGGCAAGGATTACTGGTCGGTCTTCGCCCGCGGCGACGCCGCTTTGCTCAAGAAAATCAAGGCCGCCGGTTTCGCCGACGCCTATATGCTTAAATGAGGGAGAGCCGATGTTCCTGCGCCGGATCCTGCCGCATCTGAAAACCGCCCTCGTGCTTGCGGTCGTCTCGTTCAGCCCGGCGCATGCGTTCGAGACCCAGGCCCGCGCGGCATGGGTCTATGATGTGACCACCCATACCGTGCTGATGGACAAGAACGCCGACGAGCCGCTGCCGCCGGCTTCGATGTCCAAACTGATGACGATCAACATGCTGTTCGAGGCCCTGCGCGACGGCCGTGTCCGGATGGACACCGCCTTCGCCGTCTCGGACCGCGCGGTCGAGATGACGCGGCGCGGCGGCTCGACGATGTTTCTCCAGCACACCGACCGGCCCACGGTCGAGGATCTGATCCACGGCATGATCGTCAATTCCGGCAACGACGCCTGTATCGTGGTGGCCGAGGGGCTGGCGGGCACCGAAGACGCCTTCTCGGCCCAGATGACCGAACGCGCCCGGGCCCTGGGCATGACCGGATCCAGCTTCAAAAACGCCTCGGGCTGGCCCGCCGACGGGCACCGGATGTCGATGCGCGACCTCGGCATTCTGGCACAGCGGCTGATCGGGGAATTCCCCGAATACTACCCGATCTTCGCCGAGACCGAATACGACTACAAGAACCGCTCGCCCGACAACCGCTGGAACCGCAACCCGCTGCTGAAGCTCAACATCGGCGCCGACGGGCTGAAGACCGGCCATACCCAGGAGGCGGGCTACGGCCTCGTCGGCAGCGCGAAACAGGGCAATCGCCGGGTGATCTTCGCGATCACCGGCCTGCCCACGGAAAAGGCCCGCGCCGAAGAGGCCGAGCGCATCGTCGCCTGGGCCTTCCGCCAGTTCGCCGAGAAGACCGTGGCCGGCAAAGGCGTGCGGGTGGCCGAGGCCGAGGTCTTCATGGGCGCGGCCGACAGCGTGGGCCTCGTGCCCGCCGAGGATCTGAAACTGCTGGTCCCCGCGCTGGTGCAGGAGAACGTCCGCGCCGAAGTGACCTACAAAGGCCCGCTGCACGCGCCGCTCGCCGCCGGCGAGCAGGTGGCCGAGATGGTGATCTTCGTCCCGGGCCTGCCCGAGCGCCGGGTGCCGCTGGTGACCGAGACCGAGGTCGCCAGGGCCGGTTTCGCCCGCCGCCTGACCACCGCCGCGGGCGTGCTGTGGAAGACCTATGTGATGGGCGGAACCGCCGCCCCGGCCAGCTGAGCCCGGGCCGTGGCGGGGCTTTTCGTCTCGTTCGAGGGGATCGACGGCTCGGGGAAAAGCACCCAGGCCCGGATGCTGGCCGATCATCTGCGCGCGGCCGGCCATACCGTCACACTGACACGCGAACCGGGCGGCTCGGCCGGCGCCGAGGAAATCCGCCGCCTCGTGCTGGAAGGCGCAGCCGACCGCTGGTCGCCCGAGACCGAGATCCTTCTGTTCACCGCCGCGCGGCGCGACCACCTGGAAAAGACCATCCGCCCGGCGCTCGCCCGCGGCGAGGTGGTGATCTGCGACCGCTTCGCCGATTCCACCCGCGTCTTCCAGGGCTTGACCCGCGGCGATCTGCGCGAAACCGTCGACCGGCTGCATGATCTGATGATCGGCACCGACCCCGACCTGACACTGCTGATCGACCTTTCCCCGGCAGAGGGCCTCGCCCGCGCCACCGCCCGCCAGGGCTCCGAGATGCGGTTCGAGGACATGGGCCTCGCCTTCCAGACCCGGGTGCGCGAGGGCTTCCTCGCCCTCGCCGCCAAAGCGCCGCAGCGCTTCCGGGTGATCGATGGCGCCCGCCCCCCCGCCGAGGTCGCAACCGGGGTCGCCGCC
>NZ_UXAW01000103.1 GCF_900609055.1 Pseudogemmobacter humi | reverse complement strand
AAAGAGGGATCGGTTTGCTCATGGGGCCAACCTAACCCCCGGACTCACAAACATGAATCCGTAGGTCACAGGGATAGCGCAACAAAGCCGGTTATCGGCGACCTTCGGATGGGCCCGAATTATTCCAGCTCGATCGTGCCCGGCGGTTTCGAGGTCACATCGTAGAACACCCGGTTCACGCCACGCACTTCGTTGATGATGCGGGTCATCGTCTCGCCGAGGAATTCATGGGTGAACGGGTAGGTGTCGGCGGTCATGCCGTCCACCGAGGTGACCGCGCGCAGCCCCACGGCATAGTCGTAGGTGCGCCCGTCGCCCATCACCCCCACGGTGCGCATCGGCAGGATCGCGGCGAAAGCCTGCCAGATCTCGTCGTAAAGCCCGTGTTTGCGGATCTGGTCGATATAGACCGCATCGGCCTCGCGCAGGATGGCGAGCTTCTCGCGGGTGATCTCGCCCGGGCAGCGGATGGCGAGGCCGGGGCCGGGGAAGGGGTGGCGGCCGATGAACGACTGCGGCAGGCCGAGTTCGCGGCCCAGAGCGCGCACCTCGTCCTTGAACAATTCGCGCAGGGGCTCGACCAGTTTCAGCCCCATCTTCTCGGGCAGGCCGCCGACATTGTGGTGCGATTTGATGGTGACCGAGGGGCCGCCCGAGAAGGACACGCTCTCGATCACATCGGGATAGAGCGTGCCCTGGGCGAGAAATTCCGCGCCCTCGATCCGGTTCGCGTATTTCTGGAACACGTCGATGAACAGCCGGCCGATGGTCTTGCGCTTCACTTCCGGGTCGGAGACCCCTTCCAGCGCGCCGAGGAACAGGTCGGACTCGTCCGCCGCGATCAGCTTGATGTTGTAATTGTCGCGGAACATGGCGACGACCTCGGTCGCCTCGTTCTTCCTGAGAAGCCCGTGGTCGACGAAAACGCAGGTGAGCTGATCGCCGATCGCCTCATGGATCAGGATCGCCGCGACCGAGGAATCCACCCCGCCCGACAGACCGCAGATCACCTGTTTGTCGCCGACCTGATCGCGGATCTGCTGAATGGCCTGCTCGCGGTAGCCCGCCATCGTCCAGTCGCCGGTGAAACCGGCCAGACGGATGAAATTCTCGTAGAGTTTCGCGCCCTTCGGGGTGTGATGCACCTCGGGGTGGAACTGCACCGCGAAAAAGCGCCGCCCGGGGTCGGCTGTGATCGCGAAAGGCGCGCCGGGCGAGGTGCCGTAGACCTGAAAGCCCGGGGCGATTTTCGAGACGTGATCGCCGTGCGACATCCAGACCTGCTCGTTCCCGGCGGCGAACCAGCCGTCGAGCAGCGGCAGCCGGTCATCCGAGGGCGAGACGAAGGCGCGGCCGAATTCGGCGGTGCCATGGCCCGATTCCACCAGCCCCCCAAGCTGCTGCATCATGGTCTGCTGGCCGTAGCAGATCCCCAGCACCGGGACGCCGAGGCTCCACAGGCTTTCGGGCGCGCGGGGGCTGCCCTCGCGGGTGACCGAATCCGGCCCGCCCGAGAGGATCACCGCGCGTGGCGCGAAGGCCCTGAGGAAGGCATCGTCCACCCGGTTGTAGGGGTGGATCTCGCAATAGACGTTCAGCTCTCGCAGGCGGCGCGCGATGAGTTGCGTCACCTGGGAGCCGAAGTCGATGATGAGAAGGCGCTGATGCTGGGTCATGGCTCCGCTTAGGCTGGCCCCGGCAAAATCGCAAGGGGGAGAAAGGACGCCGCGGCACGCCGCGCGGCCTGTTTGCGCCCCCGTCCGGTGGCGGCCGCAGGATCCCCGGATTTGCCCCTTTTGCGAACCTCGCGAGACATAGAACGGCAAACTGCAACACGCCATTGAACTGTAACGGCTCTCAGAAACCCCCGGGCCGGGCCGGCAGGCCATCCCGACGTGAACCACATATGCTGGCGGGAAGGCCGGACTACGCCAGGCGGGCGTGCCCGAGTTCCTGGCCACCTTTGGAGAGAGGAGGGGCAACAACGCGGTGTTTCTGCCGCGGTGGGTGTTCGCGGGACCTGCCTGCCGCTCGGCTTGCGCGGTCCGGTGTTGAAGCTGCACCACCGCGCCCCGCAGCAGTTTCAGGACCTGCCGCCAATCACCGCCCAAAGCGGCGCGCAGTTCGGTTTTCCCTAAAGCCTTCCGAAGGTCTTTTGGGACCACGAGTCGGGCGAAACAGCGCCCCTCACGGTCCGCAAGCTGCCGAACCTTGCCTGCCATTACAGCCCCGTTTGTAACGTGAGTTGTAACAGTGAAGTGCGAAAAGCCCTTGATATGCAGGTGGTTTTAACGATCTCAACGGATCAGGTGGTGGGTGGTGAGGGACTCGAACCCCCGACATTCTCGGTGTAAACGAGACGCTCTACCAACTGAGCTAACCACCCCCGCCGCGCGGCCTAACCCGGTCCGGGGTCGGGCGCAAGGGTGCTCTGTCTGTGCGCAGGTGAACAGCACTCCCGCCGCCCGCAAGGGCTGAAATCCTGGCCGCGCGCGCCTATTCTCCTCTCATAGCGCCAGGAGAACTGCCATGAGCTGGAACCCCGCCCTCGACCCTTCGATCCCGATCGGCGATCAGGTCGATTCCATCGAGACCGTCATCGTACCCCGCGCCCGCGATCTGGGCGGGTTCGAGGTGCGCCGCGCGCTCCCCTCGGTCGAGCGTCAGATGGTCGGCCCCTTCATCTTCTTCGACCAGATGGGCCCGGCCGAGTTCCTGACCGGCGAGGGGATCGACGTGCGCCCGCACCCCCATATCGGGCTGGGCACGGTGACGTATCTGATGAAAGGGCGTCTCCATCACCGCGATTCCCTCGGCACCGATCAGTGGATCGAGCCCGGGGCGGTGAACTGGATGCTGGCGGGGCAGGGCATCACCCATTCCGAACGCACGGATGGCGCGGCGCGGCGCGCACCGTTGTCGATGTTCGGCCTGCAAACCTGGCTCGCGGTGCCGAAAGCCCGCGAGGATGATGCCGCCGGTTTCGTCCATATCGGCAAGGCCGAACTGCCAGAGCTGGAAGGCGAGGGCAAACAGGTGCGCCTGATCCTCGGCCAGGCCTGGGGGGAACGGATGGCGCTCGATATGCCGTCCGAGGTGTTCTACGCCGATGCGGTGCTGGCCCCGGGCGCGGCGATTCCGCTGCCCGACGACCACGAGGACCGCGGCGTCTATGTGCTGACGGGCGAGGTTACGACCGGGGGCCAGAGGTTCGAAGCCGGCCGGATGCTGGTCTTCCGCCCCGGCGACCAGGTGTCGGTGAAGGCCGGCGCGGAAGGCGCGCGGATCATGCTTCTGGGCGGCGCCACGATGGACGGGCCGCGCTATATCTGGTGGAATTTCGTGGCCTCGTCGAAAGAGCGGATCGAGGCGGCGAAAGAGGCCTGGCGCGCGGGAGACTGGGCGCATGGCCGCTTCCGCCTGCCGCCGGGGGACGAGGCCGAATTCATCCCCGCGCCCGAACGCTGAGGCGATGTGAAAAATCGTGACAACGGCGCTTGACGCCGCCGGAGACCCCAGGTATCTGTCCCCCACGCCCGGACCAGCCGGGAAGCAAGAGACCACAGCGCGGTTGTAGCTCAGTCGGTTAGAGTACCGGCCTGTCACGCCGGGGGTCGCGGGTTCGAGCCCCGTCAACCGCGCCACTTGCTCCATTCTGGTCTGACGCGTCAGCGCGGTTGTAGCTCAGTCGGTTAGAGTACCGGCCTGTCACGCCGGGGGTCGCGGGTTCGAGCCCCGTCAACCGCGCCATTTCTTCCTCTCGCATCGCAGATGATATAGCCGGATCTGGCTGTTTCGATCAAAAGGAAGATGCAGCTTCCTCCTTATGGAAATACCGCCGCCGGAGACATCAGTCGCCGCCGGCCCGAAGCTTTCCGCGCAATGGCCGCAAGGCTTTTCATCTTGCCGCGAAGATCCCCGCCGGAAGCATCGGCACCCGTCCTAAAGCGCCTCGATCAGGCCGAAAAGGCCCGGTTTTCCGCAACCGATAGCCCTTTCATCCTGACCCAAATACCCCCGCCGGAGGCGTCCGCCGCCGGTCAGAGGCGCAGGCGGTAGCGCACATGTCCGTCGCTTTCGACATAACTGTCGTAAAGCGCGCGGGCGCGGGCGTTGGTTTCCTGGGTGTGCCAGTAGAGCCGGTTCCAGCCCTTTTCCCGACCCAGAGCGATCAGATCGTCGATCAGCGCCCGGCCCAGGCCCTGGCCGCGCGCGGCTTCCGCCACGCAGAGATCCTCCAGATAGCAATCCTCGCCGATCACCCAGGTCGAGCCATGGGTCAGATGCAGCGCGAAGCCGAGAATCTGATCCCCCGCCACCGCGACCCGGCCGTGCAGGTGCGCCGCAGGATCCATCAGCCGCGCCCAGGTATGGGCGGTGACCTCGGGCGCCAGATCCACCTGGTAGTAGTCGAGATATTCCTGCCAGACCCGGCGCCAGCCGGCCTCGTCCGCCGCCGTCAGGTCGCGGAGGGTGACGGCGCTCATACCAGCCGCTCCAGCACCCGGGCCCAGCTTCTGATCCCCTTGTGGAAGCTCTGAACGTCGTATTTCTCGTTCGGCGAATGGATCGCGTCGTCGTCATTGGCGAAGCCGATCAGCATCGCGTCCATGCCGAGGATGGTCTTGAAAAATCCGGCGATCGGGATCGAGCCGCCCATGCCGACGATCACCGCCTCGCGGTTCCATTCGTCCGACAGAGCCTGGCGTGCAGCCTCGAATTCCGGGCGGTCGGTTTTCATCA
Organism: Pseudogemmobacter humi; assembly: GCF_900609055.1. Taxonomy (GTDB): domain Bacteria; phylum Pseudomonadota; class Alphaproteobacteria; order Rhodobacterales; family Rhodobacteraceae; genus Pseudogemmobacter; species Pseudogemmobacter humi. Next base: position 20,473 of record NZ_UXAW01000103.1, on the reverse strand, counting down.
CCGCGGCAGGCGAGCCTTCGAGGTTGTTGTCCCAGGTCACGCGCGCGTCCTTCGGCAGCCGGGCCTCGACATGGGCGCGCACTTTGCGGCGCAGATCGTCGGGGTCCATGTCGCCCACCAGCCGGCAGGTGATCTTGCAATGCGCCTCGGCCGGGATCACGGTTTTCGACCCCGCGCCCTGGTAGCCGCCCCAAAGGCCGTTGATCTCCAGCGTCGGCCGCGCCCATTGCTGTTCCAGCGTGGAATAGCCCGCCTCGCCATGGGCGCGGGTGAAGCCGACCGAGCCCAGATAATCCGCCTCGTCGAAGCCGCAGCTTTCCCACTGGCGCTTCAGATCTGCGGGCACCTCATGGACGCCCGCGTAGAAGCCTTCCACCGCGACGCGGCCCTGATCGTCGTGGAAGCTCGCGACGAGTTTCGAGATCTCGCGCAGGGGGTTCAGCGCCGGGCCGCCGTAATGGCCGGAATGCAGGTCGATCTTCGGCCCGTGCAGGGTGAATTCGTCCTTGAGCATCCCCCTGAGTTGTCCCGCGATCGAAGGCACGCCCGGCGAAACCATCGAAGTGTCGCAGATCAGCGCCAGATCCGCGGTCAACTCGCCCGCATTGTCGCGCATGAAGGGAATCAGCGAGGGCGAGCCGGATTCCTCCTCGCCTTCCAGGAAGATGGTGATCCGGCAGGGCAGGGTGCCATGCACCGCCTTCCAGGCGCGGCAGGCCTCGATGAAGGTCATAAGCTGGCCCTTGTCATCGGACGAGCCCCGGCCGCGGATCACATCGCCCTTCGCGGTCGCCTCGATCACCGGATCGAACGGATCGCGGTGCCAGAGGTTCAGGGGATCGACCGGCTGCACGTCGTAATGGCCGTAGAACAACAGATGCCGCTCGCCGGTCCCGCCATGCGCCACCACCATCGGATGGCCCGGGGTGGGGCGGCTTTCCGCGGTGAAGCCCAGAGATTTCAGATCCGCAACCAGCCAGTCGGCGGCGCGGGCGCAATCCGCCTTCCAGGCCGGATCGGTCGAGATCGAGGGGATCCTGAGCAGTTCCATCAGCCGGTCCAGCGCCGCGGGCAGCGCCGCGTCGATCCCCGCAAGCACCGCTTCCAGCCCGGTTTTGCCTGTCGCCTCGCCGCTCATCCCACTCTCCTGTCTGTGATCGCCGCGCCAAGGTAACAGGCGCGAAACCACTGTCCAGAGCCCGCCGGATCGGCTATGGCGCGGGAAAGCGGAGTTCAGAGGAAGATCGCCGATGCGGGTTGCGGTTTTTGCGGGAATGGCGGCGCTGGCCGCGGCGGTGCCGGCGCTGGCCGATATCGCGGTCGAGACGAAACTCAACGGCAAGTCCGAGGTCACGCTGCATCTGCACCCCTTCCTGAGCGAAGAGGAGCTGACGCTGCTGCGCATGGTGCAGACCAACGATCAGGCGCTGGCGATCTTCGTGCCCGGCAAGGCGGGGTTCGCGGCGCTGGCGGTCTCGCCCGACGACGGGTTCCTGAGGAACGGCCAGCCGGTGCCTTCGGCCATCGCTCTGGCCGATCTGCCCGATGCCGCCACCGCAGAGAAAGAGGCGCTGGCGGCCTGCGATGCCACGCGCAAGGGAAAAAATTCCTGCGTATTGGTTCTGACGGTGGCGCCGGGGGGCTGAGCGCGCTAAATCTGCATATGGGGCGTGACAATTCGCCCACTGTATTCGGGCCCACTGTTGATGCAGGTCAAGGTGGAGCGCAGCGATCCGCCGCATGGGTGGAGAGCAGCAAAGACGTGAGGACGGACCCATGAACTACGATGCCGCGCTTGATGCCGCCATTGGCAAATTGCACGAGGAAGGCCGCTACCGCACCTTCATCGACATCGAGCGGCGCAAGGGCCAGTTCCCTCATGCGGTCTGGACCCGCCCCGACGGGACCGAAAAAGAGATCACCGTCTGGTGCGGCAACGACTATCTGGGCATGGGCCAGCATCCCGAAGTGCTGGCGGCAATGCACGAGGCGCTGGATTCGACCGGCGCCGGTTCGGGCGGCACCCGCAACATCTCGGGCACGACCGTTTACCACAAGCGGCTGGAAACCGAGATCGCCGATCTGCACGGCAAAGAGGCCGCGCTGGTGTTTTCCTCGGCCTATATCGCCAATGACGCGACGCTGTCGACGCTGCGGGCGATCTTCCCCGGGCTGATCATCTATTCCGACGCGCTGAATCATGCCTCGATGATCGAAGGGATCCGGCGGGGCGGCGGCGAGAAGCGCATCTTCCGCCACAACGATCTGGCGCATCTGCGCGAGCTGCTGGCCGCAGACGACCCGGCGGCGCCGAAGATGATCGCCTTCGAGTCGATCTATTCGATGGACGGCGATTTCGGCCCGATCCGCGAGATCTGCGACATCGCCGAAGAATTCGGCGCGCTGACCTATCTGGATGAGGTTCACGCCGTCGGCATGTATGGCCCGCGCGGCGCCGGCGTGGCCGAGCGTGACCGCCAGATGCACCGGATCGACATCGTGAACGCCACGCTTGGAAAGGCGTTCGGGGTGTTCGGCGGCTATATTGCTGCATCTGCGAAGATGGTCGATGCCGTGCGTTCCTATGCGCCGGGCTTCATCTTCACCACCTCGATTCCGCCCGCCGTCGCCGCCGGCGCCGCCGCCGCGATCCGCTTCCTTAAGGGCGAGGGCGGCCGCGCCCTGCGCAAGAAGCACCAGGAACAGGCGAAGACGCTCAAGCTGCGGCTGCGCGGCCTTGGCCTGCCGATCATCGACCACGACACACATATTGTGCCCGTCCATGTGGGCGACCCCATCCATTGCAAGATGCTGTCCGACATGCTGCTGGACCAGTTCGGCATCTATGTCCAGCCGATCAATTTCCCCACCGTTCCTCGTGGAACCGAGCGGCTGCGCTTCACCCCCTCGCCGGTGCATGGCCCCGATGAGATCGACCGCCTGGTGAAGGCGATGGACAACCTCTGGCGGCATTGTGCGCTGAATCGTGCCGAAGCCTCGGCATAGGGTTTACTGCATGTGCAAAAGCCCTTGCCCTGTGCTAGCGTTGCCGCAATACAAATCGTCGTGAGTCGCACCAAAGACGACTCGGGATTACAGGCGCCAAGGGGACAGGGTTCGGATGATCGGCTGGAGGTCCAGACCTCAGGCAACGGAGGAAGAGAAGCCGAAGGGCTTCGACGACTTCGACTTGCGCTTGGGGGATCTGATGCGCGGCGAACGCGCCACGCTGGGGAAGTCGCTGCTCGACGTGCAGCGTGAACTGAAGATCAAGGCCACTTATATCGCCGCCATCGAAAACGCCGATGTCTCGGCCTTCGAGACTCCCGGTTTCGTCGCCGGCTATGTGCGCTCTTATGCCCGTTACCTGGGGATGGAACCGGATCAGGCGTTCCAGCGCTTTTGCCGCGAGGCGAATTTCGCCCCGGCGCATGGCATGTCGGCCCAGGCCGCGCCGCAGCGCGCCGCCCAGGCCCGCCCGCGCGCCGATTTCGCCGAGCCGCTGGCCAATCCGAATCTCGCCTTCGTTCCGCGTGGCGAAAGCTGGTTCTCAAAGATCGAGCCCGGCGCGGTCGGTTCGCTCGCGGTGCTGATCGCGCTGATCGGCGCCATCGGCTACGGCGGCTGGTCGATCCTGCAAGAGGTGCAGCGCGTGCAGCTTGCGCCGGTGGATCAGGCGCCGGAAGTGGTGGTCTCCATCGATCCGCTGGAGAACGAAAAGCCGGTGGCGGTGAGCGAGGCCCCGGCGCAGTCGGTGGCCGAGGCCGCCCAGGGCGCGGCCGAACCCGATCTGATGGACCGGCTCTACCGGCCGCAGGCTTTGGACGTGCCGGTCTATGTCTCGCGCAACGGCCCGATCGGCACCATCGACCCGCGCGCGGGCGCGGCGGCCGCCGCCGTGGTCGCCGAGGCCGGGGCTCAAGCTGCGGGCGATGCGATCCAGGTCACTGCCGAGCTCCGCCCCGGGGTCGAGATCCTCGCGGTGCGTCCGGCCTGGATGCGCGTCAGTTCCGCCGATGGCACGGTGCTGTTCGAGAAGATCCTCGACACCTGCGAAAGCTATCAGGTGCCCGCGCTGGAAGACGTGGCCTCGCTGCGCACCGGCAATTCCGGCGCGGTCTATTTCGTGGTCGGCGGCAAGACCTATGGTCCGGCTGCGCCCGGCGCGAATGTGGCCAGCAATATCGCGCTGTCACCCGATGCGGTGACCGCCAGCTTCGCCGAGGCCGATCTGGCGAAGGATCGCGATCTGGCCCGGATCATGACCGCCGATGCCTCGGGCGGGGTGCCGGACCTGGCGGCAAGCTGCGCGGTTACACAATAACACGTCAACACCACCGGGCTTTGGCCCGGCGGCGGTTGCCGCGCGGGGCGGGCGGGGTTAGATATCGGCTCCGACAGCTTTCGGAGCATGGGCCATGAGTCTGAACCCGATCCGCCCCTGGCGGAACATCGAGCGGCGGAAAAGCCGCATGATCATGGTCGGCAATGTGCCGGTCGGGGGCGATGCACCGATCACGGTGCAGACTATGACCAACACCATCACCTCTGATGTGCGCGCCACGGTCGATCAGGTGCAGCGCGCCGCAGATGCGGGGGCGGATATCGTCCGCGTCTCTACCCCCGATGTGGAAAGCACCCGCGCGCTGCGCGAGATCGTGCGCGAAAGCCCGGTGCCGATCGTCGCGGACATCCATTTCCACTACAAGCGCGCCATCGAGGCCGCCGAGGCGGGCGCGGCCTGCCTGCGCATCAACCCCGGCAATATCGGCGACGAGAAGCGGGTGGCCGAGGTGGTGCGGGCGGCGAAGGACCACGGCTGCTCGATCCGCATCGGGGTGAATGCCGGCAGCCTGGAGCGGCATCTGCTGGAGAAATACGGCGAGCCCTGCCCGGATGCGATGGTGGAATCCGGCCTCGACCATATCCGCATCCTGCAAGATCACGATTTCCACGAGTTCAAGATCTCGGTGAAGGCCTCGGACGTGTTCCTTGCCGCTGCCGCCTATCAGCAACTGGCGCTGGCGACTGATGCGCCGATTCACCTCGGCATCACCGAGGCGGGCGGGCTGATGGCGGGCACGGTGAAATCGGCCATCGGGCTCGGCAGCCTGCTCTGGTTCGGGATCGGCGATACGATCCGGGTCTCGCTTTCCGCCGATCCGGTCGAAGAGGTGCGCGTCGGCTACGAGATCCTGAAATCGCTCGGCCTGCGCACCCGCGGCGTGCAGATCATCTCCTGCCCGTCCTGTGCGCGCCAGGGCTTCGACGTGATCAAAACCGTCGAGAAGCTGGAAAAGCGGCTGGAGCATATCAAGACGCCGATGAGCCTGTCGATCATCGGCTGCGTGGTGAACGGCCCGGGCGAGGCGCTGATGACCGATATCGGTTTCACCGGCGGCGGCGCGGGGAACGGCATGGTCTATATGGCGGGCAAACAGAGCCACCGCATGTCGAACGAGCAGATGATCGACCATATCGTCGAACTGGTCGAAAAGCGCGCGGGCGAGATCGAGACCGAGGTCGCGAAGGCGGCGGAATAGCGCGGCGAAGCGCAATCTTTCAAAGATTGCGCGCCGGTTTCTTCGAAGAAACCGGCCCGGATCCTTTGAAGGATCCGGGGACAGGCCCACCCGGTGGCGGGCGGCAAATTTTTTCGAAAAAATTTGCAAGATCCCTGGAAGGATCTTGTTTCTTCAGCCCTCGCGCTGGCGCAGGACGATCTGGCGCATGCCGTCGAGCGGCACATAGCCGCGCACCATCGCCTCGTCGATCACGAAGGTGGGCGTGCCGTTGATCTGCATCGTCTCGGCCAGCGCATAGGTCTCGTCGATCATCGCCTGGACCTCGGGCGCCTCCATCTGCACGAGGATCCCGGCCGGATCGTGGCCAAGCTGGCCGGCCAGCCGCGACAGGCTTTCGATCGTCATGTCGCCGCGCATCGCGAACAGGGCGTCATGCGCCGCCTTGTAGGCCGCATCGCCGTGCAGCATCCTGACCGAGATCGCGAATTTCGCCGCCAGCACCGATTGCTCGCCCAGGACGGGGAATTCCTTCAGCACGAAGCGGATGTTGCCGTCCGAGGCGACCAGTTCCTCGACCTCCTGGAATGCCTTGTGGCAATAGCCGCAGCGGTAATCCATGAACTCGACCACGGTGATATCGCCCGCGAGATTGCCGCCGGCCCAGTCGTTCGGGTTGTTGAAGATCGTCTCGCGGTTCTCGGCCAGCATCAAGAGATCCTGCTCGGCCGCCGCCTTGTCCTCGCGGGTTTGCAGCACCTTCATCGCGTCGATGATGACTTCGGGATTTTCCAGCAGATAATCGCGCACCGCCTCGCCGAAGGCGGCCCGTTCGGCCTCGGTCATGTCGGTCAGCCCCTCGGCCAGCGCGGGAAACGGGGCCGAAAGCGCGGCAGCGAGGGTGAGGGCGAGACGCATGGTAATCCTTCCGGGTTGACCTCTGGTGGCGGCCCGGGCACGAGGGCCGGGCGCGGCGCATGGCGCGGACTGTAAGGGGCAGGCGATGGACAGATCAAGTCGGGGATCGCGGCGCGGCGAAGTCGATCCCTTCATTGTGATGGATGTCATGGAACGCGCCCGTGCGCTGGAAGCGGCGGGGCGCAGCGTGATCCATATGGAGGTGGGCCAGCCCGGCACGCCGGCGCCGCTGGCCGCGCGGCAGGCGCTGGCGGCGGCGCTGGACCAGCCGCTCGGCTATACCGTCGCGCTCGGCCTGCCCGAGCTGCGCCAGGGCATCGCCCGGCTTTACGCGCGCTGGTATGGGATTGACCTCGATCCGGCGCGGGTGGTGGTGACGCAGGGCTCGTCGGGGGCGTTCCTTCTGGCCTTCACCGCGCTTTTCGACGCGGGTGCCCGGGTGGGGCTGGGCGAGCCGGGCTATCCGAGCTACCGCCAGATCCTGCGCGCCCTGTCGCTTACACCGGTGGGGATCGCGGCGCGGGAGGAGAACCGCTTCCAGCCGGTGCCCGCCGATCTGGAGGAGCTCGATCTCGACGGGCTGATCGTGGCCTCGCCCGGCAATCCGACCGGCACCATGCTGGATCATGCGGCGCTTGCCGCGCTGATCGGCGCGGCGGAGGCGCGCGGCATTCCTTTCGTCTCGGACGAGATCTATCACGGGCTGCATTACGAGGCCCGCGCCGTCTCGGCGCTGGAAATCTCGGATGCGCCCTGGGTGATCAACTCTTTCTCGAAATATTTCTCGATGACCGGCTGGCGCATCGGCTGGATGGTGGTGCCCGAAACCCAGATCCGCCGGGTCGAGCGGCTGGCGCAAAACATGTTCATCTGCCCGCCGCATGCCAGCCAGATCGCGGCGCTGGCCGCGCTGGATTGCACCGAAGAGCTTGAGGCGAACCGCACCGTCTATGCGACCAACCGGCGGCTGATGCTCGACGGCCTTGCGCAAGCCGGGTTCACCCGGATCGCGCCGCCGGACGGGGCGTTCTACATCTATGCCGATGTCTCGGATCTGACCGATGACAGCCTTGCCTTTGCCAGCGAGATCCTGGAGTGCGCCGGGGTGGCGGTGACGCCGGGGGTGGATTTTGATCCGCAGCGCGGGCGGCGCTTCCTGCGGTTTTCCTATGCGCGTTCGACCCCGGATATCGCCGAAGGGATCGTGCGGCTGAAAGCCTTCATGGCGGCGCGGTGAGTGGACTTGGCGTCCATGATCGGGGATAGTCGCGGCGCGCAAAGGGGGCGGAAGATGTGGCAGTTCCGGGTCGTTCTGGCGGTGATCCTCGGCCTTTTCCTGCATGGCCCGGCCCGGGCCGAGGGGCTTTCGGCGCTGGCGCGGCTGGATCCGGCGGCCTCTTCGGTCAGCGCGGGGGAAAGCGCGGTCACGCTTGATCTGGCGATCAGCCAGCCGGTGCCCTGGCGGGTGCGGATGCTGGACGATCCGCCGCGGATGATCCTTGACGCGCGCGAGGTGGAGTGGACCGGGCTGAACCGGCTGGCGCCGGGCGGGCCGGTGCGCGATCTGCGCGCGGGCGTGTTCCGCGCGGGCTGGTCGCGGCTGGTGATCGTGCTGGACGGACCGTGGATGATCACCCGTTCCGAGATGCGCACCGGCGACGAGACCCGGATCTCGATAAGGCTGGAGCGCAGTTCTGAGCAGCATTTCGCGCGGCTTGCGGGCCAGCCCGAGCCTCTGGAATGGTCGCTGCCCCCGGCCGCCGATCTGCCCGCGCCGGTGCCGCGCGGCCAGGGGCCGGTGGTGGTGGTGATCGACCCTGGCCATGGCGGCATCGACCCCGGCGCCGAGCGCGACGGCCACCGGGAGGCCGATCTGATGCTGGCCTTCGCGCGCGAATTGAAGGAGCTCTTATTGCGCGACGGCCGTTTCAGCGTGGTGCTGACCCGGGAAGAGGATGTCTTCGTGCCGCTTGAGACCCGGATCTCGGTGGCCCGTGCCGCCGGGGCGCATGTGTTTCTCTCGCTGCATGCCGATGCCCTGGCCGAGGGCGAGGCCCATGGCGCGACGCTCTATACCCTGTCGGACGAGGCGACCGATGCCGCGGCGGCGGCTTTGGCCGAGCGCCACGAGCGCGACGATCTGCTGGCCGGGATCGACCTTTCCGCCCAGGACGATCTGGTCGCCACCGTGCTGATGGATATGGCGCGGACCGAGACCAAGCCGCGCACCGACCGGCTTGCGCTGGCACTGGAAACCGCGATCAAGGCGGCGGAATTGCGCATGCACCGCAAGCCGCGCCAGGAGGGCGGGTTCTCGGTGCTGAAATCGCCGGATATTCCCTCGGTGCTGCTGGAGCTGGGGTTTCTGTCGTCTTCGCGCGATCTGAAGCGGCTGACCGATCCCGACTGGCGCGCGCGGATGGCGGCGGCCCTGCGGGACGGGCTGGTGGCCTGGGCCGACGAGGATCTGGCGATCCGGGCCCTGCGCGACTGACGGGCGCGCGGGGGGCGGCCGGGCAAGGGGGGCCAGCCCCCCGTCCCCGTTCCGGGGACTCCCCCCGGGATATTTTCAGACAGAAAATGAGCAGGCGGCGAAAGCGGGGAAACCGCCTGCGCGCGCAGAGGTGATGGCCAGGGTTTTGACCGGGAGAGGCGTCTGATATAGGGAAGGCCTGCATCATCCAGGGAAAGCGACAGTGCTGCGATTCATCGGCTCGTTCCTCGGGGCCATTTTCACCGCGGTGACGCTGGGCATCTTCTTCGGTGCCCTGACCGTCGGCGCGATCTTCTGGATGTATTCGCGCGATCTGCCCAGCCATGAGACGCTGGCGAAATACACCCCCGCCACCATCAGCCGGATCTATTCCGGCGAGGGGAGGATCCTCGACGAATTCGCCGAGGAGCGCCGGCTGTTCGTCTCGGCCGAGGATATTCCCGATCTGGTCAAGGCGGCCTTCGTCTCGGCCGAGGACAAGAATTTCTTCACTCATGAGGGCTATGACGCCGGCGGCATGATGGCCGCCTTCCGCGAGGCCATCGTCAGCCGCGGCCAGGACATGCGCGGCGCCTCGACCATCACCCAGCAGGTGGCGAAGAACATGCTGCTCGACGGCACCCGCAAGGGTGCGGCCGGGGTCGAGCGCAAGATCAAGGAGATCATCCTCGCCACGCGGCTTGAGGAAACGCTGTCCAAGGACCGCATCCTTGAAATCTACATGAACGAGATCTTCCTCGGGCAGAATTCCTATGGCGTGGCCGCCGCCGCCCAGACCTATTTCAACAAATCGCTGACCGAGCTGGAGCCACATGAGGCGGCGATGCTGGCGGCGATGCCCCAGGCCCCGGGCCGCTACCATCCGGTGACCGCGAAGCAGCGGGTGACCGACCGGCGCAATTACGTGCTGCGCGAGATGTGGGACAACGGCTATATCGACGAGGCGACCTGGCTGGCCGAGCGCGAAAAGCCGCTGCGCTCGGTGCAGAACGGCGATTTCCAGTCTTTCCGCGAGGAACTGCCGGGGCGGACCTATTTCACGGAAGAGGTCTCGCGCCAGCTTTCGCGCAACTTCGGCCGCGAGGAGTTCTTCAAGGGCGGGCTGACGATCCGCGCCACCATCGACCCGGAATTGCAGGCCGAGGCCGAGCGCGCCCTGCGCGTGGCGCTGGAAAAATACGACCGCGGCATCGGCGTCTGGCGCGGCACCGGCAAGGAGATCCCGGCCGACCAGCTGGCGCGCGAGGAGGACTGGCGGCTCGCGCTGGCCGGGACGGACGTGCCGCGCGACATCGACGGCTGGTATCCGGCGGTGGTTCTGTCGCTTGGTGAAGGCTCGGCCCGGATCGGGATCGAGGATGTACCGGAGCAGGGCGAAATCCCCGCCGAGGACGTGAAATGGGCGCGCAAACGTCTGCCTGACGGCAAGCTCGGCAGGAAGGCCGCCCGCGCCTCGGATCTGGTCGATGTGGGCGATGTGGTGCTGGTGCGCCGGATGACCAAAGACAGCGACGGCAGTTTCATCCGCTGGACGCTCCGCCAGGTGCCCGAAGTGCAGGGTGCCTTCATGGCGATGGACGTGAATACCGGGCGGGTGCTCGCCATGCAGGGCGGGTTTTCCTACCAGTATTCGGTGTTCAACCGCGCCACCCAGGCCGAGCGCCAGCCGGGGTCGAGCTTCAAGCCCTTCGTCTATGCCGCCGCGCTGGACAGCGGTTTCACCCCGGCGACGATCGTCGTCGATGCGCCGATCGAGATCCAGACCCCCCAGGGGCTGTGGACGCCGAAGAACGCCTCGAACAAATTCTACGGGCCGACGCCCTTGCGCACCGGGATCGAGCAGAGCCGCAACCTGATGACGATCCGCCTCGCGCAGGAAATCGGCATGGAGACGGTTGCCGCCTATGCCGAGCGTTTCGGCGTCTACGACCGGCTGGCGCCGCATCTGGCGAACAGCCTCGGCGCCCAGGAAACCACGCTTTACAAGATGGTCGCGGCCTATGCGATGTTCGCGAACGGCGGCGAGCGGGTCGAGCCCACGCTGGTCGACCGGGTGCAGGACCGCTACGGCCGCACCATCTACCGCCACGACCACCGGGTCTGCGAGACCTGCGGCGCGGGCGAGCTCCCGCGCGGCGACGGGGTGAAGATCACCGCCAACCGCGAGCGGGTGATGGACCCGATCACCGCCTATCAGCTGACCTCGATGATGGAGGGCGTGGTGATCCGCGGCTCGGGCTCGGGCGTCAATCTGCCGGTGCCGGTGGCGGGCAAGACCGGGACCACCAACGACGCGAAAGATGTCTGGTTCATCGGCTATACCTCGAACATCGTCGCCGGCTGCTACATCGGTTTCGACCAGCCGCGCACGCTGGGGTCTTCGGCCTATGGCGGCACGCTCTGCGTTCCGGTGTTCCAGGATTTCATGAAAGAGGTGGTCAAGAAATACGGCGGCAGCAAGTTCCGGGTGCCGCCGGGCGGTTATTTCGTCAAGATCGACCGTTTCACCGGCGCGCGCCTGCCCGACGACGCCAGCGGCGCCCATGTGGTGGCGGAGTATTTCCGCGAGGGCGAGGATCCGATCTTCGGCATGGGCGCGCTGGTCGACGGCGGGTTCGAGATGGGCCAGAACCTGCCGCTGTTCGCCTATGGCGAGACCGAGAGCGGCTCGGCCTCGGTCACCACCGCCACCGGCGAGACCAGGGTCATCCCCGGCAAGGCCGATTTCGGCACGGTTTCCTCGGGCGGGCTCTACTGAGCCGCCCGCGAGACCGCGCCCGCTCTTGCCCGAAGCCCGGGCAGCGGATATGAGGCCCATCGACGCTGAAAAAGGTGAACCATGCGCGCCGAGACGCAAGCTCAAGTCGAACAGATCCGCAAATCGCTGGCCCTCCTGGCGCAGCGCCTGGATTGGGAGACGGCGCCGCACCGGCTCGAAGAGTTCAACGCGCTGATCGAACAGCCCGATCTGTGGAACGACCCGGCCCGCGCGCAAAAGCTGATGCGCGAGCGGCAGTCGCTGATGGATGCGGTGAACGGCTACAAGCTGATCGACGCCGGGCTGAACGACAACATCGGCCTGATCGAACTGGGCGAGGCCGAGGGCGAGGAGGCGCTGGTCCAGGAGGCCGAAGCGGCGATCCGGGCGCTGGTGGAAACCGCGGCGCAGAAAGAGCTTGAGGCGCTTCTGAACGGCGAGGCCGACGGCAACGACACCTTCCTTGAGATCAACGCGGGCGCGGGCGGCACCGAAAGCCAGGACTGGGCCGAGATGCTGGCGCGGATGTATACCCGCTGGGCGGAACGGCGTGGCTTCACCGTCGAGATGCTCTCGGAAGAGGCGGGGCAGGAGGCCGGGATCAAATCGGTCGCCTACAAGATTTCCGGCCACAACGCCTATGGCTGGCTGAAGACCGAAAGCGGTGTGCACCGCCTCGTGCGGATCTCGCCTTTCGGCTCGGGCGACAAGCGGCAGACCTCGTTCGCATCGGTCTGGGTCTATCCGGTCGTTGACGACAATATCGAGATCGACATCCAGGACAAGGACATCCGCATCGACACGTTCCGCTCCTCGGGGGCGGGCGGTCAGCACGTCAACAAGACCGACTCGGCGGTGCGGATCACCCACTTCCCGACCGGGATCGTGGTGACCTCCTCGCTGAAATCGCAGCATCAGAACCGCGAGATCGCGATGAATGCGCTGAAGGCCCGGCTCTACCAGATGGAGCTGGACAAGCGCTCTGCCGCGATCAACGAGGCGCATGATGCCAAAGGGGATGCGGGCTGGGGCAACCAGATCCGGTCCTATGTGTTGCAGCCCTATCAGATGGTGAAAGACCTGCGCACCAGCTTTGAGACCTCGGACACGCAAGGGGTGCTCGACGGCGATCTTGACGCCTTCATGGCGGCGACGCTGGCTTTGGACATGGCCGGGAAGAGCCGCGCCGACGCCGAGGGCTGAGCCGGGCTTAAGACCGGGCCGCGTCCCGGGCTTTGGCTGCTCCGGCCGCCCGAACCCGCTGCTTCGTCCCGCCGGACGTGACCACCTGGGCATGGTGAGAATCCCGGCCGGGTTCAGCGCGGCCGCGACCCGGGGCGGCGTATCGGCCTTGCCCTGCGAGTCACAGGGCACCTGCGCGAAGGGCTGCCGGGCCAGGTGATCCGGCCCCGGAACGGTGGCGACGGCGCAATCGACGCCCGCTTCCTCAAGCAGCCTGCGGAGCCTGAGGTTGCGCACGTAGCCGCGCGGGGGCGCAGGTCCGGCCGTCACGCCTTCGGCCATGATGGATCTCCTTCTCCTGCGCGAGGATTACAGCATCCTTCGGCCCTCATCCTGAGAACGCCCCAAATCCTGCCCGCAAGTTACATCTTTGCCAAAAGCATATCCGGCATTTAGCTTATCCCCCGCATGAGGGAGGACTGCCGGATGACCACTGCCATGGCGCAGACGAACGCGAAACCCGAGCCCCTGCTGGTCGATATGGCGGATCTGCGCGAGGTGCTGGTCGCGGGCTGGCGCGATTTCTGCCGCGCGCCCGGATACGGGCTGTTCTTCGCGCTGATCTGGGTGCTGGGCGGCTGGCTGGTGGTCTGGGCCGTCACCACCCGGGGCCAGATCTGGTGGACCTTTCCCGCCGCCGCCGGTTTCCCGATCCTGGGGCCGTTCATCGCCTGCGGGCTCTACGAGGTCAGCCGGCGGCTGGAGGCGGGCGAGAGACTGGTCCCGCGCGAGGTGCTGGGGGCGGTGTTTCGCCAGAAGGACGGCCAGATCCCCTCGATGGCGGCGATGATCGTGTTCTATTTCCTGTTCTGGAACTTCTTCGCCCATATGACTTTCGCCTTGTTCATGGGGAATGTCACCATGACCAATGTCTCGCAATCGCCGGAGATCTTCCTGACCCCCGCGGGGCTCAGCCTGCTGGCCTTCGGCACGCTCACCGGGGCTTTGATCGCGGGGCTGCTGTTCGCGCTGACGGTGGTCAGCCTGCCGATGCTGCTCGATCGCGACGTGGATTACATCACCGCGATGCTGGCGAGCCTGACGCTGGTGCGGGCAAGCCCGGGGCCGATGCTGGCCTGGGGCGCGCTGATCGCGGCGCTGTTGTTTCTGGCCATGCTGCCGGGTTTTCTGGGCCTGTTTCTGGTGCTGCCGCTGTTCGGCCATGCCAGCTGGCACCTCTATCGCCGGGTGATCGACTGGCCGGATACGCCCGCATGAGGATCCGCGCGGAAACTCCGGCGGACATCCCGGCGATCCGCCGGATCACCGAAGCCGCCTTCGCGGGCGCGGAACACAGTTCCGGCACCGAGGCGCGGATCATCGATGCCCTGCGCGAAAGCGGGCGGCTGAGCCTGTCGCTGGTTGCCGAAGCCGGGGACCGGATCACCGGCCATGCCGCCTTCTCGCCGGTCGAGGTGGGCGGACGGGACTGCGGCTGGTTCGGTCTCGGCCCGGTTTCGGTGGCGCCCGGACAGCAACGCCGGGGGATCGGGGCGGCGCTGATCCGCGAGGGGCTGGAGGAGCTGCGGGCGCGCGGTGCGGCGGGCTGCGTGGTGCTGGGCGCGCCGGGCTATTACCGCCGCTTCGGTTTCACCCAGGCCCCGGGCCTGATCTTCCCGGGCGTCCCGGCGGAATATTTCCTGGGGCTGGCGCTCTCTGGCCCCATCCCGGAGGGTGACGTGCGCTATCACCCCGCCTTTTACCAGGACTGAGCGCCGGAAACGAAACGGCCCCCCGGGAACCGGAGGGCCGTCTGTCTGTCGGAAATACTTGCGATCAGGACGCTTCGACCGCCGGGGCGGGCCCGGATGCGGGCAGGGGCGGCGCGGTGGGGCGGCCCTGCGCGAGCGGATCTTCCTGGCGCTGGACCGAGCCCTCGAAATGGGCGCCCGATTCGATGGCGATGGTCTTGTGGATGATGTCGCCCTCGACCCGGGCGGTCGAGGTCAGGCGGACCTTCAGCCCGCGCACCCGGCCGATGACGCGGCCGTTCACCACGATGTCGTCGGCGACGATCTCGCCGCGGATGGTGGCGCTTTCGCCCACGGTCAGAAGATGGGCGCGGATGTCACCCTCGACCGTGCCTTCGACCTGGATGTCGCCGGTGGTGCGCAGGTTGCCGACAACGGTAAGATCCGAGGACAGCACGGAAGCGACGGCCTTGCCTTTGGGGGCGGGGGGGGTGAAATCCATCGAGGGTTTCGACACAGGTGCCTCCGGTGCTTTGGCCTTGTCAGCCTCGGCCTTCTGGCCCGGCTCGTTGATACGGCTCTTAGAAAACATCTCTCGCTGCCTTTATGAAGGTCATCGGGTTGACGGGCGCGCCGCCGATGCGAACTTCGTAGTGAAGGTGAGTGCCGGTGGACCGGCCCGAATTGCCCATATCACCGATCCGGTCGCCGCGCGACACCTTTTGTCCCACCTCTACACGGATCTGTGACAAATGGGCGTAGCGGGTTTCCACCCCGAAGGCATGGCGGATCTTGATCAGACGGCCGTAACCCGACTGCCAGCCGGCATGAATCACCGTCCCGTCGGCGGTGGCGTAGATCGGCGTGCCATAGGCGCCGGCGAAATCCTGCCCCTCGTGCATCCGCCGCCCGGCGCCGAACGGATCGTTGCGCGAGCCGAAGCCCGAGGTCATCCGCACCCCGCCCGAAAGAATCGGATTGGCGAAGGGCGCCTTCCAGGCCGCCAGCCGGTAGAGGTCCATTTCCTCCATCCGCTTGAGGATGGCATTGGCGCGCAGTTCCGAAGAGCTCAGCGTGCCGCCCATGCTTGAGGCGCTGATCGGCGTCAGCGGCCCGCCCTGGCCGGAATAGCCCTTGCGCACGGTGGCGATCAGGTCGTTGGGGTTCATCCCGGCGGCGCGGAACATCTTCTCCAGCGGCTCGACCGAGACGGTGACCGCCTCTTCCAGTTTCGCAAAGATCGCGTCATGGCGCAGTTCCAGCGCGCGGCGTTCCTCCTGGACCAGCAGCAACTCCCCGCGCGCGGCTTCGGCCTCGGCGGAGCGCGAGTCGCGTTCGCGCGCGGTGGCGTCGAGCTTGCCGGTCAGATAGTCCAGCGTCGCCACCGTGTCGCGGATCCGGCCCATCTCGGTCGCGCCGCCGCCCTGTTCGCTGAGCGCCACCGTCAGCCGCGAAATCTCGGCCCGGGCCTCGTCGCGTTCGCGGATGGCGCGGCGCAGCGTGTTCTGGATCACGTCGATCCCGGTTTCCAGCTCGCGCCGGCGGTCTTCCGAGGCCAGCAGCATCCCCTGCATCGAGGACACCTGTTCCAGCGCCTGGTTGAACCGCTCCTGCGCCTGGAGCGCCTCGGTGGCGCGCAGATCGCGGTCGGCCGACAGCAGGGTCAGCCGTTCCTCGAACATGATGCCCTGGCGCAGGGTCTGTTCGCGCGCGGAACCGGCGCCGATCGACTGCATCATGAAAAGCGAGGTGGCGACGATGGTCCAGGCCAGACCGAGCGCACCGATCACCACGACCAGCGCCTGGGTCATGGGTTTGAGCCGCAGGTAGTGGGTGCCGTGATCGGATTTCAGATAGAGCCGCTGTTCAGGAAAGACCGTCTCAAGCGCGCTGTTGATCCGAATGGCAAGTCTCGTGAGCACTAAGGCGTTCCATTTCCGGGGCCCGGTTCGGCTGATCCCTGCAAGTGGTCCCCTCGGGGGCCGCCGTCAGGGGCGGGCGTTGACAGTCAGGCGCCCGGATGCGGGGAATAATGCGCGGGATGTGTCGCGCGCCCCCTGCGGGCAGACGGGCCCAGGCGGGGGCAGGGCCCCGCGAAAGGCTGGAACGTGATTAGCCGGGCCGCGCCATCGCCGCAACATTCCCGACGCCGCAGGCGCCGCCGGTTCCGTTTGCTTGCCGATGCCAGGCGGGATTTCGCCGATCCCTCTGCGGATTCAGCGGGTTCCTGTTCCGCGAACGGCCAGCAGAAGTCCGGCCGCGGCGCGTTTTCCCTCGTTGCAGGGCGGTTTCAGCCGGCCGTGGCAGTTGTGGTGCACCAGGGGGCTGATCCCGCCGTCGCGCCCGGACAGCCGGGCAGCACTGGGAGGCCGGCGTAACGGGCAATGATGTCGCGGCGCAGATCGACCGCGATCAGCCCGATATGGGCCAGAGGATGCAAAAGCGCTGATCATTGCCCGCGGGCTGCCGGGGCGGCAGTCAGCCGGGCGGGGCGCGTCCGTTGTGCCCGCTGGTGGGGGGAGGGACGCCCTTTCCGCGAATGTGTCCGGCATCGGCCTTCCCCAAATCTTTTGGAAAAGATTTGCAAATTTCTTCGAAGAAATTTGCGCCCGGTTACAACGCCCGCGCCGCTTCCAGCACCTCTTCGGCATGGCCCTTGACCGAGACCTTCGGCCAGGCGCGCGCGATCCTGCCCTCGCCGTCGATCAGGAAGGTGGCCCGGGTGATGCCCATATAGGTCTTGCCGTAATTCTTCTTCTCGCCCCAGACCCCGTAATCCTCGCAGGCGGTGCCCGCCTCGTCCGAGGCCAGCACGATCCCCAGCCCGTATTTACGGCAGAATTTCTCATGCGCGGCGGGGCTGTCCTTCGAGATGCCGATCACCGTGGCGCCGGCCGCGGCTAAATCTCCGGCAAGCCGGGTGAAATCCTGCGCTTCCAGCGTGCAGCCGGGGGTATCGGCACGCGGGTAGAAGTAGAGCACCACCTTGCCGGGGCGCAGCGCGGACAGGGTAACGGTGCCGCCGCCATCGCGCGGCAGGGTGAAATCGGGGGCGGCGGCGCCTGCGGTCAGGGGTTGGGCGGTCATGGGCGGCTCCTTGCTGCGGGGATAACGGCTCTTTGAGTTCTGGTTGTCTTCCCGCAAAGATAAAGGCAAGGGGCAGGCGGCGTTAAGACCCGCAAGAGGAAAGGCAAAACGGCCGTGAGCGAAGCGAGGCCAGAGCAGACGGAACCGCGGCGGGGGCCGCGTTTCCTCGTCAGCCGGGAAGAGCGCAGGCTGGCCCGCGCGGCCCGGCTGCGCCCGCGTCTCGGGCTGCGGCTGGTGCTGTTTCTGGTCGTGCTGGCGCTTGGCGTCGGCCTTGCGGGGCTTGTGCTGTCGGGGCGCAGTCTGCCGTTGCCGGTCTGGGCGGTCGCGATGATCGAGGACCGGCTGAACCGGGCGATCGGCGCCAGCCATCTGCCCGCGGGCACGGCGCTGTCGCTGGGCGCCGTCGAAGTTCAGTTCGAACGCGACCTTGCCCCCCGCATCCTTCTGCGCGACCTGCGGCTGACCGAGAGCGGCGGCCAGTCGCTGCTGGCGCTGCCGGAGATCCGGTTGGGGCTGGAACCCGCGCCCCTGCTGACCGGCACGGTGCGCCCGCGCGATCTGCGGCTGACCGGGGCGCGGATCGCCGTCGCCCGCGACGAAAGCGGACGGCTGGCGCTGAACATCGGCGGCATTTCGGGCGCGCCGCAGATGGGCACGCCCGCCGAGGTGCTGGATGCTCTGGACCGGATGTTTTCCACCGGCGCGCTGCAAAGCCTGGGGCTGATCGAGGTCCAGGGTCTGGCGCTTTCGGTCTCGGACGCCCGCGCGGGCCGGGTGTGGGAACTGGGCGACGGGCGGCTCGTGATCGAGAACCGCGAAGATGCGCTGGCCGGAGAGCTGTCCGTCAGCCAGCTTGGCGCCGGCGCCCAGGCCGGGATGCGGATCGAGACCTCGAAAGCCGACAGTTCGGCGAAGGTGAGCGTGACGGTCGATCGGGTGGCAGCGGGCGATCTGGCCGCCCAGGCGGTGCCGCTGGCCTTTCTCTCGGTCATCGACGCGCCGATCTCGGGCAGCCTGCATGGCGAGCTGGACGCGGACGGACGGCCCGGCAGTTTCTCGGGCGCGCTGACGCTGGAGGGCGGCGCGCTCGATGTCAGCGGCACCACGCCCGCGCTGACCCGGCCCTTGCAATTCGACAAGGCGGCGCTGGCTTTGCGCTACGATCCCGGCCGCCAGCGGGTGTTTCTCGACGAGGTGACGGTGGAAAGCCCGTCCCTGCGGCTGAAAGCCTCGGGCAGCGCCGATCTGATGACGGAAACGGGGGTGCCGGTCGCGCAAGGCGAGTTGCCGCAGGCGGTGGTGACGCAACTGGCCATCGGCGAGGTGATGGTCGATCCCGAGGGGCTGTTCGAGGCGCCGGTGCGGTTTTCCGGCGGCGCGGCCTCGTGGCGGCTCTGGCTCGATCCGTTCCGGGTCGAGATCGGCGAAGTGGTGCTGACCGAGGGCGACGAGCAGCTCCGGCTCAGCGGTCATGCCGCGGTCGCCCCGGGCGGCGGCTGGTCGGGGGCGGTGGATGTGGCGCTGAACCGGATCGGCACCGAGCGGCTGATCAGGCTATGGCCGCTGGCGGCGGTGCCGCGCACCCGGACCTGGCTTGCCGAGAATGTGGGGCAGGGCGAGCTGACCGATGTTGCCGCCGCTTTGCGCTTCACCGCCGGGGAAGAGCCACGTTTCGCGCTGGATTACGAGTTTTCCGGCGCCGAGGTGCGGGTGATCCGCAGCCTGCCGCCGGTGGCAAACGGCCACGGCCGGGCCGCGATCCAGGGCAACACCTATACCGTGGTGATCGAAGGCGGCGAGATCACCGCGCCCGAAGGCGGGCCGGACGGCGCGCGGGTGCGGGTCGACGGCTCTTTGTTCCGGGTGCCCGATATCACCAAAAAGCCCGCCGATGCCGAGGTGCGGCTGATCGTCGACGGCGGGCTGACCGCGATGCTTTCCCTGCTGGACCAGGAGCCGTTCCACTTCATCTCGAAGGCCGGGCGCGAGGTGGATCTGGGCGAGGGCCGCGCGCTTTTGCTGGCGGATCTGCGTTTTCCGCTGGTGCCGAAGGTGCAGACCGATCAGGTCGCCTATGACGTGACGGGGCGGATCCTCGGCTTCCGCTCGGACCGGCTGGTGGCGGGCAAGACCATCGAGAGCCCGGATCTGGCGGTGAAGGTCACGCGGGCGGGCATGACGCTTTCCGGCGCCGGAAGCATCGAGGGCGTGCCGGTCGTCGCGCGCTACGAGCAGTCCTTCGGGCGTGACACGGGCGGCGCGGCCAGGCTGCGCGGCACGGTGCGGCTGAGCGATGCGGGGCTGCGCAGGCTGGGCGTGCAACTGCCCGCGGGCTGGCTGTCGGGCGAGACCTCGGGCGATGTGGAATTGCGGCTGGCGAAGGGGAAACCGGCGGAACTGAGCCTCGTCAGCGATCTGAAGGGCGCTTCGCTGTCGGTGGAGCCGCTCGGCTGGAAGGGCACGGGCGGGAAACTCGCGCTTGATGCGGTGCTGGGGCCGCAGCCCGATGTCACCCGGCTCGACCTGACGGCATCCGGGCTGGAGGCGCGGGGAAGCCTGACGACCCGCCCGGGCGGCGGGCTCGACAAGGCGAATTTCTCGCGGCTGAAAGTGGGCGGCTGGCTCGACGCCACCGCCGAGATCACCGGCCGCGGCCCGGGCGCGGCCGGGGCCACCCCCGCCCCCCCCCCCCTGCCCCGCGCCCCCCGCGGGCGGGGCTAATCCCCAATTCGCCCCCGGCCGGGCGCCGATGTGGCAACTG
>NZ_UXAW01000118.1 GCF_900609055.1 Pseudogemmobacter humi | reverse complement strand
GGGCGAGGGCCTCGCTTGCGCTCGGGCTGGCGCTGGCGCTGGCCGGGGGGCTCGCTTTGCTCGGCGGGCCCCGGGCCAGCGGACTGGACCCCACCGCCCATGCCTATCCCGCCATCGTCTGGACGCTGTCGGGCTGGGCGATGCTGCATCTGGTGGTGGGGGTGATGATGCAGGGTTACGCCTTCGCACGCTCCGGTGCCGGGAAGATGACGCCCGGCCATGACGCCGATCTGTGGAACGTCACGCTCTACTGGCATTTCGCCGCATTCCAGGCGGTGACCACCACCCTTGTGCTGGGAGGCTTTCCGTTGCTGCTATGACCGGAGATCTGCGCAAGGAAACCGAACGCGAAACCGGCACCGGCACCGATCTGTGGCGGGTGATCCTGGCCCCGGTGATCTGGGCCGCGCATTTCCTGTTCGTCTATATCTTCGCCGCCATCTGGTGCGAGAAGCTGGGCCGCGCCGCCTCGCTCTGGCATGTCCAGGTCGCGGTCGGCGGGGCGACGCTGCTGGCGCTGGCCGGGATCGCGCTGGTGACGCGGCATCTGTGGGCGGTGCGCGCCCGCAGCCTGACCGACGACGATTTCGACTTCGAGCACAACTCGCCCGAGGAGCGCCACCGCTTCCTGTCGCATGTCGCGCTGATGCTCTGCGCGCTGTCGGCGGTGGCGGTGATCTATGTCGCCATCCCCGCCTTTTACCTGACGAGCTGCCGATGAACCCTGCCTTCACCCTTGCCGGCGCCGCCGTGCTGGCCCTTGCCTGGGCCGGGCCTTTGCCCGGGATGGTGCCGCACAGTTTCGCCGCGCATATGGCGCTGCATATGGCGGTGGTAGGCGTGGGGGTGCCCTTGCTGGCCGCCGGGCTGGCGCCCGCGCTGTCGCAGACCCGGCTGATGCGCTCGCAACTGGCGCTGCCGGTGGCGGTGAGCCTTTTCGACCTGATCGTGGTCTGGGGCTGGCACGCGCCGGTGCTGCACGAGGCTGCGCGGGCGATCCCCGCGGTGCTGGCGCTGGAACAGGCGATGTTCGCGCTGGCGGCGGCGCTGGTCTGGCTGATCGCGCTTGGCGCCGAGGCCGGGCGGCGGCATGAGGCGGCGCTGGCGGGCGCGCTGACCTTGTTCTTCACCTCGATGCATATGACCCTTCTGGGCGCGCTGATCGGGCTGGCGAGCCGGCCCATTTACGGCCACGCCCATGGGCCCGATCCGGTGCGCGATCAGCAGATCGGCGGGGCGATCATGCTGGTGATCGGGGGGGTGATCTACCTCGCCGGGGGCCTTGTGCTGATCGCCCGGGTGCTGCGGCAAAGGGGGGTGGCATGAAGCGGCTGCGGCCCTGGATCATCGGCGCGGCGCTTGGGGCGCTTGGGCTGGCGATGCTGCCGCTCTCGGGGCTCATGCCGCATGACGCGACCGGCCGGGGCGGCGTGGCGGGCTGGTATCAGGGGCTGGCGGTGCGGCAATCGGTGACGCTCCGCTCGCTGAGCGTGATGCCGCCGGATCTGAGCGACCCGGCGATGGCCGCCCGCGCGGCGGGGCATTACGAGCTGGTCTGCGCCGCCTGCCACGGCAGCCCGGCGGCGCCCGCGCAACGGATCGCCCAGGACCTGTGGCCAGAGCCCCCGGCGCTGACCCGGGGGCACTGGCGGCCCCCGGCGCGGCTGTTCCAGGTGGTGAAACACGGCATCCGCCACAGCGCCATGCCGGGCTGGCCCGCGCAATCGCGCGACGATGAGGTCTGGGATATGGTCGCCTTCCTGCGCCTGATGCCGGGGCTGTCGCCGGAGGATTACCGCCGGATGGCGGGCACCGCGCGCTGTACCGATTGCCACGGGCAAAGTGGCGAGGGGCGCGACGGCATCCCCCGGCTCGACATCCAGACGCCGGAATATCTGGCCGCCGCCCTGCGCGCCTATCGTGACGGCAGCCGGCAGAGCGGCGCGATGATCGCGGTCGCGCGCGGGCTGAGCGATCAGGACATCGACCGCCTGGCCCATGAGTTCGGCCGCGAGACCGGGATCGCGCCCCGGCCCGTGGATGCGGCGGGAGAGATCGCCACCCGCGGCCTCACCGCGCGCGACATTCCCGCCTGCCTCTCGTGCCACGGCGCGACGGCGCGGCGCGATTATCCCCGGCTGATGGGCCAGGACCCGGGCTATCTGCGCCGCCAGCTTGAGCTGTTCGTGACCCTGCAAGAGGATCGCGGCGGCCCCCATGCCGATACGATGGCGAAGGCCGCGCGCTGGTTGCAGCCCGACCACATCGCGGCGCTGGCGGCCTGGCTCGGGCGCGACTAGACCGAGGCGATGAACAGCGAGAACAGCTCGGCTTGGCTGGAAATGCCGAGCTTGCGATACGAGTTCTTGCGGTGGACCTTCACCGTCCCCTCGCTGATCTCCAGCCGCGCGGCGATGGCGGCGGCGGAATAGCCCTTCAGGATCATGCCGATCACCTCGACCTCGCGCGCGGTCAAGAGATCCCGCGCCAGCCGGTGCAGCACGGTTTCAAGCTGCGGCGCCTCGGTCGGGTCGGGCGAAGGGCGGGCCTCGCCCCAATGCGCGGCCATCAGCGCCGCCACCACCGGGGCCACATCGGCGTAAAGCCGGCGCTCGGTCCGCGAGAAGCCCGGCGCCTCCAGCGTGCGGGCGATGCTGAGAACGGCGGTGGCGCCGCCCTCCAGCACGGCGGGGATGCCCATCTCGTCGCGGATGCCGGTGCGGCGGTAGTGCTTCTGGTAATATTCGGTGCGGAAGAACCCGTCCGGCGCCAGTTCGCGCAGATGGAACACGCCGCTGCGGCGGCCCGCGCTGATCTCGCCATAGAACGGGTCGAGCAGCCAGGGCCCGTCGCTGTAGGCGCCGACCACGATCCCGGCCACCTCGCCCGCCATGTTGTGATAAAGCGACTGCGGCCTCCGCCTGCCGTCATAGGAAAAGATCATGCAGATGCGGAACGGGATCAGCCTGGCCAGCGCGGCTTCCAGCGCCTGCGGAAAGCCCGGCCGCCCGAGGGCGCGGATCGCCCGGGCCAGGTGATCGTTCCAGTCGGACATGGATCGCTTCCCTTTCGGCCGATTCCTACCCCTTTGGGGATATTTCCGCAATATTTGCCTGATTCCATACTGGCCGTAACAGCAGGCGGGGATGGGTCTCGGGCGATGACGAAACAGGCGGATCTGCCCGAATATCTGGCGCAATCCGGGGCAAGCCACGTCCATCTGGGGATCTTTGATCCGGACGGCGCCCTGCGCGTGAAACGGGTGCCCGCGGCCAAGGCGGCAAAGATGGCGGGCGCGGGCTATCAGTTCTGCGACGTGCTCTACGCCTGGGACACCGCCGAACAGACTTATGGCGGCGGCGTCTATATCGACCGCCCGGCGGTGATCTTTACCGATACCGTCCGCCCCTGGCCGTTCGAAGGGAACGAGGCGCTTTGCCTTGCCGATTTCGCCCTGCCGTTCGGCGAGGTCTCGGCCCGCAACCAGTTGCTCGCGCAGATCGAAAAGGCGCGGGGGATGGGCTTTTCCGTCCATTCCGCTTTCGAGTTCGAGTTCAACCTCCTTGAGGAAACCGCCGAGAGCCTGCGCGCCGGAGGCTGGGCCGATCCCACCCATTTCGCGCAAGGCAACCGCACCTATTCGCTGGGCACGCTTGGGGAACACCATGATCTGCTGACGGGCCTGGAGGCGGTGATGGAGCGCCTCGGCATCGGGTTCGACGCGATCCATACTGAGTTGGGGCCGGGCTGCCTGGAGGTGCCGCTTGCGCATGCCGAGGGGGTGAAGGCCGCGGACGATGCGGCTTTGTTCAAGAATTTCGCCAGGACGTATTTCCGCCGCCACGGGCTGACCGCGTGTTTCATGTCGAAGCTGAAAGAGACGCTTTCGGGCCAGTCGGGCCATCTGCATGTGTCTTTGCGCAACCTGTCGGACGGCGCGCCCGCGTTCCATGATCCTACGGCGCCCGATACGATCTCGCAGCTTGAACGCTGGTTCATCGGCGGGCTGATGCGGCTGATGCCGGAATGGCTGGCGCTTTGCAGCCAGACGGTGAACGCTTACAAGCGGATGGTGCCGGGGATGTGGGCGCCGACTTACGCCTCCTGGGGGATCCAGAACCGCACCGTGGCGCTCAGGGTGATGAACGACAGCGCCAGTGCCGCGCGGGTCGAGTTCCGGGTGCCCTCGGCCGACACCCATCCGCATGCGGCTTTGGCGATGTGCCTCGGCGCCGGTCTCTGGGGGATCGAGAACCGGATCGAGCCGCCCGCGCCGCGCGACGACGATTGCTACCGCACCCCGCCGCCCGAAGGCGCGGATTTCCCGCGCGATCTGCGCGAGGCCGCCGACCGGCTGGACGCCAGCGCGACCGCGCGCGCGGTGTTCGGGGATGCCTTCATCGACACTTTCGTGATGGCGCGGCGCGCCGAGGATGCCGCCTGGCGCCGCCACGTCACCGCCTGGGAGGTGGAGCGCTACCTGGAAACCGTCTGAACGATCAAAACCAACAGGGGAAACAAGATGCAAAGACCGATGAGCCGGATGTTCGGCCCCGCCCGCCGCGACGTTCTGAAAGGCATGGGCGCGCTCGGGCTTGCGGGCCTCGCGGGGCTGAAACCCGCCCGCGCCGCCACCCGCATGAACTACATGTGCTGGGAGGGCTATGACAAAGCCTCGATCATCGACCCGTTCGAGGCGGCGAACGATGTCGAGGTCTCGGTCGACCTGATCACCGACAGCCCCGGCGGGTTCGCCAAACTGGCCGCCGGGGCCTGGCGCGATTTCGACGTGGTGTCCTCGGACAGCCCCTGGATCCAGCGCATGGGGCCGGCCGATATCGCCGAATTCCTCGACCCGGCCCAGTTCGCCGATGTCTACGGGGATTTCTACGAGCAGTTCCGCGCGCCCTTCGCGCCCCTGGAGTTCGACGGCAAGGTCACCGGCCTGCCCACCCGCTGGGGCTGGGTCGGCCCGACGGTCAACACCGAATACGACAGCCTGGAATCCTGGGCCAGCTACGACAACTGCTTCGATCCGGCCTATAAGGATAAGATCTGCGTGCTCGACTGGGGCGACTGGCCGATCATGCCGATGGCGCTCCACGCCGGGATCAACCCCTATGAGGAACTGGACGACGCCGCGCTGAACGAGATCCGCCTGGTGCTGCGCGCCCTGTTCAAGAACACCCGCGCGGTGGTGGCCGATCTGTCGGTGGCGCAGAAGGGGCTGATGGACGGCTCTTTCCGCACCCTGATCGGCGGCGGCACCTATTGCACCTCGGCTTTGCGCAAGGACGGGATGAAGCATATCCGCTCCATCGTGCCCGAGCCGAAGAACGGGCTGAACCAGGGCATCATCTGGATGGAGGCGACCGGCATCGTCAAAGACCCGTCCGACCCCGAAAAGGCCAGGGCGCTGTTGCGGCATCTGGTCTCGCCCGAGGTCGCGGTGGAACTGGCCTGGACCGAGGCCACCTGCAACCTGGTGCCCTCGGCCAAAGCCGAGGCGCTGTTCTCGGACGAGCAGAAGGATGTCCTGCAAATGGATTACATGTGGGAGGCCTGGGACAAGTCGCAGTTCCACAACGTCGCCCCCAACATCGACCAGATGCTGGAGATCTGGCAGCAGGAACTCGCCGCCGCGAACTGAAGGCAGCCGCGGGCCGGCCCGGGCCGGTCCGCGCGACAATCAAGGAAGATCCTTCGTGTCCGATCCGATCATCGAAGCGCGCGGCATCCAGAAATATTACGGCGATTACCACGCGCTGAAACAGGTCTCGCTCAGCGTGGCGGCGGGCGAGTTTCTTGCGCTGGTCGGGCCTTCGGGCTGCGGCAAGACCTCGCTTTTGAAGATCCTTGCGGGGTTCGAGGCGCCCTCGGGCGGCACCCTCACCATCCAGGGCCAGGACATGGCGGGGGTTCCGGCGGCGGGGCGCCCCACCCGGATGGTGTTCCAGAAACTCGCGCTGTTTCCGCATAAGACGGTGGCCGAGAACATCGCCTTTCCGCTGACGGTGGCCCGACGCCCGGCGGACGCGATCCGCGCGGCCGTCACCGAGATGCTGGAGATGATGCATCTGAAAGAGGCCTATCTGCACCGCTATCCGCATGAGCTTTCGGGCGGCGAGCAGCAGCGGGTGGCGCTGGCCCGCGCCATGGTGTCGAAACCGCCGGTTCTTCTGCTGGACGAGCCGATGAGCGCGCTGGACGCCCGGCTGAAGAAATCGCTCCAGGCGGAACTGAAACACCTGCACCGCAATGTCGGCACCAGCTTTGTCCATGTCACCCATGATCTGGAAGAGGCGATGATGCTGGCCGACCGGATTTGCGTCATGCGCGCGGGCGAGGTGGTGCAGATCGGCTCGCCGCATGACATCTATTACCGCCCGGCCGAGGCCTTCGTCGCGGGCTTCATCGGCGACACCAACCTCTTGCCCGCGCAACTGACGCGCGAGGGCGAGGGCTGGCGCTTCGACTGCCCGCTTTTGAAAACCGAACGCCCCTTCATCGGCCCGGATCAGGCGGCCGCGAACCTGTCCGACGGCCCGGGCCTTCTGATGATCCGCCCCGAGTTGCTGCGCATCCTGTCCCCGGCCGATGCCGCGGAATGCGTGATCGAAGGCGTGGTGTCCGAGCATTTCGTCCGCGGCGGTTCGGTGCAATACCGGGTGCAGGCGAAGGGCGCGGTGATCGTCCTCGACCTGCCCGGCACGATGGTTCTGCCGGCCCGGAACGGCGATCCGGTGCGGCTCGGCTGCGCGCGCAGCGACCTGTTCGCGATGAGGGGCTGAGATGGCGGAACCCCGATCCTGGCGCGACGGCGCGGTGCGGCTGACCACCCTGCCGCTGATCGCGATCTTCGGCGCCTTCTTCCTGGTGCCCCTGGTGATGACCGCGGTCCTCAGCTTTCAGGGCACCCAGTATTACCGGCTGGTCTGGACCTGGGATCTGAAGATCTGGCGCGACGTGTTCTCGCAATGGCATTACTGGTCGATCATGCTGCGCACGCTGAGCATGGCCTGCATCTGCACCGCGCTTTGCATCCTGATCGCGCTGCCGGTGGCCTATGCTCTGGTCACCCGGCTGAAGGACTGGGCGGATCACGTCACCCTGCTGATCGTCTTCGCCTTCCTGACCGATGCGGTGCTGAAGACCTTCGGCTGGGTGCTGTTCCTCGACCGCTCGGGGGTTTTGAACGGGATGCTTGAGGGCTTAGGCTTCGGCAAGGCGGCGCTGGACGTGCTGTTCTCGCCCTTCGCCACCATGATCGGCATGGTCTACAGCCTGCTGCCCTATGCGATCTTCACCATCGCGCTTTCCATGGCGCGGATCGACCGCGACCTGGTGCTGGCGGCCTACGATTCCGGCGCCTCGCGCTGGCGGACCCTGCGAGAGGTGACGTTGCCGCTTGCCCGGCCCGGGATCGTCGCCGGGGCGGTGCTGGTCTTCGTGCTGTCTCTGGGCGTGTTCCTTGAGCCCCGGGTGATGGGCGGCGGCACCTCGCCGATGGCGGCCGAACTGATCCGGCAGAGCTTCGAGACAAGGGTGAACTGGCCATTGGGCGCCGCGCTGACGCTGGTGGTGATCGTCATCGGCGCGCTCAGCCTCGCGCTGTTCGGGGGCCTTGCGCTTGGCGCCGGGCGGAGGGCCAGGGCATGAGGAAACGCGGCCTGATCGACTTTCTGCTGCCGGCCTCGGTCGTCGTCGTGCTGGTGTTCTTCTACATCCCGATCGCCACGCTGGTGCTGTTCTCGTTCACCTCCAGCCGGTTCCTGAGCTGGCCGATCCCGGGCTTTTCGCTGCGCTGGTATGGCGAGTTGCTGGCGGACCGCAATTTCTGGGCGGCGCTGACCAATTCGGCGGTGCTGGCGGCGGTGGCGACCGTGCTGGCCACCACGCTCGGCATCCTTGGCGCCTTCGCCTGGATGCGCTGGCGCTTCCGCTGCCAGCGCGCGTTTCAGGTGCTGACCTTCGCGCCGCTCCTGTTCCCGCAGCTTCTGCTGGGCGTGGTCATGCTCTTGTGGTTTTCGGTGCTGGCGGGCTGGCTCAATACCTCGCCCGGGCTGTGGTCGGCGGTGATCGGGCATGTGGTCTACATCACCCCCTTCGCCATCGTGATCGTCTCGGTGCAGATGTATGGCTTCGACACCTCGCTGGAACAGGCGGCCGAGGATGCCGGGGCCTCGCGCTGGCAGGTTCTGAGCCAGGTCACGTTGCCCTTGTTGTGGCCGGGGATCTTCTCGGCGCTGATCTTTGCCTTCCTGCTGAGCTGGGGGAACTTCTACATCACCTACAGCCTCTCGGGCTCGGCGCGCACCCTGCCGACCTATGTGTTCTCGGGGATCGCGGTCGGCTCGTCGCCGATCTATCCGGCGCTGGCGACGCTGACCTTCGCCCCCGCGCTGGTGCTGATCGTGATCGTCGACGTGATGCGGCGGCGCGCGGCACGGCGGCGGGCCGGGGCATGAGCGCGCTCGCCCGGCTTTCCGCGGCAGAGACCGTGCAGGGCCTGGCGGCGGGCCGCTTCTCTGCCACCGAGCGGGTGCGTGCGAGCCTGGAGCGCATCGCCGAGGTCCAGCCCGCGCTGAACGCCTTCACCGTGGTTCTGACCGACGAGTCACTGGCCGAAGCCGAGGCGCTCGACCGCCGTCTTGCTGCCGGAGAGCGCCCGGGCCTCCTGGCCGGGGTGCCGGTGGCGATCAAGGATTTCACCCCCTCGCGCGGGCATCCGGCGACGCGGGGCTCCTGGGCGATTTCCGACGCGCCCGGGGATTTCGACCCGGTGGTGGTGCGGCGGCTGAAGGCGGCGGGGGCGATCATCGTCGGCAAGACCACCACGCCGGAATTTGCGTATTCCAGCTTCACCCAAAGCCCCCGCTGGGGCGTGACCCGTAACCCGCATGACCCCTCGCGCACGCCGGGCGGCTCTTCGGGGGGCGCGGCGGTGGCGGTGGCGACGCATTGCGTGCCGCTGGCCGAGGGCACCGATATGGGCGGCTCGGTCCGCATCCCGGCGGCGCTGACCGGGGTGGTCGGGCTGAAACCCTCGCTCGGGCGGATTCCGATGGACATCCTGCCCGGCTGTTTCGACGATATGTCGCATTTCGGCCCGCTGGCGGGGGATGTCCGCGACGCGGTGCTGTTCCTGCGCGCGACCCAGGGGCCGGATGATGCCGACATCCTGTCGCAGACCGTCCCCGCCGTGCTGCCCGAGGCCCCCGCCGATCTGCGCGGACGGCGCTTCGCGCTGTCTCTGGATCTGGGCTATTACGCGCTGCATCCGGGGGTGGAGGCCGCGATCCGCACCGCCGCCGACCGGCTGCGCGCGGCGGGGGCCGAGGTGCGCGAGGTCGCGCTGCCCTGGACGCGGCGGCTCAACGATCTCTGGGGCCAGATTTGGGGCGTGACGCTCGCCGCCGCCTGGGGCGATAGGCTGGCGACCTTCCGCGCGCGGATGGACCCGCACCTCGTGGCGCTGATCGAGGCCGGGCTGGCGATGGATGCGGTCGGCTTCAAGCGGCTGGAGGCGGAGCGCACCGCGCTCTGGCGCCCCTTCGCCGAGGTGCTTTCGGGCTGCGACGCCTTCCTCTGCCCGACCTGCGCGCAGCCCGCGCCGCCGGTGGGACACACCGACGCCGATCACGACCGCACCGGGCCGGACGGGCGTTACCACGGGCTCGACATGACCTGCCCGTTCAACCTGTTCTCGCCCTGTCCGGCGATCAGCCTGCCTGCCGGGCTGGCCGACGGCCTGCCGGTCGGGCTTCAGATCGTCGGCCAGCGCCAGGGCGACGGCGATCTGCTGGCGCTGGCCTGGGCGGCCGAGGCGGCCTTGCGCGCGTGAGCCGTCTCGCATCAGATGGCGGGAAACCGTGACGGAGAGAGAGATGACCTGGTTCATGCCGCCCGAGACCGCCCCGCAAGAGCGCATCTGGATGGCCTTCCCGCGCGAGAGCGAAACTTTGGGCGAGGGCAGCGTGGCGCGCGAGGCCGGCTATGCCGCCTGGGCCGCGGTCGCCCATGCCATCCTGGAATTCGAGCCGGTCACCATGATCGTGGACCCGACCGAGACGGCGCGCGCGCGGCAGATGCTGGGCGAGGGCGTCGAGATCCTGGAGCGCCCGCTGGATCATTTCTGGACCCGCGATTCCGGCCCCACTTTCGTCCAGGCGCCGGATGGATCCCTGGCGGCGGTGGACTGGATCTTCAACGCCTGGGGCAGCCCCGATCCGGCGGAATGGACGAACGACCGCGGGCTGGCGGCTTTCATCGCGCAAGCGGCCGGGGTGCCTCTGGTGCCGTCGCTGCTGGTCAATGAGGGCGGCGGCATCCATACCGATGGCGAGGGCACGGTTTTCGCGACCGAGACCGTGCAGCTTGATCCCGACCGCAACCCCCATGCCGACAAGGCGCGGATCGGGGCCGAATTTGCCCGCACCCTCGGGGCGGAAAAGGTGATCTGGCTGCCGCGCGGCCTGACCCGCGATTACGAGACCTTCGGCACCCGCGGCCATGTCGATATCGTCGCCACCTTCGCCGCGCCGGGCAAGGTGCTGCTCCATGACCAGGCCGATCCCGGGCACCCCGACCATGCGGTGATGCGCGAGATCCGCGCGCTGCTGGAAGAGGCGACCGATGCGAAGGGCCGCCGCCTGGAGATCATCCCCGTCCCCGCGCCCGAAACCCTGCGCGACGCCCATGGCTTCAACGACTGGAGCTATATCAACCACCTGGTCGTCAACGGCGGGGTGATCGCCTGCGGCTTCGGCGAGGACCGCGCCGATGCCCGTGCGCGAGAGATCCTGTCGCACGCCTATCCCGGCCGCCGCGTGGTCAGCGTGGACGCGCGCGAGATCTTCGCCCGGGGCGGCGGGGTGCATTGCATCACCCAGCACCAGCCGAAGGCCCGCGCATGAAACTGGTCGAGGCCGGGATCGCGGAGCTGCGCGAGGGGCTGGCTGCGGGCCGCTTCACCTCGGTCGCGCTGGTGGCGGGCTATCTGAACCGGATCGCGCATTACGACCGGCAGGGGATCCTGCTGAACGCGGTGCCGGTGCTGAACCCGGCGATGTTCCAGGAGGCCCGCGCCTCGGACCTGCGGCGCGCTGCGGGAGGGACGCTCGGCCCGCTCGACGGCATCCCCTATACCGCGAAGGACAGCTACAAGGTGCGCGGGCTGACGGTGGCCGCGGGCTCGCCCGCCTTCCGCGACCTGGTGGCGACGGGCGACGCTTTCGCGATTTCCCGGCTGCGGGCAGGCGGGGCGGTGCTGATCGGGCTGACCAATATGCCGCCGATGGCGAATGGCGGCATGCAGCGCGGCCTCTGGGGAAGGGCAGAATCGCCCTACAATGGCGATTACCTGACGGCGGCTTTCGCCTCGGGCTCGTCCAACGGCTCGGGCACGGCGACGGCGGCGTCTTTCGCGGCCTTCGGGCTGGGCGAGGAAACCTGGTCCTCGGGCCGCGCACCGGCGGCGAACAACGGGCTTTGCGCCTATACGCCCTCGCGCGGGGTGATCTCGGTGCGGGGCAACTGGCCCTTGGTGCCGACGATGGATGTGGTGGTGCCGCATGCGCGGACCATGGCGGATCTGCTGGAAATCCTCGAGGTGATCGTCGCGGATGATCCCGAGACCCGCGGCGATCTGTGGCGGCGCCAGAGCTGGGTCGCGATCCCGAAGGCGTCAGCGGTGCGGCCGGAGTCCTATCCGGCGCTGACGGGGGTGCTGACGGGCAAGCGGTTCGGCGTGCCGGCGATGTATATCAACGCCGACCCTGCGGCCGGAACGGCGGAGCATCCCGGCATCGGCGGGCCGACCGGGCAAAGGATCGAGACCCGCGCCTCGGTCATCGCCCTGTGGCAGAGGGCGCGGGCGGCGCTGGAAGCGGCCGGGGCCGAGGTGGTGGTGACCGATTTCCCCGTGGTCTCGAATTACGAGGGCGACCGGCCGGGGGCGGCGAAGATCGGGACGCGCGGCCTCGTGCCGCCGGACTATCTGCGGCGCGAGATCGTGGAACTCTCGGCCTGGGCCTGGGACGATTTCCTGGCGGCGAACGGCGATCCGGGGCTGAATCGCCTCGGCCAGGTCGACGGGGCGGGCATCTTCCCGCCACCCGCAGGTGCGCTGCCCGACCGCTACACCGGGTTTGACGACGACATCGCCCATTATCCCGACCACGCCCGCGCCCATCCGGTCACGGATTTCCGCGAGATCCCGCATCTGGAACAGGGCTTCCGGGGGCTGGAGGCAACCCGCCAGCGCGATCTGGAGGCCTGGATGGACGGCCTCGGGCTGGATGCGGTGGTGTTCCCGGCGGTTGCGGATGTCGGCCCGGCGGATGCGGATGTGAACCCGGCCTCGGCGGAACTGGCCTGGAGGAACGGGGTCTGGGTCGCGAACGGCAATCTGGCGATAAGGCATCTGGGGATTCCCACCGTCACCGTGCCGATGGGGGTGATGGCGGATACCGGGATGCCCGCGGGCCTGACCTTCGCGGGCCGGGCGTATGACGACAACGCGCTTCTCGCGCTGGCGCTCGCGTTCGGGGCCACCGGCACCTGCCGCGAGCCCCCGCCGCGCACACCGGAACTGGCATTGCCCGACGCGCAAGGCGGCACCCGCCTCAGCCTGCGCGCCCGGATCGAAGACGCGCGCCTTGTGATCGAGGGCGAAACCGACGGCCCCGACCTCTGGCTGACGCTCGACGGAACCCCGCTCACCGCCACCCGCGACGGTGAGCGTTTCCGCGCCGAGACAGAGGCCCCGTCTGACCGCCCCCGGCACAGTCAGCATCTGCCGCCCTACCGCCCGATGGTGATCGCCTGCGCGGGCGGCGCGGCGGCCTACGCCTTCGCCTAGCCGCGCACGAAGGCGTGGGCGGCCTCCGGCGACCAGCGGATATGCAGCCGGTCGCCCCGCGCCACATTCGCCGCCAGCGGATGGCCGAAGTTCAGCCGCACCGACAGCGCCGCGCCCCAGGGGGTGCGCGCGGCCAGCGTGGTGTTGTTGCCGAGGAAGGTCATATCCTCGACCGTCACCGGCAGCGAGGCGCCCTCGGGGCCGGGCTCGGTCGCCAGTTCGATCCGTTCGGGCCGCAGCATGAGTTCCGCCGCCTGGCCCGCGCGCCCGCTGCCGTGCAGCGGCACGGCGGCCACCGTGGTGCCGTCGGCGAAGCGCAAAGCCGCGCGCTCACCCGAGACGCTGGCGAGTTCCCCGGCCAGAAACGCGCTGTCGCCGATGAAATCGGCCACGAAATGGGTGGCGGGGTTGGCGTAAAGCTCGGGCCCGGTGCCGACCTGCTCGATCTTGCCCTTGTTGAAGATCGCGATCCGGTCGGAAAGCCGCAGGGCCTCTTCCTGGTCATGGGTGACGTAGAGGATGGTGACGCCGGTTTCCTGGTGGATGCGGCGGATCTCGAACTGGATTTCCTCGCGCAGCTTCTTGTCGAGCGCCGAGAGCGGCTCGTCCATCAGCAGAACCGGCGGATCGTAGACCAGCGCACGCGCGAGAGCCACGCGCTGCTGCTGGCCGCCGGACATCTTCGCGGGCATACGGTCCTCGAACCCTTCCAGCCGCACCAGTTTCAGCGCGCGCTTCACCCGCGCATCCACCTCGGATTTGCCCATCCGGCGCACCCGCAGCGGGAAGGCGACATTCTCGCCCACGCTCAGATGCGGGAACAGCGTGTAGCGCTGGAACACCATGCCGATGTTGCGCTTGTGCGAGGGCGTGGACAGGATCGACTTGCCGCGGATGGTGATGTCGCCCGCGCTCGGGTCCTGGAACCCGGCGAGGATGTAGAGCGTCGTGGATTTCCCCGAACCCGAGGGGCCGAGGAAGGTCATGAACTCGCCCTCGGCGATCGACAGTTCGACGTGATCGGTGGCGACGACCTCGCCGAACACCTTGCGGATGCCGTTGATGTGCAGATAGGGCGTGGTCATCTGGATTTACCTTTGCGGATCAAAGCGGCGACGATCATCAGAAGCACCGTCAGCACGACAAGCAGGGTGGAGGCGGCGGCGATCACCGGGGTCAGGTCCTGGCGGAGCGTGGTCCAGACCTTGACCGGCAGGGTCTGCAAACCGGGCGAGGCCATGAAGATCGCCAGCACCACCTCGTCCCAGGAAATCAGGAAGGAAAAGATCGCGGCCGAGAAAAGCCCGTGGCTGATCGCGGGCAGGGTGACGCGGAACCGCGCCTCCCAGGGGCTGGCGCCGCAGAGGATGGCGGCATCCTCGATCGCCGGATCGAAGGTTTCCAGCGCGCCCGAGATGGTGATCACCGAGAACGGCAGCGCCACGATCAGATGGGCGATCACGAAACCGACCAGGGTGCCGTTCAGCCCGAGCCGCAGGAAGGCCGCGTAAAGCGCCACCGCGACGATGATCACCGGCAGCACCATCGGCGTCAGGAAGAACGCGCGCAGCACGGCGCGGCCGCGGAATTTGCCGCGCACCAGCGCCAGCGACACCAAAAGGCCGAGCGCGACCGACAGCACCATGACGATGGTGGCGATCTTCGCCGAGGTCAGCGCGGCCCCGATCCAGCGCGGATCGGCGAACAGCTCTTCATACCATTTCAGCGTCCAGCCCGGCGGGGGAAAGATCAGCCAGCGCGAATCTCCGAACGACAGCGCGATGATGAACAGGATCGGCATCAGCAGAAACAGCGTCATCAGCGCGCAGATGCCCGACAGCAGCCATTTCCAGGCCCCGAGCTTGTGGAAATCGAGAAGCATCAGCGCACCTCTGGTTTCGGTTCAAAGAACCGCAGCTGCACGGCGTAAAGGCCGAGGGTGACGATGAGCAGGATGAAAGCCGCGGCCCCGCCCATGCCCCAGTTCACAAGGCTCTGCACCTGCTGCGCGATCATCTCGGCCAGCATCATGTTGGCGGTGCCACCCAGAAGCGCGGGGGTGACGAAATAGCCCAGCGACATCACAAAAACCATCAGCCCGCCCGAGGCGATGCCGGGCGCCGCCAGTGGCAAGAGCACACGAAACAGGGCCTGGCCCTTCGAGGCGCCGCAAAGCGCCGCGGCTTGCAGGATGGCGGGGTCGATCTTCCTGATCACGCCCAGAAGCGGCAGGATCATGAAGGGCAGCATGATATAGACCATGCCGATGGTGACGCCGATCAGGTTGTTGGTCAGTTGCAGCGGCTGGTCGATGATGCCCAGAGCCATCAGGCTGCGGTTGATCAGCCCGGTCTGCTGCAAGAGCACCATCCAGGCGTAGGTGCGCGCCAGGAGGTTGGTCCACATGGAAAGCAGGATCACGGCGAAGATCACGCTGGCCCATCTCTGTGGCATGATCGCCAGCGCCCAGGCGACGGGGAAGGCCACCAGCACGGTAACCAGCGTGACCACGCCCGCGACGAAGAAGGTGTTGAAGAACACTTTCGCATAGGTCGCCGAGCCGATCAGCGTGCGGTAATTGTGCAGCCCGGGCTCGGGTTCGGTAACGGAACGCAACAGAAGCAGCGCGACCGGAACCACGAAGAAGGCCAGCAGCAGCAGGATCGCGGGCATGGCGAGGCCAAGGCCCGATCCCCTGCGCTTCGGGGCAAGTGTGATGCTCATTGCTGGTCTCCTCCCGGTCAGCGCAGGCGTGAAGGCGGGGGCCGGGTCAGCGGCCCCCGCGGGCGGGCTTACTGGGCCTGCCAGGCATACCAGCGGTTGCCGATCTCATCGCGATGCTCGGCCCACCAGGACATGTCGGCGTTGATCTGCACGGCGGTCTGCTGGTCGGGCAGGGTGGCGCGGATCGCCTCGTCCATCAGCGCGGCCGAGCCGGTGTTGATCGGCGCATAGCCGGTTTCAGTGGCAAAGGCGGCCTGGGCCTCGGCGCTGGTGGCATGGGCGATATAAGCCATCGCCGCATCCTTGTTCTTCGTGCCTTTGGGCACGACCAGCGCGTCGGCGGCGGTGATGTTCTGATCCCAGGAGACGCCCACATCCATCCCGTCGGCTTGCAGCGCGGCGATCCGGCCATTCCAGAAGAAGCCGATCGGCGCCTCGCCCGAGGCCAGCAACTGCTGCGACTGCGCGCCGCCTTCCCACCAGATGATGTCGCCCTTGATCGTGTCGAGCTTCGCGAAAGCGCGGTCCAGATCCAGCGGATACAGCTCCTCGGGCGTCACGCCGTCGGCCAGCAGCGCGGCCTCGATCACGCCCGGGGCGGACCATTTGTAGAAGGTGCGCTTGCCGGGGAATTTCGCGGTGTCGAACAGATCGGCCAGCGTCGAGGGCTTGTCGCCCGCGAAATTGGCCGGGTTATAGCCCAGCACGAAGGAATAGTAGAACGATCCCACCGCGTAATCCGACACGAAACGCGGGTCGAGCGTGGCCTTGTCGATCACGCTGAAATCCAGCGGCTCCAAAAGGCCCTGTTGCCCGGCCTGGATCGCCCAGTCGAACTCCACATCCACCACGTCCCAGGTGGTGGCGCCGGCCTCGACCATGGCCTTGATCTTGCCGTAGTCGGTGGGGCCGTCCATCACGATGCTGGTGCCGGTCGCGGCCGAGAACGGCTGTGCCCAGTTCTTGTCCTGCGCGTCCTGGGTGGTGCCGCCCCAGGAGGTGAACACCATCTCCTGCGCCGAGGCACCAGAGGCGAACATCGCCCCTGCGATGGCGGCGGCTTTGACGATATGTTTCATCTTTTTCTCCCTGTTGATCGTATTTTCAGCGCATCACGAACGGATCCGGGATCGGATCGTCCGAGGTGCGCAGCCAGACGGTTTTGACGGTGGTATAGTCGAGCGCGGCGGCGAGGCCGCCTTCGCGGCCGTGGCCCGAAAGCCCGTGCCCGCCGAAGGGCGCGATCGGAGAGACCGCGCGGTAGGTGTTGACCCAGACGATCCCGGCGCGGATCGCGCGGATCATCCGGTGCGCCCGGGTGAGGCTGCGGGTGAACACGCCCGAGGCCAGGCCGAAAGCGGTGTCGTTCGCCAGCGCCAGCGCCTCGGCCTCGTCTTTGAAGCCGACGACGGAAAGCACCGGGCCGAACAGTTCCTGCGTGAGCGCGGGCGCGTCGGGCACGCCGGTGCAGTCGAGGATGGTGGGCGGGAAATAGTAGCCCTCGCCCGGCGGTGTGGTGCCGCCGGTGATCAGCTTCGCGCCGCGTCCGAGGCTGTCGGCCACCAGCCGTTCGATCCGGTCGCGCTGGCGGGCGGTGCAGAGCGGGCCGACCTCGGTTTCCATCTTGTCCGGCGCGCCGATCCTCACCGCCTCGGCTTTGGCTTTCAGCCGGGCGAGGAAGTCCGCGCGGATGCTCTCCTGCACCAGAAGCCGCGATCCGGCGACGCAGCTCTGCCCGGTGGCGGCGAAGATCCCCGCCACCTGAGCGTTCGCGGCGCTGTCCAGATCGGCGTCGTCGAAGACGATGAAGGGCGATTTGCCCCCCAGTTCAAGCGAGGTTTTCGCCAGGTTCTCGGCCGAGCCGCGCACGATATGGCGCGCGGTCTCGGGTCCGCCGGTAAAGGCGATATGGGCGACTTTCGGATGTGTGGTCAGCGCCGCGCCTGCCTCGGGCCCGCCGGTCAGGATATTCACCACACCCGGCGGGAAACCGGCCTGATCGACCAGTTTCGCGAATTCCAGCAGCGGCGCGGGTCCGTCCTCGCTGGCTTTGACGACCAGCGTGCAGCCCGCCGCCAGGGCGGGGCCGATCTTGACCGCCGACAGGAAAAGCTGGCTGTTCCAGGGCACGATGGCCGCGACCACGCCCACCGGCTCGCGCCGCAGCCAGACCTCCATATCCGGCTTGTCGATGGGCAGATGCGCGCCCTCGATCTTGTCGGCAAGGCCCGCGTAATAGCGGTAATAGTCCGCGACATAGGCGATCTGCGCCGAGGTTTCGCGGATGATCTTGCCGGTATCGCGGGTCTCAATCGCCGCAAGGCGCGGCGCCGCTTCCGCCACCAGATCGGCCAGCCGGGCCAGCAGCCGCCCGCGCGCGGTGGCCGTCAGCCCGGCCCAGGCGGGATCGCGGAACGCGCGGTCGGCGGCGCGGACGGCCCGGTCGACATCCGCCGCGCTGGCCTGCGGCATCAGTGCCCAGGGGGCGCCGGTGGCGGGGTCGATGCTCTCGAACGTGGCCGCAGCCTCGTGGAAAGCGCCGTCGATATAGTGGCGGAAGCGGTCCATCTTTCCCCTCACGCGAAAGCGGGCATCACGTCGTCGATCAGCCGCTTCAGCCCCTCGCGCTTGCGCGCAAAGCTCATGCCGCTGTCGATCCAGAACGAGAATTCGTCATAGCCGAGCGCCTCGATGGCCTTCAGCCTGTCGATCACCTCGAATTTGTCGCCGATCAGCAGGTTCTGCCGCATCACCTCGGGCGAGTAGAACGGATGCGCGGCGATCTCCTCATCGGACAGCGGCTGGATCATGCCCTTGTCGATGGGGCGCTTGTTCAGGAACCAGGCGCCGAAATAGTTGTAGAAGGCGTTCAGCTCGCGCGCCGCCTGATCGGCGTCGGCGCGGTCCCTGGCCACGAAACCGTGTTGCAGGATCATGATCTTCGGACGCGGCACGTCTGGGTGGTTGGCGCAGCCGGCGTTGAACCGCTCCATCAGGCTGACGACTTCCTCATGCGGCTGATGCAGCGGCGTCACCTGCACATGGCAGCCCTGCGAGACGGCGAAGTCGTGGCTGCTCGGATCGCGCGCGGCGACCCAGACCGGCGGGTGCGGCTGTTGCAGCGGCAAGGGCGCCGAGGTGGTGGCGGGGAACTTCCAGAACTCGCCGTCATGGGCGTAATTGCCCTGCCACAGCCCTTTGATCGCCGGGATCAGCTCGCGCATCCGGCCGCCCGCGCCCCAGGCGTCGAGGCCGGGCATGATACGCTCGTATTCAAAGCTGTAGGCGCCGCGGGCGATGCCGAGTTCCAGCCGCCCGTCCATGATGATGTCGGCCATCGCGGCCTCGCCCGCCAGCTTGATCGGGTGCCAGAACGGCGCGATCACCGTGCCGGTGCCGAGGCGCACGTTCTTCGTCCGCCGCGCCAGATCGACCAGGTTCAGGAACGGGTTCGGCGCGATGGTAAAGCTCATGCCGTGGTGTTCGCCGGTCCAGATCGCGCACATGCCGCCCTCGTCGGCGATGTGGCAAAGTTCAAGCATTTCCTGGTAGAGGCGCGGCTCGGGATCGGTGGGGCTGACGCGCTCCATATGGATGAAAAGCGAGAATTTCATTGGTCTTTCCCTTTGTTGGCGCGCGTCACCATTCCCTGTTCATTTGTGCCGAAATAGACGCCGTAATTGCCCATCCGCGCCTCGTCGGCGAGGCGGTTGAGCATGATGCGCGCCGCCGGATCCGAGACCTCGGCGACGCCTTCGGGCGTCAGATCGACAAAGGCGCCGGTGGCGGCTTTGCCGGGCACGGCAGGGCAGCGGAAAGCGATATGCTGGCAAGCCTGCGCGGTATCCTCGTAGACGGCATAGATCGAACCGGCTGCCGCCTGCACTCCGGTCGAGGCGATCAGGGTGGAAAGCGCGGTCTGCACCCCCTCGCGCCCGACCCGCGCCATCGGCAGCGTGAGGCCGCCGTGGCCGTCACCCTTCAGCAGCACCTGGCCTTCGGCTTCCAGAATGGCCGAGATCACCACATCCGGCCCGGTGGGCAGTTGCGCGGCGGTGGCCGCCGGGGTGACATAGGCGCCGCGGTAATAGCCGAGGCCGGGCTCCTGCGTCGCCTCGAACCCGCCGATGCGGCCGATCAGGATGGTGTGGTCGCCCGCTTCGATGGCCTGGTGCAAGGTGCAGTCGAACCAGGCCGAGACGCCTGCGATCAGCGGCGCACCGACCGGCCCCTTGCGCCAGTAGATGGTGGAAAAGCGGTCCTCGGCGGGGCGGGCGAAAGTGGCCGAGACCTGCTTCTGCCCCTCGGCCAGGATGTTCACGGCGAAGCCTTTGGCGCCCTTGAACACCGGCAGGCTGCGCGAGGCATTGGCGATCGACACCAGAAGCAGCGGCGGGTCGAGGGAGACCGACGAGAAGGAATTGGCGGTGAAGCCGACCGGATGGCCGGTTTCGTCGATGGTCGTGACCACCGTCACCCCGGTCATGAAACAGCCGAAGGCGTCGCGCAGCGCGCGGGGGTCGGGAAGGGTGTCGGTCTCGCTCATGCCGGAACCTCTTCGGTGGCAAGCCATTGTTTCAGTTCGGCATTCACCGCATCCGGCGCGGTCAGTCCGACCATATGGCGGTGGCCCGCGATCACCGCCGCCCGGCCGCGCGGCGCAAGGCCGGCCATGGCGCGGGTCATTTCCGGCGTGGAATTGGCGTCGCCGTCGCCGGTCAGTACCAGCATCGGGCAGCGGATTTCGCCCAGACGGTCGGCATAAACCCCGTCGCCCCCGGCAAAGGCGCGGTAGGCGGTGGCGTAGCCGCGGGGGCTGACGGCGGAAAGCCAGGCCGCCACCTGGTCGCGCACCGCGCCCTCGCCCTCGCCGAACCAGCGCGACAGCGGGCCGTCGATGCTGCCCCTTCCGGCGGCGATCTCTTCGGCGCGGGCCAGAACGGCGGCGCGCGCGGCCTCGGCCCGGCGGTGCACCCCGTTCAGAAGCGCCACGCGGCGCACCAGATCCGGGTGTTCCACCGCCAGCCCGCCCGCGATCAGCGAGCCCATGGAATGGCCCGCGACATTCACCGGCCCGAGGCCGAGCGCGGCTATCACCCGCGCCGCCCAGGCGACGAAATCGGGCAGAAGCGCGCCCGCGGGCAGGGGGTCGCTTTCGCCATGGCCGGGCATATCCACCGCGATCACCCGGGCCACCGAGGCCAGATCTTCGATCTGTGGCCTCCAGGCCTCGGCCCGAAGGCCGACGCCGTGGATCAGCAGCAAAGGCTCGCCCGCGCCCGCCTCGATCAGGCGGACCGAGGCGCCGTCAGACAGCCGCAGGATTCGCGACATCATGGCCCAGGTCCTTCAGATCCTGATAGCGGTCGCCGATGCGGTGATGCGGCCGCCCGCCAAGCGCGGCGCCGAGCGCGACGAGGATCTCGTCGGCGGCCGGGGCGTCGGGGATCGAGAAATGCACGGTCTGGTAATGCGAGCGGCGACCCTCGTCGTCCTTGTCCATCAGCGGGATCATCACGGGCGTGTTGGCCGGGCCGCGCACATTGGTGAAGGCGAGATAGGTCTTCGCCTTCAGCGCCTGGCGGTAGTGATTGCCGAAGCGCAGGGTGTGGATCAGCGCGTTGGCATGTTCCAGCTCGCCGTCCATGCCGACCACGGCGGCCTTGCCATAGGCCTCGATGGCCTCCACGGAACCGGCGGCCTCGATGACCATCTTCGTCAGCAGCTCGCCCAGCACCGGGGCCACGGCATGGATCGCGGGCTTCAGATCCTCGACGAAGCCCTGGCCGGCCCAGGGGTTCTTCACCACCGCGGCGGCGGCGATCAGCGTCACGGGCTTCGGCGCGGCGCGGCCGCCCTCGATCAGGGTTTTCTCGACATAGGTGAGCGTCTTGCGGATCTGGGCGGACATGGTGAGTCCCTTTCGTTTTGTCTGCTGGTATGTTGGTATACCATAATACGGAATGTCAAGAACATCTTGCTTTGGTCCGGCGGACTGCTAAGGTGAGGCCATGGATCAGACAGCGCCCCCCGACGAAAAAGACAGCGGAGATCTTCGGATCGCGCATCCGGTGACCACCCTGCGCGAGCTGGCGGTCGAGCGGCTGCGCAACGCGATCATCACCGGGCGGTTCTCGGGCGGGGACCGGCTGGTCGAACGCACGCTTTGCGACCAGCTCGGGGTGTCGCGCTCGGTCGTGCGCGAGGCGATCCGCTATCTTGAGGCCGAGGGGCTGGTCGAGATCCAGCCGCGCGGCGGGCCGGTGGTGGCCATGCTGGACTGGCCGCAGGCGCGTCAGGTCTACGAGATCCGCCGTCTGCTGGAATCCGAGGCCGCTGCCGATTGCGCCTCCCGTGCGGATGATGGGGTGAAGGCCCGGCTGCGCGCGGCGCTGGCCGATCTGGAGGCGGCGTTCGACGATGCCTCGCCGCTACGGCTTTATGACGCGACCACAGCGCTTTACGAGGTGATCTTCACCGCCGCCGGCCACGATATCGCCTGGGAGGTGGTGCAGCGTTTGCACAGCCGGATCTCGCGGCTCAGGGCGCTGACGCTGGCGACGAGGGAGCGCCGGGTCTCGGGCCCGGCCCATATGGCGCGGATCTGCGACGCGATCTGCGCAAACGACCCCGTGGCCGCGGCCGCGGCGGTGCGCGACCATCTGCGCGACGCCGCCGAGATCGCGCGGCATCTGCTGGAGAAATGACCATGCCCGCCTATTGGATCGCCCATGTGAAAGTGACCGATCCCGCGCGCTACGACGAATACCGCGCGCTGGCACCCGCGGCTTTCGCGGCCCATGGGGCGAAATTCCTCGCCCGGGGCGGGGCGGGCGAGACCTTCGAAGGCCCCGACCTCGACCGCCATGTGGTGATCGAATTCCCCTCGCTGGAGGCGGCGCGGTCCTGCTATCATTCACCCGAATATCAGGCGGCGCGGGCGCGGCGCGAAGGCGCGGCCCTGGTCCATGTCGCCATCGTCGAGGGGGTGGCGTAGCGGCCGTCCCGGCTGCGGCCGCCGTAATCCGCGCCGCCCCAAAGCCCGCTTTTCAGCGCCCAAGGTCCGGCTCGCGACAGGGTCAGCGCGCATCCGCCCCGGCCGGTTGGAACGATCCCGCCCTTCGGGGGGCGGGGAAACGCAGTGCTTGTCCGGCCTGGGTGGGGCCGGAGACAAGGTCTGGCAGACCCGCCGGATGGCCCTGGGTGCCGCCGCCCGGATTCGGATACAGCGCGCCTTGACCGATAAGAAGACGGCCTTCGGAGTTCGGGCAGCACATGCCTGAGATCGTGCCTTATCGTATCCACACCATTCTCACTGATCAGGCCATTGGTCCGGAAGACGATGGCGAAATGCATCCGGTTCGCAGACCGGTTTCGCAACCGCGACATCCTCTGCGCCCGGCCAATGCGCTTCGACAGGGACTGTGAGGCGCATTGGATCGGGCGCAGACTGACCCGGCCCGACCACCCGTCGACCAACGGGCAGGCAGAGCGGATGAACCGCACCAGCAGGGATGCGACGGTCAAACTTTCCATTACGGTGGTCACGATGATGCGAACCCACCTCGCGGCGCTCATGGTCGCCTGTAACTTCGCCCGCAGACGTAAGACATCCCGGGATCACGCCCCGCGCAGACATCCGCATGGTCCGGATCTCAGAGCCGGATCGCGTCATCCGGAACCGATCCAAAATGCCGGGACTGAACATTTAAAGCACCGGCGGGGGCCTGATGATCGGGCCGATGACCGGATGCTTCGGCACCGGACAGCGAACCCGGTCCTGCCGGGATCCTCTGCAATCGCAACCGATATGATGAGTTCTGCACCCGAAGTCGCCTGGCTCTTGTTTGCGATGGGGGAAATGCTTTCGGCCCGGAACAGTCCGGGCCGAAGGCGGCAGGCAGTCGGGGCGGAGGGTTCCGCTCAGAACTTCAGCGCGGCGCCGAGCGTCACGGTGCGGCCCGGACCCCAGACCGGATCGATTCCGCCGCGGCTGCTGTTCGCGGCAAAGCCGGACCGCTCGGAATAGGTCTCGTCCAGCAGGTTGTCGACGCCGAGCCGGACCGAGAGATTCTCGTAAGCCGGGGGCGCCCATTCGGCCCAGGCGTTGACCACGGTGTAGGACGGCTGCCTGAAATAGGTGGTGGCGCCGACCACGCGCTCGTCGATGCTGCCCGCCCATTCCACCGTGGCGCCGACCACCATGTTCCAGGCCGGAACCTCGTGATCGACCCAGACCGCGGCGATGCTGCCCACCGGCATGAAGAACACGCCGTTGTCGGGCAGGACATCCACCCCGTCGCCGGTCACATCGGCTTTGGTGTAAGATGCGCCGATCCGGGTGCCGCCGAAGTCGTAAGCGGCGTTCAGCGTCACGCCCTTGCTGCGGAACTCCTCGCTGCGGTTGAGCAGCATGGTGCTGGAATAGTTCAGCAGATCGGTGATCTTCGTGTCGAACAGGGTGATCCCCGCCTGCCA
This sequence comes from Pseudogemmobacter humi, assembly GCF_900609055.1. Classification (GTDB taxonomy): domain Bacteria; phylum Pseudomonadota; class Alphaproteobacteria; order Rhodobacterales; family Rhodobacteraceae; genus Pseudogemmobacter; species Pseudogemmobacter humi. The sequence continues at coordinate 42,988 of NZ_UXAW01000118.1, read as the reverse complement.
GTTTTCGCCGCCGAAATTCGCGCCGATCTTGTAGTTCTCGGCCTCGCCGGGCCGCAGGTTCGGGTCGGTCGCGAAGGCGTTGTTGCGGGCGTGGACATAGCCGTAATCGCCGATCACATAGCCCAGCCAGGTGCGCGAGGCCCCGGCGAAGATCTCGACATTGTCGTTGAAGCGATATGCGGCGGTGGCGTTCACGCTGGCGCCCGAATCGCTGAACCGCTGGCCGTTCCAGTCGGTGAAGCGGTGCGCGTCGTAGCGCGCGCCGGTGGACAGGTTGAAACCGTTGTCGAACTCGAACCGGCCCTGGACATAGGCGCCGACCTGGGTGGTCGAGAAGTCGCGGTAACGGCGGTTGGCGGCCTGGCCGTCGCCGTAGTTATCGGTGGCGTAATCGTGCTGATTGAAGTCCACCCCGGCGGTGATCTTGCCCGCGCCGATGGTGAAGGTGTTCTGCACCTTGCCGCCGAACTGGTCCTCGTCAAAGATCGCGTCGCCGTTGTTGCCGCGCGCGCCGGTGGCGTAATTCGGCCGCCAGTATTCATACCGGCTGAGGTAAAGCGCCACCTCGGGATCCCAGCCGTCGGTCGGGTCGGTGGTGGTGTAGCTCAGCTTCACCGAATCGCGGCTGACCTTCAGCGGGTGAACCTCGTCGCCGGCCAGATCCATGTTTGCTTTGATCAGGCGGTCGGCGTCGTCGCGGCTGCGCTCCAGCCCCAGTTCCAGCCGGTGGCCCTCGAATTCATAGCCGAATTTCGCGATGACGTTGCGCGCCGCCGGTTCGGTGCCAAGCACCTCGCGGCCCTCGCCGTCCTCGTAATTGTCGCCGTCCGAGCCATGGGCCATGATCAGCCAGTCGAAACCCTGATGCCGGCCGTAGCCCGCGAGGCTGCCCGAGACGCCGCGCCCGTTCGAGCCATAAGACAGCGCCGCGCGGCCGCCCAGGGTCTGGCCGTCCTCCAGCAGGTCGTTCGCGCCGACCGTCTCGTAGCGCAGCGCGCCCGCGGCGGCGGCAAAGCCGGAATCGGCGGCGGCGGCGCCCGCCTCGACCTCGACCGCCTTCAGGAAGGCCGGGTCGATCACGTTCGAGCCGGTATGGTGCCAGCTGGTCGAGCCCTGCGGCACCCCGTCCACCGTCACCGACAGAAGCGACTGCTCGATCCCGAAGACGCTGACCTTCTTCGCCGGACCGCCGCCGCCCGAGACCGTCACCGAGGATTCCCGCGCGAACAGCTCCGACGTGTCGGCGGGTTGCAGACGCTCCAGATCCTCGGCGGTGATCACGGTGCCGCCGGTGGCCTCGATATTGTCCTTGCCGTCGGTGACGATGTAGATCGTGCCCAGATCGACGGGTTCGTCGTCGCGCACTTGCGCGTGAAGCGCGGTCGCAAGCGCCAGAAGCGACACGCCGGCAAGGGGCAACAGCCGCAGCATCGGGCGCAGAGGAGTCGGATGTCCTGACATGTTCGGTCCTTCTGGTCAGCGGACCGCCCCGTTCACGCGAAGTGTCGCAGGCCGGGCACGGTTCTTGAGTGTTTTGCGTGGTTATTATAGAAACCCGAGGGCACGCTCTATCGCGCAGGGTTTTGCCGGAGCGACAATCTTGTTTGACAGCGCGTCAGCCGGACGGAAGGGACAGGAGGTCGGATGACGGTTTTCCACTATCCCGGCAATCTGCGGATCGGCCTGCGCAACGAGGATGCGGCGGGGGTCTCGGGTTCCGCGATGCAGATCGGGGAAGACCGGCAGATGCTGTTCCTGCTGATCAGCGGGCATCAGAGATTTCTGGTGAATGATGCGGAATTCGTGCTTTCCACGCTGATTCCCGGCCAGACCGGGCCGCAGGCGCTGCTGCTGCGCGTCGCGGCGGGCAGCCGGGTGGAATATCTGGAAAGCCAGGGCCGCCCGCTGGTCAAGATCGGCATCATCACCGATCCCGACTGGCTGGATCATGCCGGCGAGGTGGATGAGAGCGAAGGGCCCGACATCCGCCCGCCCGCCCGTCTGCCGGGCCTGCCGCGCGATGTGACCCACCGGGCCTGGACGCCGGGGGCCGACATGCTGGCCATCGCGCAGGATATGGTCGCGGTGCATCGCCAGGGGGTTCTGGGCGCCATCCCGCGCGAGGCGATGAGCCTGTCGCTGATGTCGCGCGGCGTCGATCTCTACCTTACGGCGTTGCAGGCGGCGGTGCCGCCCCTGCGCGACGGGCAGCCGGGCCATCCGCGCATCGCGGCGCTGGCGGGCTATATCGCGAGCCACCTCGACGATCCCGACCTTGGCCCCGAGGATCTGGCGCGGGCCTGCGGCCTGGGGCTGCGCAGCCTGCAACGGCTGTGCCGCCGCACGATGGATTGCAGCCCGAGCGAGTTCATCCGCGCACAGCGGCTGGAGGCCGCCTTCGCCGCGCTGCGCCGGGGCAGCGTGAACGTGGCCCAGGCGGCCTTCATGGCGGGCTATTCCAGCGCGGCGAATTTCTCGACCGCGTTCAAGCGCGAATTCGGCGTCACCCCCGGCCGCGCGCAGGAGTTGCGGTGAGAGATCGCAAGGAGAGGGATATGCGTGGTTTTCTGACGGGTTTCGGATTTGCCCTGGCGCTGCTGGCGGGGCCTGCGCTGGCCGACAGCGTGACGATCCGCCATTCGCAGGGCGAGACGGTGGTGGATGCGCCGGTGGGCAAGGTGCTGATCCTCGACATCAACGCGCTCGACATCGCGGCGGCGCTCGGGGCACATCCCGCGGGCGTGCTGGGCAGTAATCTGCCCGCGTATCTGGCGGAATACGCCGGGGACGAACATCCGAAGATGGGCACGATCTTCGAGCCCGATTACGAGGCCATCGCCGCCGCCGGGGCGGATCTGATGATCGTCGGCACCCGCACCGCGCCGGTATACGGCCAGATGTCCTCGCTGCTGCCGACGGTGGATCTGAGCCTTGAAGGCAATCATTTCGAGGCGGTGCGCCGCAATATCCGCGCGGTGGGGCAGATCTTCGGGCTGGAGGCGAAGGCCGGGGAACTGGTCGCCGATCTCGACGCCCGGATCGACCGGCTGAAGCAGGTGGCGCCGGGGTCGGGCACCGCGCTGATCCTGGTGACGAACGGCGGCAAGCTGGGCGCTTACGGCCCGACCTCGCGGCTTGGCTGGATCCATACCGAACTGGGCTTCGCCCCGGTCGAAGAGGGGATCGACGACCGTTTCCACGGCGGCGATGTGATCTCGTTCGAGTATATCCTGGAGCGCAACCCCGACTGGATCTTCGTCGTCGACCGCGATGCAGGCGTCGGAGCCGCGGGCGAGGGCGCGAAAGCGGTGCTCGACAATGCGCTGATGGCCGGGACGAGGGCCGTGCAGGATGGCCATGTCGTGCTGCTCGACCCGAATGCGGCCTATATCACCTTCGGCGGCTATACCGCGATGACGATCCTGCTGGATCAGATGGCCGATGCGCTTGGGGCGGCGGGGTAACTTGCCGCTGCTGGCCGCATTCCTGCTGACGGCGGCTCTGGCCTGCACCAGCCTGATGGTGGGGGTCTCGGACCTCAGCCTTGCCGCGCTGGCCGCGGGCGACGACCGCGCCTGGCTGGTGCTGTGGGAAAGCCGGGTGCCCAGGATGCTGGCGCTGGTGCTCTCGGGCGCGTCGATGGCGATCGCGGGGCTGTTGATGCAGATCGTGATCCGCAACCGCTTTGTCGAGCCCTCGACCGTGGGCACGGTCGAGGCGGCGGGGATGGGGCTTCTCGTGATGACGCTGCTGGCCCCCGGCGCCCCGGTGATCGTCAAGATGGCGGTGGGTGCGGTTTTCGCCATGGCGGGGACGGGGCTGTTCCTTTTGATCCTGCGCCGGGTGCCGTTGCGCGATCAGATGATGGTGCCGCTGATCGGCATCATCCTGACCGGAGTGCTTCAGGCGGTGACCACCTTCTTCGCCTATCGCGCCGACCTGATGCAGACCGTGCTGGCCTGGACCCAGGGCGACCTCTCGGGCGTGTTGCGCGGGCGCTATGAGCTGTTGTGGCTTGGCGCGGCAGTGGCGGGTCTGGCCTGGATCACCGCCGACCGTTTCACGCTGGCGGGGCTGGGGCGCGACATGGCGGCCTCGCTCGGCCTCGCGCATGGCCGGGTGGTGGGGCTGGGGCTGGCCATCGTCTCGCTGGTCACGGCGGTGGTGGTGGTGACGGTTGGGATCATCCCTTTCCTCGGGCTGATCGTGCCGAACCTCGTGAGCCTCGCGCTTGGCGACAACATGCGCCGCGCGGTGCCCTGGGTGGCGGTCTCGGGCGCGGGGCTCGTGCTGGGGTGCGACATCCTCGGCCGGACCTTGCGCGCGCCTTACGAGATCCCGGTCGGGACCATCCTCGGCGTGATCGGCAGCCTCGTCTTTCTGATCCTGCTCCTGCGGAGGCGCGCGGATGCCGCCTGAGCGCCGCGCCCGTCTCGCGCTGGTCGTGCTGACGGTGCTGGTGCTGGCGGCGGTGGCCGCCTTCATGACGCTCGGCGTGCGCGGCAACTGGGATTTCGTGCTGAAATTCCGCGGCATGAAGCTGGCGGGGCTGGTGCTGGTCGCCCATGCGGTGGCCATCTCGACGGTCTTGTTCCAGACCGTCACCGCCAACCGGATCCTGACGCCCTCGATCATGGGGTTCGACGCGCTTTATGTGCTGACCTCGACGGTTCTGGTCGCCGTCCTCGGCTCGGCCGCGCTGGCGCAGCAGGACGCGCGGCTGTTGTTCGCGGCCAAGGTGGCGCTGATGGTGGGCTGTTCGATGGCGCTCTACCGCTGGCTGTTTCTGGGCGAGGAGCGCAGCCTGCACCGCCTGTTGCTGATCGGCGTGGTGTTCGGGATCTTCCTGCGCACGCTGGCGGAATTCGTGCAGCGCCTGCTTGACCCGAACGAGTTCATGGTGCTTTCCGACATGCTTTTCGCCAGTTTCGGCACCATCGAGCCGGTGCTGATGGGGATCGGCTGGGGGCTGACCGCGCTGGTCACGCTCTGGGTCGCGCGCAACGCCCGGCGGCTGGATGTGATCGGCCTCGGGCGCCCGATCGCGGTGAACCTCGGCATCCGGTGGCGGCGCGAGGTGCTGATGGTCCTGGCCATGGTTTCGGTGCTGGTCTCGGTCTCGACCGCGCTCGTGGGCCCCGTCACCTTCTTCGGCCTGCTGGCGGTCAGCCTTGCGCATCTGGCGGTGGGCACCTCGCGCCATGCGGTGCTGTTGCCGGCGGCGAGCCTCGTCGCGATCCTGTTGCTGGTCGCCGGGCAGACCGTGCTGGAGCGGGCCTTTGCCTTCAACACCGCGCTTGGCATCGTGATCGAATTCTTCGGCGGGGTGGTGTTCATCCTGCTCTTGCTGGCCGGAGGGCGCCGATGATCGAAACCCGCAACCTGCGCAAAAGCTACGGCCCCGCCCTGGTGCTGGACGATGTGAGCCTGGTGCTGCCCCGGGGCGGCATCACCACGATCATCGGCGCGAACGGCGCGGGGAAATCGACGCTGCTCTCAGTCATCGCGCGGCTGGTGCAGCCCGATGGCGGCAGCGTCACGGTCGACGGGACAGAGGTGTTCCACGCCGCCGGGCCGGAGCTGGCGAAGAAGCTGGCCGTGCTGCGGCAGGAGAACCACCTGACCGCCCGGCTGACGGTGCGCGAACTGGTGGGCTTCGGGCGCTGGCCGCACAACCGCGGCCGCCCGACCGACGAGGACCGCCGCGCGGTGGATCACGCGCTGGATTACCTCGACCTGACCGGCCTTGCCGGGCGCTTTCTCGACCAGCTTTCCGGCGGGCAGCGCCAGCGTGCCTTCGTCGCCATGGTCCTGGCGCAGGAGACCGATTATCTGCTGCTGGACGAGCCCTTGAACAATCTCGACATGAAGAACGCCCGCGCGATGATGCGCATCCTGCGCGAGGCGGCGCATGATCTGGGCAAGACCGTGGTCGTGGTGCTGCATGACATCAACTTCGCCAGCGCGCATTCCGACCGGATCGTCGCCATGCGGGCGGGCCGGGTGCTCTGCACCGGCACGCCCGGGGAAATCGTCACCCCCGAACGGCTGCATCAGATCTACGACATGGAGATCGAGGTGCGCGAGATCGGCGGCCGGCGCTTCGCCTTCTGGTATGGCTGAGCCGGGGGCGCTATGGTCGCGGCACCCCGTGTCCGCCAGCAGGAGCGCCCGTGACCACAGCCGAGACCGAGACGAGGGATCCCCCCCTGACCGCCGCCGAAGGCGCCGCCTTTTTCGGCGATCCCGACCCCGGAATCGGCTATAACAGGGTCTTTTTCGCGCTTCAGCGCATCCAGCGCACCATCATGCCCGAAATCGAGAAGAGCCTGCGCGAGATGGGGATCCAGGACCCGATCTGGTATGAGATCATCGAGGCCGCCGACAGTGCGGGCGAGAAGGGCATCCAGATGCTCGCGCTGCAAAAGCGGCTGTTCGTGGCGCAATACGCGCTGTCGCGCCATGTCTCGCGGATGGTCAGGGCCGGGCTCTTGCGGCGCGAGGCCTCGGGCGGGGCAGGGCGCGCCCAGGTCGTGCGGCTGACCGGGGCCGCCGAGGGGATGCAGGAGCGGATCTGGAACGTCTATGCCGAAAAGATCCAGGCCGCCTTCGCGCCGCGGATCAGCCAGGCCGAGGCCTATACCCTGGTGCGGATGCTGAACCGGCTATACGACTGAAAAGGGGGCGGTTTCCCGCCCCCCTGCAAGAACCGTGCAGCGGCTCAGAACTTCAGTGCAGCCACGATGGAAAGCGTGCGGCCGGGCTCGTAGAACGGGGTCACGCTGGAATAATCGGCGCCATAGGTGGCGCGGTCGGCATATTCCTTGTCGAAGACATTGTTCACCTCGGCCCGGATCGTCAGCCCTTCGACCTGGGGCGAGGCATATTCGGTGAACAGATCCAGCACCGCATAGCCCGCAAGGCCCTGATTGGCGCCGGCGTTGATCTCGTCGTAAGAGGCCGCGCCGCGGATGGCGCCGCCCCAGGTGAAATCGCTGCCCTCGGGCGTGTGCTGCGCCTCGACCGAGAAGACGCCGCCCAGAGGTGCGCCAAGGTCCAGCGCCGCATAGCTGTCGCTGCCCACGCCGTTCACCTTGATCTTGCTGTGCGAATAGCTGGCGCGCAGATAGCCGCCCTCCCAGCCGTAGCCGAGGCCCAGGTTGAAGCCGCGGCTTTCCGCATCGCCCACCCCGTTCACCCGGAAGCTGGCCAGCCGCACATCGTCGAGCCTGGTCAGGAACAGCTCGCCGTCCAGCCGCAGCACGCCGGTCTCGTAATCGAAGCCGAGCGTGTAGTTGGTTGAGCGTGAGGATTTCATCGCGCCGTAATTCCAGGCCGGATTGAAGATGAAATTGTCCTCGATCGTCAGGCCGCCGAACACCGAAGACGCCCCCGCCCGCAGCCGCAGGTCTTCGGTCACGTTCCAGGCCACCGAGGCATTGCCGCTGAGGCCCGAGAAACTGCCCTCCCAGCCCGAGGTGCCGGTAAAGTCCTGGCGGTCGTAGCGCAGCCCGAACGAGACCGAAAGCGCCTCGGACGGGTCAAGCCGGGCCTGGGCGAAGAGGCCGACATTCTTCGCCCGCTCGCTGACGCCCGGGTTGGTGTTGTCGCGATAGGTGCTTTCGCGATCATAGAAATCCACCCCGGTGGTGATCGTATCGGTGCCGCCCAGGTGGAAGCGGTTCTCGACCCTGGCCGAGACGGTGCTGGTTTCGCCCCGGCTGACCCCGAGCGTGGGGTCGAGCGGCTGATCGACGCCGATGGCAACCGCGGACCGGCCGATGGTCACGCGCGGATCCCAGAAGCCGGAGCCTTGGGTATTCTCGTAGGAAAGCGCCCAGGAGGTGCGTTCGGTTTCATAGCGGCGCAGCGGGAAGGGGCGTCCGTCGCTGATGAAATTGGCCCGGTAGGGGCGCAGGGCATCGTCGTCCATCCGCTGGCCGGAAAGCTCGAAGCGATGGCCGTCCGGGGTCTCGTAGGCCAGTTTCAGCAGCGCGGTCTGAAGATCGGCGGCGCTGCCTTTGATCACCGTGCCCGCGCCGGTCTTGTAATCCTCGCCGGTCATGGATTTCAGATAGGCCAGCCATTCAAAACCGCCGTGCCGCCCTGCCAGGGTGGCGGAACGGCCGAAGGTGCTGCCGTTGTCGCCGTAGGACAGCCGGGCGTTGCCGCCGAACGTCTGCCCCTCATCGAGGATGTCGGCGGCATCCACCGTCTCCATCACCACGGCGCCGGCCATGGCATGCGGCCCGGCATCGGCCGGTGCTGCGCCGGCATCGACGCGGACGAATTTCATCAGCCCCGGATCGAAGGCATTGGCCGAGACATGGTGGAAGATCCGGTTGTTCTGCGACACCCCATCGACCGAGACCGCGAGGTTCAGCATATCGACGCCGTTGACGAAGATCTTCTGCGCCACCGGAATCGCGCCGCCGACCGAGACCGAGGCGATCCCCGCGAACAGGTCGCGCAGATTGCCCATCCGCGCCCGGTCAAGCTCGGCATCCGCCACATACTGGCTGGTGCCGCGGTCGGCGGCATTGCCGTCGGGGTCGCGCGCGCGGCTGTGCATCGGGTCGAGCAGGATGGTGCCGAGGAACTCGCCTTCGGCCCCGTCCTGGGCCAGCACCGCGGGCGGAGAGGAGACGAGGGCGCTGCCCGCGAGAAGCGCGGCGAGGAGGGGGTTGCGCAGCAGGGCGCGACGGCGGGGGAAAAGGCGGGATTCGGCCATATGGGTCTCCTGTCGGTGGCTGGCTGAGACCTGGTCCTGGCTGTCGGGGAAATAGCACGGGCCGGCTGAACATGCAATCGCATGTTTAAGACCCGCACCGGCGGAACCGGGCGGATCGCCCCGCTGCCCTCTTGACCATTCGCGCCCGGAGGGCGAAGCCGGGGTATCGGCCGCCTCTGGCCGCGCTGGCAGGAATGATGTGATGCTGCGGGACTTCTTCGCCTATTACCGGCCCTGGAAAATGCTGTTCTGGATCGACTTCGGCTGCGCCGTGCTGTCGGGCCTTCTGGAACTGGCCTTCCCGCTGGCGGTGCGCGGCTTCATCGACGTGCTGCTGCCCGCGGGCAACTGGTCGCTGACGCTGACCGCGGCGCTGCTGCTGATGGCGGTTTACCTGGTCAACACCGGGCTGATGGCGGTCGTCACCTATTGGGGCCATATGCTCGGCATCAATATCGAGACCGAGATGCGCCGCCGCGCCTTCGATCACGTGCAGAAACTGTCCTGGAGCTGGTTCGACCGCCAGCGCACCGGCCATCTGGTTTCCCGCGTCACCCGCGACCTGGAAGAGATCGGCGAGGTCGCCCATCACGGCCCCGAGGATCTGTTCATCGCCATCATGACCTTTGCCGGCGCCTTCGCGCTGATGCTGTGGCTGCATGCGCCGCTGGCGATCATGACCGCGGTGATCGTGCCGGTGGCGGTGGGAATCGTCTCGGTCTTCGGCGGGCGGATGACCGCGACCTGGCGCGCGATCTATTCCCGCGTGGCGAATTTCAACGTGCGGATGGAGGAGAACGTCGGCGGCATCCGCGTGGTCCAGGCCTTCGGCAACGAGGATCACGAACGCGAACGCTTCGCCCATGACAATGCGATGTATCGCCAGACCAAGCTGGAGGCCTACCGCATCATGGCGGCAAGCCAGGCGCTGAACTATATCGGCATGCGCGGGGTCCAGGTGCTGATCATGGTGGCGGGCGCGGGCTATGTGCTGAACGGCTCGCTCACGGCCGGGGGCTTCGTCGGGTTCCTGCTGCTGTCGGGCGTGTTCTTCCGCCCGCTGGAAAAGATCGCTGCCGTGCTGGAGACCTATCCCAAGGGGATCGCAGGCTTCCGCCGCTATCAGGAACTGCTGGCGACCGAGCCCGACATTGCCGATACCCCCGGCGCGGGCCCCGCGCCCGCGCTCACCGGCAATGTCCGGTTCCAGGATGTCACCTTCGGCTACGATCCCGCCCGGCCGGTGCTGCGCGGCGTCAGTTTCGAGGTCAGCCCCGGCGAGACGCTCGCCTTCGTCGGCCCCTCGGGCGCGGGCAAGACCACGCTGCTGGCGCTGCTCCCGCGGTTCTACGAGCCGGATTCCGGCGCGATCACCCTCGACGGCCATGACGTGAAAAGCTTCACGCTGGAAAGCCTGCGCCGTCAGATCGGCATCGTCAGCCAGGATGTCTATCTGTTCGGCGGCACCCTGCGCGAGAACATCGCCTACGGCCGGCTGGACGCGACCGAGGCCGAGATCCTCGCCGCCGCCGATGCCGCACAACTGACCGGGATGATCGAGCGACTGCCCCAGGGCCTCGACACGGTGGTGGGCGAGCGTGGGGTGATGCTGTCGGGCGGGCAGAAGCAGCGCGTCGCCATCGCCCGGGTGTTCCTGAAGAACCCGCCGATCCTGATCCTCGACGAGGCGACCTCGGCGCTGGACACGGAAACCGAACGCGAGATCCAGGCCGCGCTGGAACGCTTGGCCGAGGGGCGCACGACGCTGGTGATCGCGCATCGCCTTGCCACGATCCGCGACGCCGACCGTATCGTGGTGATGGAGGAGGGGCAGATCACCGAGACCGGCAGCCATGCGGAGCTGGCGCTTTCCGGCGGGCGCTACGCAAGGCTCTCGGCCGCCTGAACGGTTGATCGCCCGCATGCAGTGACGTATTCCTTTTGTATACAAGAGGGGATCCGACGATGAGCGCCAGCGACACCACCGCCACCGCCGAGCGCAAACGCGGCTCGGGCGTGCGCATGGTCTATGAGCTCTTGCGGGACCAGATCCTCGATCTGGAGCTGCCGCCCGGCGCCATCGTCGACGAGATCCAGCTTGCCGACCGTTTCGGTATGTCGCGCACCCCGATCCGCGAGGCTTTGGTGCGGCTGGCGGCCGAGGGGCTGATCGACACTTTGCCGAACCGCTCGACCATGGTGTCGCAGATCGACTTCGCCAATCTGCACACTTTCTTCGACGCGCTGACGCTGATGTATCGGGTGACGACGCGGCTCGCGGCCGAGCACCACCAGCCCGCCGATCTGGACCGCATCCGGCGCCTGCAACGCGCCTATGAGGACGCCGCGCAGGCCCGGGACGAGATCGCGATGATCGCCACCAACCGCGATTTCCACTACGCCATCGCCGAAGCAGGGCGGAACCGCTATTACCTTTCGCTGTTCGGGCGTTTGCTGGACGAGGGGCGGCGCATCCTGCGGCTTTACTATTACAGCAGTTTCGAGGGCGAGCTGCCCGGCGAATATCTGCGCGAGCACGAGGCCATCGTCCAGGCCATCGCCGCGCGCGATATCGAGGCCGCAGACCGCCTCGCCCGCGCCCATGCCGATCAGATCGTGCGCCAGATCGGCAAGGCCATCACCCGCGACCGCCGCCAGGACATCGCGATCTGAACCCCGCGCGCCGGGCGTGGGTTCCGGTTTGGCATATTTCTTGTCGACAAGTAAAATACAAGGCGTATGATCCACCCGAGCCGACAGATTCGGCCCCCTGGGAGGGGCCAGTGATGGAGAGACGGATGAGCGATATTTTCTCGGGCACCATTCCCGCCCTGATGACGCCCTGCAAAGCCGACCGCAGCCCGGATTTCGACGCGCTGGTGAAGAAGGGGCAGGAGCTGGTCGGCCTCGGCATGGCTTCGGTGGTCTATTGCGGCTCGATGGGCGACTGGCCGCTTCTGACCGATGCAGAGCGTATGGAAGGGGTCGAGCGGCTGGTGAAGGCGGGCCTGAAGGTCATCGTCGGCACCGGCGCGATCAACACTGCCTCGGCGGTGGCGCTGGCGCAACATGCGGCGAAGGTCGGCGCGCATGGGCTGATGGTGATCCCGCGGGTGCTGTCGCGCGGCTCGGTTCCGGCGGCGCAGAAGGCGCATTTCAAGGCGATCCTCTCGGCCGCGCCGAACCTGCCTGCGGTGATCTACAACAGCCCGTATTACGGGTTCGAGACCAAAGCGGATCTGTTCTTCGCCTTGCGCGCCGAGCATCCCAATCTGATCGGCTTCAAGGAATTCGGCGGCAATGCGGCGCTGACCTATGCGGCCGAGAACATCACCTCGGCCGATGACGGGGTGACGCTGATGATCGGCATCGACACTTCGGTGTTCCACGGCTACGTCAACGCCGGCGCCACCGGCGCGATCACCGGCATCGGCTGCGTGCTGCCGCGCGAGATCCTGACGCTCGTCAATCTGTGCAAGGCGGCGGCGAAGGGCGACGTGAAGGCGCGGCGGCTGGCGAAAGAGCTGGACGAGGCTTTGTATGAGCTGGCCCGCGTCGATGGCGAGCCGGACCTGGTGCTTTACTTCAAGCATATGATGGTGCTGAAGGGGAACCCGGAATACCGCCTGCATTTCAACGAGACCGACGCGCTGTCGCCCAGCCAGGCCGGTTTCATCGAGGCGCAACTGAAACTGTTCGACGCCTGGTATGCCGAGTGGTCGCAGCAGGGCGATGTGAAACCTTACCTCGCCTGATCTGCTCTCGGGCTGATGGTGACGAAAGGCCCGCCGGTTTCCCGGCGGGCCTTTTGCCTTGCCCGGACCTTACAGCCCGAGCGCGGCGCTGCGGCTTTCGGACCAGCGGCGGATCAGGTGATCCACCGCCAGCCCCATGAAGGCCACCGCCAGCCCCAGAACAAGACCCTTGCCCACATCGGTGGCCGAGAGCGCGCGCTGCAACTCCTGCCCCAGATCCTGGGTGCCGATGAAGGCCGCGATGATCACCATGAACAGCGAGAACATCACCGACTGGTTCAGCCCCACCATCATCACCGGCAGCGCCATCGGCAGCCGCACATGCCACAGCATCTGGCGCCGGGTGGTGCCGCTCATATGCGCGGCCTCGACCAGTTCCGCCGGCACGCCGCGCAGCCCCTCGATCGTGTAGCGGATCAGCGGCACCGCGGCGAAGGTCACCACGGCGGCGACCACGGCCACGTCGTTCACCCCGAACAGCATCACCACCGGGATCAGATAGATGAAGCTGGGGAAGGTCTGAAGCGAGTCGCAGAGCAGCAGCATCCGCCCGGCCCGCGTCTCGCTCCGCGCGGCCCAGATGCCGAGCGGCAGGCCGATCAGCGCGGCGATGAATACGGAAAAGCCCACCATATAGACGGTGATCATCGCCCGGTCCCACCAGCCCGACAGCGCGATCAGGCCGAAGAAGGCGACGACCACCGCGGCCGAGCGCCAGCCCCCCACCGACCAGCCCGCGGCGGCGATCCCGGTCAGCACGGCGGTGAACGGCAGCCAGAGCATCCCGTCGCGCAGCGGGATCAGCACCCAGGTGATCAGGAACCAGCGCAGCCAGGTGGTGACCGGATCGACCAGCCGGATGAAGCCGTCGACCAGCACATCCAGCGGCCCGGCCACGCTGAGCGCCTGCGCCCGCGGCACCTGATGCAAGAGCGGAAAGATCTGTGCCAGGGCGAAGGCCGCCACCAGCGCCAGTGCCCAGACCACCAGCACCGGATGGCGGCGCGCCCAGGGCAGGGTCTCGTCGTGATGCACCGGCTGGCGCATCGCCCAGGCTTTCGACAGCCGGTCCAGCACCACGGCGATCAGCACGATGGTGATGCCGATCTCGACCGAGAGCCCGATCTTCAGCGCCTGAAGCAGTTGCAGGAGCTTCTGCCCGAGGCCGGGCATGCCGATGAAACTGGCCAGCACCACCATGGCAAGGCATTGCATGATGACCTGGTTCACGCCGATCAGGATCTCGGTCCGGGCGGTGGGGATCCGCACCTTGCGCAGAAGCTGCCAGGCGGTGGCGCCGCCCATCTTGCCGCTTTCCACCACTTCCTCGGGCACCTTGCGCAGGCCGAGTTCGGTCATGCGGATCATCGGCGGCACCGAGAAGATGATGGTCACGATGGCGCCCGCCTTCGGCCCCACGCCGATGAACACCACGACCGGGATCATATAGGCGAAATGCGGCAGGCTCTGCGCCACGTTCAGCACCGGGTTCATCAGCTTCGCGGCCCAGGTCCAGCGCCAGGCCATGATCCCCATCACAAGGCCGAGCAGAACCGAGAACGGCGCGGCGATGGCGATCACGGAAAGCGTCTCCATCGCCCATTGCCACTGGCCCATGACGGCGATCCAGACGAAGGTGCCGCCCGACAGCGCGGCCAGCCGCCAGCCGCCCAGCCACCAGCCAAGCGCGGCCATCGACACCGCCACCGCCGACCAGGGCAAGGGGCCAAGCCGGGGCCAGCGGTTCTTGCCGTAAAGCAGGTTCGCGGTCACATCGAGCAGCCATTCCAGCATGGCGGCGAAGGCGCGGGTGACATGGATCAGCCCCAGATCGTCGCGCAGAAAGGCGAAGATCACGTTGATCCAGTCGGCGAAGGGCAGCACCAGCCAGTCCGGCGCCCGCATCAGCCCCGGCGGCAACAGGTTGCGCCCCAGGATCAGCACCAGCGCCGCGCCGATCAGGATCAGCGCCACCCGCGGGCGCAGGTCCTGGTGGGGTCTGAGGGGGATGTTCCCGGCCATGCTCATACGTGTTCCCCCAGGAGGATATCGAGCGCGCGGGCGCGCTCCAGCACTCCGGTGGTGCGGCCCTGGGCGTCGGCGACCGGGATCCAGTCGCGCCGGTCGGCCACCAGATGCCGCGCCATCTCGCGCAGGGTCTGGCCGCCGGGCAGGGCGGGGCCCTCGGCGCTGCGGCCGGTCAGCGGCTCGGCGAGGCCAGAGGCATGGATCACCCGGGCGCGGTCGATCTCGGCGGTGAAGCGGGCGACATATTCGGTGGCCGGCTCAAGCACGATCCGGTCGGGGGTGTCGCATTGCTCGACCCGGCCGTCCTTCATGATGGCGATGCGGTCGGCCAGCCGCAGGGCCTCGTCGAAGTCGTGGGTGATGAAGATGATGGTCTTTTTCAGGATCGCCTTGAGGCGCAGGAATTCGTCCTGCATCTCGCGCCGGATCAACGGGTCGAGCGCCGAGAACGGCTCGTCCAGAAACCAGATGTCGGGCTCGACGGCGAGGCTGCGGGCGATGCCGACGCGCTGCTGCTGGCCGCCCGACAACTCGCGCGGGAAATAGCTCTCGCGGCCCTTCAGGCCGACCAGCGCCAGCATCTCGCGGGCGCGGGCAATGCGCGAGGCACGGCTCTGGCCGCGCATCTCCAGCGGGAAGGCCACGTTTTCCAGCGCATTGCGGTTGGGAAGCAGGCCGAAGCTCTGGAACACCATGCCCATCTTGCGGCGGCGCAGGTCGATCAGCTCGGATTCGGACATTTTGCCGATGTCGCGGCCCTCGATCAGGATCTCGCCCGCGGTGATTTCGTTCAGGCGCGACAGGCAGCGCACCAGGGTGGATTTGCCCGAGCCCGACAGCCCCATCACCACCAGCATCTCGCCCGGCATGATATCGAGCGTGACATCATGCACGGCGGTGACATGGCGGTCGGGCCGGGCCTGCGGGTCGGCGCGGAGCTGCGCCAGCGCGTCCATCGGGCGCGGGCCGAAGATCTTCCAGACGTTGCGGCAGGAAATAACGGGATCGGAACGGGTCACGGGCATGGCCTCCGGGATTGGCAGGCCCGCCCCCGGGAAAGGGGCGGGCTGGCGGTCATAGGCGGCTCATTCCAGCCAGGGCTTCCAGGTGGCCTCGTTGGCGGCCAGCCAGGCGGTGGCGGCGTCCTCGGGCTCCATCCCGTCCACATCGACCAGCTTGGCCATCTCGGCGATCTGCGGATTGGTGAAGCTGACCTTCTGCAAGACCGCATAGGCGCCGGGCCATTTCTCGGGCATCCCGTCCCAGGCGGCGATCTTCAGATAGCCGTCGGCGGGGTTGCCGCAATCGTAGACCTTGTCGGGATGCGGCCCCACCGCCGGGTCGCTGTCGCAGCCCGCTTCCCATTTCGGGAATTCCACGAATTCGCCCGGCCAGACCGCTTCGGCGAAATTCGGCGTCCAGTTGAACAGCACGATCGGGGTCTTGTCGCGTTCCGCCGCCGCCAGTTCCGCCCAGAGCGCGGCGGCCGACCCGGCATTGACCACGGTGAAGTTCATATCCAGCGCCTCGACCTTCTCGGCGTCGTGCTTCAGCCAGTCCACCGGCCCGCCGAGGAAGCGGCCCTTGTCGCCGGTTTCCGGCGTGGCGAAGGCGCTCGCGCAGGCGTTCAGCGCCTCCCAGTCGGGCAGGCCGGGGCAGGCCTCTTTGGTCCAGAGCGGATACCACCAGTCCTCGCGCGTCACCGCATTGTGGTTGCCGGCCTCATGGATGCCGCCCTTTTCCTTTGCGGCGTCGAAGGAGGCGCCGAACGCGCCCTCCCAGACCTCGACTTCCAGCGCCGCGTCGCCGAGGCGGATCGCCTCATAGACCGCCTGGCTGTCGGTCGAGACATATTCGACGGAATTGCCCATGCCCTCGAAGATCTGGCCGATGGCATGGCTCATCACGATCTGGCTGGACCAGTTGTGGATCGGGATCACGATCGGATCGCCGGAATCCTGGGCGAAAGCGGGAAAGGCGAAGGCGAAAGGGGCAAGCGCAAACGCCACGGCCCGGACGGGTCGGCTGGTTCTGGTCATGGTGCATCCCTGTTATGGTCCGCCCCCCATGCGATGGCGGGGTGCGGAGATTGACGGAAGGTTGCTCCTTCCTGACGACCATGCTGCAAGGCGTTTGTTACGAGGTCAGTCCCCGGCTGTGAACGTGCTGGATTAAATTGTAAAAGATTGTTAACAACGGCGGGTGTTTTGCCGGTTGCGCCCGCGTTCCTCCGCCCTCCAGCCCCTGAAAGCCCGAGATGACCGCCAGACCGGCGCATATACTGATTGTCGAGGACGAACCCGTCTCGCGCAAAACGCTGGCCAGCTATCTGGACAGTTTTGGCTATCGCGTCTCGGAAACCGACAATGCCGACGAGGCCGAGGCGATCCTTGCCCGCGATGAGCCGGACATCCTGCTGGTGGACATCAACCTGCGCGGCCGCGACGGGCTGGAGATCACCCGCGACCTGCGCGCCCGCTCGGAAATCGGCATCATCCTGATCTCGGGCCGCACCGACGATGTGGACCGGATCATCGGCCTGGAACTGGGGGCCGACGATTACGTCTGCAAGCCGTTCAACCGGCGCGAGCTGCTGGCGCGGATCAAGAACCTTCTGCGCCGCACCCAGGCCCTGCGGATGCTGTCGCGCAAAAGGTTCCGCTTCGAGGGCTTCACCTTCGATCTGAACACCCGGCAACTGACCGCGCCCGATGGGGGGCAGCTTGCGCTGACCCGCGCGGAATACGAGCTTCTGCGCGCCTTCACCGCCAATCCGGGCGTGGTGCTGGACCGCGACCGGCTGGCCGCGCTGATCACGCAGCGCCGCGGCGGGGTGAACCTGCGCAGCGTGGATGTGCTGGTGCAAAGGCTGCGCACCAAGATGGGGGACGATCCGCGCGCGCCGCGGATCCTGTCCACCGCGCATGGCGAGGGCTATCTGTTCACCGCCGCGCTGGACTGAAGCCGCGCCAGCGCCGCGCGCAGGGCTTCGCGGGCGGCATCCGCCAGCGCGGGCAGGCGGGCAAGCGGCCCGGCGGGATCATCGCCCCCACGGGCCTGGCGGTCGATCAGTTGCAGGCAGTCCACCAGTTCCGGCAGGTCGAAATTCCCCGCCGCGCTGGCCAGGTGATGCGCCTCGCGCGAGAGGCGGGCCAGATCGCCGCGCGCCGCGCCGATTGCCGCCAGGCCCTCGTCCAGCCGGTCAAGGAACAGCGCGCCGAGTTCCGCCACCACCGGCGCGGGCAGATCGGCCACCATCCCGCCCAGCACATCGGCTCCGGTCACGCTGGCCAGCGCCGCGGCCAGCCGCTCGGGCGAGAGCGGCTTTTCCACCATCGCCGACATGCCCGCCGCCATGTTCTCGCCCACGCCCGCGCCGCCGACATGGGCGGAAACCCCGATCACCGGCACATTCGCCCGCAATGGATCGGCAAGCGCGCGGATGCGCCGCGTGGCCTCGGTGCCGGAGATTCCGGGCAGGTTCACGTCCATCAGGATCGCGTCGAACCCGCCCCTGGCCGCCGCCGTAACCGCCTCTTCGCCCGAGGCGACCATTTCCAGCCGGTGCCCCATCGGCGCGAGGCTCGCCTCGATCACCATGCGGTTGATCGGGTGATCCTCGACCACCAGCAGCCGCAAGGGGCGCGAGACGGGGGGGACGGCCTCGGCCTCCGGCGCGCCTTCCTCCAGGTGCAGGCGCAGGGTGAAGACCGAGCCCCGGCCGGGCGTGCTTTCCACCCCGAGCCTGCCGCCCATGGCGGTGGCGAACCGGCGGCAGATCGCAAGGCCGAGGCCGGTGCCGCCCACCTGCCGCGCGGCCTGGTCGGCCTGCTCGAACGGCTCGAAAATCCGCTCCTGCGCCTCGGGCGGGATGCCCTTGCCGGTGTCGCTGACGCGGAAGGTCAGGTCGTGGCCGCCGTCTGCCGGGGTGGCAGAGACCGCCAGCGCCACCTCGCCCCGGTCGGTGAATTTGATCGCGTTCGAGAGAAGGTTGATCAGGATCTGCCGCAGCCGCCCGCGGTCGCCCCTGACCCAAGGTGGCAGGTCCGTGGCCGGATCCAGCCGGAACGCCAGCCCCTTTTCCCGCGCGGCGGGTGCCAGCAGCCATTCGGCGTCGCGCAGCAGCGGTTCCAGCGCGAAATTCTCTCGTGCCGCCGCATCCGGCCCGCTTTCCTCGCGGATGAAGTCGAGAATGTCGCCGAGGATCACCATCAGCCGGTCACTCGACTGTTCCAGCGCCGCCAGCCGCTCGCGCTGCACCGGGCTAAGGCCCTCGCGGGGCAGGCCGCGGATCATCCCCAGAACCCCGTTCATCGGGGTGCGGATCTCATGGCTCATCATCGCCAGAAACTCGGATTTGGCCCGGTCGGCGGCCTCGGCCTTCTGCCGCGCCACCGCATGGGCCGAGACCTCCTGGCGCAGGCTTTCGGTCTGCGCCTCGACGAGTTGGCTGAGTTCGTTGCGGTGGCGGTGCAGCTCCTCCAGGTGGCGGGTGCGCTCGTCCTCCAGCTCGCGGTTCTGGATCGCCTGGCGGCGGAACACCTCGACCGCGCGCTCCATCCCGGCGATCTCGTCCCGCCCGCGCGGATGGACCGGATCGTCGATATGGCCCCCGGCGAGGCGTTCCATCGACAGGGACAGCCGGTCCAGCCTGCGGGTGATGTTGCCGCGCACGTAGAACCACAGCACGCCCAGCGAAACGGCAAGCGCCATCGCCGCCCCCCAGGCCTGAAGCGTCTGCGTCAGCCGGATCGCGTCGAGCACGTCGCCCCCCGCCAGCACCGCCCGTTCCTGGACCGAGGCCGCCAGCACCGCCGCGCCGCTGTCCATCCGTCCCGCCGCCGCCAGCACCGTGTCGCGCGCGTCGGCGACCCGGGCCTCCAGCCCCAGCACCGTCGCGGTGGCGTCCAGCACATCGGGCGCCCCCGCCCCGCGCGCGCCGGGCGTGCGGGCGGCGCCCTGGCGGATCGGTGTCAGAAGCGCCAGCGCCCGGTCGGCCTGGCCCGGATCGGGGATCGACAGCACCCGCCGCCCGACGATGGTCAGCCGCCGCGCCATCTCGACCCGGATCGCCTCCAGTTCTGCCCCTGCTTCCGCGCCGCGGTCGGGCAACACGCCCAGCCGGTTCAGCAAAAGCCCCAGTTCCGAGGCCTGGGCGCGCAGTTCGAACATCAGGCTGAGCTGGAACAGATCCACTTCGATCAGCTTGTCGAGCGCGGAAAGCCAGGCCTCTTCGCCGCCCTCGGGGATCTCGTAAAGGCTGGAGATCAGCGCCGAGGCGGCGGTTTCGGCATTGGCGACCAGGGTGTCGGCGATGCCTCCCAGTCCGGCGGTGGCGGCAAGCCCCTCGTCCAGCCGCTGGCGCAGGCTGGCGCGGGCGAGGATGCGGCGCTGCACCGTCAGATCCAGCACCCCGATGGCCATCCGCAGATCCATCACCGCGGTTTCCAGCGCCGCGATCGCCGCGGTGTCGCTGTTGCGGTAGGGGGTGAGGCGGGCGTTCATCTGATCGACCTGCGCGATCAGCCAGGCGGCGCGCTCGCGCCGCTCGGATTCGGACTGCACGGCGGCCAGTTCCGGCGCCACGGCCATGATCCGCGCGCTGGCCTCGGTGAAGCCGCGCACGTCCGCCAGCGCCGGAATGGTCACGCCCGAGACATTGGCCTGGGTGCGCGCCACGCTGCGTAACGCCAGCCAGCCCGCCACCGTCGCCGCCGCCGGCAGGCCGAAGATCACCAGGAATACCAAGAGCAGCTTTGCGCCCAATCCGGTGCCGCGCCGCATTTTTCCGCTCTCCCCCCTTCCGCCCGGGCCGGTTTGCGGGAAAGGTTGCACGGAACTTGCCGGGGGCCACGCGAAAAATGCGCCTGACGCCGTTTCTTCTGCCGCTCTGCCTGATCGCCGGGATGACTGCGGCGCGGGCCGAGACATGGGAGCTTGAGGTCCATCGCGTGCCGATGGACGACGCCAGCCCGACCGATCCCCTGGCCTATACCCCGCTCGACCGGGCGGCGCAGCCCTGGCATCTGTGCATCCTCTATCCGCATCTGAAGGACGCCTACTGGCTGAGCGTGAATTACGGCATGGCCGAAGAGGCAAAGCGGCTCGGCGTCGGTTTCACGCTTTACGAGGCGGGGGGATACCCCAATCTGGACCGTCAGATCGAACAGGCCGGGGCCTGCGCGGCCTCGGGCGCCGATGCTCTGGTGGTGGGCACGGTGTCTTACGACGGGCTGACGCCGGTTTTGCGCCGGATCGCGGCGGATATGCCGGTGATCGCCACGGTGAACGACATCGCCCCCGAGGGGATCAGCGCGAAATCCAGCGTGCCCTGGCGCGAGATGGGCGCGGCGGCGGGCCGGGTGCTGGCGGAGCGCCATCCGAAGGGCAGCGCGCCGGTCGATGTGGCCTGGTTTCCCGGGCCGAAGGGGGCGGGATGGGTGCGCTTTGTCGAGGAAGGGTTCCGCGCCGCCATCGAGGGCAGTTCCGCCCGGGTGGTGGCGGTGAAACACGGCGATACCGGCCGCGAGGACCAGGTGCAGCTGATCGAGGAAATGCTCGACGAGACCGGCTTCCCCGACTACCTCGTCGGCAGCGGGCCGATGGCAGAGGCGGCGGTTGCGATCCTGCGCGCGCGCGGGCATGAGGGAACCGGCATCGTCTCGGACTACATGACCCATGCGGTGCATCGCGGCATCAGGCGCGGGCGCATCCTTGCCGCGCCCAGCGATTTTCCGGTGATGCAGGGGCGGCTGGCGGTGGAACTGGCGGTGCGCGCGATCGAGGGCCGGCTGGTGGTGCGCCATGCCGGGCCGCGCATCGTGACGGTGACGGCAGAGAACGTGGCGGATTACGGGGTGGGGAATACGCTGGCCCCCGCCGACTTCACGCCGGTCTTTTCCGCAACGCCGCCCTGAGACGGGCGCGGGAAGTTTCCTTTGCGGAAAATGAATTGACAGAAGGGGATGGCGGGCCGCTAATGCCCTGATCATCCGCAGGGGCCATTCATGTCAGGGCGTGCGCGCAACCGCATACGGCAGTTCGGGCCGGGCGGCCTCAGCCGCCGCGGGGTGCTGGGCACGGTGCTCGGCGCGCTGTTCGCGCCGCGCGCCGGGGCGGCGGAGGGGCCGGTCAGGATCGGCTTTCTCGGCCCGCTCAGCGGTCCGGTCGCGGCCTGGGGCCGGCCGGGGCTGGACGGCAGCCTCTTGTGGGCGGAATGGGTGAATGCCGCGGGCGGCATCCGCATCGGCGGCGTGGCGCGGCCGGTCGAGATTGTCGCCTTCGACGACCAGTATGACCCCGCCCGCGCCGGGGCGGGCGCGCGGCGGCTGATCCGCGACCAGGGTGTCAGTTTCCTGATGATGCTGGGCGGCGACAGCTGGCCCGGCGTCGCGCCGGTCGCGCACGAGACCGGGATGCTGTGTTCGACCCTTCTGCCCTCGGACCTTGGCCCCGATACGCCGACGCTGATCGCCCCGGCCGAGGTGCATCCGATCTACAACGTCACCGGGGTGGACTGGCTGGCGAGGAACCGCCCCGATCTGAACACGGCGGTGATCTGCGCGCAGGACGACGTGTTCGGCCTGCCCTCGGTCGCGACCTATCTGGCGGCCTTCGAGGCGGCGGGGATAGAGATGCTGGACGAGCCACTGCTGTTCGACCCCGCCACCGCCGATTTCGCGCCGCTGGTCACGCGGATGCTGGCGCGGGGCCCGAAGATCGTCTGCCTCGACACCTGTTACCCGGGTTACATCCTGCCGATCTGCGAGCAGTTGTTCCGTCAGGGCTTCCGCGGCCAGATCCTCTCTTGCACACTGGATTTCCACGACCGGATCCAGGCCGCGACCTCGGCGGAATTTCTGGAAGGCACGGTCTTCCAGTTCCCCGATTTCGACGATCCGGCGCTGAACGGCGGCGGGGTCAACTTCCCGCGCCCGAACGAATTTTACGCCGAATACAACCGCCGCCATCCCGGCGGCTGGAGCTCGGTAAGCTGGCAATATGCCGCCACGCTGGATCTGTGGAAGGCCGCCGCCGAAAGCGCGGGCAGCGAGGACCCGGGCGCGGTGCTGGCGGCGATGAAGGCGGGCGGCCATCTGGCGCATGTCTTCGGCCCGGCAGAGTGGTGGGGCGAAGAGTTCTTCGGGATCTCCAACGCGCTGGTCGGCAACTGGCCGGTGGTGGAAATCGCGGGCGGCAAGGCGCGGGTCCGCGAATTCGTCTCGGTGACGGCCTGGTATGACCGCCACGGCCCGCTGCTGATCAGGCACATGCGCGCGCTTGGGCAGATGTGGGATCAGCGTGGCTGAGGTCTGGCTCGGGCTGCAAAGACGCGGGGCGGGCGCCCTGCAACGCGGGGCGCGGCGGCGGGCGGCTCTGTGGTTCCGCCTCGCCTGGGCGCTGGCGCTGACCTTCCGGCGCGACGACCCGCGCCGCGCGGCGGGCCTTGCGCTCCTGGCCCGCGCCGATCGGCAGGAGGCCCGGGCCGCGCGCCGGCTCGCCCGGGCGCTGGCGCTCTGGCCCGGCGTCATGGCCCGGCTGGAGGCCGGACCCGCCCCGCAGACCGCCCGCAGTTCCGCCTTCCATCTGCGGATGGAGGTGCGGCACCGCGCGGCCTGTGAGGCCATGGCCCGCCGCGAGGTCATGGACCTCGGGCGAAGGATGGAACAAGCGATGCGCTCCGGCGCGCCCGTCCCGCCGCCGATGGGGTCGGGCCCGCTGGCAGAGGCCTGTCATGCGCTTCGCGCAGCGCAGCGGCACCCGTAGACCGGACCCTGTCCGGCATGGCAGAACGAAACGCGGGGTGCGCGCCCTGGCCGGTCCGCGCACTGCGGCCTCGCGCAACCGGCGCGGTTTCGCTATCCTGTCCGCGTCACCCTTCGGGAGGAAAGCCATGCTTGTCGACGGAAAATGGACCGGAGAATGGCAGCCGGTGCAGGCCACCGATGCGAAGGGCGGTTTCGTCCGCCAGGTCTCGGTGTTCCGCAACTGGATCACCCCGGACGGCGGCGCAGGCCCCACCGGGCGCGCGGGCTTTCGCGCCGAGGCCGGGCGTTATCACCTTTACGTCGCGCTGATCTGCCCCTGGGCCTCGCGCACGCTGATCGCGCGCAAGCTGAAAGGGCTGGAGGAGCTCGTTTCGCTCTCGGTGGTGGAACCCGAACTGGGCGAGGAGGGCTGGCGCTTCGCCAGTCCCGATCCGCTGACCGGGGCGAACTGGCTGCATCAGATCTATACGGGCGACGATCCGCATGTCTCGGGCCGGGCCACGGTGCCGGTGCTGTGGGACAGGGACCGCGAAAAGATCGTGAGCAACGAATCCGCCGATATCCTGCGGATGTTCAATACCGGCTTCGGCGCGCTGGCCTCGGGGCCGGATCTTTACCCCGAGGCCCTGCGCCCGGAGATCGACGCGCTGAACGAGCGCATCTATGCGCGGCTGAACAACGGCGTCTACCGCGCCGGTTTCGCCACCACGCAAGAGGCCTATGAAGAGGCTTTCATGGGCGTCTTCGCGCAACTGGACGAGCTGGAGGAGCGGCTGGCCGAGGGCGGCCCCTGGCTGATGGGCGAGAGCTTCACCGAGGTCGATATCCGGCTTTTCGTCACCCTTGTGCGGTTCGATGCCGCCTATTACGGGCTGTTCAAAACCAACCTGCGCCGGATCGCCGATTATCCCGCGCTCAGCGGTTATCTCGCCCGCGTGCTGGCGGTGCCGGGGATCCGCGAGACCGTCAGCATCGGCCATATCAAGCGCGGCTATTACTCGATCCGCCGGCTGAACCCTTTGGGCCTCGTGCCGGTGGGGCCGGATCTGCCGGGGCTGGACCCGGTGGCGGCACGGCTGAAGATGCGTTAAAGAGCGCGACGGAAAGCGCGGCGCAGGCCGTTGAAACAAGTAGCCAGGCGTCACGACACCCAGCCTTCAGCCGTTCCCCGAGGTGCGAGCCCGTCGATGACTCTTCTTTCTGCGCAAAGCCTGGCTGCCCGTCTGCCGGATTTCCTGATCGCCGGGCCTGGCCATGCGCTGGCCTGGGAGGGCGTCCGGCGCCGTCTGGCCGCGGGTCCGCTGGCCTCGCTGGCGGCGCGGGCCGCCGATTTCTTCGCCGCCGGGCATGACGGGCCGCAGCGTCTGGTGGGCGCGGTGCCCTTCGATCCGCAGGCGGCGGATGCGCTGTTCCAGCCCGCGCGCGAGGGGACGGTCCCCGCCGGAGCGCCCGGCGCGCGCGGGCCTGCGCTCTTGCCGGTGCAGGTGCGCCATGAGCCGCCCGCAGCCGCGTTCCGTGCGGCGGTGGCCCGCGCGACAGAACGGATCGGGGCGGGCGAGTTCGACAAGATCGTGCTGTCGCGCAGCCTGCATCTTGCCGCCAGCGGCGACGAAGAGGCCGGGAACCTGCTGGCGCGGCTGCGCGCCGATACCCTGGCCACCGTTTTTTCCGTTCCGCTGCCCGGCGGGCGCCACCTGATAGGGGCAACGCCGGAATTGCTGCTGGAACGGCGGGGCGCGCAAGTGTTCTCGCATCCGCTGGCCGGATCGGCCCGGCGCAGCGCGGATCCGCGGGCCGACCGCGCGGCGGCGGCGGCGCTGCTCGGGTCGGACAAGGACCGGCGCGAGCACGGAATGGCGGCCGAGATGGTGCTGGACACGCTGGCGCCGTTCTGCCGCCGGATCGCCGCCGAAGAGACCCGCCCGGTGCCGACCGCGCGGATGTGGCATCTCGGCACCCGGATCGCCGGAGAGTTGCGCGACCCCGACACGCCCTGCGCCGCGCTGCTGGCCGCGCTGCATCCGACGCCCGCGGTCTGCGGCCTGCCGCGCGCGCCCGCGCTGGCGGCGCTGCCCGGGCTGGAGGGCTATGATCGCGGTTTCTACGCCGGTGCGGTCGGCTGGCTGGAGGCTTCGGGCGACGGTTGCTGGTATCTGGCGCTCCGCTGCGCCGAACTTTCGGCCACCGGCGCGCGGCTCTATGCGGGCGCGGGCGTGGTCGCGGGATCCGATCCGGCGGCGGAAGAGGCGGAAACCTCGGCCAAATTCCTCGCCATGCTGGCGGCTTTCGGCATAGACGAGAGCGGCAACCCAATGAGCCCCGAGGAATGACGATGGCAGGCCTGCCGCAGATCGCCCCCTATCCGCTGCCGCAAGGCGACGAGATCCCCGCCGCGCGCGGCCCGTGGCGGGTGCAGACCGCGCGCGCGGCGCTTCTGATCCACGACATGCAGCTTTACTTCCTGCGCCCCTTCGCGCGGCAGGAAAGCCCGATCGCCCCCGCGATCGCGAATATCGCGCGCCTTGCGGCCCATGCGCGGGCGCGGGGCATCCCGGTGTTCTATACCGCGCAGGAGGGCGATCAGCCGCGCTGTGACCGCGGGCTCCAGGCCGATCTCTGGGGGCCCGGGATGCGCGCCGACCCCGAACATCAGGCGATCACCCCGGAACTGGCGCCCGAGCCCGGCGACTTCGTTCTGGTCAAGCACCGCTATTCGGCCTTCCAGCGCTCGAACCTGGAAAGCCTGATGCGGGCGCGTGGGCGCGATCAGCTGATCGTCTGCGGCGTCTACGCCCATATCGGCTGTCTGATGACCGCGGCCGAGGCGTTCCAGCGCGATATAGAGCCTTTTCTCGCCGCCGATGCTCTGGCCGATTTCAGCCGCGCCGATCACGATCTGGCGCTGAAATGGGCGGCGGGGCGCTGTGGGGTGGCAATGGCGAGTGACGCGCTGATCGCGGCTTTGGACTGAGGGGATTCCATGCGACTGACCGGATTTCAGGACGCGCTGGCGCTGGTGACCGGGGCAGGGGGTGGCATCGGCCGCGCCCTGGTCGGGCTTTTGCTGGATGCGGGCGCGCGGGTGGTGGCGACCGACCTGACCGCCCCCGATCTGCCGCCGCGCCAGGGGCTGACCTGCCTGCCGCTCGACGTGTCTGACGCGGGCGCGGTCGAGGCGCTGGTGGCGCAGGTCGAAGCGGACCTCGGCCCGGTGCGCTTCGGCATCGCAGTGGCGGGGGCGCTGGCGACCGGCCTCGTCACCGAGACCAGCGACGAGGACTGGCGCCGGGTGTTCGCGGTGAACGCCGACGGCGTGTTCCATCTGACCCGGGCGCTGGCCCGGCGGATGATCGGGCGCGAGCCGAGGGGGGCGCTGGTCGCGGTCTCATCCAATGCCGCCGGGGTGCCGCGCTACGGGATGGCGGGTTATGCGGCCTCGAAAGCGGCGGCGACGATGTATATGCGCGCGCTCGGGCTGGAACTGGCGCCGCATGGCATCCGCTGCAACATCGTCGCGCCGGGATCGACCCGGACGCCGATGCAGACCGGCATGTGGGCGGATGAGAGCGGCGAGGCGCGGGTGATCGCGGGCCTGCCCGAGCAGTTCAAGCCGGGGATCCCGCTCGGCAAGATCGCCGAACCCGGGGATATCGCGGCGGCGGTGATGTTCCTGCTGTCGGACCAGGCGGGCCATGTCACCATGGCCGATCTTTACGTCGATGGCGGCGCCACACAGCGGGGCTGAAGCGCGCTTTCCAGGAGTGCCCGGTCAAGCGCCGCCGACATCGCGCGCAGCAGGATGAAGGTCGAGGCCGCGCCGGGGTCGATATGCCCGACCGAGCGCGCGCCCAGTTTGGCCGACCGCCCGCGCCGCGATTCCAGTTCTGCGGTGGCACGCATCCCGGCCTCGGCCCCGTCGCGGGCGGCGCGCAGCACATCGGTTTCGATGCCCTGCGCGGCCCGCGCCGCTTCCACCGCTGGAACCCAGGCGTCGATCATGGTCTTGTCTCCGGGCTGCGCCCCGCCGCGCGACAGGATCCCGTCCAGCGCGCCCGCGAGCCAGGCCGCCAGCGCGCCCGCGTCCAGGTTCAGCCGGTCGTCGACCGCCGCGCCTGCGCGCTGGAACGCGCTGGCGTAAAGCGGCCCGGAAGACGCCCCGACCGCATCGAGGAACGCTTTCGCCACCCGCTGGCAGGTGCCGGTGATCGTCTCGCCCTCGGGCGCGGCGTCCAGCGCGGTCTGCACCGCTTTCCAGCCGATCTCCATCGTCACGCCATGGTCGCCGTCGCCGATCACGCCGTCGAGTTCGGACAGCCAGTCGCGCGCGGCGATGATCTGCGCCCCGGCCCCGGCCAGCAGGGCGCGGAAGATCTGCGGCGTCACCCTGCCGGTTTCAATCAGCGGCCCTTGCGCGAGAGGCGCCGCCTCGGTCGCGGCCACACGCCTCGGCCTGCGGGCCGCCCGCGGCGCGGGATCCACCGCGCCGACCACCAGCGCGGGCGTCCGGCAGGGGTGGTCGAGCAGCGCCGCCAGCTCTTCGTCCAGCTTCATCAGCGTGACCGAGGCCCCCGCCATCTCCAGCGAGGTCGCATATTCGCCGACCCAGGAGCGGTGGATCACCACCCCCCGCGCATCGAGGATCTGCTTCACCCGGTTGAACAGGATGTAAAGCTCAAGCTGCCCGGTGGCGCCGAGCCCGTTCACCAGCACCGCCACCCGCGCGCCCGGTTCGGGCGCCAGCTCAGCCAGGATCGCGCCCATCAGTTCGTCCGCGACCGCATCGGCACGGGCGAGCTTGTCGCGGCGCACGCCGGGCTCGCCATGCAGGCCCATGCCGATTTCCATCTCATCTTCGCCGATCTCGAAATTCGGCCGGCCGGTCTGCGGCAGCGAGCACGGCGACAGCGCCACCCCCATCGACAGCGTATTGGCATTGGCCTTCTGCGCCAGCGCCTCGACCCGCGCCAGCGGCTCGCCCAGATCGGCCGCGGCGCCCGCGATCCTGAACACGAAGAAGTCGCCCGCGATGCCGCGCCGCTCGCCCCGCCGGTCGGGGGGCGCCGAGGCCACATCGTCGATGACCGCCACCTGGCGCACCGGGGTGCCCTCGGCCTCCAGCACTTCGGCGGCCATGGTGAAATTCATCACATCGCCGGTGTAATTGCCGTAAAGCAGCACCACACCCGCGCCGCCGTCCGCCGCGCGGCCCGCGTCGGCGATATGGTCGGGCGAGGGCGAGGCGAAGACATTCCCCACCGCCGCCGCATCCGCGAGACCGCGCCCGACATAGCCCGCGAAAGCCGGCTCATGCCCCGAGCCGCCGCCGATCACCACGCCGACCTTGCCCTCGCGCGGGCCGTCCACCGCCACCACGGCGCGGCCGGTTTCGCCCTCAAGGCACAGCATATCGGGATGCGCGGCGACCATGCCCGCGATCATCTGGGAGATCACATCCTCGGGCGCGTTGATCAGCTTCTTGCTTCTGGTCATGGCGGGCCCCTTTCGGCTGGGTGGCTCTTTCCTGATACATTTGTCATTTCATTTTTACAACTATTCAGAGGGACGGCTTTCCCCCCGGGGCATAAGCCGCTGGCTTTTCAGCCCCGGCCTCTGAGGGATCGCGATCTGTCTGGCTCTGAGGTCCGGGCCTTGCAGATATATCCGCAGGGAGTGGGGCTATTGAGCGTCTGAAGCCTGCGGGTAAAGTTTCAGGCTGCGATGAAGGTCGCCTGATGCGGGCACTAGCCCCGGCGCGTGAGCGCCTCGTTGCAGGCCCGCCAGTTCAGCGTCTTGTGCAGGTCAGGGGCGGCGGTCTGCTCATCCATCACAGCTATCACGCTGTATTCACGTGATGAATCCCTCACGGGATGTGTGCAACAGAGCCGCGTGGATACCCTGGCCGACACCTCTGCGACGGTGGTCTGGAACGCCCCATGGCGATCACACCGCAGTCAGCAGAAGGGTCATCCATCAGGCTGGCAGAAGCGCCAAAAGTGCTTTCTGAGTAAGCCCTCGCCCCGAATAGAGCATGTTCAGCGCCACCGTATCAAAGCCTATCCCCGAGGCAAGCGCCGGTGCAGCCAGCCCTGGCACGTCATGCCCGGCTGCGGCCGCCGCCCGGAGAATGCTGTTCAGTTTTCGGGCGGCATCAGAGTCAAATCCCGGAAACACCGGATGGGCGATTCCTGCGGTCAGCAGAACTTGCAGGCACTGGTTCAGCAGGGCTGCCCGCCCCGGGAAGGGCTCACTTCGCAGCATTTCGCTGAAGCGGGCTGGTCTTCTGCGCAGGATGCTGACCAATGCCGATAAGATCCGGACATCAAATTCAACCGGTCCGATCGAACTCGCAAACACGCCATCGGCGGGCAGATCCGTTCCGGGGATCAGCCCCCAAATGAAGCCATCAAGAAGCCCGATGTGTTTAACCGAAGCAACGTCATTCCTTTTCCGGGTAAAGATATCTACCCGACGGGTTTGATTGCGGGCCAGATCCTTCATGGTCTCCCGCAGCACGCCTTCAGGAATCTCAGTGATAGCATCCGCTGCGCCGCCGGGTATCGAAAAGGCGTCAATATTCTCAAGGGGATTGGCGCTCCCTCGCCATTCGAGCCCGGAGGCGTTCATGCTTTGGCAAACTTCACCGAAGGGCAGGGGCAGGAAGTCGGGATTCAGGTATTCATGCGCCACATAGGCCGGCCTTTCCCGCATCAGCGCGTCCAACGCCTCCGAGGCAACCGGATAGAGCTGGAAGAAGCCGGCTTTCGCGTCTCGCATTGAACTGAGCAGCTTAAATCCCTCTCCAACAGGATCCTGCCTGTCAGACAATGCTCTGAATACGGAATGGAAGGCCCGCAATACGGCGCCGCCGGGATCGCTCATATAGTGAAGTGTGGCGACACCGCCGGGAGCCAGATTGCGCCCGATGAAATCAATGACGGACTGACGGACATCCTGCCCAACCCAGGACAAAACGCCGAAGCAGGAGATGAAGTCGTAAACGCCGGTGCGCTCCTCTACCTCCCGAAGGTCCGCACATTCGAAGGTGACATTGCTGAGCCCGGCCCGGTGCGCGCGCTCGCGGGCGACCCGTATATGGTCGGGGTTGATATCTATGCCATGGAACTGCATGTTCGGGTTGACGGCCGCAAACAGCGTTGCGCTGAAGCCCTGACCGCATCCCAACTCGCACCATCGCGTTCCACGACGCCCCGGCGTGGAATGGCCGAGCGCCGCCATGACTGTTGCGGTCCAGACCGGCGATTGCTCGCGATGAAAATAGTCCGGATAGGCAACAGAACGGATATAATTTGAGGCTTCTGGGGACATGCCCGGATCTCCTTGCCATGAGAGCGCCCCGCCCGACGGGGAAAACGGGCGGGGCGCAATCTGACGACGCGGCCTTATTCGGCGGCCAGCGTAATGCGCCAGATATTGTCGCCGGTCGGATCATTTTCTCCACGCGCCTTGTTGACGGCCCAGATACGGCCCTCGCCATCTGCGCGCAGTTGGTTGGTGGAGTTGCCGGCATCGAGATTGGCGACGATCTCGCCCTTGCGATTCACCACTGCGATGGTGCCCGAGCCGCGATTGGCGACATAAGCGAGACCGCTTTTCGGCTCGAAAGTCACGTTCAGCGGCTGCGCACCTACCGGCAGATCGAATTTGATCTCGCCGCTGGCCTCGTCGATAATGAGCAGATTATCCGATTGCTGCGAGACGACAAAGATCAGACCCTCCTTTGCGTCATAGGCAACCCCTGCCGCAGCTTTGGCGCCGGGCAGGTCGATCAGACGGGACTCACCGCTTTTCAGATCGATCACGGCCAGTTCATTCGTGCTCATCGAGACATTGAACAGCTTGCCGCTGGCCGGGTCGATATCGAGCGACATGGCAGAATATTCGCCGCCGCGCTTCGCCGAGGTGATGACTATCGGAGCGAGTTGCTCCAGCGTCCTGGTGTCAAACACCTCGATATTGCCGGTCCGGGTGGCGGAGGCATAGGCGCGGCCGTTGATCTCGTCGATCACCACGTCGCGGGCATGGTTCACCGCGCCCGGCTCGAATTGTTTGATCAGTTTAAGGTCGGCCTGGGCGTAGACCGCGATGGTGTTCTGACGCGAATTGGTGACCCAGACGGTGCCATTGGCATCATCGACACCGACGCCGTAAACCGCGAAGACGCCCCCGTCCTCATCCTCGCGCGCGGGCGCGGCTGGCGGCTCTGCTTGGGCGAGAACCGCCAGCGTTTCTGCGTCCAGCTTGGTCAACGCCGATTGTCTGACCGGCGGGCGTCCGACCGCCGAGGCAACGAAGACCGCCTTTGAGGCTTCGGAATAGTCCACCTGATAGAGGCCTCGGGTCACCGGCCCATTCGCGATGGCGAATTTCTCAGTGCCCGAGATCGGAATCTCGGGGGAAATCTTCAGGGTGATCATTTCAGCCGCAGCAGGTTTTTCCGCAATGACGAGAACAGGTTGCTGGCCGGTCGCGGCATCGGCATCCACCGTCAGCTCAAAGCTGAACTTGCCTTCGGCATCGACCACCAGCGGGCCCGCGGCATTCAGAACGGTCGGGCCGCGCATCAGGGTGATCTCCTGGCCCGGGATCAGCTTTTCACCCGAGATGACGACCTTGCTGCCCTTATAGACCGGCTCTCCCCTGGTTGCCGAGGTGGCGCTGACCTGGCCCGGGAAATCCACGACCGGGGTGAAGACCGTGTCCGCAAGACCTGGCGCGATCGAGGCGATGATTACGAGAAGCGAAGCGCCGAACATCCGGCGCGGATTCAGAGAACGCATTGGCATTCCTTGCAATGATGGATTTATTTCCAGACGGCCCGGATTTCGGCCCGTCCGTGTTGTTTGTGGTGGAAAGAGATTTCCCATTCCGACCGTTCTTCATTGCGACGGATTTCGCCGCTGGTCTTGCCGCTACAAACAAGGTCCTGGGGTCCGGCAATTTCAAACATCACCTGATTGCCGTGACGTCGCGCGGTGGCGAAGTAATTCTCCTCGGCACTGGCATACTCTGCGGTCAGCGCAATTGCGCCGGCCCAAAGTCCTGTTGCTGTCCGGTTCATGTGTTGCCCTTCCAGTAAGAAAGAACTGGCCGGACTTCTCCGGCCAGCCAATTCGGTCAGAAGGTAGCGTTCAGGCCGATATAGAAGGCGCGCCCCGGTTCATTGAAGGTGTTCGCACCATCCCCCGTCCGGAAGATCTGCTCGTTGAAGATATTGGTCACGCCGGCACTGATCCCGGCCTTTTCCGAGACATCCCATTTCATCCCGAGATTGACCAGGGTATAGGCACTGCGGGTCTCAAGATCGGTATTCGCGATCCCGGTATGAACCGCATAGGTTGCGGCTTCGATCTTGCCGTAATGCGTGGCCGAGAGCGTAAAAGTCAGATCGTCGCGCACCGCCCAGTCGAGCGAGGCGTTGATCGTATGATCCGGAACCAGGCTGAGCGGGTTCTCGATCATGGAGCCATTCGCAAGACGGAGTTTTCCGACCGAGGTGATCATCTTGGTCACGTTGACGTTGAACAAAAACGCCTCGCCAATCGGGGTGGAGAAGTTGCCTTCAACCCCTTCGACGATGGCGTCGGGGGTGTTCTCCCACCGCAGATAGCTGCCGCCGGCGGGCCTGACGCCAGCAGAGGTAAGCCCCGGTGCGATACGGTTTTTATAGTCGTTCCGGAACCAGGTCAGGCTGCCCGAGAGGCCGTTGTCGCCGGCATAGGCAAAGCCGATTTCCTTATTGACGCTGCTTTCCGGTTCAAGATCCGGATTGCCGAGGATTTCACAGGGCGTCGTCACTCCGGCCGGGCAGCCCATGCCCATGGTCGAATAGACATAGTTGGGGTTGAGCTGGAACAGGTTCGGGGCTTTGAAGGCCCGCGCAATTCCCAGCTTCATCGACCATTCGTCGTTGAAAGCATAGGTTGCATTCAGACTGGGCGACCAGTTCGACCCATAGGTATCGCCGTAATCATAGCGCAGACCCGGGGTCAGCGTGAGGCTCTCCCCCCAGAGAATATTGGCCTCGGCATAAAGCCCGATCTGATGTTGCTCATCATGGAGCGGCTGGCCGCTATTGATATTGCTCGCCCCGGTGGCGTTTTCGTCGTCGAGGATTTCACCACGATACTCACCACCAAGCGTCAGCTTGCCCTCGCGGCTGAAAATGGAGATCGGGAGGATCCACTCCGATTTCGCTGTGATCGAATCATAGACGATTGTCGACTGCTCGGTCGTGCTGATATTGTCGGGGCTGCCACCCGTCGAAACACCGTTGCGGGTATTGCGGGTATTTTCCCATTGCAGATAGCTGAAGGATTCACCGAAATCAAAGTCACCGCGGTGGGTCACCGCAAGGGTGCGGCGCAGCATCTTATTGGTTTCCTGACCAATGATATTCACGCCGTTCACATCGGGCTGTAAAGAGCCGCTGTTGCTGTCCCCGGAATATTCATTGCCCTGGCGCGAGAAGGAAAAGTCCAGATCAACCTGGTGACTTCCATTCGGCTCCCACCGCAGAAGAGCGCCAACATCCTTGTTGGTGACGCCCTCGCGACCGGCCTGAGTTGTCGTGCCGGCGAGAACCGCAGCATCGGCATTCAGTGCAATATCGTCAGCTTCGGATTTATTGATGTTTCCATAGAAACGGAAGCTGAGATCCTGACCAATCGGACCGGCCAGCATGAAATTGGCGCGTTTGGTGCCGCCCTCCAGTTTGTTGGCCGGGATGGTATAGTGAAGACCGGCGGTCGCGGTAAATTCTTCGGGTTTTCTGGTGATGATATTTACGACCCCACCCGCCGCACCCGAGCCGTAACGCGCCGCGGCAGGTCCGCGAATGATTTCAATTCTCTCGATCATCTCGGCAGGAACCCAGTTGGAATCGCCGCGCGTGTCGCGTTCGGCCTGGCGACCCATTTTCACCGAATTTCGTGAGGTGACAGGTTTGCCGTCGATCAGAATAAGGGTATTTTCCGGCCCCATGCCCCGAATATCAATCTGGCGGTTGTTGCCGCGCGCCCCGGACGCCGAGTTTCCGGTAAGATTGACGCCTGGCATTTTGCGTACAATCTCGGAAATGTCATTCGCGACAGGCGTTTTCTCCAGGTCTTCCGCCGTGATGTTGGACACGCCGAGCGCCTGCTTGATCTGTTCTTCAGCAGACAGAATGATCGTCCCGAGATCAATTGAATCGTCTTCCGTCGCAGCCGTCTGAGCCGATGCAGCGCCTACGAGAACGCCCGTAGAAAGTAACAATACCAACGCCGTGCCCGAGGCAAGGCGCGAGGACAGCTTGGCCATCACATGCTCCTGGTTTGGTGACTTTTCAGAGCTGGCGGCTGGCTTGCTCGCACATCTCAAAGCGCCTTCGCGGTTTGGCGCGCAACAAAAAACCGGTGGATTTTGTCGCCAGTTGTCAAAGCGGGACAATTTGGGGCTTTGACAGGGGTGATTTTATGAAGATGCGTTGCGAAATCACCATATTGCGCTCTGAGATGAAGGTGAAATATACTGCGGCGAGCAAGTCTGAGCAAATAGTTCATCAGGCTGACTCGCTGGCCGGGCAAAGAAGATGCGAACGAGTTCAGGGCGAATTCTGTTAGTCGACGACTCCGAAGATATCAGGCGAACATTGTCAATGTATCTGCAACGCAACGGAATGACCGTCAGCGTTGCAGAGTCCGCGCTTGCTGCGCGGAAAATCATTGTGAACAGAAAGTTCGACGTCATTCTTCTGGATATTATGATGCCCGGAGAAGATGGCCTCAGCTTTTGCAGGTATATCTCCGAGAACAGAGAGATTCCGATCATCTTTCTGACGGCGCTGCATAGCGATGCTAATAAAATTCGCGGGCTCGATATAGGTGCGGACGATTATATCACCAAGCCTTTCAATCCGAGGGAGTTGCTCGCCAGAATAAATGCCGTGATGCGGCGCAGAGTGGCAGCGTCGGAGCCCCCTGAAGAGATTGCTGTCCGTGTCAGGCGGCGGTTCCTTGCCTTCACACATGATCCGCAGATTCGGGTGGTTCATGTCGACGGGGGGGAGGATATCATTCTCACCACGGGCGAGAACCGTCTGCTGGAGGCAATGCTGGAGCAACCTGGTCGTGTTTTCCGTCGCGATGACATCTCCGGTATTATCCGGGGACCAAAGGTGCTGGCCAGCGCCCGGGCGGCCGACAATTGTGTCTTCCGGCTGCGACGCAAACTTGGCGACAATGCAAGGGCGCCGAAGCTGATCATTACCGAATGGGGCGGCGGATATCGCCTCAACGCCGACGTTGCAGAAGTGGCCTGACGCATGTTCAGGTTTTTCACCGAAAGCATTCATGGGCGTTTTGCGTTGCTGCTGATTGCCTCGCTGCTGTTTTGCAACCTCGCTGCTGCTTTTCTGCTGGCGCGCGAGGGCACGGCCTTCGATGCTGCAATCCGGATGCAGCGCGATATGGGCAGGCTGGTGGCGCTGGTCGAATCCATTGAGGAAAGTGATCGTGAAACCGGGGCTGCGATCCTCAGCCGTTCTACCACCGGCTATACGCGATTCAGCATTGATGCGGGGCCGGTCGGATCTGACGGCGCGCCGCAGATCAATGAGGTCGCCCATGAGATAATGCAAGCCTTGCCGGGGCACGATATCCGGGTGATCCCCGGTAATCCGCTTGCCGCGGTTCATGAACGCGGCCCGACACTTATGATCATTTCGGTGCGGATCGGAGAGGGGGTGCGAAAGGGCGAATGGCTCAATTCGCTGGTATACCCTCTGGCGCCTTCGACGGTCTGGGGGCAGAAATGGGCGTTTTTCGTGCCGCTCTTTGCCTCGCTCGCGACCGCTTTGCTGGTTGGGTTGCGCATCCTCCAGCAGATGACCAAACCGCTGAAGCGGCTTGCGATAGCCTCGCTGGCCGCCGGTCGGGGGGATCATTCGGTCCGGCTGATCGAAACCGGACCGCAGGAAATTCGTGAGGCCGCCGTCGCCTTCAACACGATGCAGCGTCAGATTTCCGAGTTTGAATCAGACCGGCGCCGGTTGCTGGCCTCGATCGGGCATGATCTGCGTACGCCGATCACCTGCCTGCGCATTCGTGCGGAGGTGATGGAGGATGAAACGCAGCGCGAACCGATGATCGAGACGCTGGAAGAGATGTCGGTGATGGTCGAGGATATTCTGAACTTCTCCCGCGATACCGCGAATGCCGAAGCGCGCCGCGTCACCGACCTCATGCAGATGGCGGGCCAGATCTGTGCCGAGCGGGCTCTGGATTTCGCCGCCGGCGCGCCGATCCTCCTGGAGGTGCAGCCGGTCTCCCTCCGTCGCGCGTTCAGCAATCTTGTCGACAATGCCCTTCGTTATGCCGGCAATGCCGAAGTAAGCCTGACGCGGCAGGGTGATTGTGTGACCTTTACGGTAAGGGATGCCGGACCCGGGATCGCGGAGGACCGGCTCGATACCGTGATGGAGGCCTTCGTGCGCGGGGAAGAGAGCCGCTGTCGGGAGACCGGCGGCCTCGGTCTGGGTCTGACGATCGCGCGCGATATCGTGGTCAATCATGGTGGCAGGCTGAGCCTGCGAAACCGGCCGGAGGGCGGGCTGAGCGCGGAAGTTTCCCTCCCCGGCACGGTGCTTCCGGCGGCAGGGGCCGCGATGAGCGGCTGACGGTCCGTGATCGGTCGCAACGTCCGAGCGCGCGCCGGTCATCCTGCGAAGAGCACGGTGACCGGGCTCCCGGTTTCATAGCGGCATGACAGCGAGAGGCTGCCCCTCTGCGGGTCGATGCACTGCGCCGCAAGGCAATGGCTGTCCTGATTGTAGCTGGGCCAGTTCCGGGTCGTGTAGCGCGGAAGTGTCGGTCTGCTCATGCTAGCCGGCTGTCA
The DNA here is from genome assembly GCF_900609055.1 of Pseudogemmobacter humi. GTDB lineage: Bacteria > Pseudomonadota > Alphaproteobacteria > Rhodobacterales > Rhodobacteraceae > Pseudogemmobacter > Pseudogemmobacter humi. Next base: position 5,813 of record NZ_UXAW01000118.1, on the reverse strand, counting down.
CGCCGGATGCACGAGGTGAACCCGCCACCGGATTTGTTCAACAGAGACCGGTCATCGGCAAATATAACCGGCGCCGGGCGCCTGATCGCAGGGGGAACCCGCCGAACCCGTGCCGGAGGGCGTATAGTTCGGCGTGCTCGCCATCGCCTGCGCCAGGGTATTCATCGTGTCCAACACCGCTTGCTGTTCGGGACCGGTGCATCCGCTTGCCAGGCATCCGACAAGCATCAGGATCGCTTTTCTCATGATCATCTGACCTGATTGAAGTTATTGGTTATAGTCGGCATCACGGTCAATCGACCTGCTGCAAGTCGTATCGCTGCAGGCTGGACTGCCCTGCATCTGTCCTCAGAGATCGCCCCAAAGCTGGTCGATCCTGCGCTGAAGCTGCGGCGTGACGGGATTCACGACACCGAGCTGCTTCATCACCGATTCAGGCGGATAAAGCGCCGGGTTTTTCAGCAGATCCTCGTCGATGAACGGACCCGAAGCCTTCACCGCATTGGCATATTGCACATAGTTGGTATTCTGCGCCGCCACTTCGGGCTTGAGCAGAAAATCGAGGAACTTCAGTGCCTCGTCCACCCCTTTGGCCTTTTGTGACAGCATGAAATAATCGAACCAGATGATCGAGCCCTCATCCGGGATGAAGAAATTCAGCGCCGTCGCCTTGCCGTCGGCCTGGCTCAGCGCCTGCATCGCATCGCCGGAATAGCCCACGGCCACGCAGGCCTCATGCTTGGCCACCTTGTCGATGAACCGCTCGGAATCCACCACCTCGAAATAAGGCGCGGTTGCAGTCAGCCTGGATTCGAGACCGGCCAGGGAGTCGTCGTTCAGATCGCTCTGGGGCTTGCCCACCGCGCCCACCATGGCCGTCAGAACGTCATTGGGGGCATCGACCACCAGAATGCCGCAATCGGCCAGCTTGCGGGCGTATTTCACATCCAGCAGCAGATCCCAGCTCCAGACCTCTTTGCCCAACCGCTCCTTCACCTTGGCCCGGTCCATGACGATGCCCATCGTCCCCCACATATAGGGCACCGCATAGGTGTTGGACGGATCCCAGTTCGTGGTGATGGTGTTGATCACCGGATCGATTTCCTCGAAGTTCCGCAGCGCCGCCGTGTCGATCGACTGCACCAGGTCCTGATCGACCATGTCGCGGATGCCCAGCCCCGGCCGCATGAGCAGGTCATAGGGTTTCCTGGCCGAAGCCATCAGCGTGTCGGCCTCTTCCAGCGAACCGAAAACCTCATAGGTCACACGCAGACCGGTCTCGCGTTCGAACTGCATCAGGGTTTCAGGGTTGATGTAATCGTTCCAGTTCAGGACCCGCACTTCGCCCTTGTAGTCGATGTCGCGGTTGGAGGAGGCGCGCATGACCGCTTCGTAGATATTCGTCGTCAGAAGGCCGTCGACCCGCATGTCCCGATCTTCCTGAAAGACCTCGATGGCGGTGAAGGTGCCGGGGCCGAAAACGCCGTCGCTTGGTCCCGGCGCATAGCCCAGGTCGCGCAGCGCGATCTGGGCCTGGCGCACCATTTTGGGATCGACCACAAGGTCCAGCCCGTCGGCCTGACCCGAACTCCAGTTGTCTTTCGCCCAGACCGCCAGAAACAGCGCCCGCAGGAACTGTTCCGACAGAATGTCGGGGTTGTTCAGCCTGGCCACCTTGACAAAGGCATCCACCGCATCCTGCGTGTCACGGTCTATTTCCCGCGTTATCGCCGCCTCGCTCAGATAGCCCAGCCGGGCCAGCATGCGCTGGACGGTGGCCACCCGCCGGGCCTCGGCCTCCGAAAGGGTCCTGCGGCTGCCCGGACCATCAGTCCCCACATCCGCGCGGACCTTGCCATCCTCTCCCACGCTGACCGACAACAGCCCCTGCGCGGCATTGGGCTGCGCGCTGGCCAGCAGCACCAGGGCGGCCAGCCCCGCAAGCCCGGCATACCGACGGCGCAGGGTTGTGGAGCATGGAAATGGTTCTGTGTGCATCGCGTCCTCCCCTTGTGATGCCTGCGCCGGGCCGCCCCTCTCCCTTCAGCGTCGACCGCCGATCCGGAGCAACCGCAGACAGCACCATGGGCCGCCGATCCGGCTATTGCGTGACCCATATGGGTCATGCCAACCTGCCGGAATTGATTTCTGCCGGCGCAACCCAATCCGCTTCCCACCAGGGCTCCATGAAAAGCGTTTCCCCGGATTCTGCCGAAGAACTGATCGACCTCATCTATGAGGCGGCGGTTCTGCCTGAGTTCTGGCCCGCCGCCCTCGACAAGCTCGCAACCCTGTCGCAAAGCCTTGGCAGCATCCTGATCGCGCGCAGCACCGACGGGCTGAAGATGACCGCCTCGACCCCGATGTTCATGCAAGAGGCAACGGAGTATTTCCTGACCTTCTCCGCCCAGAACGAACGTCTCAGACGGCTGATCGCCCTTGGCCGCAGCGGGTTCGTGGCCGACAGCGATGTCTTCTCGCAAGAGGAGATCGTAAAAGAGCCGATGTTCAGCGACTATCTGATCCCGCGCGGCCTGGGGCAGGGCATAGCAACCGTGATCCCCATGCCCACCGGCGATGAAATCATCCTGCATTGCGAGGGGCGGTTCCAGGGCGCCCCCACGGCCCCGGCGCTGATCGCCCGGATGGATCTGTTGCGGCCCCATATCGCCCGCGCGGCGCTGGTCGCCTCGCGCATCGCCTTTGAAAAGGCCCGCACGGCGGTCGAAACCCTGTCCCGCGTCGGGATTCCCGCCGCCGCCGTCAGCCTTTCCGGAGAGCTTTTGCTGACCAACCCGGGCTTCGAGGCGGAGAGCCAGGTATGGACCACCCGCTTCAGGGATCGGCTTGCCTTACAGGACGGCGTTGCGCAGGCGCTGCTCGTCGAGGCTCTTCGCGCCACCCGGCACGGCACATCCGTCCGGTCCATTCCCATCACCAAAACCGGCGGGCCGGCCATCCTGCATGTCCTTCCGGTCTGCCGCGATGCGCGGGATCTGTTTTCGCGTGCGGCTGCGATTCTGGTCCTGACCCGCGCCACCGATCGCAGCGGGCCGCCCGACAGCCTGCTTCAGGCCCTGTTCGATCTGACACCGTCCGAGGCCGTCATCGCCAAAAAGCTGTCGCTCGGGCTTTCGGCCAATCAGATCGCGGCCGAAAGCGGCAGGAGCCTGGAAACCATCCGCAACCAGATCAAGCGGGTGCTGAGCAAATCGGGCCATTCCCGCCAATCGGATCTGCTTGTCACGCTGGCGGTGCTGACCAAAGGCACGCCGCCCCCACCCGGGACATGACCCAAACGGGTCACGACACGGCGGTCCCATCCGCTACCTCATGGTGCACCGGAGCTGCAATCCTGCCGCGTCCGGCGATGGAACCCCTGGTGGAAAAATGCGTGGATTGCTCGGACCCCTTGCCTCACTGACGCTGTATTCGGCGTCGTCTCACATGGCCATGGCCTGCGTCGACCTGGATGCGAACACAGGCAGAATGTTCAACAACTGCGGCTATAAGGTGATCGTCGATTTCAAGACCGTCGGCGGCGGCTGCTTTACCAACGGGCATGGCACCGAGGTGATCGCCGCCGGTGGCTGGCAGGGAACCGCGCTGGCGATGTCCTGCGGCAGCCAGGGCGGCTGGCAGAATGTCTGGGCGTGGTGCGCCTATGACGATTGGGTGAATGGCACCTGTACACCTTACGCCCAATAGTCCCGCCTTCTCCCCGACCGGCCACTCCGACAAGGCAGCGCTCCGGCGCGGCAAGGTCGGCCCCGAGCCCGCGGCCACATGTGCCGGGGGCCGCACCGAGCCATCAGCCTCCGCCGGACGGGACCGGAAGTCCGGCGGCAAGCTGGCTCCGTTGCCTGTGTTCCTCGGGATGAGGGTCTCCGGCAGCCGTTTGCCGGATCGCTCGGCCTGACGCCTGATCTGCCGCGGGAAGAGCGAGACTTCCTCGACCATGCCCTCTGGCAGGGTCACGCCGATGGCGGTCATGATGTCGCGGGTCCGAGTGTCGATCACTTCGGCCTTCAGGCCCCTCGGGATCACCAGGCTATCCCTCTGCCCCGGTCAAGCCGGAACCTGTCCGGCCTGAAGGCGCGGATCAAGCGCGAAGCGTTCCTGCGACATGTCGTCGAAATCATCGCCTGATGTCGTGGCGTCGAAGATCAGATTCCAGCTGTGCGCCGAGACCGCGCTCGGGATCAGCACGAAGCGATGCTGCGCGATGAGGTCATCGCCAAAGGCCTGCTGGTTGGAATTTGGCGTGCAGGGGGCCAGCCAGTTCGGGTTCGGTATATCGTCGGGCATCACCACATGGACCATCGCAGGATCCACGATCCGCGCGGAGGTCAGCACATGTGGCTGCGTGTCGAGCACCCGGAAACCCTTATGGACCGCGACCTCCAGCGTGGCCGTCGCCGGATCGAGCGAGGTATAGATCGCCCGTATGCCCGGACTGTTCCAGCGTCCGCCGACCTGGAAACTGCCCTCGCCGCTCTGCCATGTCCCGGCATGGCGGGCGGCGTCGAGCCGCCAGAACCGGAGCTCCCCGGTTCCGAGCGGCGGCGGCAATGGGATCATGCATAGACCCCGTAATCGATCCGGGTCAGGTAGTCCTCGACGGCCTCTACCCCGACCGCGGTGGCCATCAGGTCGATCGGGCGCCGCTGGTCCAGCCCGATGGCCGGACGGTTCATCCAGGCCTCGGCCTCTTCCTTCGATCCGAAGATCTCGGTCGCCCGGCCGAGGATTTCCGCGAATTTCCAGGTGCGGTTGCTTTGTTCCACGCTCAGGGTGGTCTCGCCGCCGTCCTTTCTGCGCCGTTGCAGGGTGCGCAGGCTGATGCCGATGGCCTTGTCGAGGGCGCTTTCCGTGGCGAGGATGCCGACTTCCCGGGTCAGATGCAGGAGGGCGAGCGAGGGCAGGCCGCCCATCAGCACATCATGCGCCTCAAGGCTGTTGCGCACCGGCTTGCGGATCGTGGTCTTCCCGCCAAGCAGGGCGTAGGTCCGGGCAATGTCGTGTTCGATCGGGGCGATCCGGGTCATGCAAGCCTCCGGCGTCATGTGTCGTAATGAATATGACATCTGTCGCCCGCTGTTTCAAGCCGCGGCTCAGTCGAAAGGGACATGGAAGGCGGGCGGGTCCGGATCGCACAGCCTGGTTTCTGACGGTAGAAAGACCAGACGGGATCGCGTGAAGAACGGGATTGGGGGGCAGAGCCGAACGCCCCTCGATCTCTGGGCCGCGCGAGCGCGTCCGTGCAGGTCAGGACGGTCTGCGGGGATGCAAGGGCGCAGGAACGGCTGACCGAAAGGATCGCCCGCTGCGCAGCCTGCTCGCAATGGCCAGAGATCCCGGAAGCGGGGGGCAGGATCTGGCTGTGGTTGCAGATCCTGCCCTGACCGTGGCGCCCGGAGTTTTCAAAAACTCCGGGCCGGACCCTTTGAAGGGTCCGGACCGGTTTCTTTGAAGAAACCGGCGGGTCAGCGGCCGGTCACGCCGCGCAGGCGGTCGGAGCGGCGGCGCAGCAGCTCGATGGTGGTCAGCAGCGCGATCGAGATCACCACGAGGATCGTCGCCACCGCGAGGATCGCCGGGCTGATCTGCTCGCGGATGCCGTTCCACATCTGCCGCGGGATGGTCTGCTGCTCGGGGCCGGCGATGAACAGAACCGCCACCACCTCGTCGAAAGAGGTGACGAAGGCGAACAGCGCCCCCGAGATCACCCCCGGCAGGATCAGCGGCATGATCACCCGGAAGAAGGTGGTCGAAGGGCTGGCCCCGAGGCTGGCCGCCGCGCGGATCAGCGA
>NZ_UXAW01000104.1 GCF_900609055.1 Pseudogemmobacter humi | reverse complement strand
CCCCCGTTGTCTCCGCCGCCCCCGCTGCCCTTGTGCCCGGAGTGGCCTCCCCGGCGCCCTTCGATGATCCCGACGGCGACGGGCTGAGCGCGCCGCGCCATTTCCCCGCCGTGGGCGCCGACGAGATCCGCGAGGCCTTCGAGAGCGGCCGCTATCCCTATGGTCGCCCGCTCGGCCGCCTCGCCTATGAGCGCGAGAAGGCCCTGCTTCAGGCCGAACTGCTGAAGGTGCAGATCTGGGCCCAGGAGACCGGGCAGAAATTCGTGCTGATCATGGAAGGGCGCGACGCCGCCGGCAAGGGCGGCACGATCAAGCGCTTCATGGAGCATCTGAACCCGCGTTATGCCCGCGTGGTGGCGCTGACCAAACCCTCGGACAAGGAGAAGGGCGAGTGGTTCTTCCAGCGCTATGTCCAGCATCTGCCCACGGCGGGCGAGATCGTGTTCTTCGACCGCTCATGGTATAACCGCGCCGGGGTGGAGCGGGTGATGGGCTTCTGCTCGCCCTCGGAATATCTGGAATTCATGCGCGAGGCGCCGGAACTGGAGCGGATGATCACCCGCTCGGGGATCCGGCTTTACAAATACTGGTTCTCGGTCACCCGCGACGAGCAGCTGCGCCGGTTCAAGGCGCGCGAGACCGATCCGCTGAAGATGTGGAAGCTCTCGCCGATCGACAAGGCGTCGCTCGACAAATGGGATGATTACACCGAGGCGAAAGAGGCGATGTTCTTCTATACCGACACCGCCGACGCGCCCTGGATCATCGTGAAATCGAACGACAAGAAACGCGCCCGGCTGAACTGCATGAAGCATTTCCTCGCCTCGCTGGATTACCCCGGCAAGGATCACGCCGTGGTGGGCCAGCCCGATCCGCTGATCGTCGGCAACGCCGCCCAGGTGCTGCGCGGCGCGGGGCATATCCTCTCGGCCGCGACCCATCCGGCGGTGCGGCTGGGCTGAGGCCCCCTTGCTCTTCGGCACGATCCGGCCTTTTCTGGGGCCGGATCAGAAGGGATGCGGCATGGACTGGGACAAGGCGTTCAGCGGCGTGGACTATCGCTATGGCACCGAACCGGCGGCATTTCTGCCCCGCGTGGCGGATCTGATCCCCGAGGGCGCGCGGGTTATGTTCCTCGCCGATGGCGAGGGGCGAAATTCGGTCTGGCTGGCGGCGCAGGGCCGCCACCGGGTCTCGGCGATGGAGCAAAGCGCCCCGGCGCTGGAAAAGGCGCGGCGTCTGGCCGGAATGCGGGGTGCGGCGGTCGATTTCCGTCAGTCGGCGATCGAGGACCAGGACTGGTCCGAGCCGTTCGATGCGATCCTCGGCCTGTTCATCCAGTTCGCCCCGCCCGCGCTGATGCGCCGGATCCATGCCGGGATCGCGCGGTCGGTGGTGCCCGGCGGCCTCGTGCTGTTGCATGGCTATCACCCCGATCAGCTGGCATACGGCACCGGCGGGCCCGACCGCGCCGATCAGATGTATACGCCCGAGGGGCTGACGGCGGATTTTCCCGGCTGGGAGATCCTGCTGCTGGAGCGCTATGATGCCGGGCAAAGCGCGGGCAGCGCCCATCAGGGGCGCTCGGCGCTGATCGATTTCGTGGCGCGGCGGCCCGGGCAGGGCTGACACCCGCGCGCGCGGCCCGCGCAAATTTCTTCAAAGAAATTTGCAAAAATCTTTAAAGATTTTTGGGCGACCCTGCCGCATGTCGCTGCCGCTTGCTCAGAAAACGGGCAGCGGATAGAGGCAGGGGATGACCCGAGCCTCGCCCTCACTCTCCGCCCATCTGCGCGCCACGCTCGCGCTTGGCCTGCCGCTGGCGGGCTCGTCGCTGGCGCAGATGTTGCTGCATGTGGTCAACACCGTCATGGTGGGCTGGTATGGGGTGATCCCGCTGGCTGCCCTGGTGATCGCGGCGTCCAGTTTCCTCATCGTCTTCGTGCTGGGGTCGGGGTTTTCCCGCGGGGTGATGCCTCTCGCGGCCGGTGCCCGTGTGCGCGGCGATCAGGCCGGGATGCGCCGTTGCGCGCGGATGGGGCTGTGGCTCTCCATCGGCTATGGCCTGCTCATCTACCCCCTGTTCTGGTTCTCAGGCCCCATCCTGCTGGCGCTGCACCAGAAGCCCGAGGTCGCCGCCGAGGCGCAGACCTATCTGCGCATCGCGGGCCTCGGCATGGCGCCCGCGCTGGCGGTGGCGGTGCTGCAAGGCTGGCTTGCCGCGCTGGAACGCACCCAGGTCGTGCTCTGGGTCACGGTGGCGGCGGTCGGCGTCAATATCGCGATGAACTGGTTCCTGATCTTCGGCAATGGCGGTGCGCCCGAGATGGGGGTGGCCGGAGCCGGAGTCGCCACCCTGGTGGTGCAGGTGTTTTCGCTGCTTCTGCTGGCGCTTTACGCCGCCTTCCTGCCCGCGCTGAGGCCCTTGGAACTGTTCCGCCGCTTCTGGCGCCCGGACTGGCCCGCGCTGCGCGAGGTCTGGCGGCTCGGCCTGCCGATCGGGCTGACGGGGCTGGCGGAGAGCGGGCTGTTCGAGGCCAGCGCGATCATGATGGGCTGGATCGGCGCCGGAGAGCTTGCGGCCCATGGCATCGCGCTGGAAGTCACGGCGCTGGCGTTCATGATCCATGTCGGCCTGTCGAATGCCGCGACGATCCGGGTGGCGGAATTCGCGGGCCTCGGCGATGCGCGAGGGCTGCGCGACGCGAGTTTCGTCGCGCTCGGCCTGTCGTTTTGCGTGGCGGTGGTGGTGATCGTGGTCTTCCTGACCGTGCCGGGCGCCATTGTCGGGCTGTTTCTGGACCCGGCAAAGCCGGCTTCGGCGGCGATCCTCGCCTTCGGAGTGACGCTGCTTGCGCTGGCCGCGCTGTTCCAGCTTGCCGATGCGATGCAGGTGATGGCGCTTGGGCTTTTGCGCGGCATCCGCGACACGAAAGTGCCGATGTGGCTGGCCGCGATCAGCTATTGGGTGATCGGCATCCCCTCGGGCTATCTGCTGGCCTTTCCCATGGGCTACGGCGGGGTCGGGCTGTGGCTTGGCCTTGTGATCGGGCTGGTGGCCGCCGGGGTCAGCCTGATGGCGCGGTTCTGGATGCTAGCGCCAAAACCGGGCATAGCCCGCGAACCGGCCCTGTAGTTTCGAGACCAGCCGGTTCAGCCGCCCCGGATGCGGGATCGTGCCGCTGGCCAGCCGGTCCAGCGCGACCTCGGGCGGGCAGGGGCGGCGCGAGACCGGATCCCAGTAGCGCGGATAGGCGATCAGCGCGGCATGGACCAGATGCGCGAGATCCGGGCGCGGTTGCAGGCTGCCGTCCTCGCGCCTGAGCCTTCGGGGCGGGATTTCGCCCAGGTCCCGCGTCAGCCCCCATCCGGCGTAAAACGGGGCGCCGAGGGTGGTGACGCGCTTGCCGCGGATCAGTGCCTCGAAGCCGGTCAGCGAGGTCAGGGTCCAGACCTCGTCCACCTGACCCAGCACCGCGGCCATCGGGGCGTCGGTCAGGATCATGTCGGCATAACGCAGCGCATCCGCCTCGGCGAGCGCGCCGGGCCGCAGACCGGCCTCCACATCGGGATGCGGTTTGTAGAAGATCGCCGCTTCCGGGCTCGCCTCACGCGCGGCGCGCAAGAGGTCGAGGTTGGTCCGCAACGCGCCAGCGCCTTTCAGGATCGAGGCGTCGTCCTCGACCTGGCCCGGCACCAGAATGTAGGAATTGTGGTGGTCTTCGCGCGCTGGAAGCGATGAAAGCACCCCTTCCAGGTTGTATTTCGTCAGGTTCGCCTCGCGCAGCCGCCCGATCAGCCGTTCCGCCCGCACCCGACCGCCGGGGGGTAGCGGGGAAAGGATCAGCGCCTCCAGCCGCGACGGGCGGGTGGGATCGTAGTAGATCCCGAGATCGTCCGCCACCAGCGACAGCGGCGGCACCAGTTCGGCGCCAAGCCCGCGCGAGCGCAGGAAGCCGTCCTCGACCCGCAGCGCCGGGCGGGCGAGATCCGCAGGTTCTTTCCCCGCCCAGATCAGCAGGCTGCCCTTCGCCTGCTCCGGGGTGTCGATGAAGCGCAAAGGCTTTTCATCACCGAAGAAGGCCTGGAGCCGGCTGCGTTTCCACAACCGCATCCCCATGGCGCTGTGGCCGTGGCGGTCCTGGCGGAAGGCGCGGGTTTCGGCCTCCAACTGGTCGAGCGCTTCCTCGAAGCTGCACAGCCGGTCGCGGCAGGGATCATACCAGACAGGCGCCAGGATCATCGCGCCGGCGAAGATCTGCGCGCGGGTCAGGCTGCGGGTGCGGCGGGGCGGCGGCGTGCGGTCCCCGGTCAGGCCCCAGCCGGCATAGAACGGCTGGCCCCAGACCCGGGGCCGGTGCCCGGCGAGGATCGCCTCGAACCCGAGTTGCGAGGATACGGTATAGACCGCCACCGCGCCTTCCAGCAGCGCCCAGGGCGAGACGGGCGCGTCCAGCAGCGTGACGCCCGGCCCCGCGTGGCGGGGGCCGTAATGGCCGGGGCGCAGGCCATGGGCGGTTTCGGGATGGGTCTTGATCACCACCGGGGTGCCGGGCCAGTCGGCGCGCGCGGCCTCCAGCATCTCGTCGAACAGGGCCTGATCCCCGCCCGAGGCCCGGACCGAAGCATCGCCCAGGGTCTGGTCCACCACCAGAACGTAACCCGGCGGCGGCGGGGGCAGCGATGGATCGTGCAGGTTGTATTTCGACAGGTCGAGGTGGCGCAGACGGGAGATTCCGTCCTTCGCCCGGGCCAGAAGGTTCGAATTGTCCAAAGGATCGCGGGACAGGATCCGTTCGGTGAGCGATTCCCGCGCCGGGTCGAAATGCACGCCGTAAGGGTCGATCAGCAGGCCGAGCGGTGCGTCCCCCATCCGCCCCGGCCGGATCGAGCGGAGGAAGGCATCCTCCAGCCGCACCAGCGGCAGGCTTCGCGCCCCGGCCAGCCGCTCACCGCGCCAGGCGGTGGGGCTGGCGCCCCAGACCGCCACGCCGTCCCCCGCGCGCGGCAGGCCGAAGCGCATCTCATGGCCCGCCAGCGAAAGCATCCGCTTCAGCCGCCGGTCGCGCAGGAAGGACAGGTTCTGATGGCAAAGCCGCCGCGGGATCTCCGCGGCGGCCTCGGGTTTCGGATCACGCTCGACGGCCAAAGCCGGCTCAGCTGCCGCCGGCGGCCGAGTTCAGGCTGGCCGCGGCGCCAGCCGAGCCGGTCAGCACGGAAAGGGTCTTCTGCCACTGCACATAGGGCGCCTCGGTCACATAGACGGTGTCGCCGTCGCGCACGAGGAAATCGCGCGCCTCGAACATGCCGGTCGGCGCAGTCAGATCCAGCACATAGACCATGCGCTGGTCGCCTTGCAGGTCCTTGCGGCCAAGGACCGCATTGGCGATGGCGGCGGGTTCGTTGCGGAACACGAAGACGCCGGTCGGATCGGCCGCCGCGGTCTGAAGCCCGCCGACGGTGGCAATCGCCTCGATCGCGGAAAGCGTCTCGGTCTCGAACGGCACCACGGTCTGCGCCCCCATCGCGCCGAGCGCGGTGAACTTGCGCTCGTCCTCTTCGATGACGATGCGGTCGCCCGGGCGCAGCGCGATGTCCATCTGCGGATTGGCCCACAGATCCTTCAGCCAGATCTTGCCGGTGTGGTTACCGCGCGTCACCCGCACCAGCGCCTTCGCCGGGTTGATCGCCACGCCGCCCGCCCGCGCCAGCATCGCCGCCAGCGTCCGGGTCGGCTGTTCGATCGGGAAGACGCCCGGCGTCGCCACCGAGCCGTTGATCGTCACCGTCGAGCCGTCGCCCGCGACGCGCGCGACCTGCACCTGCGGATCGGGGGTCTGAGCGTCGAGCTTGCGGCTGATCGCGCTGCGCAGCCCCTCGACCGTGTTGCCGGCGGCCTTGATCCGGCCGGCATAGGGGATGAAGACATAGCCCTGGCCGTCGACCTGGACCTCGGTCAGCTGCGAGACGCGCTGGCCGGTATTGCCCAGAAGCGGGTCGTCGCGGACGTTTTCATAAACGGTGATGCTGAGGATATCGCCGTTTGAGATGGTGTCCGATCCCATCACCCCGGCCTTGCGGAAACTGTCCGAGAAGCCGAAGGAGGGCATCACCGCGGTGGCCCGCGTCACCCTTGGATTGACGGTCACGATGAAGGCGTCGCCTTCCTGCAGGACCGAGCCCGCGAAGATCTCTTTCTTGTTCGGCCCCGGGCGCGGCAGGCCGCAGCCTGCGGTCAACGACACGACGGCAAGCAAGGCGAGGGCTTGCGCCCCCCTTGTGGTGTAACGGTTCACTGCTCGGGCTCCTTTGGCGGATTTGCCTCAAGTTTTGCCTGCAACGATACGGAATCCCGATGGAAATTGAAAGACTGCGTGTTTTTTGCGCTCAGGTCACCAGCCGCAACTGTTGCCGTGGTGCCGCGTTGCCGCTGACCAGCGCGTCGTAAGGATCCTGGCTTGAGAGCAGCATATCCACTACCTGTCGTAGCAATTCGCGCCGCCCCCGCGAGGAGTAGAAGCCGCCGGCCACCTGGCTGGTCTCAAGCAGGTAGTGCCGATAATCGCGGTAAGCGCGGGTGTCGGGGCGTTTTCCCTCGGCGAAAAACTGCGCGGCGGGCTGCGACGAGACGAATTCCGGCTTGGAATAGACCGCCCGGCCGAAGGCGCGCAGCGGCAAACCGCGCCAGAGCGCCTGCTGCCCGGCGGTGGAATTCACCGTCACCGCCGAGCGCGCGTGGTTCATCAGCGCCGCCAGCTTGCCGCCGCGCACGAAATGCACCCGGCGATCAACCCCGAACTGCTGCGCGAGGCGGCGGATCGTGCTTTTCACCGCGACGCGCCCGTCCTCCAGCGGATGGGCCTTGAACACGAGGTGATGATGCGGCGCGGCGCCGGCGGCGAAACCCTCGACGACGAGGGCCAGAAATTCGCTCATGGTGGAAAACGGCGAATGGTCGCGGAAGCTGGCGTCGTGCTCCAGTTGCAAAAGCACGAGGTGGTAGGGGAAGCCGCCGTAGCGGATGCGCCAGGTGGCGAGCCGGCGCTCGGCGGCGTGGAACGGCAACAGCGCGAGGCGTTTGAGGTAGAGCATGAATTCCTGCCGCACCGTCAGGGCGCGATGCGGGCGGAAGTTGCGGTAATCCCAGAACCCGGCCCAGACGAACCAGTGATAGAGCGCGCCCCAGAACATGTGCTGGCGCATGTCGCCCCAGCGGGCGGGGGCCTCGGGCAGGTCCATGTCGGTCTTCGCCAGCGCCTCGCGCATCTCGGCGACGGAGGTCTCCATCAGCCGCGAATGGCCGTTCGAGCCGCCGCGCTCATAGGTCACCCAATGCGGCCGCAGATAGCCTTCCTCGAAGACATGGATGGTCAGGCCCATCTCGCGGGCGATGGTGACGGCGCGGGCATGGACGGGCCGTGTGTCGCCGTAAAGCACCAGATCGGTGATCCGCTTTTCCGTGACGATGGCACGGAAGCTGTCGGGCCAGTCGGCGGGCTGGCCGCGGAACGGGATATAGCTGGCCCGGTCATGCCAGAAGGCGCGGTCGCCGCGGTTGAAGCCCGCGCGCCAGACCTCGGCCCCCGAACGGCTCAGCATCCGGCCGAGGCGCGAGAAGAACGGGCCATGCGGACCCTGCAACAGCAAAAACCGCTTACCTTCACCCGAAAGACGCATGATCCGGCCGTGCTCTCCCTGACGCGCCCCCGAGAGACCAGCCTGACGTTGCGCTGCGGCGAAATTGCGGCGGTGACGGGGCTTGCCTCGGGCGTGATCCCGGGGATAGACCAAAAGGCGTTGAAAGAAAATGAGCGGAAGGACGCAGGCGATGTTCACCGGAATCGTGACGGATATGGGCGAGATCGTCGAACTGGAGCAGCGCGGCGATCTGCGCGCCCGGATCGCCAGCTCATACCCGGCGGCGGGGATCGAGATCGGCGCCTCGATCGCCTGTGAGGGCGTCTGCCTGACCGTGGTCGAGAAGGGCAGCGGCGCGCGCGACTGGTTCGATGTCGAGATCAGCGCCGAGACCGTCTCGAAGACCAATCTCGCCGGCTGGACGGTCGGCAGGAAGCTGAATCTGGAGCGCGCGCTGAAGGTGGGGGACGAACTCGGCGGCCATATCGTCTCGGGCCATGTCGACGGGGTGGCCGAGGTGGTCGGGATCGCGCCCGAGGGCGACAGCCTGCGCGTGACCTTCCGCGCCCCCGAGGCGCTGGCGCGGTTCATCGCGCAGAAGGGCTCGGTGGCGCTGAACGGCACCTCGCTGACGGTGAACGAGGTCGAGGGCCGCGACTTCGGGGTGAATTTCATCCCGCATACGCAGAAGGTGACCACCTGGGGGGGCGTGGCGGTCGGCGACCGGGTGAACCTGGAGGTCGATACGATGGCGCGCTATGTCGCGCGGCTGCGGGAATGGGACTGAGCCAAATTCCTTCAAAGGAATTTGCAAAAATCTTCAAAGATTTTTGACTCTGGGGCTGACGTGGCGCCCGGCTCCGGTTCCTTTGAAGGAACCGGACCGAAATCTTTGAAGATTTCGGCGCGCGCGAAATGGAAAACGGCGGCCACCAGGGCCGCCGTTGCTGTTTCCGACGGGGAAGATCAGGCTGCGCGCGACAGCAGAACCTCGTCCACCTTCTTCTGCGCACCGGCCTCGTCGACACCCGAGACGGCGGCGACTTCGCGGGTCAGCCGTTCCAGCGCGGCTTCGTAAAGCTGGCGCTCGGAATAGCTTTGCTCGCGCTGGTCGTCGGTGCGGTGCAGGTCGCGGACCACTTCGGCGATCGCCATCAGATCGCCGGAATTGATCTTCTGTTCGTATTCCTGGGCGCGGCGCGACCACATGGCGCGTTTGACGCGGGCCTTGCCCTTCAGGGTTTCCAGCGCTTTGGTCACCACATCGGGGGCCGAAAGCGGGCGCATCCCGATCTCGGTCGCCTTGTGGGTGGGCACGCGCAGCGTCATCTTGTCCTTCTCGAAGGTGATGACGAACAGCTCCAGCTTGAAGCCGGCGATCTCCTGCTCTTCGATGGAAATGATCTTGCCAACGCCGTGTGCAGGGTAAACAACGAACTCGTTCGGACGAAACTCTGGCTTCTTCGACTTGGTCATTCAGGCGCTTCCTCGGTCAGACCCCTGCCATTGATCCGACGAACGCCACCCTCCGAAGGCAATGCCTTCGGCGAAAGGGTGGGGTTTGTCACAAGAACAGCTGTCTCAGGCGAGCAGTCCTGAGGCAGAGAATCAGGCGTCTATGCTGGTTTATGACCGATGTATAACACAGAATCACCGCGAATCCAACTGCCGCGCGCAGGGGGTGATCCCGCCGCCGGGGCGGCAGCGACAGGAATATTCTCCGGCCTGCGCGGCGATGTCCGCGATGCCCCGGTCAGCTGCCCTGGCCGGGCTCGGGCGAGAAATACTTCTCCAGCTTGTTCGGCTCGCCGTCGCGATCCTCATAGCCCGGCAGCGGGTCGCGCTTTTCGGTGATCACCGGCCAGACCTCGGCATATTTGCGGTTGAAGGCCACCCATTCCTCCATGTCCGGCTCGGTGTCGGGCCGGATCGCGTCGGCGGGGCATTCCGGTTCGCAGACGCCGCAGTCGATACATTCGTCGGGATGGATGACCAGTGTGTTCACGCCTTCGTAGAAGCAGTCCACCGGGCAGACTTCGACGCAATCGGTGTATTTGCAGGCGATGCAGTTGTCGGTGACGACATAGGTCATGGGTATGCCCGGAAAGCGATCTTTGAGCCGTCAGTTAAGCCAGCGGGAAGGATCATTCAAGGCTTGGCGGTGTCGCAGCCGGGGCGTCGAGATCAATGAAGAGCGTCTGTGCCTCGGTTGCGGGGCCACGGCGAACGCCCGTTCCGGCAATGCGGATCAGTCTGATATTTCTTCCCTGGGGGAAGGTCAGCACATCGCCCGGCCCCACCTCGCGCGAGGGTTTCGCCACCGGCTGGCCGTTGACGCGGACATGGCCGGATTCGACCATTTCGGCCGCCAGGCTGCGCGATCTGAAAAACCGCGCCTGCCAGAGCCATTTGTCGAGACGGATCCGGGGGGCAGAGCCGGACGGGGGGCTCTCCCCCCGCTCCGGCTGCGATCTGCCGCCTCCGGTTTTCGCCAAGGTTCAGACCTTGCCCTTCAGCGCCATCAGCGCGGCGAAGGGATTGTCGGGGTCGATCGGCTTTTCCTTGCGCGGCGGGCGGGCCTCGAAATTCTTCGGCCCTTCGTTGCGGCGCTCGGGCTTGCCGTGCCGGCCGGCGGGTTTGCCGCCGCGGTCACGGTTGCCGAAGTCCTTCTTCTCGCCCTTTTCGCCCTGGGGCTGCTCGCGGCGCTCGCCTTGCGGGCGGTCGCGGCGCGGGGCGCCCTCACTGCGCTCGGGACGCGGGCCTCGCTCGGGGCGCTGGAAGCGCGGCTTCGGAGCCCAGGTGAAAGTGTAGAACACTTCCATCTCGGGCGCGGGCGTCTCGCCCCCGGTCGCGTCTTCCGTGGTTTCCGCGGCGGGTTCCGGCTCCGGCGCGGGAGCAAGCAGCGAAACCTCTTCCGGGATCGGCTGGCCCGAAGCTGCGGCAGCCTCAAGCGCGGCGGCCACGTCCTCTTCGGGCGCCACGGCGGGCGCGGCGGCTTTCACCTTCTCGCGCTCGCCCTTTTCGCCCTTATAGCCGAGGCCGCCCATCAGGTCGGAGAACTGCTCCAGCGTCATGCCGGTGATCGACAGCATGTCGGGCGTCGCCTCGAAGCCAACGCGGCTGTCCTTCTGGCGCAGGATGTCGGCCAGACGCTCCAGCATGTCGATGCGGATCGCGCGGCTGCCCGCCGGGCGGTAGCCCGACAGGGCGTAATGCTCTTTCGGCACTTCGGTGATGTTGGGGATGGTCACCAGCCCGGGCGGCGGGCTTTCGGGGAATTCGGCAAGCCCGTTCCACAACGACCACAGCACCAGCCGCAGCCGGGTCGGCGCGGGTTTCAGAAGCGCGGGCAGGAACACGGTATACTGGCCGAAGCGCACGCCGTGCTTGCGCAGGGCGCCGCGCGCCTCCTGGTCGAGTTCCTTGACCTCGTTCGCCACCTGCTCGCGCGGGATCACGCCGAGCGCCTCGCTCAGGCGGAAGGCGAAACCGCGGGCAAGCCCCGTCAGCGTCTCGTCGCGGCCCATGGCCAGCAGCGGCTCGTAAAGCGCGGCCACCTTGCGGTCGATGAAGTGCTGCAACCGGCGGCGGACCTTCTCGGTCACGTCCTCGCCGGCTTCCTCGTCGACGAAGGGCTCCACCGCGGGTTTCAGCGGATCGGCGCCCTTGACCAGCTTGCCGATCGCAAAGCTGCCCCACATCAGGCCGCCCTGCTCGGTGAAATCCATCTCGGTGTCGGGCGCGTTGTAGAACCTGTCGGCGCGCAGGCTGAATTCAGGCCTCAGCGCCTGGATCGCGGCCTGTCGCAACGTCTTGCCCTCGTCCGGGGAAGCCGCGGCGTCCTGTTGGAAGCGGAACCCTTCGAGACGGCCGGTGAACTGGCCCTCGATGGTCACTTCGCCCTTGTCATTCACCTCTGCCACGAGGTCCTCCTTCTGTTTCAACCGGCGCAGCAGCACGGATGTGCGCCGGTCGACAAAGCGTTGCGTCAGGCGCTGGTGCAGCGCATCGGACAGGCGGTCTTCTACCGCGCGGGTCTCGCCGCGCCAATGGGATTCGTCATCGACCCAGTTCTTGCGCTGCGCGACGTAGGTCCAGGTGCGGATATGGGCGAGGCGGCGCGAGATCTGGTCGATGTCGCCATCGGTGCGGTCGATCCGCGCCACCGCCTTCGCCAGCCAGTCCGAGGGGATGCGCCCGCCCCCCAGGCCCCGCCCGACGAGGAAATCGAAGATCCGCGCCAGCAGCGTGGTGTGGTCGGTTTCGGAAATGCCGCGGAAATCGGGGATGCGGCAGACATCCCACAAGAGCATCACCCGCCGCGGGTTGGTCAGCTTGTCCTGCACCTCGGGCAGCGAGGACAGCGCCTTGAGCGCCACCACATCGTCGGCATCGCGCGCCCGCGACAGCCATTCGTTGTAAGTTGGCAGTTCCAGCGAGCGGATCAGATGCCCGGCCGATGAAAAATCCAGATCGGCGTTGCGCCACATCAGCTTTTTCACCGGGGCGAATTTATGTGCCTCGATCTGGTCGATCAGTTCGGAAGAGAACGGCTTCGCCTCGCCGGTCACGCCGAAGGTGCCGTTCTCGGTATGGCGTCCGGCGCGTCCGGCGATCTGGGCGATCTCCTGCGGCAGAAGCGCGCGCATCCGCCGCCCGTCGAATTTCGAGGTCGAGGAGAAGGCGACATGTCTGATGTCGAGGTTCAGCCCCATGCCGATGGCGTCGGTCGCCACCAGGTAATCCACGTCGCCGTTCTGATAGAGCTCGACCTGGGCGTTGCGGGTGCGGGGCGAAAGCGCGCCCATCACCACCGCGCAGCCGCCCTTCTGGCGGCGGATCAGTTCGGCGATGGCATAGACATTTTCAACCGAAAAGCCGACAATGGCCGATCTTTCGGGCATCCGGCTTATCTTTTTCGAACCTGCCCAGGTAAGGGTCGAGAAACGGTCGCGTTTGACGTAGCTGTGGTTCGCCACCAGCCCGGCGATGGCGCCGCGCATCGTGTCGGAACCCAGAAACAGCGTCTCGACAAGGCCGCGGGCATGCAGCAGGCGGTGGGTGAAGACATGGCCGCGCTCGGGGTCCGAGCAAAGCTGGATCTCATCCACGCAGACGAAATCGGCGCCGATCTCCAGGGGCATCGCCTCGGTGGTGGCGACCCAGTATTGCGCGCGCTCGGGGACGATACGCTCCTCGCCGGTGACCAGCGCCACCCGCGACGGGCCCACTTTGGCGATCACCCGGTCGTAGACCTCACGCGCGAGCAGCCGCAGCGGCAGGCCGATCACCCCGGTGCGATGGGTCAGCATCCGCTCGATGGCGTGATGGGTCTTGCCGGTATTGGTCGGGCCGAGCACCGCCGTCACGCGGCCGCGTTCACCCCCGGGGCGGGCATCCATTGATCAGAGTTCCTGGCCCTCGAGTTTCTTTTCCAGCCGGGCGATGGCGTCGTTGACCTCGGGGATATGCGGATGAAGGGCGGCGGCGGTGCGGTAGGCTTCCAACGCGCGGCCCGGCATTTCGGTTTCCTCAAGAATGGCGCCCAGCACCGACCAGGCCACGAAATGGCGCGGCTCGTCCTTCAGCACCTGCGCGAGATCCGCCATGGCCGGCCCGACCTCGCCCGCGCCGTAATAGGCAACCGCGCGGGTGGCGCGGGCCTCGGTAAAGCCGGGTGCGTGATCGACCGCGGCGGTCAGATGATCGATGGCGGCTTCGGTATGGCCCGATTGCAGCGCATCCGAGCCGCGTTGCAGCAAGAGGTCGATCGCCGCCGAGCCGGATTTCGCCGATTCGATGAAAATCTCGGACTCGATCCGCGAGGCGGCGCCGGGGTCGGCGTCTTTCAGCCTGCCGTAGAGGTCGTCGAGCTTCTGCGCATCCTGCGCCGCGGCGGCGGTGACAAGAAGCAGCGGCAGAAGTGCCGCAACGACATGATTGTGAAACCGGGTCCGGGCTTTCATAGTTCGGATCGTAGCGGATCCGTGGCGGAACGCCAGCGGTTCCGATGTAACGAAAGGGAGATGCGATGAGTGTGATCATCGACAAGGCGGTCGGCAAACTGGCGGCGAAACTGTCCGGCGGTTTCGACGGCGTGGCAAAATTCGTGATCAAGGGCGAGGGCGCGATCATGCTCGATCCGGCCGGCGTGCGGGCGGGCGATGAAGAGGCCGACGTGACGCTGACCGCCAGCGCCGAGACCTTCCAGGCCATCCTGGAAGGCGAGATGAATCCGACCATGGCCTTCATGACCGGCAAACTTTCGGTTGACGGATCGATGGGTATGGCGATGAAACTGGGGTCTGCCTTGTCGTAACCCCCCGAGCCTGACCCCCCGTGAGCGAGCCCGCCCCGTTTTTCGACAGCCTCGCCGATGGCCCCGAGGGGGGACGGGCGGTCTGGCTGCGGACGGTCGACGGGGTGCGGATCCGCGCGGGCTACTGGTCCGGCGGTGCGCTTGGCACCGTGGCGCTGCTGCCCGGGCGCACCGAATATGTCGAGAAATACGGCCGTGCGGCGCGGGAGTTGCTGTCGCGCGGCTGGTCGGTGATCACCATCGACTGGCGCGGACAGGGCCTCGCGGATCGCCCGCTCGACGATCCGATGCTGGGCCATGTGGCACATTTCGGCGATTACCAGCACGATCTGGACGCGGTTCTGGCCTTTCTGCGCCACGAGGGCGCGGGCCGCGGATTGCGCGCGCCCTGGATGCTCTTGTCCCATTCGATGGGCGGGCTGATCGCTCTGCGGGCGATCAACCGGCAGCTGCCGTTCCGGGCGGCGGTGTTCTCGGCGCCGATGTGGGGGATCCGGGTGCCGCTCTGGCACCGCCCGCTCGCCGATGCGATGCGGCTGCTGCCTTTGTCGCTGCCGCAGGACCGGGGCTACGCGCCCACCACCTCGGGCAAGAGCTACGTTCTGACCTCGGGGTTCGAAGGCAACCAGCTTACCGGCGATCTGGCCATGTGGGATTATCTGCGCAGCCATGTCGAGGCCGAGCCGGGCCTGCGCCTTGGCGGGCCGTCGCTCGGCTGGCTGCGCTCGGCCTTGCGCGAATGCGCGGTGCAGATGCGCGGCCCGGCCCCCGCGCTGCCCGCCATCGTCGCGCTCGGCAGCCAGGAGAACATCGTCCGCCCCGATCCGATCCACCGCCGGATGGCAGGCTGGCAGGCCGGGCGGCTGGAGATCTACACCGGCGCCCGCCATGAGGTGCCGATGGAGCGCCCCGAGATCCGCACCCGCTTTTTCGACAGCGCGCATAAGCTGTTCACCGAACAGGCCGGCCGGCCGGAGCCGGAGGCAGAGCCCGCCGTCAGTCGCCGCAGCTCACGCAGATGGACGCTTTCGATCCGGGATCGCGGCTGAACTCCATCGAGCGCCCGGCGCCGCGCAGCACCAGGTTCTCGCCGATGCGTTCGGCCGAGGTCATCACGCCAAGGGTGCTCAGGAAGCGCTCTTCCTCGGCCATCCGGTCGCAATACATCCGCGTGGAGCCGAGTGTGCCCAGGCCGAGCGCGGGCAGGCTGGCCTGATTCTGTCCGAACCAGTTATTGCAGGGCGCCTTGCCCGAGACGCTTCCCGCGGCGTCGATGGCGAAGCTGGCCTCATAATTCACCCGCTGGCCATCAAGCGCGAGAAGCTGCCATTCGCCCGAGGCGATGGTCTCGTCCGCAAGCGCGGCGCCGGGGATCAGGGCGAGAAGGACAAGCAGTTTGCGCATGGGGGCCTCCGATGGTGATTCTCCCCCCAGTATAGGTCAGAACGCCCCGGGCTTCGCCTCGCGCGCCATATGGTCGAGCACGGCATTGACGAAACCGGACTCGCGGCCCTCGGGGAAGAAGGCGCGGGCGATGTCGACGAATTCGTTGATCACCACCTTGGGCGGCGTGTCCATCTGCGTCAGTTCCGCCCCCGCGGCGCGGAAAAGGGCGCGGATCACCGGGTCGATGCGGTCGATCGGCCATTTGGCGACCAGAGCGCGGTCGGTCATCTGATCGATCAGAGCCTGCCAGTTCACCGCATGTTCGACCAGGTTGCGGAACAGATCCGGGTCGCCCTCGGCGAATTCGCCCTCTTCATAGCTGGCGCCGAAGCGGAAATTCACGAACTCGCGGGTGACGGCTTTCACCGTCTGGCCCGAGACCTCCATCTGGAACAGCGCCTGCACCGCGTAAAGCCGTGCGGCCGATTTCATCTGGCGTTTTTCATCGCGCGAGGTCATGCCCGGAATCCGATTTCTTTGATCCGGCCCATTTGCGCGAAAGCGCGCCCGGGCGCAAGGCCAGAGGTCAGCCGAGAAGCGCAAGCGACGCGGCGAAAGCAAGCTGCTGGCTGGCGCCGAGGATGTCGCCGGTCTGGCCGCCGATCCGGTTTTGCGCCGCCCGCGCCAGTGCCGCGCAAAGCAGCGCCGTCGCCAGGATCGCAGCAAGGCCGCCGGTTCCGCTCAGCCCGAGGCAAAGCGCCGCGCCGATCAGCACCGCGGCCAGCGCGGCCGGGGCCGGGGGCCGGCCCGAGGCGGCCGAAAGGCCCGAGGCGCGCGCGGGCGGCAGCGCCGCCATGATCGCCGCCATCGGCGCGCGAGACAGCGCGGCGGCCGCCATCAGCGCCGGAACCGCGCGCCCCGAGGCGATCAGCCCGGTCAGCGCCGACCAGGCCGCCAGCGTGACCAGCACCAGCGCCAGCGTGCCGAAACTGCCGATATGGCTGTCTTTCATGATCGCGAGCCGCCGCTCGCGGTCGCGCCCGCCGAACAGCCCGTCCGCGGTATCGGCGAGCCCGTCCTCGTGCAGCCCGCCGGTCGCCATCGCCATCGCCGCCAGCGCCAGCGCGGCCAGCGGCCCGGGCGGCAGCTCTGCAAGCCCCCCCAGCCAGACCGTCAGCGCGCCCACCCCGCCGACCGCCAGCCCCACCACGGGCCAGGCCCAGGCACTCGCCGCGCCGCTGTGGTCATGCGCGGGCATGGGAAGCCGCGTCAGCAGCGAGAAGGCGGACAGAAGATCGCCGGTGAGGCGCTGGATCGGGGGCATCGCGCGGGCCTTTCCGGCTGGAACGGAGGGTTCGCATGGGGTAACGCGGGGCCGGGGCGGGATCAATCGCCCGCGCGATTTCCAGGAGATGTCCGTGACCCTTGCCGCACCTGCCTCGCTTGCCGGATACAAGGCCCTGATGTCCGTGCTTCCGGCCCCGGACGATGGCGCCACCGCCGCCGCATGCGCCCGGGATGCGGTGCTGACCAAACCGCCCGGCGCGCTTGGCCGGCTGGAAGAGGTGGTGCGCTGGCTTGCCGCCTGGCAGGGCCGGGCGGTGCCGGTGGCGGAACGGCTGAAGATCGTGGTCTTCGCCGGCAATCATGGCGTGGCCGCGCGCGGCGTCTCGGCCTTTCCCGCCGAGGTGACGGTGCAGATGGTGGAAAACTTCCGCCGTGGCGGCGCGGCGATCAACCAGCTCGCGCAATGTTTCGGCGCCGATCTGGGCGTGGTCTCGTTGCAGCTCGACCGCCCGACCGCCGATTTCTGCACCGGCCCGGCGATGAGCGAAGAGGAATTGCTGGCCGCGCTGGCCGCCGGATGGGAGGCGGTGACGCCCGGCCTCGATCTGTTTGTTGCGGGCGAGATGGGGATCGCCAACACCACCTCGGCGGCGGCGCTGGCGGCGGCTTTGTTCGGGGCGCAGGGCGGCAGCGCGGGCTGGTGCGGGCGCGGCACCGGGCTTGAT
Organism: Pseudogemmobacter humi; assembly: GCF_900609055.1. GTDB lineage: Bacteria > Pseudomonadota > Alphaproteobacteria > Rhodobacterales > Rhodobacteraceae > Pseudogemmobacter > Pseudogemmobacter humi. The sequence continues at coordinate 2,352 of NZ_UXAW01000104.1, read as the reverse complement.
GACGCGGGCCTTGCGCGCAAAGAGGCGGCGGTCGCGCTGGCGCTGCACTGCCATGACGGCCATCTCGCCGATCCGTTCGAGGCGCTGCGCCGCCTCGGCGGGCGCGAGGTGGCGGCGATGACCGGCGCGATCCTGCGCGCGCGGATCGAGCGTGTGCCGGTGCTGCTCGATGGTTTCATCGCCTGCGCGGCGGCGGGCGTGCTGGAGCGCGCGCGGCCCGGGGCGCTGGACCACTGCATGGCCGCGCATCTGAGCGCCGAGGGCGCGCATGGCCGGCTGCTTGCCGCGCTGAACAAGGAGCCGCTCCTGTCGCTGAACCTGCGCCTCGGCGAGGGTTCGGGGGCAGGGGTGGCGCTCGGACTGATCCGCGCGGCGGTGGCCTGCCACGCCGGGATGGCCACCTTCGCCGAGGCCGGCGTCAGCGGCGGCTGAGCCGGGCGAAGGTCATGGAGAAATGGAAAAGGGGCCGGAAAACCGGCCCCTTTTTCGTTCCCGGGCGAAGGCCTCAGCCCTTGGGCATGGTCAGCGCCAGCAGGCGGCCGCCTTTCTGATAGCGGACTTCATTCGCGGTGATCGCCTGGACCTGGCCGCCGTCGATCTTGTCGCCGACCGAGACCTTGCGGTATTTGCCGTTCGCCAGCCGCACCAGCGCATGGCGGTTCGACTGGGTGCCGTAAACCCCGATCAGATTGATTTTCGACAGGTTGATCGCCTTTGAGAAGGTGGCCTGCTTGGCGACGCTGGCCTTGGTGGGGATCTTCGGCGCCGGGCTTGATGCCACTTCGGGCTCGTCGATCTCATCCGCTTCGTCGGGTTTGGCCTCGGGCGCCCTGGCGGCGCTTTTCGGGGCCGGAGCGGCCTCGGGCGCCGGGGCGGGGTCGGGCGCGCGCACGGCGGCGGCGACCGCGGCCTCGACCGCGCGGCTGAAATCCTTCGGCCGCGCGGCGGGGCGGCGCGAGATGGTCAGCACAGAGGGATTGGCGGCCTCTTCCGCGCTCAGCCCGGCGGATGGGGCGGCGGCGGAAGCGAGCTCGATCACGACCTCTTCGCGGGCCAGCGAGGCGGCGGCGGTTTCGGTTCGCGCGGTTTCGGCGGCGGTCTCGACGCTGGAGGGGCGCGCACGCGGGCGCAGGCTGGCGAACTCCGCCGCCGTCGCCTCGGGGGCGTCGAGCGCGGCGTCTTCGTCGGGCACGAGGCCCTCGGGCCGTGCGCGCGGGCGGCGGTCGGCCAGTTCGGGATCTGGCTGGGCCTCGGGCCCGGCGGCGGCCGGAGCGGGGGCAGGGGTTTCATCGACCGGCGTGGCCTCGACCAGCGAGGGATTGCCGGGGCCTGTGGTTCCGGCCTCTGCCGCAGCTTCCGCCGGTGCCGGTGCCGGTGCGGGCTCGGTCGTTGCGACGGCCGGTTCTGCTGCCGGGGCGCTTGCTGCGGCAGCCGCGGCTTCGGCCACGGCGCTGCGGGCGGGCGGCACTTTCGGCGGCTTGCCCTCATAAAGCATAAAACCGTCCGGGGTCGGTATCCCCTCGACGGTTGGTATCAGAAGTCCGTTCTCATCGTAGCGGTAGACCGTGCCGTAGGGCGGCGGCGGCATCGGCTCGCCTGGCGGCGCCTCGGCGGCCGTCCCGGGCGCGGGCAGCGACAGGGCGTCGAAGGCCGGGGGCGGCGCATCGGCGGCGGACAGGAAAATCTCGTCCTCGGCCCCGAGCAGCGCGACCGGCGCCGGGCTTTCGCTGTCGACCGCGGTGCCGTCCGGCGCGGTCGCGGCCCGTTCCACAGGCGCGGCGTCACCGGCCATCGCGCCGGCGGCCTGACCATCGGCGAGCATCTCGTCGTCGATGCCTTCGGTGCCGCCGGTCACAGCACCCGTCTCGGCGGTCTGCACCTGTTCGGTCTGCTGCGGATCGCCGCCCGAGGCGAGGAAGAACGACGACCAGGCCGCGACCAGCGCAAGGCAGAGCAGCAGGATGGCGGTCAGGATCAGCCCCAGATAGCGCGGCTTGCCGCGCGCGGGTCTGGCCCCGAACGGACCGGCGGAGAGGCTGCGCGCGGCCTCGGCGGTGGCGGCTGCCGCCGGTGCGGTCGCGGGTTTCGCGCGAGCCTTGCGGGTGCCGGGGATCGAGGGCGCGGTGACAAGACCGCCAAGCCCTTTCGCCATGCCTTTGGCCATGGCCGCGGCAGAGGCTGCTGCGGGGGCGGCAGCGGCGGGCCGGGTGGCAGCCGGGGGGGCGGACAGCGGCGCTGCCGCCGCGCGCGGCGCGCGGGCCAGCGTTGCGGCATCCGGCCGGGCGCGAGTCCCGGCGGCCAGCGGAGGCACGGCGGGCGCCGGGCCTTCACCGGCGCGGCTGCGGCCATAGG
>NZ_UXAW01000143.1 GCF_900609055.1 Pseudogemmobacter humi | reverse complement strand
CGGGCTGCATCGGGTGATCGGCTGGCCTGCGGCCTTCTGGGTGGCGGCCGGGGTTCCGGCGCTGGTGCTGTTTTCGATCGGAGGGATCGCGGCGACGGTGGGCACACCCTCCTGGGTGATCTGGATCATCTCGGTCGGTTTCGGCTTCATCCAGGCCCATACCTATGCCGAGATCGCCGGCCTGTTCCCGTCGAAAAGCGGCGGC
>NZ_UXAW01000107.1 GCF_900609055.1 Pseudogemmobacter humi | reverse complement strand
CCGCATGAGCGCCCCGGCGAAGGCGCCCCCGGCCCGTCGCCCGGCGTGAACGGCGAGATCGAGCTCTGAGGCCGGGCCAGCCGCTCTGCCGCAAAGAGGGCCGGGGCGTTTCCCGGCGCGCGCGATGCGGCAGGCCCCTCCTGACCGCCCCCGGATCCCGGGGGGGGGCGCGCATGCGGTTCAGAGATTGCTCCAGCCGCCGTCGATGATCTGCGTGGTGCCGGTGGTGTAGCTGCTCTCGTCCGAGGCGAGCCAGACCACCAGTTGCGCCACCTCTTCGGGCCGGGCCGCGCGGCCCATCGGCTGCGCCGCCTCCTGCGCGGCCAGCGCAGAGGCGAAATCGCCCCCGGCCTTCAGCCGCGCCTCATGCGAGGGGCTGGCGACGATCCCCGGGCAGACCGCGTTGCAGCGGATGCCCCGCCCCGCGAAATCTGCCGCGACCGAGCGGGTCAGCCCCACCACCCCGGCCTTGGTGGCGCAAAAGCCGAACTGCGCCTGCGCGCCGGTGACCGGCCCCGCGACCGAGGCCATGTTGATCACCGAGCCGCCGCCGAGCGCGATCATTCCCGGCAGGAAGGCGCGGCACATGCGAAACATCGAGCCGAGATTGACATCGAGGCCGAAGGACCAGTCCTCGTCGGAGCAATCGAGGATCGTGCCCCCGCCCGGCAGGCCCGCGCAGTTGAACAGCACGTTCGTGGCGGGGAACTCCGCCGCCAGCGCCAGGATGGCGGCTGCGTCGCGCACGTTCAGATGGCGGGTGGCGATGCCCCCGGCGGCCAGTTCCGCCAGCGCGCGGTCGTTGATGTCGGTGGCGATGACCTCGGCCCCCTCGGCCGCCATGGCAAGGACCGCGGCGCGGCCGATCCCCTGCCCCGCCGCCGTCACCAGCACCGTCTTGCCCGCCAGTCTGCCCGCCATGTCCTGCCCCTCTGCCCGGTTTCGCGCCAGACTAGCGGGCTGCGCGGGCGGATGCCAGCCGGGCCGCTCTTCGGCCCTTACGGGCCTCATCGCTGTGCAGCGATGACCGCCCGAAGGGAGGGAAGAGCGGTGTTCAGCGCCGGTATTCCGGCTTCTGCGCCCAGGCCCAGGCATGGGCGATCATCTCGCGCAGAGCGGAATGCCGCGGCTGCCAGCCCAGTTCCTCGATGGCCCTGGTCGAGGCAGAGACCAGCGCCGCCGCATCGCCCGGCCGGCGCGCGCCCTGCACCACCGGCACCTCGCGGTTGGTCACCGCCCGGCTTTCCCCGATCACCTCGCGCACCGAGAAACCGCGCCCCGAGCCGAGGTTGAACACCCGGCTGCCCTTGCCGTCCATCAGCCAGCGCAGCCCCAGCACATGCGCCGCCACCAGATCGCTGACATGGACGTAATCGCGCACGCAGGTGCCGTCCGGCGTGGGATAGTCGTCGCCGAACACCGTCAGCGCCGGGCGCCGCCCCGCCACCGCATCCAGCATCAGCGGGATCAGATGGGTCTCGGGCCGGTGCTGCTCGCCCAGCTCCCCCTCAGGATCGGCGCCCGCCACGTTGAAATAGCGGAAGATCACATGTTCCAGCCCGCAGGCCGCGCCGAAATCGCGCAGGATATCCTCGATCGCGCGTTTCGAGCCGCCATAGGCGTTGATCGGATATTGCGGCGTGTCCTCGGTCAGCATCACCCCGTCCTGATCGCCATAGGTCGCGCAGGTCGAGGAGAACACGAAGTAACGGATCCCCGCCTCTGCCGCCGCCCCGATCAGGTTGAGCGCGCCCCCCACATTGACCCGCCAGTAAAGCCCGGGATCCTTCATCGACTCGCCCACCAGCGACAGCGCCGCGAAATGCATCACCGCCACCGGCTGGTGCTCCGCAATGGCGGCCGCGACGGCGGCGCGGTCCATCAGATCGCCCACCACCAGCGGCCCGTATTTCACCGCCTCGGCCCAGCCGGTGGAGAGATTGTCGAAGGCGACCGGGGTGAACCCCGCCCGCGCCAGCGCCTTGCAGGCATGCGAGCCGATGTAGCCCGCGCCCCCGGTGACGAGAACCTTCGCCATAGTGATGCCGCCCTTCCGTGGTGCCGTTCCGTCATGCCGCGCGCCCGGCACTTTCTGCGTCTGCATATCCTTCCGGCCCGGGCTTGTCGACGGCGGGGCCAGCCACGCGGTTCAGCTTGCGCGGGCAGGATTTCCCTCCTTGATCAGAAAGGGCGGATAGGACAGAGTTGATAATGAATTAAACCGGCTCCTGAACCGGGTCTGCCGTTACGACAGGGTGTTTCCATTGTTGCTTTTCGCAAAACCCGGCCGCGTTGTCGCGAGGGCCCTGTCAGCCGCCCTGCTTTTGTCGGGTCAGGGGCTCATGACCCCTGCAAGGAGTGACGCCTTGCCCTTTGAAGTGATCTGTTCCGTTCCGGGGGGAACAGGCAGCGATGCCAGCGCAGAGATCTGTGACGGTTTTCTGCGCGTGTTGCGGCAGAGCTATCCGGGATACGACTTTACTCCGGCCACCCGCACGACCGGGGGGCCGGCGCTTGAGGTGCAGATCACCCAGGCGAGCCGAACCGGAACCGGCATCCGTCTGATCTGGACCGATGCCGCAGGCCGACGGCACGAGGGCGAGGTTCAGGCGGTATCGGCGATGGACCGCAACGTCACGCCCTCGATGCAGATATCGCTCTACCATCGCGCCCTGACGGCGACGCCAATGCCGGACCATGACCCCACCAAGGGAGGACAATGAGATGTGCCTGCTCTGCGCAGCAAACCCCGAAGCCGACCCTCTGTCATCCTGGGATCAGCATACGGACGCTACCGGCACGGGTGCCGGCGGCGGGTCGGGCGGCACCCCGCCGGGCGTCAACTACGCGCCCTATACCTGGGACCAGATCGCCGGTTATCTGACCGATGGCTACTGGGGTTTCAACGGCGGCAGCTGGCGGGCGTTCGACATCGGCCCCAGCCGGACCATCACCTATGACACGACGCGCCTCTCGCCCCTGGCGGCCGCCATCGCGGAACATGCTCTGGAAATCTGGGCAGCGGCCACCGGAATCAATTTCGTCGACACCGGCGTCCTTCCCTCGTCCTTCACTGAAGGTACGGACACAGGTGGCTCCACCGCGACGGCAAGCACCATAACGACCAACTCCATCGTGACCGGTTCCATTGCGACTGCGTATGATGCCGATTACTATCGCGTCACCCTGGTCGCGGGTCAGACCTATATGATCGGGCTGACGCGGGCGCCCGGCTCGACCTTCGATCCCGTCCTGAGCCTGTTGAACAGCTCGGGCAGCGTGCTTCAGACTTCGGACCATCCCACCAACCCTGCGTCCGGTGAATATGTCACGTTCACCGCGACGACCACCGGCACATATTACATTGTCGCTTCTGATTACGGAACGCGCACCGGCGGCTACGAACTGTCGGTGCAGGTCGCGGCGGACCTGACGTTCAACGATATGGATCAGTCCGGTGCCTATGCCTGGTCAGATCTCAGCGGCAATTCGATCCTGCAGTCCTTCATCAACATCCATGACAGCTGGGACGACCTGACCCTGAACGGCTACATGCTGCAGACCTACATCCACGAACTGGGGCATGCGCTCGGCCTGGGCCATGCCGGCCCCTACAACGGCAACGCCGTCTGGGGGACGGACAATGTCTACGACAACGACAGCTGGTCGGCGTCGATCATGTCCTATTTCGACCAGTTGGATAACACTTTCGATCCGTCGGACTACGCCTATCTCGCCACGATCATGCCGGCGGATCTGATCGCGATCCAGAATCTCTACGGCGCGGGCTCGGTGGGCTACGAAACCGGCAATACCGTCTGGGGCCCCGGCGGCAATCTGAGCGGCACCTATTTCCAGCTGATGCTGAATATGTGGGGCGGGCTCGTAACCGCCGATCCGCTGATCTACGACTACGAAAACTTTGCCTTCATGGTCTATGACACGGCCGGGAACGACACGCTGGACTTCTCGGTGTTCTCGGCGAACCAGGTGATCGACCTGAATCCGCTGGTCCGCTCGAACGTGGGCGGAATCATCGGCAATGTGGTCATCGCGCGCGGCGTGGTGATCGAGAACGCGATCGGCGGCAGCGGGAACGACTCCATCACCGGCAACGGCGTCTCGAACGAGCTGCATGGCAACAGCGGCAATGATTCGCTCTACGGCGGCGGCGGCAACGACTTCCTGTTCGGCGGCAGCGGCGCCGACCGGCTGGACGGCGGTGAGGGACTGGACACCGCCTATTACTCGACCTCGACCAGCGGCGTGCGGGCCGACATGATCTATGGCAGCACCAATACCGGAGATGCGGCCGGCGACATCTATATCAGCATCGAGTCGCTTTACGGCTCGGCCTACAACGACACGCTCGGCGGCGACAACGCCAACAACGTCCTGTTCGGCTGGGACGGGCATGACGCGATCGACGGCCGCGGCGGCAACGATCATATCTACGGCGGAGCCGGGAACGACAGACTCTATGGCGGTGCCGGCAACGACACCCTGTTCGGCGGTTCCGGCTCCAACCTGCTGGATGGCGGCACCGGCACCGATGAGGCAAGCTATGCCATGGCGACCGCCGGGGTCTGGGCCGATCTTCTGGCGCCGGGCTACAATACCGGCGAGGCGGCCGGCGATACATATGTCAGCATCGAAGTGCTGCGCGGCAGCGCCTATGGCGATACGCTCAGCGGCGACGATCTGGTCAATTCGCTGATGGGCGAGAACGGCAACGATGTCCTCTACGGCCGCGGCGGCAATGACTGGATGTTCGGCGGCGCCGGCAACGACACCCTGGTCGGTGGCGCCGGCGGCGACTACATGGACGGCGGCGACGGGCAGGATTTCGTAAGCTATCATACCGCGGGCAGCGGTCTGCGCGCCGTGCTCTCGGCCCCCGGCAGCAATACCGGCGAGGCGGCGGGCGACAGCTACATCTCGATCGAGGGCCTCATCGGCTCGGCCTATAACGATACGCTCGGCGGCAACGGTCTGGCCAATATCATCGACGGCGGCGCCGGGAACGACAATATCGACGGCGGTGCGGGCAATGACACGCTTTACGGCGGGGCCGGCAATGACATTCTCATCGGCGGTGTCGGGGCCGATGTGCTGAACGGCGGCGACGGCACGGATGTCGCCAGCTACTGGGCCTCGGCCAGCGGGCTGCGGGTCGATCTGAGCAACCCCGCCTCGAATACCGGCGAGGCGGCCGGCGATCAGTTCGTCAGCATCGAAGGCCTCCAGGGCTCGGGGTTCAACGACACCCTGGTCGGCAATGGCGGCGACAATTTTCTCGCAGGGCTTGCCGGCCACGACGTGCTGCACGGGCTTGCCGGCAATGACACCCTTTATGGGGAGACTGGCAATGACAGTCTCTACGGTGGCGAGGGCAACGATCACCTTTACGGCGGCCTGGGCGCGGATATGCTCGACGGCGGCAACGGCATTGATGCCGCCAGCTATCTCGGCTCCACGACAGGGGTGCGGGCCGACCTGCTTTATTCCTATGTCAATACCGGCGAGGCAACGGGCGACACCTATTTCTCGATCGAGAACCTCCAGGGCTCCAATTTCAACGACATCCTTTCCGGCGACCACCTTGCGAATACGTTTTCAGGGATGGACGGGAACGACATCATGGACGGTCGCGGCGGCAACGACACGCTCGCCGGCGGGAATGGCAACGACACGCTGATCGGAGGGGCCGGCAATGACGTGCTTTACGGAGGCGCCGGGAGTGACACCTTCGTCTTCCATGCCGGTTACGACGTGGTGATGGACTTCCAGGACAACATCGACCAGCTGCAAATCTACGCCTCGTCCTGGGGCGGCGGCGCGCGCACCGTCGCGGATATCCTGGCGACCGCCACCCTGGTCGCGGGCGTCGGTGTCCGGCTGAATCTGGCGCCGGGGAACATCCTTGAAATCCGCGGCATCCTTGATGCCTCGCTGCTGGCGAACGATATCGTCCTGGCGTGAGCCGCCGGAAATCCCGAACCACGCCCTTGCGGCGGCCCTGCCGGGCCGCCGTTTTCGTCTGACCCGGCAGCGCAGCGGCGCGGGAATTTCCCGCCTCGCGGCCGGCCATTTCCCCTGCCGCTCTTCCTTCTCGCTGCCGCAGGGGCTAACAATGATCCGCACCGGACCTGTCTGAAACGCGCTGCGGAGCCTTCATGCTTCTATTCGACAAATGCGTCCTCGATTTCTTCCCGCAGTATCGTTCAACCCAGGTCGCCTGGCAGGCTCTTGAACCTTTCGCCGCCTGGCTGATGCGCACGGTGCAGCCGGGGCGCACGGTCGAACTGGGCAGCTATCGCGGAGACAGCTTCTTCACCATGCTGCAAAGCTCGCAGGGGCTGGAGCCGGTGCGCGAGATCTGGGCCGTGGACAGCTGGGAGGGCGACCGCCATACCGGCCCTTACGGCGATGGTGTCTACAGCCAGTTCATGACCGAATTCAGCCGCCGCGCCGATCCCAGGGCGCGGCATCTGCGGATGTTGTTCTCGGATGCGCTGGCCGAATTCGAGGATGGCTCGATCGACCTTCTGCATATTGACGGCGCCCACGATTACGGCTCGGTGCGCGAGGATTACGAGACCTGGCTGCCGAAAATGGCGCCCGACGGCATCATCCTTTTCCACGACACCCTGGTGCGGCAGGAGCATTTCGGGGTCTGGCGGCTCTGGGCCGATATCGTCGAGGCCAGCCCGGAAGGGCGGACCATCAACCTCGGTTTTTCGAACGGCCTGGGGGTGCTCTGCCTCGGCGAGGCGGTCGGTCACGATATCCACCGCCTCTGCGCCGCCGGCGACAGGCAGAAGCTGATGACGACCGCCGCGCTTGAGGCGCTTGGAACCCGTATCCTGCGGCAATCGCAATACGAATACATGCTTATGGAACGCGCGGGCCTTACGGTCGCCGAAGACCATGTTTTCGCGCGCGGCGAAGAACTGGAGTTCCTGCGCCAGTTGCGCGCGGCCGAACGCGAGATGCAGCCCGATCCGGCCGCAATCATCGCCGAGGCCGGAAACGCCTGCGACCTGAGGCTCCGCGATCATGTGGCAGCCCTGACGAAGCCCGAAGATTCACCGCAGAACGAGGCGGGAACCGCGGAAAATCCGCTGGCCGGACTGGCCGCGCTCTTCGCCCCACGACATGAATTCGACGCTTTCGGCAACGATCTTCGCGCCCGGAGCGCCGCCGGCGAGGCGCAGACCGCCCGCACCGGCGAGAAAGTGGAGGCGCTGGAAAGCAGGCTCACGGCGCTGCGCGACGATGTGGCGGATATCGGCAACCGTGTCGGCATCAGCGAACAGGGCCTCGGCGCGCTTGAGAAAACCACGGCGCAAAGGCTGGACGAAGCGGTCGCCGCGCTCAGGGCCGATCTGGCGGCGGCAGAGGCGCGGCTCGCCGCCCTGGCCGCCGAAACCTCGGCTTCGCTCGCCCGGGATTTGCTGGGGCCGCGGGCGCCGGAGATGCTGGAGGCAATCGCCCCCGGCCTGCCCGCGGCGCTGGAAAACGGGATCCCCGCGCTTTATCCCGGGTTCGAGCCGCATGTCCGCAATACGGTCCGCCTGAAGAACGATGCCCAGGACGATGCGATCATCGGGATCGGCGCCAAGGTCGATGCCCATGAGCAGGCGCTGAACTATCTTATCGAGGAACTGCGCAAGATCCTGAAACATCCGTTCTTCAGGTGAACCCCCGCCGCGCGCCGCCGGGCCGGAGCCGCCGTCTCAGACCTCACGCAGCTTTGCCTCCGTTCCGGGCCGCGCCCAGACCCGCTCCAGCAGGGGATGGCCGAAACTGCCGGTCATGGTGCTGAAACTCTGGTCCCAGGTCTGCGGGTGATAGGTGTCGGCCGCCGCCACCCGTGCCGCGCCGTCGCCGCAGCGCGCCACCGCCAGTGCGATTGCCTCGGCGATGCCCTCGACACTGGGCAGCGCCGGCTCGAAATTGGCCGATATCCCGCGATACCACTCGCTGCTGCGGGCAGGCGTCGTGTTGACCACCGTCACCACCCCCGAGCGCACCATCTCGAAAGGCGGCACGCTGGGATGGGGCGCATACATCAGCACCATACCGACATCGAACCCCGCCAGCCGCTGGCGATAGACCTCGTAAGAGGAGTTCGGCAGACAATTGATCACCACCTCGCCAAGGCGGAAGCTCTCGCCCATACGCGACGAGCCCATCATGTAGAATTCCCAGGGCTCGCCGGTGTCGAAGGCCCCGGCCCGGATCGCCTTGTCCATCGCCATCAGCGCGATGGTCATCAGATTGCGCTTCGCATGATGCTCGGGCCGGCCGTAGAAGATGAAACGGCGGGGCGAGCGCGTCGCGATCTCTCCGGCTTCCGGCAGCGGCGCCTCGGGGATGCCCTGCTCGAAGACCGCGACCTTGCAGCCGGGATCGACCACCCCCTCGTGGCGCAGATGCGCGAGCAGGGCGGCGGAATTGCACACCAGATCCGGCCCGGGATCCCGCAGGAATACGCTTTCGACCAGGAAGCTGTAGGAATCGTTTGGATAGAAGATCCGCTCGTCCTCCTGCACGAAATAGGACCAGGCCGGACGCGGCAGGAAGGCCGCCACCCGCGAGGCCAAGATCGCGCTGGTCCAGTTGTAGCAAAGGATCGCATCCCCGGCACCGATCCTGATCGTGCGCGCAACGCCGAGGTTGTGCAGTTCGGCCTGTTCCAGCACGCCGTGGACCAGCTTGTTGCCGCGGAAGGCCTCGACCGCCTGCGCAGGCGTCATTGTGACCTTCATCACGAGCATGCTGATCTTCACCCCGCGCGCCTGGAGATGGGCGAGGAACTGGAAGAACGCGATATAGCCGCCGAAAATCACCGTCGGATCAAGCTCGGGGATGATTACCACAAGGCGGGGCTCGTCGCGGTCGATCAGCTGCACATTGATCTGACGGTTGACCAGCGTCAGCAGATAATACTCCGCCCAGAAATCGGCCGTCAGATCCTCTTTTCCGGCGCCAGGCGAGAACCTGCGCGCGAGTTTGGAATGCAAGGCGGCAGAGGTGAGGTTCCTGAAGCTGGACAGCTTTCCTGAAAGCCCCGGGCTGTGACGGATGATGGAAAGACCAGCCCGGATTTTCTGACTTAATTTCAAAAGGATACATCCTTACATCGGCCGGGCGCCCCGCAGGGGGCGCCGCATGGCGTCCAGGCTTCGCGCGGGCAATCTACCGCCTGGCCGACCGCTTTCCAACCCGTGCGCCCGCCGCCCCGGCCGAAAATAGTTCTGGGCCACGGGGCAGGATTTCGCTAGATATGCGGCTGCCGGAGCGGGGTTTCGGCAAGGAACCCGGTGTTTTGTTCCGTCCCCTTCGCCGATCCGTGCCACCGCCCGGGGAGACCATTCCTTCGGGCGAAAATGGAGCTCTGCTTGTCTTACGATCTGATTTTCGAACATGCGTTTTCGACCGGAATCTCCGGTCTGGTGAAAGGGACGCCACCTGCCATCGAAGAAACGATCCGGGCCTATTCCAGCGATGGCGATCGCAAGGAAGAATTGCTTGCCGAATCCGCACTGACGATGTGGCGCATCGATGCCCAACGGCAGAACAGCAAGGACCACCCCTCGCCCTATTGCGGCTTCAACCTGGCCTTCCCCTGGAATGGCAAGGAGAACATGCCGAAAAACGTGGTACTGAAGATCGGCGACAAGGTGGTCGGGCGTTTCAGCGACCTGAAAGAGCCGACGAACGATCAGGGTGTCCTCGCCTCGTCGGTTCTGTCACTTTCGAACCGCTCGTTCTACGGCATCCAGGGTATGACACTCGACAACGGCGTGCTGCGCGTGATCGGCGTGCTGACCCCGCCGAAGGGCGATGTGAAGGGGATCCGCTTCGTGGCCCCGCAAGGGGTCAGGGCAAATCTGGTCTGGCCGATCCACGACGAGGGCTCGGGCGATTTTTACTGGTATGTTCCGGGCTCACCCTATCTCGGTTTCCGCATCGACATCCACCTTGCCGACAGTGCCCTGCCGGAAAGCGATTTCCTGGAGTTCGGGCTGCATCTGGTGAACGAATCCGACAGCTACAACGAATTGCGGAATATCAGCGTGCCGCTTTCGCTGGCCGCGATGATGAACTTCCCGCCGCAATACAACATCGCCCGGGTGCAGCGGATTCAGAACCGCTCAGGGGCCGCGATTTCGGGGGCCTCAGATGCGCGCCGCATCCTGCGCATCGCGGAACGCCACAAGTCGCTGGAAGCGCCCTTCCGTATTCTCGACTGGGGCTGCGGCTTTGGCCGGGTCTCGCGCCATCTTTCGTCTTTCGCCCGAAATGCCACCGTGCTCGGCGCCGACATTGATGACGAGAACCTGGACTGGATGAAGGCGCATCTGCCCCATATCACCCCGGTTCCCAGCGACATCTCAGGCCATATCGCCCAGGACGACAAATCCGTCGATATCGTTTTCGGCATTTCGGTGATGACCCATCTGCGCGTCGATGTCATGAAACTCTGGCTGAAAGAGCTTTGCCGTATCACCCGCAATGACGGGCTGCTGCTGCTGACCGTCGCGGCAGACAGTTCGCTCGCCTTCACCAGCCGCTGGGTCAGCAACGACAACATCGACACCTGGCGCAAGAACGGCGAGATCGTCTTTGGCAACCAGGGCGCGGTCGACAGCAATATCGGCGGCGAGGATTACTACGTCCAGTCGCTGATCAACGAAGAGCGGGTCCGCGCGGTCTGGTCCGAATTCGTCGACGTGCTGGAGGTCATACCGGCGGTATTCGGTTATCAGGATATGGTGGTCTGTCGGCCGAAGGGCTGACAGTAACACCAGCTTCTTCATGAAACGGGCCCGCAAATCCGCTCTGTGGGCCATATTTGGCTTGAACGGCCCCCAGCAGAAAAGACAGATAAGAAATGGCGATATCAGTACCTTCGGATATAAGCTTCTTCGTGTCGGTCCACATACCGAAAACCGCGGGAACGACGCTGGGAACCATTCTCAACCGATGCTGCAAATACCGGCTGCTGATGGATTATCCGGGCTATGATGGAAACGAGTATTTCACGGCCGACCCGCTGATCGCGAAGAACCGCGATTTCATCGCCGGATATTACAAGGGCATCCATGGCCACTTCAATGTCTGCCGGCATCAGAGCGTCTTTCCCGAGGCAAAGTTCGTCGCGATGCTGCGCCATCCCGTTGATCGGCTGATCAGCCAATATATGCATGAGCTGAACGACCCGACGGACAGTATGTGGCATAAATACCTGACCTCGGGCGAACGCACGATCGTCGATATGGCGGAACATCGGGTTTTGCGCCGCGCGATGGCGCAGCATCTGGAGGGCCGCCCGATCGAAGATTACGATCTGCTGATGCTCTCCGAGAATATGGGCATGTCACTCATGCTGTTGCAGCATACGATCGGCAATCTTCATATCGGCACCCATTTCGGCGAACCGCCTCAGATTCCACGCGAAAATATGGGCAACAAGCGTCAGCGCAGTGTCGTCATCGACGACAAGACGAAATCGGCGATCTATGACCGGCTGACCGAAGATATCGAGCTTTACAAGAAGGCATCCGAGCTTTTCACGAAAAAGGCCCGCAAATACCTCTGACGCCGGTCCGGCGCCGTGGCGTGAAATACACCTGGATAGCCCCGCTGTTCAGGTGCCGAAAATGATGCGCTGGTGGTAGCGCAGTCCTTCGACCACATCCTCGAACTGCCTGAGTTCGCCATCATGCAGCACCATGGCCACATCGCACAGTTCCTGAATGACCTGGGGCGAGTGATTGACCACGATGGCGCCGGCCCTGCGCATCCGCGAGAGAAAAATCCGGTTCGATTTCTGCCGGAAGCCTTCATCCCCCACCGCGGTGACCTCATCCACCAGATAAGTGTCGAAATCGATTCCCATCGACAGGCCGAAAGCAAGGCGTGAAATCATGCCCGAGGAATAGGTGCGCACCGGCAGGTGGAAATGGCTGCCGAGATCGGCGAATTCCTCGGCGAAGGCGACCAGTTCGTCGCTGTCGACGCCATAGATCCGCGCAACATATCGCGCATTCTGCGCCCCCGAGAGATCGGGGTGGAAGCTGCCGGCGAAGCCAACCGGCCACGAAACCGTGCCGGAAATCTCGATCCGGCCCGATGTCGGATCCTGTGTTCCGGCGATCATCCGCAACAGGGTGGATTTCCCGGCGCCATTGCGTCCCAGCAGCCCATAAGACCGGCCACTCTCGAAAGTGACATTGCAATCTTTCAGAACCGTCTTGGAAACACCTTCCAGATGGAAGGTCTTGGTCAGATTGACCAGCCGGATCATGCCATTCGCCTTTCAGCGCCGGTCGCGCAGCGAATAGAACAGCAGCGTGGCGATCGACCAGAGCATGCCGACAAAAACCACCGCCAGCCCCAGGAGTTTGCCTCTTTCCGGGAAACGCGCGCTTTCCGCCTGGGTCGGCAACACATGGGCGGCAAGATAGCGGCTCTGGCGCCGGGCCTCGATCAGCGCCGCCTCGTAAGCGGCGCGGGCGCTGACATAGGCATTCTCGGCGAATTCCCTGTCGACCAGCAGCCGCTCGTAATCCGAAAAGATCGACGCCAGCGCCTCGCTTTCGCCGGGCGTCTCATCGCCGCTGCTGATTCCGAACTTCCGCCGTTCGGCGGCGATCCGCTCGCTGATCACCTTGATCCGCCGGCGCACCGTCTCAAGCCGGGGATCGTTCGCGATCGTATTCTGCTCCAGAAGTTCAAGCTCCACCTGAGCCGAAACCAGTTGCTCCTGCAACGCCGCGATGACCGAGGCCTGGGCCGCAAGTTCGGTCGAAGGGTCGATCAGCTGGTGGCGTTGGCGGAACGTGGTCATGGCACTGCGCGCCTCGCGCACGCCCTCTTCGGCCAGGCGCAGATCCTCGGCGGCGAAGCGCACCGCGTCCTCGGTCGCCACGTCGTTCAGATCGTTGATGATTTTGGTCGAACGCTTGTAGATCGCCTCGGTGATCTTCTGCGCATCCCCCGGCGTGAAGGCAAGCGCGCGCACTTCGATCAGCCGGGTGGTGCTGTCGTAATAGACCGAGACCATATCCTCCCAGTAATCCTTCAGATCCTCGATCGTGCCGGGCGCGGAATAGGCGAACACCGGATCGAAGCCGGGTTTCGACCAGATTTCGCGCAGGCCGATCTCGGCATCGACATCGGCGACCAGTTGCTGGCTGAAGATGAATTCATAGAGAATATCGGTATCCGAAGAGCTGCCGCTGCCCGAGATGCTGCTCAGCCCGCTGAAAAGCGCCAGCGCCGGGCTGCCATCCTCGCGGTGCACCGAAAAGCCCAGATAAGAGGCATACTGATCCTCGGCGATGGCCCAGAGATAGATCGCCGCCGCCGCGACCGGCGCGGCCACCAGCGCGAGGAAAGAGGCGATGAGCCCGTAATGGCGCGGGCGCATCCGGCTGCGGCGGGCCGGCGGCGGCGCATCGGGCATCTGCTGCCCGGGGACGGCGGGCGCCGGGGCAACCGGCGGCACCAGCCTGGGGCCGGGCCCCACGACCGGGCTGCCGATGCGGGGAGCGGCGCCACTGGCCGGAACCGGCTGCCCCACGGGCTTCAGCGGCACCACCGCCGCCGAGGTCTCGGCCTGGGGGGTGGGCACCGGCGGCGCCGGGGCATGCGCCGCAGGGGCGGCGGCGGCAGGCGGCGCAGCGGAAGCGGCTGGCCCGGCAGGCGCAGAGCCCGCGGGCGGAGCCACCGGAGTGGAAGCGCCTGCGGCGGCCCCGGAGGCCATATTGCCGGCTTCCGGCATCGGAGGGTTCGCAATCATACTTATTACCCGCCTGCGTTACATCCGCATCTTGCCGCGATGATAATGCGTTCCCGGGCTTCGCGCCAGTCCGGCCTTCGCCACTCGGCGGCACCCGGATCTGCGCCCCGCCGGCCTTGTGCCGGCGGCTTGCGCCGCAATCTCCGCCCCGGTATTCTGCCGCGGCCATCCGGTTCGGGGTCCCGGCCCGATGTTCCGGGGGCCGGCCGGAACCGGGACCAGCCCGGTCTTGCGGGACGGGGCGCCAGCCTCCCCCCGGACCGCTGCGGCGAGGCAGAGCGCAACGGAGAAGTTAGCCCATGACCGTTTCCCTGCCCGCCGCGCAGAAACCTGCCCCGGGCGCCACCCGCCCCCGCCGCAGATTTCCCACGCTGCGCTGTATCGGCGCGCTTATGCTGCGCGAGATGGCCACCACCTATGGGCGCTCTCCCGGGGGCTATATCTGGGCCATTCTCGAACCCGTCGCAGGGATCTTCATTCTGACCGCCGCCAGTTCCTTCATGATGGCGCGGCCGCCGATCGGCACCAGTTTCGAGCTGTTCTACGCCACCGGCATGCTGCCCTTTTTCATGTTCAACATGATTTGCAGCCGGGTCGGCACCGCGATCATCTTCTCGAAACCCCTGCTGGCCTATCCGGCCGTCACCTATGTGGATGCGCTGATCGCGCGGTTCATCGTGAACTTCCTGACCGAGCTTCTGGTCTTTTTCATCGTCATGACAATCCTGATGCTGAATTTCGACACCAGGGCGGTGCTCGACTACGGAATGATCGCCAAAGGCCTGGCGATGGTGGCGCTGTTCTCGTTCTCGCTCGGAACGCTGAACGCCTGGCTCTTCATGCGGTTTCATGTCTGGCATGTGCTGTGGTCGGTGATCTCGCGGCCGCTGTTCCTGATCTCGGGCGTATTCTTCATGTATGAATATATTCCCGAGCCGCTCAAAACCTGGCTCTGGTTCAATCCGGTGCTGCATTGCATCGGCATGGTGCGGGCGGGCTTCTATCCCAGCTACAACGACAGCTATGTCTCGACCGCCTATGTGCTGCTGCTCTCGCTTTCGATGCTGGCGCTGGCGCTGCTGATCCTGTCGCGCCAGGTCAAGACATTGCTCTACGAGGGCTGATCGCGCCATCCGCGCGCTCAGACGAGGATCAGGCCCGAGACAAGCTGATCGGGATGGCTCAGCCCGCGCAGGTCGATCAGGCCGCCACCGTCGAGCCAGATCCTGAGGCCGATCCCGTCCGGCAGGACCGTGATCTGCTCCGGCCGCACCCCCCCGGGCCCCGGCACCAGATCGCGCGGCAGCAGCAGCCGGTCCACCCCCGGGGTGAAATCCATGATGATGTCGTAACCGCCCTCAAAGACGAAAACATCGGCCCCAGCGCCGCCGAACAGCACGTCATGGCCCGCGCCGCCGTAAATCGTGTCGTTGCCCGCGCCGCCGTAGATCGTATCGTTGCCGCCGCGCCCGGCCAGTACATCGTCTCCGGCGAGGCCCGAGAGGATATTGGCGCCATGGTCTCCGGCAAGCGTATCGCCATGGATCGAGCCCTCAAGCCCCTCGATCCCGACATAGCGGTCGCCGGCGGCATCGCCGGTGTTGCTGGTGATGTAGATCAGATCGGCGCGCAATCCCGAAAGAGCGTCGCGATAACTGGCGAAATCCCGATCTCCGGGGCCACCGTCCAGAAGATCCGCCCCCGGACCGCCGATAAGCACATCATTGCCGACCCCGCCGTAAAGAGTGTCATCGCCATGGCGCCCGACGAGCAGATCGTCGCCTGGCCCGCCGAGCAGCATATTGTCCAGCCCGTTGCCGGCCAGAATATCGGCGAAAGCCGTGCCGCCCAGATCCTCGATCTCGAAGTAAGTGTCGCCTTCGGCATCGCCGGTGCCGGTGCTCTGGTAAATCAGGTCGGCCCGCACCCCCTCGGACGCCGTCCAGTAGCTGGCCATATCGCGGCCCGGACCGCCATACAGAACGTCGGCCCCCGCGCCGCCCACCAGCGTGTCATTGCCATTGCCGCCGAACAAGGTGTCGTTGCCCGCCTCGCCTTCAAGCACGTCGTCGCCATCCAGACCCCAAAGCCGGTTGGCCCCGGCATCGCCGCTCAGCGTGTCGTTCCAGGCGCTGCCCTGAACAGCCTCGATCGCGACCAGCACATCTCCCGCCGCGTCGCCAAGCGCACCACGGCCGGCCAGCAGGCTGACGCGCACCGCGGTCAGCGCATTCCAGTAGCTTACGGTGTCAAACCCCGCGCCGCCATCCAGCAGATCGGCACCAGGGCCGCCCACCAGCGTGTCGTCGCCATCGCCGCCGAAAAGACTGTCATTGCCGCCGCGCCCGTCCAGCGCATCATGTCCGTCGCCGCCCAGCAGAAGGTTGCTGCCATGGTCTCCGCCGAGCGTATCGTTCCAGACCGAGCCCGAGAGCCCCTCGATCCCGATAAGCTGATGCAGCGCCGCAAGTCCGGCATTGGTCGCCGGCCAGAGCAGATCGACCCGCACCGCGGCCGGGGCGTCGATATAATCCACCAGATCGAAACCGTCGCCGCCGATCATCACATCGCGGCCCGGGCTGGCGCGGAAGATGTCGTCGCTCCCGGCGCCGACCAGGTGATCCGCCGCCTCGGTGCCGAACCGCACACCGCTGGCCTCGATTCCCTGCCCCGCATGCCAGAGCCAGAGGAAGGCGCCGGGACCGAAGGCCGTAACCGGGATCGGCAGGCCATTGGCGGAAAACAGCACCAGTTCTTCGGTGTCATAGCGGATGACGGCGCCGTTCGCAGTCGGAGTGATCGACAGGCTGCCGGGGCCATAGAGCCGCCCCCAGGCCGTAAGGTCCAGCACATCGACCCCCGGCTGATAATCCATGATGTAATCGGTTTCGCCATCCGAGGACAGGACGAAGACATCCGCTCCGGCGCCGCCCCAGAGCCGGTCCTGGCCGGGGCCGTCCATCAGAATATCGTTGCCCGCCCCGCCATAAAGCGTGTCATTCCCGGCGCCGCCCAGGATCAGGTCATGGGCGGCGGTGCCGCTCAGGATGTCGGCGCCGGCGCCGCCGGTGATCGCCGCCGCCAGCGTGCCGGTGGCCACCCGCAGCCGGGTGATCCCCGCGCCTTCGCCCGCGACGAAGATCTCGAACCCGTCCGCCACCGGCTGGATCAGAAGCGAGGTGATATTGTCGAGTGCAAGCCCCGGCTGGTGCAGCACCGTGGCTGACAGAAGCAGCCTCCCGCCGGGCAGGATCTCGAAGACATGCAGCCCCCCGTCGCCGCCCCCGGCGACGACGAAGGCGCGGTTGCCGATGGTGACGGTCTCGACCGCCCGCACCCCCTGAAGCCGGGTGTCGAGCGTGTCGATCACATGATCGGCCACGCTCAGGGCACCGGCCGGCGAGACCGACAGCAAGGTCAGTGAGGAACTGCCCGCCGATGCCGCCAGCACCCAGGTCTGGCCATGGGCCGTCACCACGCGCAGGGCGGAGGGATCGCTGATCCCCAGCCCTTCGGCCGCGCCGACCGAAGCGGTCTCGGTCAGCCCGCCGTCAGCCCCGATGCGAAACAGCGCGATCCTGTCCGCGGTCAGCGAGGCGGTGGCGAGATACTGGCTCGCGCCAAGCGAAAAGGCGCTCATCGCGCTGATGTTGACGCCCTGCTGGCCCGTCCCGGGCGGCAGCGCCGCGAGCCGCGTCATTACGCCGTCGGCGGCCACCTGCCAGCCCTGCACCGCACCGTCACCGGCCATTGCGGCGTAAAGCAGCCGCTGGCCACCCATGGTGATCAGGGCCTGGGCGGTGATCACCCCCTGCGGCCCGCCGGGCGGCCGGACCGTCGCGGCAGGCGTCCCGTCCGCGGACAGCCGCAGCGCGACCAGCGAGGTCTCGGCCCCGCCCGAAAAGATCAGATGCTGCCGGCCGCCGATCTCGTAGAGATCGAGCGAGGGCGGGGCGGAAAGCTGCCCTCCGGTGCGGATCGTGCTCTGGGCAAGCAGAGCGAGCGTCGGCCCCGCCTCCAGCACCATCAGCCCGCCGCCCGCGCGCGTGCTGGTATAAAGCAGCACGCGCCCGCCGATCGTGGCCAGCATCATATCTCCGATGCCGGAAACCAGATTCAGCGGCGCATCGGTAAAGGTTTCGACAACCTCTGCCCGGAACATCGTATCACCCCGTCTTACCCCGGGGACGAGCCTGCCGCATCATGCTTGCCGCAGGGTTTCCCGATCCGGGCAGAACCTGGGCTTTCCGGGCGAGTTCGATTCAAACGCCCCCGATTGCGCCCGGCGGCGCTTTGGGCGAAGGATGGTGCGGCCCGGGCGGCAGGGGAAGATGCGCGAAACACCCGATCATGTGACGATCGTGATGGCCACACGCAACGGCGCGGCCCATCTGCGCGCGCAGCTCGACAGCATCGCGGCGCAGAGCCACCGGAACTGGTCGCTCTTCGTCTCGGACGATGGCTCTGCCGACGCCACCCGTCAGATCCTTGCGGATTTCGCCCGCCACCACCCGCTGCGTCTGGTTGAGGGGCCGGGCCGGGGGGCGGCGGCGAATTTCCTCTCGGCGCTGTGTCACCCCGAGCTGCCGCCGGGCCCGGTCGCGCTGGCCGATCAGGACGATGTCTGGCTGAAGGGCAAGCTCGCGCGCGGGCTGCGGCGCATGGCGGTGGGCGGGCGGCGGCGGGGCGACGGGCCCGTGCTTTACGCGGCCGAGAGCATGCTGGCCGATGGCGGACTGAAGCTGCTGAGCCGCTCGAAATCGGGGCGCGTCCGACCGGGGTTCGCACCTTCGCTGGCGCAGAACCTTTTCGCGGGCCATTCGACGATGCTGAACCCCGAGGCGCTGGAACTGGTGCGCCGCGCGGGCGTGCCGCCGGGGGTGGTCTGGCATGACTGGTGGCTCTACCAGCTTCTGGCCGGAGCGGGGGCGGCGCTGATACTGGATCCGGCGCCCTCGGTGATCTGGCGCCAGCACGGGGCCAATACGCTCGGCGGCGCGCGCGGCGCGGCGGCCGGGCTGAAACGGCTCGCCATGGTGCTCAGCGGGGAATGGGGGCGCACGATGCAGGCCCATGCCCGGGCGTTGCAGCAAAACGCGCCCCTGCTGGAAGCAGAGGCGCGCGCCGTGCTGGAGGGATTCCTGAGCGCGCCCGGCCGGGGTATGGGCCGGGTCAGGCTGTTTCGGGACCTGGGGATCCGGCGCAGCTCGCCAGCAGGCGATCTGACCATGCTGGCCGCGGCGGCGCTCGGCAGGCTGTAGGACGATCCCCGGCGGGTGCTCTTCCGCCCTTACGGGCGTCATCGCAGGCGAAGAGGTCTGTGAAGACCGATGAGCGGCCCCGGGAGACCCGCGCTCAGATCCAGCGCCCCACCGCCATCGCCCTCAGCGTCACCGCCCCGGTCTTCGACACGAGGCCCAGCACCCGCAGCCCCACCGACGCCGCACCCGGCGCCGCATGCGACAGCCAGCACTCCGCCGCATCCGCCATCCCTGAGACCACCGGCGCCGATCCGGTCAGGAACGGCTGCGGGAAGGTCCAGGTCAGCGCGGGCGAGGTGAACCCCGCCCCGAGCGCCGTCGAAACATTCGCCACCGAGAGATTGCCGCGCCAGCAGATCTGGGTTCCGTCGGTGAAGCGGATATAGTCGCCGTTAGCATTCGCGCCCCGCTCGATCACCGCACCCGCGGGCAGGCCCGCGGTCTGCGACACCGGCCCGACCACGCTCGCGCGGCTGTAAACCTGGCTGCCCTCCCGCGTCAGGCCCTGGGGGAAATCGGCCACGCCGTCAGGCGCGATGCTCATCGCCACCGCCCAGGCGGCGCCGTCGGGACTGACCTTCACCGCGAAAGCGTCCGATCCGGCGGTGCCCATCTCGGCCCGGCCCGACCAGCCGGTCTGGAACAAGAGGCTCGCGGTATCGCCCGCCGCCGCCTTGTTCAGCTTGAGCTGCACCCCGGCCCCGGCATGGGTCATCAGCACCGCCTCCGAGGCCACCGCCAGCCGGTTCACCGCATCGGCCGCCGCGCCCACCCCAAGCCGCGCGAAGCTGCCCGCGCCCTCGGCCGGGGTCTTCCAGCCCAGTCCGTCGAACACCGCGGTCTGGCCCTCGGCCAGCACATGAGCGCGCCAGCCGGGGCGCGGCGCATGGAACCGCCAGCCCTCTGCGGTCAGTACCGCCACCCGGCCCGCCTGTGCCGC
Source organism: Pseudogemmobacter humi (assembly GCF_900609055.1). GTDB lineage: Bacteria > Pseudomonadota > Alphaproteobacteria > Rhodobacterales > Rhodobacteraceae > Pseudogemmobacter > Pseudogemmobacter humi. The sequence continues at coordinate 16,848 of NZ_UXAW01000107.1, read as the reverse complement.
CCAGTCCCCGGTCGGCGAGGCCGCGACGATATGGCGGTCGCCCGGCACTGCCGTTTCGGGCGGCGCGGTCCGGCTGCGGTCCAGCACCGCGAGCTGGACGATCGCATCCAGCGCCAGCAGCGCCTCGTTGTGGGTGACATGTTTCTGGGCCTGGGCGGGCAGGATCAGCGGCAGGCCGAGAATGTCGGTATCGTCGGGCATGGGGAAATCTCCGGGCGCGGTTTGGACGGGCCTCGCTCTGCCCGCGCCCGGACCATGGCCCGGAAGGTTTGCGCAAGGGTTGCAGGCACGTGCGCTGCCCGCCGTCGCGGCGCAACGGCTCAGGCCCCGATCACGCCCCTGCTCAGGCCCCCGGCCCGCCGGTCCCCGCCCCGTCGGCCTCGCGGATCGCCCGCCGCGCGGCCGCTCCGGCGCGGATGTTCACGCTGATCGCGCCGATGATCAGCGCGCCGCCCAGGATCACCCAGGGGTCGATCCGCTCTCCGAAGACCACGGCCCCAAGCGCCGCCGACCACAGGATCTGAAGGAAGCTGACCGGCTGCGTCACCGCCAGCGGCGCCGCGGCGAAGGCCCGCGTCATCGCGTAATGCCCGAGCGTGGCGAAGCCCGCCCCCGCCGCCAGCCAGCCGAGCTGCCATGCCTCGACCGGTACCCAGACCATCAGCGCCACCGGCCAGAGCCCGATCACCGAGGTGAAGGTCATCATCGCGACGATCACCCCGGCGGGCACCCGCGCGCTCAGCCCCTTGGCGAGGATATAGCCGCCCGCGAAGAACAGGGTCGCCCCCATCTGCGCCCAGTGCCCCGGGGTGATCTCGCGCAGCCCGGGCCGCAGCACGATCAGCGCCCCGGCGAAAGCGACCAGCACCACCATCACGCGGCGCGCGCTCAGCCCTTCGCCCATCAGCAGCCCGCCCGCGACCAGCACGATCACCGGGTTGAGAAAGCCGATCGCCGAGACCTCGGCCACCGGCACCCGCGCCATGGCGTAGAACCACAGGATCACCGCCGCGACATGCAGCACGCCGCGCAGGGCGAACAGCCGCCAGATCGCCGCCGGATAGCCCGCGCGCAGGATCGGCAGCAGCATCGGCAGGAAGAACACCGCGCCGAAGGCGAAACGGATAAAGGCCGATTGCGGCGCGGGCAGGCTGGTGCCGACATGTTTGACCACGCCGTTCACGCCCACCATGGCAAGGCCCGAGACCAGCATCCAGATCATGCCCGCCACGGGGCGGTCGGCGCGTCTTTCCCACATGGCCGCGGGTTGCGCCGCAAATCAGGAAAAGGCAAGCCCCGCCGCGATGGCCCACATCAGAAGGCCCACCCCGGTCTCCAGCCAGACCCAGGCCCGGGGCCGCGCGAACAAAGGCGCCAGCAGCCGCGCGCCATAGCCGAGCGCGGCGAAGAAGCTCAGCGAGGCCAGGGCCGCCGCCACGCCGAACACCGCCCGATGCGGCCCGTATTGCGCCGAGACCGAGCCGATCAGCACCAAAGTGTCCAGATAGACATGCGGATTGGCCCAGGTCAGCATCAGGCAGGTGGCGACCACCCGGCCGAGCGGCGCCCCGCCCCCCGGCGCGGGCATCAGCGCCTCGCCGCCCCTGCGCGCCGCGATGAACCGCAGCGCACCGTAAAACAGCAGGAAGGCGACGCCGGCCCATTTCATCGCCACCGCAAGCCATGGCACCGCCCGGCTGACGGCGCCGAACCCCGCGACGCCCAGCGTGATCAGCACCGCATCCGAGACGGCGCAGATCGCCACCACCACGCCGACATGCTCGCGCCGGAGCCCCTGGCGCAGCACGAAAGCATTCTGCGCCCCGATGGCGAGGATCAGGCTGAGCGCCGTGAAATAACCCGCGATCCCTGCCTGCCACATCCGCGATCCCCCCGCCTGCCCCGGTCTGCATAGCCCCGCGCCCGGATCCACTCCAGTTAATCCTTCTGTCGCAAATGAAGCGGGGCTAATCCGCCGCCAACCGCGCCCTCCACCGCCTGCATTTCATCCTGACGCAAATACCCTCGGGGGGCTCGGGGGGCAGACAGCCCCCCGCCTTGCCGCACGAGCGCGGCTTCATCTTTCCGCGCTGATGAAGCCATGCTAATCCGATGCCATGCTGGACCCCGCCCAACTCGCCGCTCTTGCCGCCGTCCACCGCCGCGGCGCCTTCGATCTGGCGGCGGCGGAGCTCGCGGTCACCCCCTCGGCCGTCTCGCAGCGGATCCGCGCACTTGAGGAACGTATCGGCACGCTGCTGATCCGGCGCGGCCAGCCCTGCGCCGCCACCGAAGCGGGCCTGCGGCTGATCCGGCATTTCGACGAAATCGCGCTGCTGGAAAGCCGCCTCGGCGAGGATCTGCCCGCGCTTTCCGCCGGGCCGGCCAGCCTGCGCATCGCGGTCAATGCCGACAGCCTCGCCACCTGGGTCCTGCCCGCCCTCGCCGCCTGCGAGGACTTTCTCTACGACCTGGTGATCGACGACCAGGACGTGAGCCAGGACTGGCTCAGGCGCGGCGAGGTGATGGCGGCGATCACCGGCCATCCCGGCCCCTTGCAGGGCTGCGACACCGTCGCGCTCGGCGCCTTGCGCTACCGCGCCACCGCGAGCCCGGACTATCTTGCGACATGGTTCCCCGAGGGCGTCACCCCCGGGGCGCTGGCGCGCGCGCCGACGCTGGTGTTTTCCGGGATCGACCGGCTGCAACATCTCTGGGCCGCGCGCGAGACCGGCGGCGCGCTGCCCGCGGCGGGGCTGCCCTGCCACCGGCTCGCCTCGTCGCAGGGCTTCGTCGAGGCCTGTGTGCTGGGGCTCGGCTGGGCGATGAATCCCGAGGCGCTGGCGGCCCCGCATCTTGCCTCGGGCGCGCTGGTCGAGATCCGGCCGGAAAGCCCGCTCGACGTGGCGCTTTACTGGCAGTTCCCGCGGCTGATGGGTCCGGCGCTGGCGCCGCTGACCAAAGCGATCCGCGCGCAGGCGGCGCGGGCGCTGATCCCGCCGGAGTGCCGCGGGGGGCGGTGAAAGGGGGCGCTGCCCCCGTCTTCGCTGCGCGAAGCCTCCCCCGGGGTATTTATATCAGGATGAAAGGGATTTTCCGCGGGAGAGCGGACCGGGCGCTGCGCTCTTGCCGGAGACCGGGGGGCGGAAAGGGGCTACCCCGGCCGCGGCGGGCCGGGGTCGGGGCGCGCGCGCGGCTTAAAGCTGCGCGGCGACGTCTTCGGGGACGTCGAAGTTATGGGTGACGGTCTGCACGTCGTCATCCTCTTCCAGCAGGTCGATCAGCTTCATCAGCTTCTGGGCGGTGTCCAGATCGACCTCGGTGCGAGACTGTGGCCGCCACACCAGCTTGGATTCCGTCGATTCCCCGAGCGCCTTTTCCAGCGCGTCGGAGACCGTCGACAGATCCTCGACCCTGCAATAAATCCAGTGGCCATCTTCGTCGGTCTCGACATCCTCGGCGCCGGCTTCGATCGCGGCCATCATCACCGTGTCGCCATCCCCCGCCGACAGCGGATAGGAGATTTCCCCCAGCCGGTCGAAACTGTGCGAGACCGAGCCGGTCTGGCCCATATTGCCGCCCGCCTTGGTGAAATAGCTGCGCACATTCGAGGCGGTGCGGTTCAGGTTGTCGGTCAGCGCCTCGACGATCACCGCGATGCCGCCCGCGCCGTAACCCTCATAGCGGATCTCGGTGTAATCGGCAGCGTCGCCCATCTGCGACTTTTTGATCGCGCGGTCGATCACGTCCCGCGGCATCGAGACCGCCTTGGCGGCCTTCACCGCCAGCCGCAGGCGCGGGTTCTTCTCGGGGTCGGGGTCGCCCATCTTCGCGGCGACGGTGATCTCTTTCGAGAGTTTGGAAAACGTCTTCGAGCGGATCGCATCCTGCTTGCCCTTGCGGTGCTGGATGTTCGCCCATTTCGAATGGCCTGCCATGGGGCACTCATTCCTTCGGATTTCGACAGAGGTTTCCCTTACAACGGTGCGGGCCGCGGGGGCAAGGGCCGGGGGCCAGTCCGCCGGGGCCCCCGGAGTATTTCCGTCGAGAGAAGGATCAGAGCGGCCAGAACACCGGGATAAGCGCCGCGCAGATCACCATGACGATGATGTTGAGCGGCAGGCCCACGCGCATGTAATCCGAGAAACGATAGCCGCCGGGGCCGTAGACCATCATATTGGTCTGGTAGCCGATGGGCGTGGCGAAGGCGAGCGTGGCCGAGAACATCACCGCCACCACGAAGGGGCGCGGATCGTGGCCGAGATTGCGCGCCAGCTCGATCGCCACCGGGGTATAGATCACCGCCACCGCATTGTTCGACAGGAATTCGGTCAGCACGAGGCCGAGGAAATAGACCGCGAGGATCAGCATGAACGGCGACAGCTCCGCCAGCCAGGGGGCGGCGGCGTTCACGATCATCTCGACCGCGCCCGAACGGTCCAGCCCCTCGCCCACGGCGAGCATCGCGAAGATCATCGCCAGCAGCCGGCCGTCGATGAAGCTGAACGCCTCGTCGCTGTCGACGCAGCGGGTGAACAGGATCACCGCCACCGCGAGGAATGCGAGCGCCTGGATCGGCGCCAGATCGAAGGCCGAGAGGATGACGATGAAACCCAGAGCGCCCACCGCGATCGGCGCCTTGGCGCGGCGGAACGGCTTGACCGAGGGGCGCGAGATATCCACCAGGTCCATGTCGGCGGCGAGGCGCTGGATGTCCTCGATGGCACCTTCCAGCAGCAGCGTGTCGCCCACCCGCACCACCAGATCGTCGAGCTGGCGGCCGATGTTCTGGTTGCGGCGGTGCGCGGCCAGAACATAGACGCCATAGCGGCGGCGCAGGCGCAGATCGCCGAGGCGCTGCCCCTCCATCCGGCAGCCGGGGCCGATCAGCACCTCGACCGTCTCGGTCTTGACCGAGAACAGCTTGTCCACCAGATGCACCTCGCGGCGGCGGTCGAACTCCATCAGATCGCTCATTTCGGCGCGCAGGACCACCCGGTCGCCCGGTTGCAGCCTGACCGGTGCCAGATCGCGGCGCAGCGAGGCATCGCCCCGGAGCACGTCGATCAGCCGCACCCCGTCGCGGCGGAACAGATCGACCTCCAGCGGCGCCTGGCCCACCAGCGGGCTGTCCTCGGGGATCGCCACTTCGGTGAAATATTTCATCTTACGCCGGTCGGTCAGCAGCATGCCCATCGACTGGCGCACCGGCAGCAGGCGGTTGGCGAACAGCCCAAGGAACAGCCCGCCCGCCAGCGTGACGGCAAGGCCGAGCGGGAAGATCTCGAACAGGGTGAAATGCGGCTGGCCCGATTTCACCGCCACCCCGTCCACCAGCAGGTTGGTCGAGGTGCCGATCAGCGTCATCATCCCGGCCAACACGGTCATGTAGCTCAGCGGGATCAGCAGTTTCGAGGGCGCGGTGCCCATCTTCAGCGCAAGCTGCATCACCACCGGGATCATCACCGCCACCAGGGGCGTGTTGTTCATGAAGGCCGAAGCCACCGAGATGAAGGCAAAAAGCGCGATCACAGTGACTTTGGGCCGACCCTCGACCGATTTCTCGGCCATGCGGATCACCTGCTCGATGGCGCCGGTCCGCACCAGCCCGCCCATCACCAGAAACATCAGCGCGATGGTCCAGGGCGCGGGATTGGCCAGCACCGACTGCGCCTCCGAGAGCGGCAGCATCCCCAGCACCATCATCACCGCCGCGCCGCCGATGGCGGTGACCTCGACCGGGATGATTTCCGAGATGAACAGCGCGAACATCAGCCCGAGGATCCCAAGCGCCACGAAAGGCTGCGCGGCGGGGGCGATTTCGAACCAGAGCATCGGCATCCTCACGAATCCTGCGGCCCGGCTTATAGGCGCGCGATCCGCGGCGGGGAAGAAAATTCTACCCTTCAGGTCGTGTTAAATGCCCGGGATGCGGCGTCGGGGCCGCCGCGGTGAGAACCGATTGCTCTTTCACGGCGGGAAAGGCCCCAGGCGCCCGCTGCCGCGATACGGAAAGCCGAAACCCCGGCACCTTTCCGGCACGCGGACGGCCTTACGACGGCCCCGAGGGCTGCAACCGCCCGCCCTGGCGCACCATGACGACGCGGGCGGCCAGCCCGGTCGCGTCATCGGTCTCGACATAGACGCCCGACAGCGTGGCCTCGCCCCCGGCGGGCTCGAACCGGGTCTTCGACATGCCGGTCACAAAACGGCGCATCGGCTCCAGCTTCTCCATCCCGATCACCGAATCATAGTCGCCGCACATTCCCGCGTCGGAGAGATAGGCGGTGCCCCCCTTCAGGATCTGCGCGTCGCCGGTGGGCACATGGGTATGGGTGCCGACGACGAGGCTGGCCTGGCCGTCGCACCAGTGCCCCAGCCCCATCTTTTCCGAGGTCGCCTCGGCATGGACATCGACGATGGCGGCCTGGACGCTCACCCCCAGGCGATGCGCCTTCAGGATCGGGTCGATGGCCGAGAACGGATCATCGAAGGGCTGTTTCATGAACACCCGGCCCAGAACCTGGGCGACCAGCACGCGCCGTCCGCCCGGCGCGTCGAACACCCGCGCGCCCTTGCCCGGGGCGATCTTCGAGTAATTCACCGGCCGCAACAGGCGCGGCTCCTGCTCCAGGAACTGCGCCATGTCCTTCTGATCGAAAGTATGATCGCCAAGCGTCACCACATCGGCGCCGGCGGCGAGCAGCCCCTTCGCATGTTCGGCCGAAAGCCCCATGCCGCCGGTCGCATTCTCGCCGTTGACCACGACGAAATCGAGCCCCCACCGCGCGCGCAGCCCGGGCAGATTCGCGGCTATCGCCGCCCGCCCGCTGCGCCCCATCACATCGCCAAGGAAAAGCAGTTTCATACGTCCCGCTTATGCCCCCGTCGCGCGCCCTGCAAGCGGCCCATATCGCCGCAGCGGCAAAAACGCGCCCTCTCAGCCCGACCCGGATATGCCCCGCGCCGCCCCTGCCCCTTTCATCCTGACCGAAATACCCCCGCCGGAGGCATCCGCCGCCAGCCGTCCGCGCGCAGCGACAGTTGAGCCGCCCCCGATAACCCGCTAACCCTGCGCCATGACGCCCGATCTGATCCAGAGCCTCTTCACCCGCCCCGACGGCAGCTTCCTCTGCGCCCGCTGGGGCCGGCCCATCGTGCCCATCGTCTTCGGCACCGACGACGCCACCCTCGCCACCATCAAGGGCGCGATCGAGGCGCTGGTCGTGCTGGCCGATCACCGGATGGCGGAAACCGATCCCGAGCTCGGCGCCAATCTGATGGCCTTCTTCTTCCGCGACTGGTCGGAACTGCCGCAGGTGCCGGGCCTCGACCGGCTGATCCCGGACCTCGGGCCGCTGTGCGAGCGGCTGGCCGCAGCGGGCGCGAACCAGTATCGCGCTTTCCGTTTCGACGCCGATGGCGCGATCCGGGCGGTGTTCCTGTTCCTGCGGATGGACGAGCATCTCTCGGCGATGCCCGCCGCCGATCTCGCGCTGGCCCAGGCGGCCGGGGCGATGCTCAGCTGGGCCGATGGCGCTTTCGCCGGTTTCGCGCCGCTCGCGCGCACCGAAGACGGCCGCATCATCCTGCGCCCCGATCTCGCCGCGCTGATCCGCGCCGCCTACGATCCGGCGCTGCCCGCCGCCGCCACCGACCCGAGCCACGCCCTGCGCCTTGCCGCCCGCATCGGAGGGGCCGAAGGTGACGCATGAATTCCCGGTCCGGGTCTATTACGAGGACACCGACCTCGCCGGGATCGTCTATTACGCCAATTACCTGAAATTCATCGAACGCGGCCGCAGCGAATGGGTGCGCGCCTGCGGTATCGACCAGATGGAGCTGCGCGCGCGCCATGACATCGTTTTCGCCGTGCGCCGGGTCGAGGCCGATTACCTGCGCCCCGCCCTGTTTGGCGACGATCTGACCGTCACCACCGGACTTTCCGCCCTCGGCGGCGCACGGATCGAGCTTGATCAGGCGGTGCTGCGCGGCCCGGAATTGCTGTTCCAGGCGAGGGTCACTCTGGTCTGCCTGACCGCCCGGGGTCAGGCCACGCGGACCCCGGCAGAGATCCGCGCGCTTCTCTCCCCGGGCTGAGCCCCACCGGCAGGCTGCCGCCACTCGCCAAGATGTGTTGGCATTCCCCTTGTGATCTTGATAGAATCAGCGCTAACGACCGGCGAAACCGACCGGCGACACAAACGAGCAGGCGTAATGGAAACTGAAACCCTCGCGATGGCGCAGGAGATTAACTTCTCGCTGCTGGCCCTCTTTGCCCGTGCAACCTTCACCGTCCAGCTGGTGATGATTGCCCTGATCGCCATGTCTTTCTGGTCCTGGGCGATCATCTTCCAGAAACACATCCTGTTTCGCAAGGCGCGCTCCGAGGCCGCGGAATTCGACCGCGCCTTCTGGTCGGGCGAGCCGCTCGACGAGCTTTACGAGCGCATCGGGCCGGAACCCCAGGGCGCATCCGAGCGCGTCTTCGCCTCGGGGATGCTGGAATGGCGCCGCAGCCACAAGCACGACGGCGCGCTGATCGCCGGCGCCCAGGCCCGGATCGACCGCGCCATGGACGTGGCCATCGCCCGCGAAAGCGAGAAGCTGAACAACGGGCTTTCCTTCCTCGCCACCACCGGCTCGACCGCGCCGTTCATCGGCCTCTTCGGCACGATCTGGGGGATCAAGCATTCGTTCGAGGAAATCGCGATCTCGCAGAACACCTCGCTCGCGGTCGTGGCCCCGGGGATCGCCGAGGCGCTGCTGGCGACCGGGATCGGCCTCGTCGCCGCCATCCCGGCGGTGGTGTTCTACAACAAGCTCAACTCGGACTCCGAACGCATCCAGGGCAATTACGAAAGTTTCGCCGACGAATTCGCGACCATCCTGTCGCGCCAGCTGGATTCCTGAGCCATGGGCGCCGGGGTCATGAAGAAATCGGGCGGCGGAGGGCGGCGGGGCCGCCGCCGCGGCTCGTCGGCCGCGATGAGCGAGATCAACGTCACGCCTTTCGTCGATGTCATGCTGGTGCTCCTGATCATCTTCATGGTCGCGGCGCCGCTGATGACGGTGGGCGTGCCGGTCGAACTGCCGAAAACCGCCGCCACCGCGCTGCCGACCGAGCAGGAGGAGCCGCTGGCGATCACCCTCTCGGCCGACGGGCTGATCGCGATCATGAATACCGAGGTGGCCGAGAACGAACTGATCCCCCGGCTGAAAGCCATCGCGTCCGAGCGCAAATCCGACAAGGTCTATCTGCGCGCCGACGGCAAGCTGCCCTATGAGCGCGTGGCCCAGGTCATGGGTGCGCTGAACGCCGGCGGGTTCAACAACATCGGTCTGGTGACCGATGCCCAGGGCCCCGATTTCGGCGCCGGTAACTGAGGGCGGGCGGCGGATCCATGGAACGGCGCTTCCAGACGGGCACCATCCTTTCCGGCGCGGGCCACGCGGGTCTGATCCTCTGGGTCATGATCGGCGACTGGCTGTTCGCGCCGACCGCGCCGACGGAGATGATGTCCACCCAGGTCTCGATGATGTCCGAGGCCGAGTTCCAGGCGATGGCCGCCGCCGCGCCCGCTGCATCGGACACGCCCTCCGAGGCACCCGAAAGCATTTCCGCCCCCGAACCGGCCGAGACGGAGATCACCGAACCCGCCGCCGAGACGCCCTCGGAGCCGCCGCCGCAGCCCGAGACCGTGGCCGCCCCCGAGCCGGAGCCCGAGCCCGTCACCCCGCCCCAGCCGGTCGAGGTGACGCCCGAGCCGCTGCCGCCCGAACCCGAACCTCCGGGCGAGGAACTGCCGCCCGAGGTGGTCTTCGCGCCCGTAGAGCAGCCGATGCCGACGATGTCCTCGTCTCTGCGCCCGAAGCCGAAGCCCGCCGATATCGTCGCGCCGAATCCTGTGCCCGCGCCCGAGGACACCCGCACCGCCGATGCGCCGCAGGAAGCCGTCAGCGTGACCGAAGAGCCCACGCCCGAGCCGCCGCGCGAGGAAACCACCGAGACGGCGCCGCAGGAAACCGGCGACGTGCTGCGCACCGAGGCGACCGAGGAACAGACGGAATCGCTGGGCATGTCCACCTCGCCGCGCCCGCGCGCGAAGCCGAACCGGCCCGCGCCGACGCCCGCGGCCGAAACCCCGCGCGCGACGCCTTCCGCCCCGTCGAACAGCACCACGGCGCCGGACAGATCCTCTGCGTCCGAGGATGACGCCATCGCCGCCGCCATCGCCGAGGCCGAAGCCGCCGCCCGGGCCGAGGCAGCCGCCGCCGCCAGCAGCGCGAATGCGGGCTCCGGCGGCCAGGGCAGCAGCCGCAGCGGCCCGCCGCTGACCGCAGGAGAGATGGGCGACATCTCTTCGGCCATCAGCAGAAAGTGGAACGTCGGCACCATGGGCACCGACGCGATGTCCACCGTGATCGTGGTGCGGGTGGAATTCGACTCCTCGGGCAAGCCCGGCAACATGTCGGTGGTGGAATCCACGGGGCCGAGCCAGGGCGCGATCGACGTGGCCTTCCGCCAGGCCCGCAGCGCCATCGCCCGCGCCTATCAGGAAGGCGGCATCCCGCTTCCCTCCGACAAATACGACACCTGGAAGGTGCTTGAATTCGTCTTCGACGCGAACGGGATGCGGCTCAGATGACCCCGCCCCGGCGCGAAACCGGCGCACGCAGATGTCAGATGACACAGGAAACCATATCCCGCGTTATAAGTTGACAACGGATATCCGTAAGATGAACCGCGAAACCGGCAGCAGACCCGGACAACACGGAGCGAGAGGCAGATGAACTTCACCCGCAGACATTTCGCAGCCAGCCTCGCGGCCGGTGCGGCGGCGCTTCCGGTCATGGCGCGCGCCCAGGACGGCAGCCCGCCCCGGATCGTGATCGGCCCGGGCGTGATCGAGCCGATGCCGATCGCCGTTCCCGCCTTCATCGACGAAGGCGGCGCCGGGGAACTCGCGCGCAACATCTCGCGCGTGGTGGTCTCGGACCTGACCGGCACCGGATTTTTCCGCGAGATCGGCCCCGAGGCCCATATCGGCCGCATCACCAGTTTCGACGCCGGGATCGGCTTTGAGGAATGGCGTGCGATCAACGCCCAGGTGCTGATCACCGGCGCGGTCTCGGCCGCCGGAGACCGGGTGTCGGTCAAGTTCCGCGCCTGGGACGTGGTGAACGGCCGCCAGATGGACGGCGCCGCGCTGCAATTCGCCGGCACCAAGGCCGGATGGCGCCGCATGGCCCATAAGGTGGCCGATGTGGTCTATTCCAAGATCACCGGCGAGGGCGGCTATTTCGACAGCCGCGTGGTCTTCGTCGCCGAATCCGGCCCCAAGAACGCGCGCCAGAAGCGGCTCGCGGTGATGGATTACGACGGCGCCAACGTCCAGTATCTGACCGACAGTTCCGCAATCGTGCTGGCGCCCAGGTTCTCGCCCAGCGGCGACCGCATCCTCTACACCAGCTACGAGACCGGCTTCCCGCGCATCACGCTGCTGAACGTCGGCAACCTCAAGCGCCAGACCCTGGCCGAGCAGCCCGGCACCATGACCTTCGCGCCCCGGTTCTCGCCCGACGGCGGCTCGGTCGTGTTCAGCCTGGAGCGCGGCGGCAACACCGACATCTATCTGATGAACCTCGGCTCGGGATCGACGGTGCAGCTGACCAATTCGCCCTCGATCGAGACCGCACCCTCGTTCAGCCCCGACGGCAGCCAGATCTGCTTCGAATCCGACCGCACCGGCGGCAGCCAGATCTACATCATGTCCACCGGCGGCGGCGAGGGGCGGCGGATCTCGAACGGCAAGGGCCGTTACGGCACGCCGGTCTGGTCGCCGCGCGGCGATCTGATCGCCTTCACCAAACAGGCCGAAGGGCGCTTCCACATCGGCGTGATGCGCACCGACGGCTCGGAAGAGCGGCTGCTGACGGCCTCGTTCCTCGACGAGGGCCCGACCTGGGCGCCGAACGGCCGGGTGATCATGTTCACCCGCGAGACCTCGGGCGGCGGCGGCCAGGCCTCGCTCTGGTCGGTCGACATCACCGGCCGGAACCTCAGGCAGATCCCAACCGAAGGCCCGGCCTCGGACCCGGCCTGGTCGCCGCTTCTGCCGTAACACCCTTCCGCCATGGGCAATCCTGCCGGATTCCCATGGCCCCTCAAAGCTGCTAACCTGGCGGGAAATCATGTCCCCGCGTCGCGATGGAAAAGGACGAACCCCGATGAGCTTCACCCCCAAGGCCCTGCTGCTTCTGGCCACGCTGACGCTGGCCGCCTGTCAGAACCCCGACCGCTACGGCTCGGGCGGCGCCGATGGCATGGGCGGCACGGGCGGCCCCGGCTCGGGCTATGTCGACACCACCGGCCTCGGCGATCCGAACGATCCGCGCTCGATCGCCTATTTCAACCAGACCGTGGGCGACCGCGTGCTGTTTGCGGTGGACCAGTCCACCGTCTCGACCGAGGGCCGCTCGATCCTGACCGCCCAGGCCGGCTGGCTGAACCAGAACCCGGGCTATGCCATCATCGTCGAGGGCCATGCCGACGAACAGGGCACCCGCGAATACAACCTGGCGCTCGGCGCGCGCCGCGCCGCGGCGGTGCAGCAGTTCCTGATCAGCCAGGGCGTCTCGGGCACCCGGATGCGCACGATTTCCTACGGCAAGGAACGCCCGATCGAGGTCTGCTCGACCGAATCCTGCTACTCCAAAAACCGCCGCGCGGTCACCGTGCTGTCGGTCGGCGCCGGGGCCTGACCATGGCAGGGTTCCGGCTGATCCTGCCGCTTCTGGCGCTCGGCCTCGCCGCACCGGCCGGCGCCGAGACGCTGGCCGATGTGCGCGCCGAGCTTGGCCAGCTCGCGGCCGCGTTCAACGCGCTCAAGGCTGAGCTGACCACCACCGGCGCCTCGGCGCGGGTGGGGGGCGCCGATGCTCTGGCGCGGATGGACACGATCGAGGCGGAACTCATGCGCCTGACCTCGCGCACCGAAGAGATCGAGCTGCGGCTGAACCGCGTGGTCTCGGACGGCACCAACCGCATCGGCGACATCGAATTCCGCCTGTGCGAGGCGACGCCGGGCTGCGACCCGATGAACATGAGCGCGACGCCGACTCTGGGCGGCGACAGCGGCGGTTCCTCTGCCGCCCCCGTGATCACCCCGGCCGCCCCTTCGGCGGGATCCTCCTCATCAGGACCGGAGCTTGCGGTCGCAGAACAAGCAGATTTCGACCGGGCCAAGGGGGTGCTCGGTCAGGGTGACTTTCCCGGTGCTGCATCGCTCTTTGAGACCTATGCCCAATCCTATCCTGGCGGGCCGCTGATCCCCGAGGCGCATTACCTGCGCGGCGATGCGCTGGCGAAAATGGGCGAGACGGCGCGGGCGGCCCGGGCCTATCTCGACGCCTATTCCAGCAATCCCCAGGGGCCGATCGCGCCCGATGCGGTGCTGAAACTGGGCGAGGCACTGGGGCAACTGGGCCAGACCGAACAGGCCTGCCTCACGCTGGCCCAGGTCGGGATCGAATACCCCGGCTCCATCGCCGCCACCCAGGCTCCGATCGCCATGCAGGGGCTGGGGTGCCGCTGAGCCCGCGGTATCGCTGGCTGAGCGATATTGAATCGGTCGAGGATCGGCAGCTCCTTCTGATGGCGCTGGACGGCCTCCCCGCCTGCGACACCCCCGGGGCAATCGGGCTGGCGGTCTCGGGCGGCAGCGATTCCATGGCGATGCTGCATCTGATGACCCGCGCCGCCCCCCATTGCGGCGTCACGCTGGAAGTGGCCACCGTCGATCACCGGCTGCGCCCCGAGGCCGCCGGGGAAGCCGCCTTCGTCGCTGAGACCTGCCGCGCGCTCGGTCTGAAGCATGACACGCTGATCTGGGACGACCACCCCGCGACAGGCAATCTGATGCAGGCGGCCAGCCACGCCCGCTACGCTTTGCTGGCCGGATGGGCGAAAGCGCGGGGGCTGAGCCATGTGATGCTGGCCCATACCGCCGACGATCAGGCCGAAACCTTCCTGATGGGTCTTGCCCGCGCCGCCGGCCTTGAGGGACTGAGCGGAATGCGGCACGACTGGCAGGAAAGCGGCATCACCTTCTGCCGCCCGTTTCTCTGGGCCAGCCGTCAGGGGTTGCGCGACCATCTCCTGCGCCACGGGCTGGCCTGGCGCGACGACCCCTCGAACGAAAATCTGCGCTACACCCGTGCCCGCGCCCGCAAGGCGCTGGCAACGCTTGCCCCCCTGGGGATCACGGTCCAGACGCTGAACACGACGATCCACAACCTCGCCATGGTGCAGAGCCTGGTCGCCGGCGCGCTGTCCGAAACCTTCGCCCGGATCGGCAGGGAGGCGGCCGGCAGCCTGATCCTGAACGCCAGGGATTTTCACCACCTCGGCCCCGAAATGCAGCGCCGCCTGCTGATCGCGGCGATCCGCTGGCTCTCGGGCGCGCGCCACCCGCCGCGGGCCGAGGCGGTGGACCGGCTGCAACATGCGCTCTGGCCGCAGAAGGCGGCCACGCTCGGCGGCTGCCGCTTCCGCTTCAAAGGCGATGCGCTGCACATCACCCGCGAGCCGCGCGCTGTTTCCGCCCCCTGCCCTGCCGATCAGATCTGGGACCACCGCTGGCGCCTGACCGGCCCCGAGGCGCGGGACCTGGAGATTCGCGCGCTCGGCGCCGGGGGATTGCGGCTCTGCAAGAACTGGCGCGAAACCGGCCACGACCGCGAGGCGCTGATCGTCACCCCCGCCCTCTGGCGCGGGGCGGAACTGGTCGCGGCCCCGCTGGCCTGCCCGGATAGGGGCGAATGGCAGGCGATGCTCAGCCCGTCCTTCGGAATGTTCGTCTTATCGCATTGAACCCAGGCCCCGGATAGCTAAATTAGGAACAAACGCGGCCCCCATCCCCCGGCGGGCCGCCTGTCGGGAGATTCATGTGAACAACGCGCGCAATATCGCCTTCTGGGTCGTCCTGCTGCTCTTGATCCTCGCGCTTTTCAATCTGTTCTCGGGCGGGCAGACGGCGATGTCCTCGCGGCAGTTGTCCTGGTCGGATTTCATCGAACAGGTCGATGCCGGGCGCGTCGCCTCGGTCACGCTCGACGGCGAGCGCGTCACCGTCCGCACCAAGGACGGCAGCACCTTCTCGACCGTCAAACCCGGCGACGAACAGGTCACCGAAAAGCTGATCGCCCAGGGTGTCGAGGTCCAGGCCACGCCGCAGCAGCAATCGGGCTTCATGTCGCTGATCTCGCTGTGGCTGCCGTTCCTCGTGCTGATCGGTATCTGGATCTTCTTCATGAACCGGATGCAGGGCGGCGGCAAAGGCGGCGCCATGGGCTTCGGCAAGTCGCGCGCGAAACTGCTGACCGAGAAACACGGCCGGGTGACTTTCGACGACGTGGCCGGGATCGACGAGGCCAAGGAAGAACTGGAAGAGATCGTCGAATTCCTGCGCAACCCGCAGAAATTCTCGCGGCTCGGCGGCAAGATCCCCAAGGGCGCGCTGCTGGTGGGCCCGCCCGGCACCGGCAAGACGCTTCTCGCGCGCGCCATCGCAGGTGAGGCCGGGGTGCCGTTCTTCACCATCTCGGGCTCGGATTTCGTCGAGATGTTCGTCGGCGTCGGCGCAAGCCGGGTGCGCGACATGTTCGAACAGGCCAAGAAGAACGCGCCCTGCATCGTCTTCATCGACGAGATCGACGCCGTGGGCCGCGCCCGCGGTGTGGGCATCGGCGGCGGCAACGATGAGCGCGAGCAGACGCTGAACCAGCTTCTGGTCGAGATGGACGGGTTCGAGGCCAACGAGGGCGTGATCATCATCGCCGCGACCAACAGGAAGGACGTGCTCGACCCCGCGCTGCTGCGACCGGGCCGGTTCGACCGCCAGATCCATGTGCCGAACCCCGATATCAAGGGCCGCGAGAAGATCCTGAACGTCCATGCCCGCAAGGTGCCGCTCGGCCCCGATGTCGATCTGCGCACCATCGCCCGCGGCTCGCCCGGCTTCTCGGGTGCGGACCTCATGAACCTCGTGAACGAGGCGGCGCTGATGGCCGCCCGCGTCGGCCGCCGCTTCGTCACCATGGCCGATTTCGAGAATGCCAAGGACAAGGTGATGATGGGGGCCGAGCGCCGCTCGATGGTGCTGACGCCGGAACAGAAGGAAATGACCGCCTATCACGAGGCCGGCCACGCCATCGTCGGCATGGCGCTGCCGAAATGCGATCCGGTCTACAAGGCGACGATCATTCCGCGCGGCGGCGCGCTCGGCATGGTGATGAGCCTGCCCGAGATGGACCGGCTGAACTGGCACAAGGATCAATGCGAGCAGCGCATCGCGATGACCATGGCCGGGAAAGCCGCCGAGATCATCAAATACGGCGAGGAAGCGGTGTCGAACGGCCCCTCGGGCGACATCCAGCAGGCCTCGGCGCTGGCGCGCGCCATGGTGCTTCGCTGGGGCATGTCGGATGCGGTCGGCAATATCGACTATGCCGAGGCGCATGAGGGCTATCAGGGCAATGCCAGCGGCCTCTCGGTCTCGGCCGAGACCAAGCGGGTGATCGAGCAGGAGGTCAAACGCCTGATCGACGAGGGCTACGACACCGCCCACCGCATCCTGAGCGAAAAGCACGACGACTGGGAGCGGCTCGCCCAGGGTCTGCTGGAATACGAGACCCTGACCGGCGACGAGATCCGCAAGGTGATCGCGGGCGAGAAACCCGGCGAGGGCGGCGATGCCGACACCGGCCCGGGCGGCAACGCGCCCTCGGTGGCGGCGATCCCGCGCACCCGCCCGCCGCGCGGCCCCCAGGCCGACAGCGCCGAAC
>NZ_UXAW01000108.1:2351-29220 GCF_900609055.1 Pseudogemmobacter humi | reverse complement strand
CCGATAGGCGAGCCGGCCGCGAAGCGGAAGGGGCTGGCTTTACCGGCCGAGGGGGCGAGAGAGAATGCCGCCCGTCCACGCCGCTGTCGCCGACCCGCTCTGCCCGCCATCGCGAAGGAAGCGGGATCGCGGCGGCTGGCCCGAGAGAGAACGGGCGGGCCCCGCCCTGGCTGCCGCCCGGGTCCAGCCCCCCGAGGTCGCGCGGCAAGGCGGCGCAGACGGGCGCCTGCCGCCGGAGCCCCGCCCCTGCGATCGGCGCGGGCGGGCGCGGCGGCGGGCGTCGCCCCGGTCATTATGCCGCACCCCCGGCCGGGCTCCGGTTGATACAGGTCAAAGTTTCCGCGGCGTTACCGGGCGCAGAACGGGTTCGGATAACCTGAGAGTATCGACCATGAAACACCTGATCGCTTCGCTTCTTGCCGCCGGCTGCCTCGCCACGCCCGCCCTCGCGCAGGAGGCCGGCAGCCTGACCCTCGGCTTCGGCATCGGCTATGTCGCGCCGAAGGACAACAACGGCCTGCTGGCCGGGATGCAGTCCGACGTCGGCTCGAACGCGCGCCCCATCGTCACGCTGGAATATTTCATCCGCGACAATATCGGCGTCGAACTGCTGGGCGCGCTGCCGTTCAAGCACAAGGTCAGCCTCGACGGCGTGGGCGAGATCGGCGAGACCAAACATCTGCCGCCGACCATCAGCGTGAACTGGCACATCCCGACCGGCGGCGCGCTGACGCCCTTCGTCGGCGTGGGGGTGAACTACACCAAATTCTTCGAGGAGAAATCCATCCTCGGCGAGTTGAAGATCAAGGAGAGCTTCGGCCTCGCCGCCACCATCGGCGCCGATTACGCGATCAGCGAAAAGGCCGCGGTGCGGGCCGATCTGCGCTATATCGACATCGACAGCGACGTCTATCTGAACGGCGCGAATATCGGCAAGGTCAATGTCGATCCGCTGGTCGCCAGCGTTTCCTACGTCATGAAATTCTGACGACGGCACCGACAGCCCGGGAGGCGGCCTTCCCTCGGCCGCGCCCGGGGCCAAAGGGGCAGCGCAGACAGCGGCTGCCCCTTTCCTTTTGCTGCGCGGGCCGCAAGCGGCGCGGCGCCGGGCGGAAAACAGTTAACCTTGTAAATCACTTGCAACCATTCCGGGCCGGTGCCAGGTCTCTGCCTGAAACCTCAGGGAGATGAGCATGAAATTCGCAATGGCCGCCTTCGGCCTCGCATTTCTGGCAGGGCTTTCCGCCGCACAGGCGCAGGATCTGGTCGGCGAGGCGGGCGGCTGGGAAATCTGGCGCGACGCCGGTATGGGCGGCGGCTGCTACATGGCCTCGGCCTTCGAGGACGGAACGCTGGTGCAGGTCGGCTTCGATCTGGAGGAAGACGCCAGCTTTATGGCGGTGTTCAACGCCGACTGGACCGACATCACCGATGGCGAGACCTATCCGCTGACCTTCACGCTGGACGAGCAGACCTGGACAGCCGATGGCCATGGCCTGAACACCGGCGAGGCGGGCGGGATCCTGGTGATGATCGAAAACGAGGAATTCCTCTCGGATCTGGCGCTGAAGAACACGCTGTCGCTGTCGAACGACGCGGGCGAAGTGGCAAGGCTGGATCTGGCCGGCACCCGCGACGCGGTGATCGCCACCGCCGAATGTATCGGCGCGGAATAGGCCTCTCGGCGCGGCGCTGAACGAAAAACCCCGCCACCGGCGGGGTTTTTCATGGGACCTCAGCGCACTTTCAGCGTGGCCAGCCCGATCATCGCGAGGATCAGCGAGATGATCCAGAACCGGATCACGATCTGCGGCTCGGCCCAGCCCTTCTTCTCGAAATGGTGGTGGATCGGCGCCATCAGGAAGATGCGCTTCTTCGTGCGCTTGTAATACAGCACCTGGATGATCACCGACATCGCCTCGACCACGAAAAGGCCGCCGACGATCGCCAGCACGATCTCGTGCTTGATGCAGACCGCCATCGCGCCAAGCGCGCCGCCCAGAGCAAGGCTGCCGGTGTCGCCCATGAACACCGCCGCCGGGGGCGCGTTATACCACAGAAACCCGAGCCCGCCGCCGATCAGCGCCGAGGCGAAGACGATCAGCTCCGCCGTGCCCGGCACCGAATGGACGCCGAGATAATTGGCGATATTGGCCGAGCCGACGACATAGGAGATCACCCCGAAGGTGGCGGCGGCGATCATCACCGGCATGATCGCCAGCCCGTCGAGCCCGTCGGTCAGGTTGACCGCATTCGCCGCGCCCACGATCACGATCATGCCGAAGGGCACGAAGAAGATCCCCAGATTCAGCAGCGCGTCCTTGAAGAACGGAAAGGCCAGCTGGTTGGTCAGCGGCCCCGGATGGAACCGCGCCGCCGCATAGACCGCAAGCCCGGCGATCAGCAGGCCGAGGAGGAAGCGGACCTTCGACGACACGCCCCGGGTGTTCTGCTTCGAGACCTTGGCGTAATCGTCGGCGAAGCCGATCAGCCCGAAGGCGAGCGTGACCAGAAGCACGATCCAGACATAGGGATTGTCGAGCCGCGCCCAGACCAGCGTCGAAAAGGTCAGCGCCGAGAGGATCAGCAGGCCCCCCATCGTCGGCGTGCCGGCCTTGGCGAAATGGGTCTGCGGCCCGTCGTCGCGGATCGGCTGGCCCTTGCCTTGCTTGCGGCGCAGAAGCTCGATCAGCGGGCGGCCGAACAGGAAGCCGAACACCAGCGCGGTGAGGAAGGCCATGCCCGCGCGGAAGGTGATGTAGCGAAACAGGTTGAAGATGTCGCCGCCGTCGGAAAATTCGGTAAGCCAGTAAAGCATTCACTCGGTTCCTTCGGTTTTCGCGGCGGGCTGGCCCAGACGGCGCAGGGCCTCGGCCACGAGGCTGACTTTCGAGCCTTTCGAGCCTTTGACCAGCAAAATGTCGCCCGGATCCATCAGCGCGCGGGCGCGGGTGGCCAGTTCGGCGGCGGTTTCCACCCATTCGCCGCGCTGCGCAAGGGGCAGCGCCTGATGCAGCGCGCGCATGCGCGGCCCGACGCAATGGATCGGCGCGACGGCCTTCAGCCCGGGGTGCTTCGCGATCGCCGCATGCAGCGCCAGTTCGTCCTCGCCAAGCTCCAGCATGTCGCCGAGGATGGCGATCCGCCGCCCGGCGCCGAGGCTGCCGATGCCGTCGACGGGTTTGGCGTGGATCAGCACGTCGAGGCTGGCCGCCATCGAGGTCGGGTTGGCGTTGAACGCGTCGTCGATCAGGTCGAAGAAGGTTTCCTCCACCACGTCGAGCAGGATGCGCTCGCGGGTGCCGCGGCCCGAGGGCGGCGCCCAACGGCCCAGATCATGCGCCGCCATCACCGGATCGGCGCCGAGCGCCGCCACCGCCGCCAGCGCGCCAAGCGCGTTCTGCGCGAAATGGCGCCCGGGCGAGGCGACCTTGAACAGGATCTGCTGATCGCCATGGCTGGCGCGGACCACGGTGGTCTCATCCAGGGTGCGGGTCTCGGACAGCCGCCAGTCGGCGGCGGGAGATTCGCCGAAACCGATGATCTTCGCGCCAGCGGCGCGCGCGCATCCGGTAAGGATTCCGGTGGTTTCGAGGTCGACGTTCACCACGGCGGCGCCTTCGGGCTCCAGCCCCTCAAAGATCGCGCCCTTCTCGCGGGCGATGCCGGAGAGTGAACCGAACGCCGCCATATGCGCCGCGCCGACGGTGGTGATCATCGCCACATGCGGGCGGGCGAGGCGGGCGAGCGGCGCGATCTCGCCGGGGTTCGACATGCCGATCTCGATCACCGCGTAATCGGTGGCGGCGGGCATCCGCGCGAGTGTCAGCGGCACGCCCCAGTGGTTGTTGTAGCTGGCATCAGAGGCATGGGTGGCGCCCTGGCCCGAGAGCATGGCGCGCAGCATCTCTTTGGTCGAGGTCTTGCCGACCGAGCCGGTCACCGCGACGACGCGGGCTTTCGTGCGCGCCCGCGCCGACCGTCCGAGGGCTTCGAGCGCGGTCAGCACATCGTCGACGATCAGGAGCGGCGCATCAGAGGCGAGCCCCTCGGGGATGCGCGAGACGAGCGCGGCGGCCGCGCCCTTTTCCAGCGCCTGCCCCACGAAATCATGGCCGTCGCGGGCGGCGGAGAGGGCCACGAACAGATCGCCGGAGCGGATCGTGCGGGTGTCGATCGAGACGCCAGCCGCCTGCCAGTCGCGGGTCGGGCGGCCGCCGGTGGCAGTGGCGGCGTCATGCGAGGTCCAGAGCGGGGTCATCGGCGGCCTCCGTCGGCACGGGGGGCTGCCTGCCCCCCGCGGCGCAGCAAAGCTGCGCCTCCCCCCGGGGGTATTTGGATCAGGATGAAAGGCATGGGGCGGGGCATCAGATCACTCCGTCGAGGGCGGCGACGGCGACCGAGGCCTGTTCCACATCGTCGAAGGGGAAGACGTCGCCCCTGATGATCTGGCCGGTCTCGTGGCCCTTGCCCGCGATCAGAGCCGCATCGCCGGGTTGCAGCGCATCGACCGCGCGCAGGATCGCCTCGGCGCGGTCGCCGACCTCGTTCGCATCAGAGCAGGCGGCGAGGATGGCGGCGCGGATCGCAGCCGGGTCTTCCGAGCGCGGGTTGTCGTCGGTGACGTAGAGGATGTCGGCGTTCTCGCGCGCGGCCTGGCCCATCAGCGGGCGTTTTGCGCGGTCGCGGTCGCCGCCCGCGCCGAAGACCACGATCAGCCGCCCCATCACATGCGGGCGCAAAGCGCGCAGCGCGGTGGCGATGGCGTCGGGCGTATGGGCGTAATCGACATAGACCGCGGCGCCGTTCTTCCGCGTGGCTGCCAGTTGCATCCGACCGCGCACGCCGGAAAGGCGCGGCAGCGTGGCCATCACCGCCGCGGGCGCCGCGCCGCAGGCGATGGCGAGCCCGGCGGCGAGCGCCACATTCCCGGCTTGGAAGCCGCCGGTCAGACCGAGCCGGGTCTGGAACGGCTGGCCCTGCCAGAGGAAGCGCACCTCCTGGCCGGTGGCGTCGGGGCGGATCCCGGCGATCAGAAGGTCGGGCTTCGTCGCAGTGGCACCCTGCCCCACCGTCATCACCGGCAGGCCGCGCCCGGCGGCGAGCCGCGCCATTTCCGGCCCCATGGCGCCGTCGAGATTGACCACCGCCACGCCGTCTTCGGGCAGAAGCCGGGTGAAGAGCCCGGCCTTGGCCTCGAAATAGGCTTCCATCGTGCCGTGATAGTCGAGATGGTCCTGGGTCAGGTTGGTGAACGCCGCCGCCTTCAGGCGCACCCCTTCCAGCCGCCGCTGGTCGAGCCCGTGCGAGGAGGCCTCCATCGCGGCATGGGTGACGCCCGCCGCCGCGGCCTCGGCCAGCAGCTTTTGCAGCGTCACCGGATCGGGGGTGGTATGCGAGGAGGGCGCGTTCCAGTCGCCCTCGACCCCGGTGGTGCCGATGTTGATCGCGGTCTCGCCGAGCTGCTGCCAGATCTGGCGGGTGAAGCTGGCCACGGAGGTCTTGCCGTTGGTGCCGGTCACCGCCGCCATCACCGCGGGCTGGGCGCCGAACCACAGGGCGGCGGCATAGGCCAGGGCCTCGCGCGGATCGTCGACCACCACCAGCGCCAGATCCGACAGGCCGATGGCCCCGGTCGCAAGCAGCGCGCCCGCCGGATCGGTCAGCACGGCGGTCGCGCCCTTCTCCATCGCCGTGGCGATGAAATCGGCGCCGTGGCGCTGGCTGCCCGGCAGCGCCGCGAACAGGAAGCCGGGCTTCACCGCCCGGCTGTCCGCCGTCAGCCCCGCCAGCACGGGATCACGCCCCTGCCGCGCCTTGAGACCCAGTTCCGAGAGCCGTTTTCCGCCCGCCATTCGCCTGACCCGCCTAGTTTGCAGCGGCTGTTAGCGCAGTTCCGGTGATGGGTTCAACCGCCGGTCTGATCCCCATCAGGGGCGCGATGCGGCGGATCATCTCGGCCGCGACCGGAACGGAGGTCCAGCCCGCGGTGCGTCTCGGCTCGGAGCCCGAGGTATCGACCGGCTCGTCCAGCGTGACCAGCACCACATAGCGCGGGTTCGAGGCCGGGAAGACCGAGGCGAAGGTATTGATCACCTTGTCCTTGTAATAGCCGCCGGATTTCTTCGGCTTGTCGGCGGTGCCGGTCTTGCCCGCCACCTCATAGCCCGGCACTTCGGCAAGGCTTGCGGTGCCCTTGGTCACCACGCCGCGCAGCATGGCAACGGATTCCTTCGCCACCCGCTCGCTCATCACCCGCACGCCGGTGGCGGGGCCGTGCTGTTTGATCAGCGTCGGCTTGACGTAGATGCCGCCGTTGGCGATCGAGGCGTAAGCCGCCGCAAGGTGCATCGGGCTGGCCGAGAGCCCGTGGCCGTAAGAGGTGGTGATCGTGACGATCTCGGGCCAGCGTTTCGGGATCAGCGGTTTCGCGCCGGGGGCCTCGACCAGTTCGACCGGGGTCGGATCGAAGAAACCCAGCGATTTCAGGAAGGCCTGCTGGCGCAGAGGCCCGATCATAAGCGCGATATGGGCGGTGCCGACGTTCGAGGATTTCTCGATCACCTCGCGCACCGACAGCAGGGGCCCGTAGTTCTTGCCCTGGAATTCCTTGATCTTGTGCTTGCCCCAGACCATCGGCGCATTGGCGTCGACCATGGTTTCGGGACCGACGAGGCCAAGCTCCATGCCTTGCGCCGCGGCGAAGATCTTGAAGGCCGAGCCGAGCTCATAAACCCCCTGCACCGCGCGGTTGAAGAGCGGGCTGTCCGAGGGCTCGTCATTCTTGCCGACCAGCGGCACCGGGCGGTCGTTCGGATCAAAAGTCGGGGCCGAGGCCAGCGCGATGATCTCGCCGGTGCGCACATCCATGACGATGGCGGCGCCGCCGCGAGCGTTCAGCATGGTGATGCCGGCGCCCAGCACTTCCTCGACCGTGGCCTGGACGGTCAGGTCGATCGACAGTTCCAGCGGCTCGCCGGCGCGGGCGGGGTCGCGCAGCCGGGCGTCGAGCGCCTTCTCGATCCCGGCGGTGCCGATCACCTCGGCGGAATGCACCCCTTCGGCGCCGAAGGAATAGCCGCCCAGCACATGGGCCGCGAGCGTGCCGTTCGGGTAAAGCCGCATCTCGCGCGGGCCGAACAGAAGGCCGGGATCGCCGATTTCATGCACTGCCTGCATCTGTTCGGGCGAGAGCACCTTCCTCACCCACATGAACCTGCGCCCGTCGGTGAAGCGCTTTTCCAGCGCCGCGGCGTCGAGGTCGGGGAAGATCTCGGCCAGCCGTTTGGCCGAGCCTTTCGGATCGACCATGTCGCGCGGATGGGCATACAGCGCCGAGGTGGTCATATTGGTCGCGAGGATGCGGCCATTGCGGTCGGTGATGTCGGCGCGCTGCGCGACGATCTCGGCGCCAGGCGCCGAAGCCACCGGCTCGACAGGTTCCGAGGCCGCCAGATGGCCCATCCGCACCCCGATGGTCAGATAGGCGCAGCCGAAGGCCAGCGCGAGCAGCCCGAGGCGGGCCGAGGCGCGCGGCTGGTTCTTGTCGCGGATCGCCTCATGGCGTTTTTCCAGATTCTCGCGCTCGATCAGATCGGGGTTCTCTCCGCGCGAGCGGGCAGGCAGAACGCGGGCGAGCGGGCGAAGCGGCGTGCGCATGTCAGAGACCCTCCTCTTCACCGGCGGCGGTGGCGACGATACCGTCGATGCCGGAAAATGCGTCGCCGGACAGGATATCGGGCGCCTCGATGGCGGGGATTTCCGGCACCGGGTAAACCACGGCCGCCGCATCGCCGAACTGCCCCGGCTCCATCGGCATCAGCGGCACCCGCGCGAAATTCAGCCCGACCAGTTCGCGCAGCCGCTCGGGCCGGTTCAGCCAGGCCCATTCGGCCTTTTGCACCGAAAGCGCCTCGCGCAGATCGGCGATCTCGCGTTGCAGCGCGCGCACTTCGCGCAAACTCGCCTGGGTGGCGTAATTCTCGCGGTAAGCCCAGAAGCCGAGCGCGATGACCGAAAGGAAGGTGAGCACATAAAGCACGGGGCGCATGTCAGCGGCGTCCTTTGCCAGAGAACCGGGGAAGGCCCGCGGCCACCGGATCGGGGGCCTCGGGGGGGGCATCGGTGCGGATCGCCACCCGCAGCTTCGCAGAACGCGAGCGGGGATTCTGCGCGAGTTCCTCATCGTCGGGGCCGATGGCCTTTTTCGAGACCAGCCGGAACCGGGCGGCAGTTTCCGCGCGCGCGGGCGCATAGCGGTTGGCGGCGGGCTCGGCGCCCGAGGCCTGCTGGAGGAAGCGTTTGACGATGCGGTCTTCGAGGCTGTGGAAGGTCACCACCGCCAGCCGCCCGCCGGGTTTCAGGATGCGCTCGGCCGCCGCCAGCCCCTGGATCAACTCGTCGAATTCGGCGTTCACCGCGATGCGGAGCGCCTGGAAGCTGCGGGTCGCGGGGTGGCTTTCATGCGGTTTCGGGCGCGGAAGCTGGCGCGCGACGATCTCGGCCAGCCGCAAGGTGGTGGCGATCGGCTCTGCGGTGCGGGCCGCCACGATGGCGCGGGCGATGCGGCGCGAGGCGCGTTCCTCGCCGTAGTGGTACAGGATGTCGGCGATCTCTTCTTCCGAGGCGGTGTTGACCAGATCGGCGGCGGAAGGGCCGTCCTGGCTCATCCGCATGTCGAGCGGGCCGTCCTTCTGGAAGGAAAACCCGCGCTCGGCCTGGTCGAGCTGCATCGAGGATACGCCCAGATCCAGCACCACGCCGTCGGCGGGCTCGCCTGCAAGGTCATCAAGCTGCGAGAACGTGCCCTGCGCCAGAGCGATCCGCCCGCCGTATTCGCCGATCCAGGATTGCGCCATCCGGTGCGCCAGCGGATCGCGGTCGATCCCCAGCACCCGCCCGGCCCCGGCTTCGATCAGGCCCCGGGCATAGCCGCCGGCCCCGAAAGTGCCGTCGATCCAGTACCCCTCAACCGGCGCGCAGGCCGCGATCAGCGGTTTCAGAAGCACCGGGATATGCGGTGCGGCGGGGCCCACGCTCACGCCCCGTCATGCGGCAACAGCGAGAGCAGATCCGCCCCCTCGGGCAGGTCGAGGTCGATCTCTTCCTGGGCCGCCATCTCGGCATCATAGGCTTCGGCGCGCCAGATCTGGAACGTGTCGAGCGCACCGGCGAACACCGCCTCGCCCGCCTCGCTCATGCCGATCTTCTCGCGCACCTTCGCGGGCAGCACGATGCGGCCGTCGTCATCGACTTCGACCGTCTGCGACAGGGTGATGTAATTGCGTTCCAGCGCCTTCCTTTGCGGGGTGCCGGGGGCGATTTTGCGGATGCGTTCTTCCAGCTCGGCCATCTGGGCGACGGAATAGCATTCGACGAACTGCCGCGCGCCGCCGCCGTAGACCATCACCACCCGGGGGCGCGAGGAACCGGGGCCGCCGTCGCCGGCTTCCAGCACACGGCGGAAAGGCGCCGGGATCGAGACCCGCGCCTTTGCATCTACCTTCTGGCAGAATTCGCCTCTGAATGCCTCAGCCATCTGACCCTGCGGCCTTCCCTCGTTTCCCCCGTTTCGGTTTTTTTTGGTCCCGGAAATGAAAAGGGCGGATCGGACTGCTGCCACTGTCCGATCCGCCGCTGTCCCATCGCTGGGCGTCCAGCTACGCGCGCCACCTGGGGGAGATGTCTGCTCGCTCGCGCGCCGGATCTCTGTCGTCGGATGAAAGGGGCTGCCTGTATGAAGCTGCCTTTTTTCGCCTTTGTTCGGGGTCTTGGTCCGCCCCTGACGTTTTGTTTGCCCGTCTCATCTTCCGTGGCACCAGTGATGCCTGGGATTTCATGGTCTGGCAAGGGAAATGTTGGAGAGGGATGGCAATATCTTGTCCGGGGTGCTGCCGGAAAACAGCATATGGTGGCGTTCTTCCCGGCTCACAAAACAATATCTATGGGATCACAGCCGTGTGATCTCCAATATATAGCGAAAACCATCCCGGCCCATCTTATCCCGGAAGATCGGAAAATTTTCTTCAACAGCGGCCCGGAAGCCTATGATCGCCGTGCGAAATCCGCGATTCCCTCCTCCGCTCCGGGCGGAACCGGGTGTTTTGCCCGCTCGATTCCATGAAATCCCGGGATCCGTGATTCGCGCAGGCGGTTTCCCATGCGATCCCATCCGGGCAAAGCAAAACCCCGCCCGCGGGATGCGCGGACGGGGTTGAGGACGCGAAGCGCGGTGGTGTCAGGCCATGCCGCCCGCGATCAGACGATGCGCCAGCCGGGCATAGGCCTCGGCATGCGGCCCCTCTCCGGCGGCGATCGGGGTGCCGCTGTCGCCGGACTGGCGCACTTCCAGCGCCAGCGGCAACTCACCCAGGAAGGGCAGGCCCAGCCGTTCCGCCTCGGCCGCCACCCCGCCATGGCCGAAGATATGCGCCTCATGGCCGCAATTCGGGCAGATGTAAGAGGACATGTTCTCGATCAGCCCCAGCACCGGGGTTTTCAGCTTCACGAACATGTCGAGCGCCTTCATCGCATCGAGCAGCGCCACATCCTGCGGCGTCGAGACGAGGATCGCCCCGGTCAGATGCGCGCGCTGCGCCAGCGAAAGCTGCACATCGCCGGTGCCGGGCGGCAGATCCACCAGCAGCACGTCGAGCTGGCCCCAGGCCACCTGGGTCAGCAGTTGTTGCAGCGCCCCCATCAGCATCGGGCCGCGCCAGACCACCGCCTCGCCCTCTTTCAGCAAGAGCCCCATCGACATCATGGTGACGCCATGGGCCTGCAACGGCTCGATGATCTTGCCGTCGATGCTGGAGGGCCGTTTCGTCACCCCCATCATCCGCGCCTGGCTCGGCCCGTAGATATCGGCATCCAGCAGCCCGACCCGCCGCCCCTGCCGCGCCAGCGCGACGGCAAGGTTCGACGAGACGGTGGATTTCCCCACGCCGCCCTTGCCCGAGCCGATGGCGATGATCCGGTCGATCCCCGACAGTTTCTGCGGCCCGCCCGGCTGCGGCGTCGGATGGCCGCCGATCTTCAGGCTGGGCGGCGGCTCTGCCCCGCCAGAGGAGCGGATCACCTGCGGCGGCGCCTTCGGGGCCGGGCCATGCGCCGTCATCACCGCCTGGACCGAGGTGATGCCCGGCAGCGTCTTCAGCGCCGCCTCGGCCGCGGCCTGGACCGGCGCCAGCGCGCGGGCCTGATCGGGGGTTGCCGCCTCGATCACGAAGCGCACCACGCCCCCGTCGACCGAAAGCGCGCGAATCAGATCGCGCGAGATCAGATCGCCGCCATCGGGCAGGGCGATCCGGGCCAGAACCTCTGTCACCTGTTCGCGTGTGGCTGTCATTTGGCGTTCTCCGAAACCCTGGGCGATGTCTGGGGCCCGAGAGTCGGCAGTTTTTCCCGAAAGGGCAAGGGCGCACGTTTTCGCACTGCCCGGGAAAGCGGCAAAGCGAATGCCAGGATGACAAAAGGATGAAAAGAGTCATGCGGATGCTGCATGGCAGCATTGCCGAGGCATCTGTTGTGCAACCGCAGAAAGAGACGCATGTTAGCGACAACAAGAAGGGACATACCCGTCCCGCAGGAAAGACCGAGCACATGGCTTATGTGAACACCTCCCGCGCCGTGATGGCCCGCCCCTCGCTGGCAGCAGACATCCTCGCCGCGCTGCGTGGCGCGCTCGCCCGCCGCCGCCTCTACGTGCAGACCGTGAACGAGCTGAATTCGCTGTCCGAGCGCGATCTGAGCGACCTGGGGCTGAACCGTTCGATGATCTCCGAAGTCGCCCGCGAAGCGGCTTACGGCAAATAAGTTTCTGCACGGGCTCTCTCCTCCTCCCTGAGCCCGAAGCGAAAGCGGCGCCGCCCTCCTCCTCCCTGGCGGCGCCGCACATATACCGGGGCCAGACGGCCCCACCGGAAATTCGGCGGCCCTCTCCTCCTCCCTCGGGCCATCGGATCCGCGGCGGCCCTTCCTCCTCCCTCGGGCCGCCGCATCATATACCGCCCCCTTGCGGGGCAGATCTTCGGCGGCCCTCTCCTCCTCCCCTGGGCCGCCGGACCGCGCGGCGCCCCCTCTCCTCCTCCCTCGGGGTCGCCGCGCATTCCATCGGGCCGCTCGGGCCCATTCGCTTCGGCGGCGCGCTCCTCCTCCCTTGCGCCACCGGATCTGCGGCGGTCCCTCTCCTCCTCCCTCGGGACCGCCGCCCTCCTCCCCCTCCCGCCGCTTGCCTTTCGCCACGCCGCCGCTTAGGCCGGAGCGCGCAAGGATTGCGGGCGGGTCTCATGCGTATCTCTCTTGTCTCGGCCGCCCTGGTGGCGGCGCTGGTCGGCTATGGATCAAGCATCGCCATCCTGCTCGCCGCGGCCGCAGCCGTGGGCGCGAGTGAGGCGCAGACCGCAAGCTGGCTGCTGGCGATCTGCCTCGCCAAGGCGGCGGGCTCGCTGTTCCTGTCCCTGCGTCACCGGGTGCCGGTGGTGCTGGCCTGGTCCACCCCCGGCGCCGCGCTGATCGCCGCATCCGAGGGCGTGAGCATGGCGCAGGCGGTCGGCGCCTTCGTGCTGGCGGGGCTGCTGGTCGCGCTGACCGGGGTGATCCGGCCGCTCGGCCGGCTGATCGCGATGATCCCCGACGCGATCGCCGCCGGCATGCTGGCGGGGGTGCTTTTACCCTTTTGCCTCAGGGGCATGGCGGCGGCCGGCGTTGCGCCGCTGATGGTGCTGCCGATGGTCGCGGTCTTCGCGCTGGTGCGGCTGGCGAATGCGCCGATGGCGGTGCTGGCCGCGCTGGCGGCGGGTCTGGCGCTGGCCTTCGGCCCCGGGGCGGCGACCTGGCCGGGGCTTGCGCTGCCGCTGCCCGGACTTGTCTTCATCGCGCCGGAAATTTCGCCCGGCGTGCTGATCGGCCTCGGCCTGCCGCTTTATCTGGTGACGATGGCCTCGCAGAACCTGCCCGGTTTCGCGGTGATGCGCGCCGCCGGATACGAGCCGCCCGTGAACAGCGCGCTCGGGGTGACGGGGGGGCTTTCGGCGCTGAGCGGCCTGTTCGGCGCGCATGGGATTTCCATGGCCGCGATCACCGCGGCGATCTGTCTGGGGCCGGAGGTGCATACCGACCGCGCCGAGCGCTGGAAGGTCGGCGTGGTCTATGCCGCGGTCTGGGTCGTCCTTGGCCTGACCGGGCCGCTGATCCTGCGGATTCTCGCGGCCTTGCCCGCCGAGGTGATGGCGGCGCTGGTGGCGCTGGCGCTGCTCGGTCCGCTGACGGGCGCGCTGACCGCGGCCACCGCCGCCCCGCCGCAAAGATTCGCCGCGGTGATGACCCTCGCTGTCACCGCCTCAGGCGTGGCGCTTCTGGGGATCGGCGCCGCGTTCTGGGGCCTTGCCGCGGGCCTGGCGCTTTACGCGATGGAGCGCGCCGCCCGCAAAGCGTGAGCCGCAAATTTCTTCGAAGAAATTTGCAAGAATTTTCGAAAATTCTTGCGCGCCCCTGTCCGGCGGCGGGTCAGAACGGAACATCCGCGGGCATCACGAAACGCGAGACGATCTTCTTCTCGCCCGCCTTCTCAAACCGGATGTCGAGCTTGTCGCCCTCGATCCCGGTGATGTGGCCATAGCCGAATTTCACATGGAAAACCCGGTCGCCCACCGTCCAGGCGCCGTCGGCTGCGATATCGATGGTCTGCGGCCGGGGTTTCGGCGCGGGCCGCGCGGCCTGACGGTCCTGAAGCCGCCGCCAGCCGGGGGAATTGTAGACATCGGCCTTCGTCGCGCGTTCCTCGATGCCCGAGCCGAAGCCCCCCCCGAATCCCCCACCGAATCCCGCCGGCGCCGCCGCGCCATAGCCGCCGCCCATCAGCCCGGGCGAGGTCAGCACATCTACATGCGCCACCGGCAGCTCGTCAATGAAACGCGAGGGAAGCTGGCTCTGCCACTGACCATAGACCCGGCGGTTCGACGCGAAGGAGATCGTGCAGAGCACTTCGGCCCGGGTGATGCCGACATAGGCCAGCCGCCGCTCTTCCTCGATCCCCTTCAGCCCGCTTTCGTCGATGCTGCGCTGGCTGGGGAACAGCCCGTCCTCCCATCCCGGCAGGAAGACCACCGGAAACTCCAGCCCCTTCGCCGCGTGCAACGTCATGATCGAGACCTTCTCGGCCGCATCCTCGCTGTCGTTCTCCATCACCAGCGAGACATGTTCGAGGAAGCCTTGCAGGCTGTCGAACTGTTCCAGCGCCTTCACCAGTTCCTTGAGGTTTTCCAGCCGCCCCTCGGCCTCGGGCGTCTTGTCGTTCTGCCACATCGAGACATAGCCCGATTCCTCCAGGATCACCTCGGCGAGGCGGACATGGCTCAGGTCGTTCGCGGCCGGCGTGTCGGGGAACATCGGCTCGATGACGGCCTCGGCCGGTGCGGGCCGGGTCTGCGCCACCGCGCCATGCCAGCGGTCCACCCCCTCGACGAACTGCCGCAACTGCCCCGCGCCCTTGCCGGTGAGGCCGCCGCCCGCCAGCAGGCTGCGCGCGCCTTCCAGAAGGCTCATCCCCACCGCGCGCGCCTCGGTCTGGATCCGCTGCACCGCCTTATCGCCAAGGCCGCGTTTGGGCGTGTTCACCACCCGCTCGAAGGCCAGATCGTCGTCGGGCGAAACCGCGAGGCGGAAATAGGCCATGGCGTCGCGGATCTCCTGGCGCTCGTAGAAGCGCGGGCCGCCGATCACCCGATACGGCAGGCCGATGGTCAGGAAACGGTCCTCGAAGGCGCGCATCTGGTGGCTGGCGCGCACGAGGATCGCCTGGCGGTTCAGCCCGACCGGATCCCAGCCCCTGGTGCCGCGGCTGATCGCCTCGATCTCTTCGCCGATCCAGCGCGCCTCCTCCTCGCCGTCCCAATGGCCGATCAGGCGGACCTTCTCGCCCTCCTCGGCCTCGGTCCAGAGCGTCTTGCCGAGCCGCGCCGCATTGGCCGCGATCACGCCCGAGGCGGCGGCGAGGATATGCGGGGTCGAACGGTAGTTCTGCTCCAGCCGGATCACTCTGGCGCCTGGGAAGTCCTTCTCGAATTTCAGGATGTTGCCGACCTCGGCGCCGCGCCAGCCGTAGATCGACTGATCGTCGTCGCCGACACAGCAGATGTTCTGATGGCCCTGCGCCAGCAGCCGCAGCCAGAGATATTGCGCGACATTGGTGTCCTGGTATTCGTCGACCAGGATATAGCGAAACCAGCGCTGATACTGCGCCAGCACATCCCCATGCGCGCGAAAGATCGTCACGCAATGCAGCAGCAGATCGCCGAAATCGACGGCGTTCAGGCTGCGCAGCCGCTCCTGATATTGCGCGTAAAGCTCGGTGCCGCGGTTGTTGTAGGCGCCCGCCTCGGAAGACGGCACCTTCCCGGGCGTCCAGGCGCGGTTCTTCCAGTGGTCGATGAACCCCGCCAGCATCCGCGCCGGCCAGCGCTTGTCGTCGATGTTCTCCGCCGCGATCAGTTGCTTCAAAAGCCGCAGCTGGTCGTCGGTGTCGAGGATGGTGAAATTCGGCTTCAGCCCGACCAGTTCGGCATGGCGGCGCAGGATCTTCACGCTCAGCGAATGGAATGTGCCCATCCAGGGCATGCCGGTATCCTGCGCATGCGCCGCATGGCCCATCATCCGCGCCACGCGGTCCTTCATCTCGCGCGCGGCCTTGTTGGTGAAGGTCACCGCGAGGATCTCGTTCGCGCGCGCCCGCCGCTCGGCCATCAGATGCACGATCCGCGCCGTCAGCGCCCGGGTCTTGCCGGTTCCCGCACCCGCCAGCATGAGGACCGGACCATCGAGCGTCATCACCGCCTCAAGCTGCGCGGGGTTCAGCCCGTCGAGATAAGGCATCGGCCGCGCCGCCAGCGCGCGGGCGGAGAGCGAAGCGGGCGGCAGGCTGGCCGCAGCCTCGAAAGCGTCGTTTTCATCCTGGCTGTTCATGACCGGAACCTAGCGCGCAATGGGCATATGTTCAAGGAATGTTCCTGCCTCCGCAGCCCGGCGGCGGATTCGCAAACCTGGCGAAATCCTGGCTGCATATTTCGCAAACTTTGCAGTTTATGCCGTGTTCCGCCTTGCGCTGCAATGCGGCGCCCATAGAGTGCGCCCCAGAAAAACACTCACGGGGACGTCAAGCCATGCCCGAATTTCGCAAGATCCTTGTCGCCAACCGGGGCGAGATCGCCATCCGGGTGATGCGCGCCGCCAATGAGATGGGCAAGAAGACGGTCGCCGTCTATGCCGAAGAGGACAAGCTCTCGCTGCACCGTTTCAAGGCGGACGAGGCCTATCTGATCGGCGAGGGGATGAGCCCGGTCGGCGCTTATCTGAGCATCCCCGAGATCATCCGGGTCGCCCGCATGTCCGGCGCCGATGCGATTCACCCGGGCTACGGGCTTCTCTCGGAGAACCCCGATTTCGTCGAAGCCTGCGAGGCGGCGGGAATCACCTTCATCGGCCCGCGCTCGGAAACCATGCGCGCGCTTGGCGACAAGGCCAGCGCGCGGCGGGTGGCGATCGAGGCGGGCGTGCCGGTGATCCCGGCCACCGAAGTGCTGGGCGACGACATGGACGCGATCCGGCGCGAGGCGGCGGAAGTCGGCTATCCGCTGATGCTGAAAGCCTCCTGGGGCGGCGGCGGGCGCGGGATGCGGCCGATCCTCTCGGAGGAAGAGCTTGAAACCAAAGTCCGCGAGGGCCGGCGCGAGGCCGAGGCCGCTTTCGGCAACGGCGAGGGCTATCTGGAAAAGATGATCCAGCGCGCCCGCCACGTCGAGGTGCAGATCCTCGGCGACAAGGAGGGCAATGTCTGGCACCTGTGGGAGCGCGACTGCACCGTGCAGCGCCGCAACCAGAAGGTGGTCGAACGCGCGCCCGCGCCCTACCTGTCACAGGAACAGCGCGAAGCGGTCTGCGAAATGGCCCGCCGCATCTGTAAACATGTGAATTACGAATGCGCCGGCACCGTCGAATTCCTGATGGATATGGACAGTCAGGAATTCTACTTCATCGAGGTCAATCCCCGCGTTCAGGTCGAGCATACCGTCACCGAGGAAGTGACCGGGATCGACATCGTTCAGGCCCAGATCCTGATCGAGGAGGGCAAGAGCCTCGCGGAAGCCACCGGCGTCGCGCGGCAGGAAGACGTGAAGCTGAACGGCCATGCGCTGCAATGCCGGGTGACGACCGAAGACCCGCTGAACAATTTCATCCCCGATTACGGCCGCCTGACCGCCTATCGCTCGGCGACCGGCAACGGCATCCGGCTGGACGGCGGCACGGCTTACGCCGGGGGCGTGATCACCCGCTATTACGATTCGCTCCTCGTGAAGGTCACCGCCCATGCGCAGACGCCCGAGAAGGCCATCGCCCGGATGGACCGGGCGCTGCGCGAGTTCCGCATCCGGGGCGTCGCGACGAATATCGAATTCGTCATCAACCTGCTGAAACACCCGACCTTCCTCGATGACAGCTATACGACCAAATTCATCGACACCACGCCCGAACTGTTCCGCTTCAAGAAGCGTCAGGACCGGGCGACCAAGATCCTGACCTATCTGGCCGACATCACCGTGAACGGGCATCCCGAGACCGCCGGCCGTCCGCGCCCGCCCGCCGAGGCGAAGCCGCCGAAGCCTCCGGCGATGCGCGCCGAACCCGCCTACGGCACCCGCAACCTGCTGGAGCAGAAAGGGCCGCAGGCGGTGGCCGACTGGATGAAGGCGCAGACCCGGGTGCTGCTGACCGACACCACCATGCGCGACGGCCATCAGTCGCTGCTCGCGACCCGGATGCGCAGTATCGACATGATCCATGCCGCGCCCGCCTATGCCGCCAACCTGCCGCAGCTTTTCAGCGTGGAATGCTGGGGCGGCGCCACGTTCGACGTGGCCTATCGTTTCTTGCAGGAATGTCCCTGGCAGCGACTGCGCGACCTGCGCGCGGCGATGCCTAACCTGATGACTCAGATGCTGCTGCGCGCCTCGAACGGCGTCGGCTATACCAATTACCCCGACAATGTGGTGCGCGCCTTCGTCGCTCAGGCCGCGAAGACCGGGGTGGACGTGTTCCGGGTGTTCGACAGCCTCAACTGGGTCGAGAACATGCGCGTCGCCATGGATGCGGTGCTGGAGGCGGACAAGCTCTGCGAGGGCACGATCTGCTACACCGGCGACATGCTGGATCCAGGCCGCTCGAAATACGATCTGAAATACTACCTCGACCGCGCGAAGGAGCTGAAATCCGCAGGCGCCCATGTGCTGGGGCTGAAAGACATGGCGGGGCTGCTGAAACCCTCGTCCGCCCGGGTGCTGATAAAGGCGCTCAAGCAGGAGATCGGCCTGCCGGTGCATTTCCACACCCATGACACGAGCGGCGCCGCGGCGGCCACCGTGCTTGCCGCCTGCGACGCCGGGGTCGACGCGGTGGATGCGGCGATGGACGCTTTCTCGGGCGGCACCTCGCAGCCCTGCCTCGGCTCGATCGTCGAGGCCCTGCGCAACACCGAGCGCGACACCGGCATCGACATTTCCGCCGTGCGCGAGATGTCGAACTACTGGGAACATGTCCGCGCGCAATATGCCGCCTTCGAATCGGGCCTCCAGGCCCCGGCCTCCGAGGTCTGGCTGCATGAGATGCCCGGGGGCCAGTTCACCAACCTCAAGGCCCAGGCCCGCAGCCTGGGGCTGGAAGAGCGCTGGCCCGAGGTCGCCCAGGCCTATGCCGACGCCAACCGCATGTTCGGCGATATCGTCAAGGTCACGCCGTCCTCCAAGGTGGTGGGCGACATGGCGCTGATGATGGTGGCCCAGGGCCTGAGCCGCGATCAGGTCGAGGATCCGGCGGTGGATGTGGCCTTCCCCGATTCGGTGGTGGACATGCTGAAGGGCAATCTCGGCCAGCCCTTCGGCGGCTGGCCCCAGGGCATCCTGAAAAAGGTGCTCAAGGGCGAGAAGCCGCTGACCGAGCGCCCCGGCAAGAGCCTTCCCTCGGTCGATCTGGAGGAAACCCGCACGAAACTGTCGAAGGAACTGGGCGGGCTGAAGATCGACGACGAGGATCTGAACGGATATCTGATGTATCCGAAGGTCTTCCTCGATTACATGGGCCGCCACCGGATCTACGGCCCGGTGCGCACCCTGCCGACGCGGGCCTTCTTCTACGGGATGGAGCCGGGCCAGGAGATCGAGGTCGAGATCGACCCCGGCAAGACGCTGGAGATCCGCTTCCAGACCCTCGGCGAGGTCGACGACGCCGGCGAGGTGAAGGTGTTCTTCGAGCTGAACGGCCAGCCCCGCACCATCCGGGTGGCGAACCGCGCGGTGAAGGCCAAGACCGCGGCACGGCCGAAGGCCCAGGACGGCAACCCCGCCCATATCGGCGCGCCGATGCCCGGCTCGGTCGCCGGGGTGGCGGTGAGCGTGGGGCAGAAGGTGCGCGCGGGCGATCTCATGCTGACCATCGAGGCGATGAAGATGGAAACCGGCCTGCATGCCGACCGCGAGGCGGTGGTCAAAGCGGTGCATGTCCACGCCGGCAGCCAGATCGAGGCCAAGGATCTGCTGATCGAACTGGACTGAGCGGTGCGGAAGTGAGGCGGCGGGGCCGGGGATATCTCCGGCCTCTCCGCAAAGACGGCGCCTGACCGCTTTGCTCCCCGGCGGGCGGCATGGCGCCTTCTGCCTGACAGCGCCCGCGAAAGGCGCCTCGCGCCGATATCGGGGCCGGTATCTGCCGCGAAATCCGGCGCCGCCGGAACCGGAAAGACCGCTCCGGCCCGGCAGTGGGGGCGAAATCGCGCGCCGTGCGGCAATCGGCGAAGGCGCTGCGCCAGGCGATCTTTCCCCCGGCGGCAGGAATCGAAACCCGCCCGCTTCCTTTCAAGCGGCCCCCGGGCTCGGGCATCGGAGGCAAGAGCCCGGCCTGCGGGACGCCCGGAACCGGGGGCCTTCCGGGGGCTTTTCCCCGGCAGGCGGGATAATTCCGCTGTCGGGGGGCACGCCCGCGGAACCCCGGCTTTTCGCGGGCACGGATCCGCCGCTGATCCGCCCCCCTGCCCGCCCGCAACGAAAAGGGGGAGCCGATGGCTCCCCCTTCCCCGTTGTTCCTGCATCCTTGAACGTCGGGGGCGCGCCTCAGGCGCGGTCGTCGAAAAAGCGTCTCACTTCGGTTTCGGCCTCTTCGCGCGTTTTGCCGTAGCGCTCCTGGATCAGACCGGCGAGCTTTTCGGCATGGCCCTCGGCCTTGTCGAGTTCGTCGTCGGTCAGCTTGCCCCAGGCGATCTTGGCCTCACCCTTGAGCTGCTTCCACTTGCCGGCAATCTGGTCGCTGTTCACCACTGGTCACTCCTTTTACGGATTTGCGGTCCGGTTTGGCCGGGGCGCGGCGGCGGATATTCCCCGCCGCCGCCGCGCCCCGGCATGACGAACAAACCGCGCAGCGGCGCCGGGGTTCCCGTCTTTCTTCCCCGCCGGCAAAGTCCCGCCGCCCGGACGGGCGGCCCCGGGGAAAGCCCGCCTCCGCCCCCGCGCCGCAAAACTTCGCCATGCAGCGTTTTTCCCTCTTGCGGCCTGCGGGCGGCTCGACTAAATCCGCCGTCACCGGAAGGGGCGCGGGCGTAGCTCAGGGGTAGAGCATAACCTTGCCAAGGTTAGGGTCGTGAGTTCGAATCTCATCGCCCGCTCCAGTCCGGTCAGCCAGAGGGCGCCTTTACGGGCGCCCTTTTGCATTGCCGCCCCGGTGTTTCGGCTCTTGCCGCAGGCGGGCCGGGCGGGTAATCCGGCCGCAACAGCCGGAGGCAGACCCGATGCGTAAAGCCAGCCTGAGCCGCAAGACCGCGGAAACCGGAATCGAGGTGGAACTGAACCTCGACGGCAGCGGCCGCTACGATTGCCGCACCGGGGTCGGGTTTTTCGACCATATGCTCGACCAGCTTGCGCGCCATTCGATGATCGACCTCAAGGTCCGCGCCAGCGGCGATCTGCATGTCGACGATCACCATACGGTCGAGGACACCGGCATCGCCATCGGCCAGGCGCTGGTGCGCGCGCTCGGCGACAAGAAGGGCATCCGGCGCTACGGCCATTTCCGCCTCGCGATGGACGACGCCCAGGTGGCCGCCGCGCTCGACCTCTCGGCCAGGCCTTACCTCGTGTGGAACGTCGATTTCCCCACCGCGAAGATCGGCACATTCGACACCGAACTCGTGCGCGAGTTCTTCCAGGCGCTCGCCACCCATGGCGGCATCACCCTGCATGTCGACCGCATCCACGGGATCAACAGCCACCATATCGCCGAAGCCACGTTCAAGGCTGTGGCGCGCGCCCTGCGCGAAGCGGTCGAGCCCGATCCGCGGATGGAAGGCGTCCTCCCCTCGACCAAGGGTGCGCTGTGAGCGGCGCAAATTTCTTCAAAGAAATTTGCAAGAATTTTCAAAAATTCTTGCCCCCCACCGGAGCGCGGCCATGAGCCTCACCGTCCTCGTCGATTACGACAGCGGCAATCTGCATTCGGCCGAGAAAGCCTTCCAGCGCATGGCGGCCGAGACCGGCGCGGGCGAGGTGATCGTCAGCGCCCGCCCCGAGGATGTGGCCCGCGCCGAGCGGATCGTGCTGCCCGGCGACGGCGCCTTCCCGTCCTGCCGCCGCGCGCTCTCGGCCGTTCCCGGCCTCTCCGAGGCGATCACCGAGGCGGTGAGTGCCCGCGCCCGCCCCTTCCTCGGCATCTGCATCGGCATGCAGATGCTGGCGAGCCGCGGGTTTGAGTATGAGGAAACCCCGGGCTTCGGCTGGATCCCGGGCGAGGTCGTGCGCATCGCCCCCGCGGATCCGGCGCTGAAAGTGCCGCATATGGGCTGGAACGATCTGGAGATCACCCATCCGCATCCGGTGCTCGCGGGGATCGAAAGCGGCGATCACGCCTATTTCGTGCATTCCTGGCAGTTCCGGGTCACCGACCCCGCGCATCTGCTGGCCCGGGTGGATTACGCCGGGCCGGTCACCGCCATCGTCGGGCGCGACAATATCCTCGGCACCCAGTTCCACCCCGAGAAATCGGCGCAGACCGGGCTGCGGCTGATCGCCAATTTCCTGACCTGGCGGCCCTGAGCCTCAGCCCTCCCACAGCCGCGGCTCGGCGAATTCCACCGAATTGCCGGCCGGATCGCGGATGTAGAGCGAGCGCGCCCCGCCCGGCCAGTCGAATTCGGCGTCGATCGCAATGCCCTTGCCGCTGAAGACTTCGCGCCAGCGCGCGATCTCGTCGCGGCTGGCGGCAAAGCAGATATGGCCCGGGCCGCGCGCCCCGTGCGGCGGCACCGGCAGGCGGGCGCCGGGGTCGGTCTCACTCGTCGCCCGCGGATCGAAGACCAGAAGGATCACCGGCCCGGCCCGAAAGAACACATGCCGCCCGGGCTGGCGCAACACCACCTCCAGCCCCAGAAGGCCGCCATAGAACGCCTCGGCGGCCGCAAGGTCTTCGGCGTAGAGCGCCGTCTCCAGGATCGCGTCTGCCCGCATCATCCCTCCCGCCGGGATTATTTCACCCGCATCCAGGCGCCGCCGTCGCGGCAGATCCCCCAAACGCAGCCCTTCACCGTCAGGCTGTTGCCGCTCAGTTCCATCTCGGAATTGTAGGTCTTGTTCCGGTCGGGCGACCAGACCTTGCCGTCGTCATAGCTGCCGCCGCCATAGGCGCGCATGTCCCAGACGATGCGCTTGCCGATGTTGTCGGAGGCGATCTCCTTCCCCGAACCGTCGAAGGCCCGGATCAGCGTGCCGCAGAACAGATCGCCGCAGGGTCTGATCTGCACATGGCCGAAATTGCCGTTGTCGTCGGGTCTGGTCTTCCAGATCCCCTCGACCGGATCGGCCGCCAGCGCCGCCGTTCCAAAGACGGCCAGCACCGCCGCCAGCGCGAATGTCCTCATCGGTTTCCTCCTCCTCAAGAGCCCGCCTTCCCGATCCTTGCCCCGCACCCCGCGCCGATCAAGCGTGACGTCGGGTCGCGCCGCACCGCCCCCGGGGCTTTCCTTTACGGCCCCGCCGTGCCAAAGGGCAAACCAGCAAAAGCCGGAGCCCGCGATGATCCTCTACCCCGCCATCGACCTGAAAGACGGCCAGTGCGTGCGCCTGTTGCGCGGAGAGATGTCGGCCGCCACCGTCTTCGGCGACGACCCCGCCGCCCAGGCTTTGAAATTCGAATCCGCCGGCTGCGAATGGCTGCATCTGGTCGATCTGAACGGGGCCTTCGCCGGGCGGCCGGTCAATGCCCCGGCGGTCGAGGCGATCCTCGCCCGCCTGCGCGTCCCCGCCCAGCTCGGCGGCGGCATCCGCGACATGGCGACCATCGCGATGTGGCTGGAGAAGGGCCTCGCCCGGGTGATCCTCGGCACGGTGGCGGTCGAGAACCCGGATCTCGTGCGCGAGGCCGCCCGCGCCTTCCCCGGCAGGATCGCGGTCGGGATCGACGCCCGCA
The DNA here is from genome assembly GCF_900609055.1 of Pseudogemmobacter humi. GTDB lineage: Bacteria > Pseudomonadota > Alphaproteobacteria > Rhodobacterales > Rhodobacteraceae > Pseudogemmobacter > Pseudogemmobacter humi. The sequence goes on along the minus strand of NZ_UXAW01000108.1, from coordinate 5,727 downwards.
AGGGCCGCGTCGCAACACGGGGCTGGGCCGAGGAAACCGATGTCCAGGCGACCGACCTCGCCCGCAGCTTCGAGGATGCAGGCGTCGCCGCTCTCATCTACACCGACATCGACCGCGACGGCGCCATGGCCGGCCCCAATATCGAGGCCACCGCCGCGCTGGCCCGCGCGGTCTCGATCCCGGTGATCGCCTCCGGCGGCGTCAGCCGGATGGAAGACCTCACCGCGCTGAAAGAGACCGGCGTGATCGCCGGCGCCATCTCGGGCCGCGCGCTCTACGACGGCGCCATCGACCTGACGAAAGCCTTGCGCGCGCTCGCCTGATCATTTTCTGTCCTTAAATATCCCGGGGGGAGTCCCCACAGGGGACGGGGGGCGGCGCCCCCCTTCTCCGCCCGCCAGAGGGAACCGGAATGCTGAAGAACCGCCTGATCCCCTGTCTCGACGTGGCCGACGGCCGCGTGGTCAAGGGCGTGAACTTCGTGAACCTCGTGGATGCCGGCGATCCGGTCGGGGTCGCCAGGGCTTATGATCGCGCCGGGGCCGACGAGATCTGCTTCCTCGACATCCACGCCACCCACGAAAACCGCGGCACGATGTTCGATCTGGTCACCCGCACCGCCGAACAGATCTACGTTCCGCTGACGGTGGGCGGCGGCGTGCGCAGCCATCAGGACGTGCGCGCCCTGCTGCTTGCGGGGGCCGACAAGGTCAGCTTCAACTCCGCCGCGGTGGCGAATCCCGATGTGGTGGCCGAGGCCGCCGACCGTTTCGGCAGCCAGTGCATTGTGGTGGCGATCGACGCCAAGACCGTCGCGCCGGGCCGGTGGGAGATCTTCACCCATGGCGGACGCAAGCCGACCGGCATCGACGCGGTCGAATTCGCGCGCACCGTGGCCGCGAAGGGCGCGGGCGAGATCCTCCTGACCTCGATGGACCGCGACGGCACCAAAGACGGCTACAACCTGGCGCTGACCCGCGCCATCTCGGACGCGGTGCCGGTCCCGGTGATCGCCTCGGGCGGCGCGGGCACGCTGGACCATCTGGTCGAGGGCATCACCAAAGGCGGCGCCTCGGCGGTGCTGGCGGCCTCGATCTTCCATTTCGGCACCTTCACCATCGCCGAGGCCAAATCGCATATGGCCAGGGCCGGTATCCCGATGAGGCTCGCATGAACGCGCTCGACCGTCTGGCCGCAACCATCGAGGCACGGCGCGGCGCCGATCCCGACAGCTCCTGGACCGCGAAACTGCTGTCGAAAGGCCCGGAGAAATGCGCCGGGAAATTCGGCGAGGAAGCCGTCGAGGCGATCATCGAAGCGGTGAAGGGCGACCGCGCCCGGCTGACTTCGGAAGCCGCCGATGTGCTCTACCATCTGCTGGTGATGCTTGCCGCGCGCGATGTAAGCCTCGCCGAGGTGCTGGCGGAACTGGAGCGCCGCGAGGGCACGTCGGGGATCGCCGAGAAAGCCGCCCGCGGCTGACCGCGCGCCTGTGGCCGCTGGCGGATGCCTCCGGCGGGGGTATTTGGGTCAGGATGAATGATCAGTTCCTTCCCGGGAAGCGACGAACCTTGCTTGCCGGGCGCCCCCCTCTGGCCTCCGGCGGGAGCGGTTAAGCCAAAAAGAAAGGCGCCAGACCGCCGCGCCGAACGCCCGCCCGCCTCTGGTCAGGCTGCGCCTCCGGCCGGAAGGTTCACGGTAAGACGAAAGTCACTTTCACCTTGATCCAAATACCCCGGGGGTGAGGCCCGTCAGGGCCGAGGGGGCGAGCAGCCCCCTGCCCGGCCGGGTTCAGAGCCCCAGCCGGGGAATCTCGATCGCCGGGCAGCGGTTCATCACCACGTCGAGCCCGGCTTCGCGCGCCCGCGCGGCCGCCGCCTCGTCGATCACGCCGAGTTGCATCCAGACCGCCTTCGCGCCGATGGCGATCGCCTCGTCCACCACGGCGCCCGCCTCTTCCGACCGGCGGAAGATATCCACCAGATCGACCGTCCCATCCATCTGCGCCACCTCGGCCAGCGAGGCCCGCACCGTGGCGCCGAGCGCCTGTTGGCCCGCCTGACCCGGATTGACCGGGATCACCCGGTAGCCGCGCGCGGCAAGGAAGGCGGCGACGCCATGGCTCGGCCGGTCCGGCTTCGGTGACCAGCCGACCACCGCCACCGTTTTCGCCGCGGTCAGAATCCCGTGGATCAGTCTGTCTTCGTTCATGAGGGCCTCCGGCCGGATACGTCATAAGAAAAAGGCGCCCGGGCAGATTGCACGGGCGCCAGTTGCGGAACGAGGGACAGTGCAAATAAGGACGGGGGTTCCAGATCCCGTGCCCCATGACTGTGACTTAGAAACCTTACCCCGCGATTAAAGGGCGAGTCGCGCATTCGTGATCCGTCCTATCGCGTCGCAGCCGCGTAAAGCGCCACCGCCGCCGCATTCGAGACGTTGAGACTGCCGAAGCCGCCCGCCGCCGGGATCCTGGCGATCAGATCGCAGGTCTCGCGGGTCTTCTCGCGCAGACCCGGCCCCTCGGCGCCCAACACCAGCCCCACCGGCCGCCCCGCCGTTTGCGTCAGCGCCCCCGCAAGCGTCAGTTCCGCCTCGCCTTCAAGGCCGATCAGCACATAGCCCATGTCGCGCAACTCGTTCATCGCATCGGCGAGGTTTGTGACCCGCAGATAGGGCTGGCGTTCCAGCGCGCCCGAGGCGGTCTTCGCCAGCGCCCCGGTCTCGGGCGCCGAATGGTGGCGCGGCGCGATCACCGCCCGCGCGCCGAAGACCTCGGCCGAGCGCAGCACCGCGCCCGCGTTATGCGGATCGGTCACCCGGTCGAGCAGCACGATGAGCGGCCCCCCAGCCCCCGAGATCGCCACATCGGCAAGCCGTCCCCAGTTCAGCGGTTTCACCTCAAGCGCCGCGCCCTGATGCACCGAGCCCGGATCTATCGGCGCACTGAACTTGCGCGGATCGGCGATCTCGGGCGAAATTCCCGCCACGGCCACCGCATCCGCCAGTTTGTCGAGCGCGTTCTTCGTCACGATCAGCCGCAGTTTCTCGCGCTTCGGGTTCATGAGCGCGTCGCGCACGGCGTGCAGACCGAAAAGCCAGACGGTTTCCTTCGCCTCGGTCCGTTTCGCACGTTCCTTGTCCACCACCCAGGCCGGTTTCTTCATCTGATCCCCCGTCAGCTCTGCCGTAAGCTCTGGCGACAGAAGGCCGAAACCCGGCGCGAGCGCAAGACAAAAGCCTGTGGAAAATCGCGCGGATGGCTCTTGACGCCCCCCGCCCCCCCCGAAATAACCCCCCCACCCGGGCGGCCGGCGGCCAAACATCCGCCCCCGCCGGGAAACCGCCCCCCCCGCCACAAGCCGGGGGCGGTAGC
>NZ_UXAW01000108.1:0-2341 GCF_900609055.1 Pseudogemmobacter humi | reverse complement strand
CGCCCCCCCGGATATTCCCCGCCCTCAGTGGGCGACGTGCTGCAAGGTGCGGCAGCGGACTGTAACTCCGCCGAGGCGACTCATGCCTGGTTCGATTCCAGGGTCGCCCACCATTCTTCCAGAAAAGTGAAGAAAATCAACGATCAGGTACCCCGCATCTGATCTACAGCGCCTTATGCAAATCAATGGGTTATGACGCAGGCGTCCCGCAGTTTCGGGCAGCGCCAACTGCGAAAAAGAAAGCCGCCGGAGGAGCTGGCACTCCGTCCGACGGCACTTTGGATAGTCCTGTCAGGAAAGAATACGCGACCTCACGTCGTCCCGCAACCCTGACGGAGGCTGCGCTATGAGCTGGAAGGTCGCGAATCTTTGTGCGCAGCGCAAATTCGGCAGCCCGGTCCGCAAGCAGATCATCATGTTTCTCGCGGACAAGGCCAGCGATGACGGGTCGGGCATCTGGTGCTCGAAAGGAACCATCCAGCGTCATACCGAATTGGGCGAAACGACGGTCAAGCGCACGATCAACGAATTCCTGCACGAAAGCATTCTGATCGAAACCGGGCGCCGGGCCTGCAAGAACGGCTTCACCATCGTTTACCGGATCATTCTTTCGGCAGTCGGTCGGCTGGATTCGATTGCTGAGCCCGAGGACGAGACGGGGTCCACAGCGGACGGGGTCTTGCGGGAACCCGGTACGGGGTCCGGAGCGGACCCCGTACCCCGTCCACAGCGGCCCCCAAACCATCCTGAAACCATCCCTAAACCTCCTACGCGCGCGGGTGCGCGCACGGCGGCGGCTGAGGTTCAGAAGATCTGGGATGAATACCCGCAGGACAGACGACGAGACGAAGCATCCTGTCTGAACTGGATAGAGGTTGCGATCCGCGAGGTCGGCGAGGCCGATCTCAGAGCAGCGGTACGGGCCTATGCCGAGGAAACTGCGGGATTCACACGCAGCAAGGTCAGCTTTTCGGATAACTGGTTCCGGGCGCAGAAATGGCGCGGGTATGTCGCAGCGGTGCGTGAAAAGGCAGAGGCCGAAGCTGCGCGGCTCGATGCCCATCTCGACCGGGTCGCGGAATGGGTAAAATCCCGGAGCGAGCTTTGCCGCCATCTTTCATTAACCCAGGTACAACTCGCCATCGCAAAGGGACTTGTTACGGCAGAGGAAGCGGAAGCTGCGGGCTTCAGGGATAACAAAACCCATGTCTGATCGCCCGCAGAAGTCGATTTTCGCGCATAAACAAACCTACTCGATGAAGGGCAACAGCAAGAGCCGCTCGGTTCGTGACATCGCACATAAAAACGAGCGCCTCGCCGGTGCGTGCCCGCATGTTGCGCGCCCTCAGCCTCCGATCATTCTGGAGGGTATGCGCCCTTCAGCGGTGGTTGATCTGATTGAAAGCCGCGTGGCCGAGCAGAACCGAATTCTGCGCGGCTTGCGCAAGGAACGGACCGCCCGCAAAGACGTGCTCCGCGCCATTCGCGTCGATACCCATGTGCTGATCGCCAGCGTTTTCAGCTTCCCCGACCCTGTCGCGGAGATGGACGAGGCCGAATATTTGCGCTGGCGAAAGGATGCGATGGACTTCGCCAGGGAGGATGCCGCGCGCAACGGTGCAGAGGTGCTCAGCGTCATCGAGCACCGCGACGAAACCCATCCGCATGTGCATGTGCTGGCCGTGCCCATATGTGCAGATGACAATATGCGCATGGACGCGAAACGCTGCCATGAGGGCCACCGCGAACAAGATCGGCATCGGGAGAGCGGCTGGTCTGGGTCGCCATCCCGCAGCTATAAACAGGCCATGCGCGCCTGGCAGGATCGCTATCATGCTGATGTCGGCGCAAGACATGGGCAGTCGCGGACAGGGCCGCGCAGACGCCGTCTGGATCGCGCAACATGGAAGGCCGAGCGCGACAGGCTGGAGGCGCAGAAGGCGGCGAGCATTGCCATCGAGCGCGCCGTTGAGGCGAAAGCCATCGCCGAAGAGGCGCACGCCCGCCTTCAGGACGAGATGACAGTGACGCTCGCCAGCATGATCGAGGATGCCGAAACCGCCCATTTGATCGCAGAGGAAGGGCTGATCGCAACGCTGCGCCACCGGCGGACCGATGCCCTGCTGATCGACCGGCTCATCGCCGAGCCACCGGTGCCGATGCGCACGCGCCGCCCGGAGGAGCGGATCGAGCTGAACCGGGTCTTGCAGCCGGTCATTTCGGACGGGCTGCAACGCCTTCATGAGCTGCTGCTGGTTTCGTGGACACGAAGATAAGATCGTGACCAAGGAACTGGAGAGTGGATATGACGAGACGGAAGTTCAGCCGTGAGTTCAAGATC
>NZ_UXAW01000109.1 GCF_900609055.1 Pseudogemmobacter humi | reverse complement strand
AATCTCCGGCATGACCGCTCTCCTGTGTGGAGCCTCGCAGGCCCTCCCTGGCAAACAGATGCCGTCGGGCGGCGGTAACATCATAAATGCCCTGGTGCGACAGGTTTTTCAACGCAGACAATGATCACCTTCACCGCTGGACCGGCGCCGCATAGGTTAATACCGGGGAAAGCCCGCTCGGCCCTAGGCTCTAGACTCATTAGCTTTAGAGCCAGAACACTGATCTGCTGCCGGTTTTGTGGGCACGAAGATAAGATCGTGCCCGGGGAACCGGAGAGTGGATATGACGAGACGGAAGTTCAGCCGCGAGTTTACAGTCGATGCCGTGAGGCTGGTGACGTATGAGGAGGATCAGGGATTGATCCGGGGGATCAATTCCCCGACGAATGGGGGCGTAGCGGTAGCGCAGGCGGCCCGTGACCCTGCCGTTGCGGCGAGCGTGTTGGGTCGGTGGATGCGGGAACGGACCACAACCCTGGCCACAGCTTTCCCCGGGAACGGGCGGATGCGGGCCGGTCTGGCCGAGATTTCGGCTCTGAAGAGAGAGGCCTCCCGGCTGCGCGCGGAGCGTGACATGCCTCGAAGAAAGCTGCGGCTTTTTTCGCGCGCGTTTGCGGCTGATTGCGCCATTGGTTCGAGCGATCAGCCGAAAGAATATGAGGTTCGCCTTCATCGCCAAACACCGCCACATCTGGCCGGTCAGCTGGCTCTGCGAGGTTCCTGAGGCTTCGCGGTCCGGCTTTCATGCCTGGCTCAGCCGCCCACCCGGCACCCGCGAGGTCCATGATGCGAAGCGCGTCGCAGCGATCGGGACGGGCTTCAGGATCAGCGACCGCACCTGTGGCGCCCGCCGCGTCTGGCGCGATGTCCTGGCGGAAGGACTGGCCGTGCGGACTTCTCCGGATCGCACGGCTGATGCGGACCAGGGCCTTGCGGGCACGCCCCAGGCGTCCGGAAGCTGTCTCGCCGACCGCCGGGCTGAGCGCGGCCAGTCCTGCGGCAGTCGCCACACCGTAGGTCGCACCTACAGCCTTCGCCAGAACATCCAGAGATGCCTTCTCCGCCAAAGCGGAAGGCATCGGCACATCATATTGCAGGTTTGCGACCGGCCCTGAGTCCTTTCGGTAACTCCGGCAGTTCCAGCGCCTCCGGCTGGCTGCCGCACCGGGTCAGCCTCCCGATGCCCGAGGCGATGCGGTTCATCCGCGCCTCGGACAGCATGTCGCGGGCATAAAGGTCGAGGCAGCGCTCCAGCGTCGCGAGGTCGGCCTCGCCGGTCCCCTTGGCGCGCAGCCGTGCCGCCACCGCATCGCTCATCTGCGCCCGTGGCAGACCTCGGCCATCAGCTTCCAGGCCGTGGCCGCCGTCCAATCCCCTCGGTGATGACATGGTACAGCCACTTCCGGGCATTGCCCACGGACAGCAGGTTGTGGGTCGGGGCATCGGACATGGGATCACTCTCGGCGGTCAGTTTCCGGGCGAGAATATAGGCTTCGGCGCGCGCTTCGCTGCGCAGGGAAAGCTGGAACAGGGCGTTTTCTGTGGAAACCCCGGACTCCGCCGCCAGTAACAGATGTTTCCCCGGCGGAAGAGGTGACGGTGCTTGCCCATGACGGCCCCCGATCAAGGGCGAACGGGCCGCGACAGACAGGCCAAGTGTGCCACATCCGTGCGTCACTTCACAGCGGGGATAGACATAAAGAATTGATTTAAAAACATAAAAATAAGGACATACCTTCAGATATCCCCGCCGGAGGCATCCGCCCGGAACCGGCGGAGCTCTTTTTCGCTCAGAACACGACTTTGCGCAGCATGTTGAGCGCGACCAGCGTCAGGAACACCGCGAAGGCGCGTTTCAGCGGTTTGGGATCCATCGCATGGGCCAGCCGCACCCCCCAGGGCGTGGTCAGAAGCGTGGTGCCGATCACGATCAGGAAGGCGGGCAGGCTGATCGCGCCGACGCTCAGCGGCGGCGCATGGTCGATGCGCAGGAACAGGAAACCGATCACCGCCGGCACCGCGATCAGCACCCCGAAGCCCGAGGCGGTGGCGATCGCGCGGTGGATCGGCATGTTGAAAAGCACCATCAACGGAACGCCGAAAGTGCCGCCGCCGATCCCCATCAGCGCGGAAAAGAAGCCGGTGAAGGAGGCAAGCAGCCCCCGCAGAGGCTGGCCCGGCATCTCAGCCCCGAGCCGCGCGGAATCGCGCCCGAAGGCCATCCACAGCCCGGCGAGCCCGGCGAGCGCCCCGAACAAGGCCTGAAGCACGCTCGAAGACACGCCCGAGGCCACCCAGACCCCCAGAGCCGAAGCCAGCACCAGCCAGGGGCCCCAGGATCTCAGCACCTGCCAGTCCACCGCCCCCTTGCGATGATGCGCCGAGACCGAGCGCAGCGAGGTCACCACGATCGTCGCAAGTGAGGTGGCGACGCAGATCTGCATCACCTGGTCGCCGCCATAGCCGAGCGCCTGGAAGGCGTAGAAGAAGGCCGGAACCAGCACGATCCCGCCTCCCACGCCCAGAAGCCCGCCGATCACCCCGGCAAATCCGCCGATCACGATCAGCGCAAGCGCCATCGGCAAGAGGGTCGAAAGTTCGGGAAACGGCATGGGAGTCCTCTCGGGCGGTCTTCGGCCTGCAATATGCCTGCGCTGTGGTCAGGGGCCAGAGGCAAGCGGGCTTTTGCCTGTGCACCCCGGCCGGATGCGGCGAAAATGCCGATACCGGGGTGCTTTTCGGCCCCCCGGGAAGTGTCCTCCCGCCTCAGGCTGCCGCGGCGGCGGCCTCCACCCGTTCCAGGGCCTTCAGGACGACATCCACGCCCGCGCCCTCGCGGCAGGCGTCCGAGGACAGCACCTGGCGCCAGCCGCGGGCGCCGGGCCGGCCATGGAACAGGCCCAGCATATGCCGGGTGATCTGATGCAGCCGCCCGCCCGCCGCCAGATGCGACTCGATATAGGGCAGCATCGCCCGCACCACTTCGTCCGGCGCGGGGGCATGATCTTCTCCCCAGAGCGCATCGGCCCCGATCAGCGTGTGGCCCGGATCGTGATAGGCGGCGCGGCCGAGCATCACCCCGTCCACGCCCTGCGCCAGCAGTTCCCGCGCGGCGGCAAGGCTTGTCACCCCGCCGTTCAGACAGATGGTCAGCTCGGGGAAACGCGCCTTCATCCGCAGGACCAGATCGTGATCGAGCGGCGGGATCTCGCGGTTCTCTTTCGGCGACAGGCCCTGGAGCCAGGCCTTGCGGGCGTGGATCACGAAATGGCTGATTCCTGCCGCGGCCAGCCGGTCGATGAAGGCGGGCAGCACCTGTTCGGGGTCCTGGTCGTCCACGCCGATGCGGCATTTCACCGTGACGGGTGCCGCCGTCTCGGCCTGCATCGCGCTCACGCAGCGCGCGACCAGATCGGGATCCTTCATCAGCACCGCGCCGAAACAGCCCGACTGCACCCGGTCCGACGGGCAGCCGCAGTTCAGATTGATCTCGTCATAGCCCCAGGGCGCCGCGATCCGCACCGCCTTGGCCAGTTCGCGGGGATCCGAGCCCCCGAGTTGCAACGCCACCGGATGCTCGGCCGGATCATAGCCGAGAAGCCGGGCTGCCGGCCCGTGGATCACCGCGGGCGCCGTGACCATCTCGGTATAGAGCATCGCGCGCCGCGTCATCAGCCGGTGGAGATACCGGCAATGCCGGTCGGTCCAGTCCATCATCGGCGCCACGGAAAGGCGGAAACTATCGTTATTACTGTCTTTCTCGTCCATCTTCGCCAGCCGTTCCGGCAAGTTCATCTTGGTCATTCTTGCGCATTTTGTGTGGTTTTATCCGCTTTCCGTCTCTGCTTTGCCAAAGGTAAGCGGATTGGAAGCGGCCATATCAGCAAAGGGGAACCCTCACCGGGCACCGCCTTTAAGACGGCCCCGTCGTCTATACCGCACAAATGCGGGTCATGCGAGACGGCAAGAAGGTTTCCGCCTCGTCCGGGTTCGACCGGCGATCTGCCACAGCGGCACAGATCAGGCGCAAAGATACCTGAGCTGATCGCTCCGGCAAAAATCTCACTCCGCGATTTCATAGGGCAGGAGATCGCGGCTGTCGGGATTGACCTTCAGCCGCCGTTCCAGCGGCGGGACCGAGCGCTGGTGGCAGGTGGCGCGCTCGCAGATCCGGCAGGAGATGCCGATCGGCTCGAACCGACCCCGTGGGTCCAGCCCGTCGGCATAGACCATCTCGCTTGCGTGCCGGACCTCGCAGCCCAGCCCGATCGCATAGCGCCGCACCGGGGCGAGGAAGGCGCCGCCGGGTTTCGACACCTCGCGCGCGAGGCAGAGATAGCGCACGCCGTCGGGAGTTTCGACGAACTGGCGCAGGAACTTTCCGGGGGTCTCGAAGGCCTGGTGGACGTTCCACAAGGGGCAGGCGCCGCCGAAACGCGCGAATTGCAGCCGCGTGGCGGAATGGCGCTTGGTGATGGTGCCGGCCTGATCGACGCGCACGAAGAAGAACGGGATCCCCTTGGCGCCGGGCCGTTGCAGGGTCGAGAGCCGGTGCGCCACCTGCTCGATCGAGGCGCCGAACAGATCCGCCAGCCGCTCCAGATCGTGGCGCGTCTCGCGCGCGGCCTCCAGAAAGGCGCGATAGGGCAGCAGTGCCGCCCCGGCGAAGTAATTCGCCAGCCCGATCTTGGCGATGTCGCGCGCCTCGGGGGTGGAGAAGCGGGCGAAATCCAGCGTCGCCTCCAGGAGATCGTTCTGGGTCAGGAGCGCCAGCTGATAGAGAAGCTGGAACCGCCGCGTCGCATCCTGGGCCCGGGCCGAGATCACCAGCCGCCGCGCCGCCGGATCGTAGCGGCGGATCGCGGGCGTGTCGTCGTAATGCAGCGCGACGCCCTGGCGGTGCAACAGATCCTCGGCCAGCCGGATCACATCGCGTTTCGGCCCGGCCGAGGTGGCGAAATGCTCGGCCGCGCGGTCCACCGCGTCGATGTAATTGTCGCAATAATGGAAGAAGTCGCGCACCTCCTCCCAGGGGCTGGGCTTCAGCCCCGCATCCTCGCGCCCCAGAGCCTCATCCAGCGAGGCCAGCCGCTCGTGATTTTGCCGGTAGGCGCGATGCAGGTCGAGAAAGGCCCGCGCCAGCGCCGGGGCGTTCGAGGCGGCGAGCCGCAGGTCCGCCAGCGGCGGCGTGGCGGCGGTAAAGACCGGATCGGCCAGCGCCTCGCGCATGTCGCTGACCAGCCGCTCGCTTTCGCCGACCGTCAGCTCGGTCACGTCGAGCCCGAATTCCTGCGCCAGTGCCAGCACCACCGCGGCCGAGACCGGCCGGTGGTTGTTCTCCATCTGGTTGAGATAGGGCAGCGAGACCCCCAGCTTGTCGGCGAAGGATTTCTGGGTCAGCGCCAGCCGCCCCCGGATCTCGCGCAGCTTCACCCCGGCGTAGAGTTTTTGCGTGGCCATGTCGGGCTCCGTTTTGCAAAATTCTGAACCACTTTGCAAAGCGCGGGTCAAGGATCTTCGCGGAGGACGGCATCCCGGCCCGCTGCGCTTTTCCCGGCGGGGGCGGCCTTGTTGCAAAAGTCAGGCACTGCCCGGTGATGGCCTTGTTGCAGGAGCTTTCGCGGTAATGCGCGTGATCCGGAACGCGACGGATGAATGTATTGACCCGGCGGAATCTGCTCAGGTTATAAGCCGCTCATCGGAATGCCTCGGCGGGCGTGCGCATGGCAAGCGGCTGATGAGGGCGGCGGTTGTTACAGAAGCTGATCCAATCCCAAAATGACCGGGTGGCGGCCTGACCATTGGGAGCGTTGGTGCATCATACCTACCCCTTCCATCCTGCATTTCAGGATGGTCTCCCGGACGAATGGCGTCGTGTTGGTCCAGTCCAGATCTGCCCCGGCCCCTTCGCCCTCTGTCTGAGGATGGACGGGGCCAACCCAGCGGGGCCGGATCGCCGACCTACCCGGGGGGCCAGACTTTCGACCATTATCGGGTGTTCAGAGACAGGAAAAAGTGCAGGAATCCGGAACTGGCCTCAACCACCCCGTAAAGCCCCTTAAATGGCCATTTTACGCCGCCACTGCAGGACATGCCATTTCGCGGCGCCGCCGGGCATCGACCGCCAAAAAACTGTATTCATTGGCTCTTCCGGGGTCAGTCGGCCTCTTTTGGTCTTTCCGGCGGCACTCGGCTAAACCGCGATACTGGCCGGCGGCGACATAACGGCGGCGTATCAGCGCGCCTGATGCCAGCGGGTCTGGCCGTCGGCCTGGTGGTCGCCGGGGCGGCGGTCGGCGGCGCAGGGATTGTAGCAGCCATCCTCCGACCGTCCGGCCATCCGGTCAGGCGGTGGGTCGGGGTCGCGTTCGGGCTGCGGCGGCGGATCCCTGAACGGCGGCGGCGCCGGAGGCGGCGGGGCATCGGGCTGCTTCGGCTCTTCGGGCAGATCGGGGGGCAGATCGGGGCCCGGATCGGGACCCGCACCGGACAGATCCGGCGGGGGCAGATCGCGGCGGGCCGGAGACAGGGCGGTCATGGCGTTCACGGGATTTCCCCTGACTGGTTGCGGCGGGAAACGGCGGGGCCTGAGCCCCGCCGCGACGATCCGGCTCGCTTACTGGCGCTGCGGATTGCGTTCCTGATCCTGGCCGGGCTGACGGCGCTGATCGGGATCCTGCTGCTCCTGCTGGCGGCCGGGGCCCTGGTCGCGCTGCCGGTTGGGATCGTTCTGCGGCTGCTTCGGATCATGCGACGGGTTGCGGCCGGGATCTCTGGGGTCTGCCATGGCTTATCCTCCATTCTCTCTGCTGACATGACGCGTGATTGCGCCATTGGGAGAAAGATGTCGGTCCGCGACCGGGATTTCCACGCCTGATCGGACAGTTCCTGAAGGGGCGGCGCCGGATGGCCGGTCCGGCGTTCCGGCCTGGGCCGGTTCCCGCGGATGGGGCTTGCGGCGGGGGTTTCCGGCTCAAACGTGATGGAACAAATCGGCCCTTGGCTTATGTGGGGACGACCACGGGCGGGGTTTCCCCCGCCCGTGTTTGTTGCGTTGTCTTTGCGTTCAGATGGTGAAGATCAGATTCGAGACGAAGGCGACCGCC
>NZ_UXAW01000110.1 GCF_900609055.1 Pseudogemmobacter humi | reverse complement strand
CCCCCTTCCCCCCGCGCCCGTCCCATGCCATGACAGGCCCATGGCCGAGACCGAGCTTCCCGAACCCGACCGCAGCGAAGGCGCTCCGCATCCGCGCGAGACGCCGGTGCTTTTCGGCCAGCAGGCAGCCGAAGAGGGGTTCCTCACCGCATTCAACAGCGGCCGCCTGCATCACGCCTGGATGCTGACCGGGCCGAAGGGCGTGGGCAAGGCGACGCTGGCCTGGCGGATCGCGCGCTTCCTGCTCTCGGCACCAGCCGATGACGGCGGGCTGTTCGGCGCGCCGGCGGCCCCCGACACGCTCGACACCGACCCGGACAGCCCGCTCGCCCGTCGGATGCGGGCGCTGGCCGAGCCGCGACTTTATCTCCTGCGCCGCGGCGCCAACGACAAGGGCAACGCCCTGTCGCAATTCATCACCGTCGACGAGGTGCGGCGGATGAAAAGCTTCTTCGCGCTCTCGGCCGCCGATGGCGGGCGGCGGGTGGCGATCGTCGATGCGGTGGACGAGATGAACACCGCCGCCGCCAATGCGCTCCTGAAACTGCTGGAGGAGCCGCCCGCGGGCGCCGTCTTCCTGATGGTCTCGCACCAGCCCGCGCGGCTGCTGCCGACGATCCGCTCGCGCTGCCGCGAGCTGAAGCTGTCGCGGCTCGCCCCCGATGCGCTGTCGGATGCGCTGACCGCGACCGGCGGCGCGGTCGATCCCGAGGATACCGTGGCGCTTGCTGAGCTTGCCGACGGATCGGTGGGCGAGGCCTTTCGCCTCACCAGTCTGGAAGGGTTGCAGAGCTATGCCGCGCTGGTCGGGCTGTTCGCCACCCTGCCCCGGCTCGACCGCAGCCGGGCGCTCGCGCTGGCGGACAGCGCGGCGGCGCGCGGTGGGGCCGACAGATTCGATCTGATCCTGACCCAGATCGACCTGTTTCTCTCGCGGCTGGCCCGCGCGGCGGCGCGGCGCGAAACCCCGCCCGAGGCCGCACCGGGCGAGGCCGCGCTCTTCGCCCGGCTCGCCCCCGATGTCGCCTCGGCCCGGCCCTGGGCCGAACTCGCGCAAAGCCTGACCGCCCGCGCCCGGCGCGGCAAGGCCGTGAACCTTGACCCTGCCGCGCTTCTCATGGATATCCTTCTGAAGATCGACGCCACGGCGGGCCAACTCGCCACCGGATGACCATGCCCCCCGAAATCTCCGCCGAAATGTCCCCCGACGACGCCCTTCTCCCCGAACTTGTCGACAGCCACTGTCACCTCGATTTCCCCGATTTCGAGGGCGAGGTCGATCAGCTGGTGGCCCGTGCCGCAGCCGCTGGCGTGCGCCGGATCGTCACCATCTGCACGAAACTGTCGGGGCTGGAGAAGGTCCGCGCGATCTCCGGGGCTTACCCCGGCGTGTTCCACACTTTCGGCCTCCACCCGATGAGCGTGGCCGAAGAGCCGCCGATCACCACCGCCGAACTGGTAGAGATCGCCCGGCATCCGAAATGCGTCGGCATCGGCGAGACCGGGCTCGACTATCATTACACCGCGGAAAGCGCCGCCGCGCAGCAGGTCTCGCTGCGCAACCATATCGAGGCCGCGCAGCAGACCGGCCTGCCCCTGGTGATCCACGCCCGCGCCGCTGACGAGGATATGGAGCGGATCCTGGCCGAGGGGATGCGGCACGCCCCCTATTCCTGCGTGATGCACTGCTTTTCCTCGGGCGCGCGGCTGGCCGAAGCCGCGCTTGAGATGGGCTTTTACCTCTCGATGTCCGGCATCGCCGCTTTTCCCAAAAGCCAGGAAATCCGCGATATCTTCGCCCGCGCGCCGCTCGACCGGGTGCTGGTCGAGACCGACAGCCCCTATCTGGCGCCACCCCCCTTCCGCGGCCGCCGCAACGAGCCGGCCTATGTCGCCCATACCGCCAAAGTCGGCGCGCAGATCTTCGGCCTGAGCGAGGCCGAATTCGCCGCCGCCACCACCGCGAATTTCGACCGGCTGTTTCCCCGCGCAAGGCTCGCAGCATGACCGCGTTGCGCTTCACCATCCTCGGCTGCGGCTCGTCGGGCGGGGTGCCGCGGATCGGCGGTTTCTGGGGCGATTGCGACCCGGACGAGCCGAAGAACCGCCGCCGCCGCTGCGCCATGCTGGTCGAGCGCGAGGGCCGGGACGGCGTGACCCGCGTTCTGATCGACACCGGCCCCGACCTGCGCGAGCAGCTTCTCGCCGCGGGCGTCGGCGCGCTGGATGCGGTGGTCTACACCCATTCCCATGCCGATCACGTCCACGGGCTGGACGATCTGCGCCAGGTCGTGCTGAACATGCAGCGCCGGCTGCCGGTCTGGGCCGACGGCCCGACGCAGGAGGCGCTGCTGACCCGCTTCGGCTATGCTTTCGTGCAGCCCGCGGGCAGCGCCTATCCCTCGATCCTTGAGATGAACACCATCGGCGGGCCGTTTTCGATCACCGGCGCGGGGGGCAGCCTCGATTTCGTGCCGTTCCGCGCCGAGCACGGCACGATGGATGCGCTCGGCTTCCGCATCGGCCCGCTCGCCTATCTGCCCGATGCGGTGGAGATCCCCGAGGAGAGCTGGACCGCGCTCGCCGGGCTCGACTGCTGGGTGGTCGATGCGCTGCGCCGCAAGCCGCATCCGACCCATGCGCATCTGGAGATGACTTTGGGCTGGATCGCGCGCGCGAAGCCGCGGCGCGCGGTGCTGACCAACATGCATCTCGACATGGATTACGCCACGCTGACAGGCGAATTGCCGGACCATATCGCCCCCGCCTGGGACGGAATGGTGCTGGAATACGATACATCGGGCTGAGCGGCCCGGATGTCCGCGCTGCTCGATGTCATCCTGCCGGTCTTCCTGGTGATCGGCTTCGGCTGGATCGCGGCCCGGGCCGGGCTGTTCCCCGACGGGGCGGTGGATGGGGTGATGCGGTTCACGCAGGGCTTTGCGCTGCCCTGTGTGCTGTTTCGCGGCGTGGCCCGGCTGGATCTGGGCGCGGCCTATGATCCGGGGCTGATGGTGGCGTTCTATGCGGGCGCCTTCGCGGGCTTCGGCCTGTGTTTCAGTGGGGCGCTGTGGATCTTCCGCCGCCCGCTTGCCGATTGCGTGGCCATCGGCTTCGCGGGGATGTTCTCGAACTCGCTGCTTCTGGGCCTGCCGATCACCGAGCGCGCTTTCGGACCCGATGCGCTGGCCGGGAACATCGCCATCATCTCGGTCCATTCGCCGATCATCTACACCACCGGCATCGGGCTGATGGAATGGGCGCGCGCGCGGGGGCAGCAGGTTCCGCTCTTGCGGCTGGGGCGTCAGATCGCCCGCGCCGTGCTGCATCAGCCGCTGGTGATCGGGATCCTTCTCGGCTTCGCGGTCAATCTGACCGGCCTGCCGCTGCCCGCGCCGTTATGGTCCGGGGTGGAGATGATGGCGACGGCGGCGCTGCCTGCGGCATTGTTTGCTTTGGGCGGGGTGTTGTTCCGCTATCGCCCCGAGGGGGACCGGCTGGTGATCGCGATGATCTGCGTGGTTTCGCTGGTGGTGCATCCGGCGCTCAGCTGGGGGCTGGCGCGGGGCGTGTTCGGGCTGGACGATGCCGGGCTGCGCTCGCTGATCCTGACCGCGGCCATGGCGCCCGGGGTCAACGCCTATATGTTCGCCCATCTCTACGGGGTGGGAAAGCGGGTGAATGCCTCGGCGGTGCTGTCCGGCACCGCCTTCTCGATCCCGACGATCTGGCTGTGGTTGCAGATCCTGCCGTGACCGCGGCCATGGCGCCCGGAGTTTTCAAAAACTCCGGCCCGGACCCTTTGAAGGGTCCGGACCGGTTTCTTTGAAGAAACCGGCGGGTCAGCGGCCGGTCACGCCGCGCAGGCGGTCGGAGCGGCGGCGCAGCAGCT
>NZ_UXAW01000111.1 GCF_900609055.1 Pseudogemmobacter humi | reverse complement strand
ATGGCATTCACCTGCTCCGCATGAACCGCTTCACATCACTCGGGACGCCAGAGACCGTCCGCATGCGCTGAAAATATCTGGGAAAGGGACAAGTCCGGCCTCAATCCGAATAGCTCAACAAAGCCTGTCTGGATCATTTGTGCGGCAATCGGCGGTGTTTGGCGGACAGGGTGGGATTCGAACCCACGGATGCTTGCGCATCGGCGGTTTTCAAGACCGCTGCCTTAAACCACTCGGCCACCTGTCCAGAGACACACATTGCGCCCTGAGCCGCCCGATGCGGCGGGCCGCCCTTCTTAGCCCCGATCCCGACACCGGGTCCAGCCCCAATGCGCACAGGCTCTGCGAGCCACCGATGACGTATGACACGTATTGCTTCATGAATCCGGAAGAGCCGGGAAGACGCCCGAAAATAAAGTTCTAAACTAAAATAGTGTCTTGGTGGATAATTTGGACCAGAAGTGGGTCAACGGCGCGTCTCATGCAGAAAGGCCGTATGTAAAAGCCGTTTAAACGTGTTGCGATGGACCAGCTTTTGTCCGGTAGCAGGTTATCTTCTGCACGGAAAAAATTTTCCTGGCGGTGTCAGGACCCACAGCCACAACCGGCCCGAAGCTGCGATCCTGACAGTTCCGCCCACGCCCCACCGCCGTCCAAATGGGAGGGCTGAGGACGTGTAGGTGATCAAGGTCCTTCCGTCTGCCAGTTCCATCTGAGGCAATGCCTCCATGAAACGCGCTCCGTCGGTCGGTTGACAGCACTGGCATCAAGTTCTCGGGCGAAGGCGAGTGGCCCATTCGCCGGGAAAACGATCCGCCGGACCGTTTTCTGGTCCGGCTCATCCGCAAACACGGGGCCAGCCGCCGTCGCCAGTGGCGCAAGATCCACATCGGTATCGATGCTGACACGCTTGAGGTGCAAGACGTCGAGATGACCAGCAACCGTATCGGCGATGCGTCTGTCCTCCCCGATCCGTTGGCGCAGATTGCGCTGCAAGAGCGGATCGGCAGCGTAACCGCCGATAACATTTATGACACCAAAGCTTGTCACACCGCCATCGCGGCCCGGGGTTGCGATGCGATCATACCGCCGGGACGAAATGCCCGGGAGTGGAAAGGCCATGATCCCGGCCTGCAGGCGCGAAACGAGGCGCTACGCGCCTGCAAACGCTTCGGGCGGGCCAACTGAAAGAAATGGTCCGGATATCACCGACGTAGTTGCGTGGAGGCCAGGATGAGATGCCTCAAGCTCCTGTGGGAGCCCATCATGGCGAGGGACTTCGACCGGCGGGATGCAGAGGTTCAGATCCGCATCGTGTCGCAGGCTCTCTCGAACCAATGGCATTCACCTGCTCCGCATGAACCGCTTCACATCACCCGGCACGCCCGGGACTTGTCGCATGCGCTGATGAGAGCAAGCAAAGGGATACGTTCAGCCTCAGCCCGTTTGTGCAGCATGTGTAACCGCCCCCTTGCGCAAGAGGGATCTTCAGAACTTCTTTTGGCGCGTCATCGGGTGCTGAAATGTGTCCGGCCTTTTCCGCAGCCATCTTTATGCAGCGGGCCCGTAGACGGGCAGACCGCTGTCCGGATCTTCCACGATGGCAACCAGCCGAGCCGCATTGGCTGCACCCTGTGGCACGATCTGACCAAATTCGGTCAGGTGG
>NZ_UXAW01000112.1 GCF_900609055.1 Pseudogemmobacter humi | reverse complement strand
GGATGCACAGCGGCGCGCTTATGGTGCCGGGGCGGGCTCCGCCGGGGCAGGGGCGGGCACGGCGGAACCGGGCGCGGCGCCAGTGGCGCAGACATTGGTCAGGTCGTTGTAGCGCGCGACGATCCAGCCGGGCGCGTCGGTCGGGATGGCGCTGTCGATCGAGGCCTGGAAATTCGCGAACACCTTCGCGGTGCGGGAATTGTCGATCGCCGCGACCGACTGGTTGGCCAGCGCCCGGTCGTAGACGATGAAGGCGACCGCGATCAGCAGGATGCCGCGCACCACGCCGAACAGGAAGCCGAGCGCCTGGTCGATGCCGCCAAGCGCCGAGCGCTGCACGATAGAGGCGAAGAGCGGCGTGAACAGGGCCGCGACGATCAGTCCGATGGCGAAGACACCGGCGAAGGCTGCGACGACGGAAAGCTCGCAGCTGTCGGCGAGGAATTCGCCCACTTTCGGCAATTCGCGCACGATGGGCATGGCGGCGGGGGCGAAGAGGAAGGCCACCACCGCGGCGCCGATCCAGCCGAGGATCGCCATCCCCTCGCGCACGATGCCGCGCGAATAGGCGAGCACCGCCGAGAGCAGGATGATCAGCGCGGCGATGCCGTCGATCCAGGTGAAATTGTCCATTCCGCTCTCCTTGCGCCCGGGGGGATCAGCCCGCCCCGAACATCTCGCCGGTAAAGGCCGCCAGATCGGCCATCCCCCGCAGCTTCATGCCGCCCGCCGCGCCGGGTTTCGATCCCTTCGGCAGCGCCGCCTGTGTGAAACCAAGTTTCGCGGCCTCTTTCAACCTGTTTTCGGTCTGGGCCACCGGGCGCAAAGCGCCGGAGAGCGAGATTTCCCCGAAAAGCACCATGTCGCGCGGGATCGCCACATCCTCGCGCGCGCTGAGAAGCGCGGCTGCGACGGCGAGGTCTGCCGCCGGTTCCGTCACCCGCAGCCCGCCCGCGACGTTCAGGAACACGTCGAGCCCGGTGAAGGGGATGCCCACCCGCGCCTCCAGCACAGCAAGGATGGTGGAGAGCCGGCCCGAATCGAGGCCGACCACCGTGCGCCGGGGTGTGCCGAGCGGCGAGGGCGCGACCAGCGCCTGGATCTCGGTCAGCACGGGGCGGGTGCCCTCGATCCCGGCAAAGACCGCGGACCCCGGGGCGGGCGCATCGCGCGACGACAGGAACAGCGCCGAGGGGTTGGCGACCTCGGCCAGACCCGCCCCGGTCATCTCGAAGACGCCGATCTCGTCGGCGGGGCCGAAGCGGTTCTTCACCGCGCGTAAGATGCGGAACTGATGGCCGCGCTCGCCCTCGAAATAGAGAACGGTATCGACCATATGCTCGACCACCCGGGGCCCGGCGATCTGGCCCTCCTTAGTGACATGGCCGACGATGATCACCGCGACGCCGCGGCGTTTGGCGAAGCTCACCAGCTCATGCGCGGTGGCACGGACCTGGGAGACCGAGCCGGGAGCGGCCTCGACGGTGTCGAGCCACATGGTCTGGATCGAATCGATGATCGCGAGGGCGGGGCGCTCGGCGTCAAGCGTGGTCAGGATGTCCCTCAGCGCGGTCTCGGTGCCAAGCTGCACCGGCGCGTCCTTCAGCCCGAGGCGCTGCGCCCGCATCCGCACCTGGGCCGAGGCCTCCTCGCCCGAGATGTAAAGGCATTTCAGCCCGCGCCGGGCGAAACTCGCCGCCGCCTGCAACAGAAGCGTGGATTTGCCGATCCCCGGATCACCGCCGACAAGGATTGCCGAGGCCGGCACCAGCCCGCCGCCGAGCACCCGGTCAAGCTCCGCCATGCCCGAGCCCGCGCGCGGCGGCGGCTCCTCCTCGGTCGCCAGATCCGAGAGCGGGATCTGCCGCCCCCTCGGTCCGAGCGGCTTCGGCCCGGCGGAGAGCGGCGCCTCCTCGATGATGGAATTCCAGGCGCCGCAGGCGTCGCAACGCCCGGCCCATTTGCGGTGGGTCGCACCGCAGGCGGTGCAGGTATAGGTCGGGGCCTTGCTCATGCGTCTTTGGCTAACACCAGCGGCGCGGCGCCAGCAAGCCCCGGGTTTCGCGGCAGCGCCCCTGACCGCCCGCGCAGAGGGGCGCTGCCCCGTCTTCGCAAGCGAAGACTCCCCGGGGTATTTAAGTCAGGGTGAAAGGGCTTTCATCCTGACTTAAATACCCCCGCCGGAGGCATCCGCCGTGTGGGGGAGGCGAGCGATGGTCAGGAGGGCGCCAGCCCCCAGGCGTCTGCCGTCAGCGCGAGCGAGCGGCGCCGCGCCCCGGGGTCGAAAATATCGCTGACGATGATGAATTCATCGGCCTGGGTGCGGGCCCGAAGGGCGTCGAGCCCGGCTTTCACCTCGCCCGGATCGCCCACCACCGAACAGGCGAGCATCGCGCCGACGCGGGCCTTTTCCACCGGTGTCCACCAGGCATCGATGTCTTCGATCGGCGGCTGCGACAACCCGCGGGCGCCGCGGAAGATGCCGGTGAAGCTCATCTGCTGGGTGGTGAACAGGCGGCGGGCTTCGGCGGAGGTATCGGCGCAGATCACGTTCACCCCCACCATCGCATGCGGCGCGCGGGCGTGGGACGAGGGTTTGAACCGTGCGCGGTAAAGCTGAAGCGCCTCGTCCAGCAGATCGGGCGCGAAATGCGAGGCGAAGGCATAGGGCAGGCCCAGTTCCGCCGCCAGCATCGCGCCGAACTGGGACGAGCCGAGCATCCAGAACGCGACCTCCGCCCCCGCCGCGGGCCAGGCCCGGATATAGCCGGGCTCGTCGGCGCGGGCGAACCAGTGCATCAGTTCCATCACGTCCTGCGGGAAACGCTCGGCGGCGCCCGGCGGCGTGCGGATCGCCTGGAGCGTCGCCTGATCGGTGCCCGGCGCGCGCCCCAGCCCCAGATCGACCCGGCCCGGAAACAGCGCAGCCAATGTGCCGAACTGTTCGGCGATCACATAGGGCGCATGGTTGGGCAGCATGATCCCGCCCGAGCCGATGCGGATCCGCTGCGTCCCCTGGCCCGCATGGGCCAGCACCACCGAAGTCGCCGCCGAGGCGATGCTTTCCATATTGTGATGCTCGGCCACCCAGTAGCGGTTGAACCCCAGCCGGTCGGCGTGGCGCGCGATGGCCTGGGCCTCCGTCAGTGCGTCTTCGGGGCCGAAGCCCTCGCGCACCCGCACCAGATCGAGCAAGGACAGTGGGATGGGATCAGCTTGCATGGAGACGGCCTTCGGTTCGGAGGGAGATCAGCACCGAGGTAAGCACGCAGCCGGTGAAAAGCCATAGCCCCCAGGCGGTTTCGACCGTGACCCAGCCCGCGCCGCGCGCGATCACCACGTAAAGCGCGATCAGGAACACGTCCGCCATGGCGAGCTTCCCGAGGAATTGCAGCACGGGCAGCAGTTTCGGCGACATCAGCCCGAAATGCAGCAGCGAAAGGCCCAGCGTCTTGGCATAGGGCGCAAAGACCGCAAGGAAGGTGACCAGCAGCGCCAGCGCCGGATCCGCGCCCCAGAGCGATTGCAGCCCGGTGAGGACGGAAATCTCGTCCATCCCGAACACCGGCAGCATCGCGGCGCGCAGCATGGGGGCGAACCAGGCGACGGGGAAAAGGATCAGAAGCGAGAGGTTCAGGAGCCGCATGAGCCCCGGCGTGGCACCGGCGGCCGCCCGGGTCAAGAGGGGGCGCCGCCCCCGTCCCCGTTCCGGGGACTCCCCCGGAGTATTTAAGTCAAGGTGAAAGCGGCAGGGGGTTGATGCGGCGGTTTCCGGCGGATGGGCTTGGGGAGCGCGCGGCTTTGGAGAGCTGAAAGGCGAGCGGCGTTAAGGTATTCCGTCCTGCCCGCGCGTCCGGCGGGCAGGATGACGGGCCGCCCGGGTGCGCATGCTTTATCGGCTGGCTGGATATGTGCGCGGAGACGGAAGCGGCTCTCGGTCACTGGCGATGCCCGGGGGATGCGCGCCCGTCCTGCGAGGCTCTCCCGCACGCCACCCCTGCCGGAGGCGCCGCGCGCTGGTTTTCATCCTGACCCAAATACCCCCGCCGGAGGCATCCGCCGCCGGCTCCGGGGGCGGGCGGTCAGCCTCTCGGGTCCGGGCGTTCGGGGCGGACGGGGCTGCGCTCCGC
>NZ_UXAW01000113.1 GCF_900609055.1 Pseudogemmobacter humi | reverse complement strand
CTGCTGCGCCCCCCCCTGCTGCGCCCCCGCCTGCCGCGCCCGCGGGCGGCGGCGAGGCTCTGGCGGCCTTTCTCACCGGCCTTGGCGCGTCGCAGGTGCAGATCCCGCCGGAAGAGACCCCCGCCACGATGGAGCGGCTGGGCCGTGCCCTGCGCAGCATGATCACCGGCCTGCGCGAGGTGCTGATGACCCGCGCCTCGATCAAGCAGGAGTTCCGCATCGGCCAGACGGTGATCGCCTCGGGCGGCAACAACCCGCTGAAATTCAGCGTCAGCCCCGAACAGGCGGTCGAGGCCATGGTGCGGCCCGGCGGCCCGGGCTGGCTTCCCCCCGATGCCGCCGCCGATCAGGCGCTTCAGGATCTCAAGGCGCATGAGGTGGCGATGCTGACCGGGATGGAGGCGGCGCTGAAACATCTTCTCGCCCGGCTCGACCCGGCGGGGCTAGAGACCCGGCTCGACACGAAAGGCGGGTTCAGCGGCCTGCTGAAGGGCAAAAAGGCCCGCTACTGGGAAGTCTACGAAACGCTTTACGCCGAAATCGCCGACCAGGCCGAGAACGAATTCCACGAGCTTTTCGCCCGCGAATTCGCCCGCGCCTATCGCGAACAACTGGAGCGGCTGAAATGACGCCGCTCCGGCACCATCAGGAAGGACGGGGAAGGCATGGCCTGGGATAGCAAGGTTCTGTGGACCGAGGGAATGTTCCTGCAACCGCAGCATTTCCAGCAGGCCGACCGCCATGCCGAGGCGATGCGGGCGGGGCTTGCCCGCGCGCTGGTGCCCTATGGCTGGGGGGTGTCCACGCTCGATATCGACAATGACGCGCTCAGGACCGGGCGGTTCGCGCTGCGCGCGGCGGCGGGGCTGTGGCACGACGGCACCGCCTTTCGCCTGCCCGAATCCGACGACCATCCGCCCGCGCTGGAAGTGCCCTCGCATATCAGGGACTGCGTGGTGCTGCTGACGCTGCCCGCCCGCCGCCAGGGCGCGGCCGAGGTCGACATGTCGGGGGTGGAGCTTTCCGCCGCCCGGCTGCGCCCGGCCGAGATCGAGGTGACGGATACGATGGGCGCGGGCCGCAAGCCCGTGCGGCTGGCGGTCGGACGGCTCAGGCTGCAACTGGCGCTGGCGGTGGACGATCTGGCCGACCGGCTGTCGATCCCGATCGCGCGGATCATCGAGGTGCGCCCCGACCAGGAGGTGGTGCTCGACCGCGCTTTCATCCCCTCGGTGCTGGATCTGCGCGCGGCCCCGGTGCTGGAGGGGCTGGTGGGCGAGATCGACGGGCTGCTCGGCCACCGGATGCAGGCGCTTTCGGGGCGGCTGGCGGCCTCGGGCACGGCGCGCGGCGCGGCGGAATTGCAGGATTTCCTGCTTCTGATGACGATCAACCGCAACCTGCCGGTGTTTCGCAACATCTCGACGATGGAGAACATCCATCCGGCGGCGCTTTACCGCGACTGCCTCGCGCTGGCGGGGGAGCTGGCGACCTTCATGGCGCCCGAGAAACACCCGCCGGAATTTCCGCCCTATCAGCACCATGACCTTGCCACCACCTGGGCCCCGGTGATCCGGGTCCTGCGGCGCTATCTCTCGGCGGTGCTGGAGCAGAACGCGGTCTCGATCCCGCTGGAGCCGCGCAAATACGGCATCTCGGTCGGGCTGATCGCCGACCGCAAGCTGATCGGAACCTCGGGCTTCGTGCTGGCGGTCTCGGCGGAGCTTCCGGCCGAGAACATCCGCCGCCATTTCGCGGGCCAGGCAAAGATCGGCCCGGTCGAGGAAATCCGCCAGATGGTCAATTCGGCTTTGCCCGGCATCGCGCTGCGGCCCTTGCCGGTCGCGCCGCGGCAGATCCCCTATCACGCCAATATGGTCTATTTCGAGGTCGCCCCGGACAGCCCTCACTGGGCGCGGATGACCACTTCGGGCGGTATCGCGGTGCATGTCTCGGGCGATTATCCGGGGCTGAAGATGGAACTCTGGGCGATCCGCCAGGGCTGAGTGCAGGAGGCGCGCGTGATCGACGACGACGATCCTTTCGCCGAACCGGGCGACAGCGACAAAACGGTGATCCGTCCCAATCCGGGCGGGCGGCGGGCGGGGCTGGCGCAGCCCGCCTCTGCGCCGCAGGCTTATGCCGAACCCGCTCCCGCCGCAGTTCCGGCCAGCAGCCTCGCGGCCCCGCCCCCCGCGGCGGATGCGGTGCTGGAAGACAGCCTGACCGGGGTCAATCCGCTGGTCGCGAGCGCGGGCACGCTTTTCGCGCTGATCAGCCGGATCAGGAACCGCGCCCAGCATCCCGACCCCGACGCGCTTCGCCGCTCGGTCGTGGGCGCGGTGCGCAGTTTCGAGACCCATGCCCTGCAAAAGGGCTGCGATCCGCAGGCGATCAAGGTCGCGCGCTATGCGATCTGCGCCACCATCGACGATCTGGTGCTGAACACGCCCTGGGGCGGCACCTCGGGCTGGAGCACCCAGAGCCTTGTGTCGACCTTCCACCGCGAGGTGGTGGGGGGTGATCGTTTCTACGATCTGCTGGCGCGGCTGGAGCAGGATCCGGCCCGCAACATCGACCTGCTGGAATTTCTCTACATGTGCCTCAGCCTGGGGTTCGAGGGGCGGCTCAGGGTCGAGCAGGGCGGGGCGGACCGCCATCTCCAGGTGCGCGAGGGGCTGGCGCAGATCATCCGCCGCCAGCGCGGCGAGCCCGGGCAGGATCTGTCGCCGCACTGGCCCGGGGTGGTGAAACCCTTCCGCGCCCTGTCGCTGTGGAAGCCGTTCTGGATCGCTGTCGCCGCCACGGTCGCCCTGCTGGGCGCCGGGTTCATGGGCCTGTCCTGGGCTTTGTCGTCCGAGACCGGGCGGCTTCTGGGCGCGATGTCCACGCTGGAATCCGGCCCGCCGCCCGAGCTTGCCCGCCGCGCCCCGCCGGTGCCGCCGCCGCCCCCGGAGGTGGAGAACACCGGCCAGCAGCTCGACCGGATCAAGGGCTTTCTGAAGGCCGAGATCGACGACGGGCTGGTTACGGTCGAACAGGATGCGACCAGCATCAAGGTGGTGATGGCCGGGGCGGGGATGTTCGGCTCGGGCTCGGATGTGCTGAAATCGGGGTTTGAGACCGCGATTGCGCGGGTGGCCGAGGCGGTGAACGACACCAAAGGCCCGGTGCTGGTGGTGGGCCATTCCGACAGCGATCCGATCAAAACCTCGCGCTTCCCGTCGAACATGCACCTGTCGCTGGCGCGGGCGGAAAGCGTGCGCAAGCTGCTGGCGGAAACGGTGAAACAGGCCGACCGGCTGAGCGCCGAGGGCCGCGCCGACCGCGAGCCGCTGGTGCCGAACGACAGCGCCGCGAACAAGGCGAAGAACCGGCGGATCGAGATCGTCCTGCGCCGCGACGGCGTGCCCGAAGGCGATCCGGCAGGCGATCCGGCGGAAGAGGCGCCCGCAGAACCGGCGGACAGCCCGGCAGGAGAGGAATAACCCATGCGCAAGATCCTGCGTGCCATCGGCTCGGGGGTGGGGATCACCCTGATCGTCACGCTGGTGTTATCAGTAGTGCTCTGGCTGCTCGGGCCGTTCTTCGCCTTCGGCGAGGCGCGCCCGTTTGACGGCGTGACCGGGCGGCTGATCGGGCTGGGCGTGTTGTGGATCCTCGCGCTTCTGGTCGTGCTGATCCTTCTGATCCGGGCGCAAAAGCGCGACGACAGGCTGGCCGAAGAGATCATCGCCACCCCCGACACCGGCCCGGCGGGGGATATCGGCGTCGGCGACGAAATGACGGAGCTGCGCGAGAAACTGCGCGGAGCGCTTGGCAAGCTGCGCCGCGCCAAAGGCGGGCGGCGGCATCTGGCGCAACTGCCGTGGTATGTGATCATCGGCCCGCCCGGCGCCGGAAAGACCACCGCCATCGTCAATTCCGGCCTCAGCTTTCCGCTGGCCGAAGAGATGGGCGCGGGCTCGATCGGCGGGGTGGGGGGGACGCGCAACTGCGACTGGTGGTTCACCGACAATGCGGTGCTGGTCGATACCGCCGGGCGCTACACCACTCAGGAAAGCGACGCCTCGGCCGATAATGCGGGCTGGCTCGGCTTCCTGGGCCTCCTGAAGAAATACCGCAAGCGCCAGCCGATCAACGGCGCCGTTGTGGCGATCTCGCTGTCGGATCTGCTGATGCAGGATCCCGCGACGCAAAAGGCCCATGGCGCCGCGATTCGCCGCCGGCTGCACGAATTGCGCGAGAA
Organism: Pseudogemmobacter humi; assembly: GCF_900609055.1. Taxonomy (GTDB): domain Bacteria; phylum Pseudomonadota; class Alphaproteobacteria; order Rhodobacterales; family Rhodobacteraceae; genus Pseudogemmobacter; species Pseudogemmobacter humi. Next base: position 33,958 of record NZ_UXAW01000113.1, on the reverse strand, counting down.
GCTGGGCGTGCGTTTCCCGGTCTATGTGCTGTTCACCAAGGCCGATCTGATCGCCGGCTTCACCGAGACCTTCGACCGTCTGCCGAAAGAGGGGCGCGAGCAGGTCTGGGGCTTCACCCTTCCCCTGCCGCAGGGCCGCCAGGCAGCCCCCGCCATCGCCGGGTTCGACGAGGAATTCGGCCTGCTGATCGCGCGGCTGAACGCCCAGGTGCTGGAGCGGATGCAGGCGGAAAGCGATCCGCCGCGCCGCAGCCTGATCGCGGGCTTTCCGGGCCAGCTTGCCAGCATGCGCCAGATCGCCCGCGACTTCCTGACCGAGGTCTTTCAGGAAAACCGCTATGAGCACCGCCAGATGCTGCGCGGGGTCTATTTCGCCTCCGGCACCCAGGAAGGCACGCCCATCGACCGGCTGATGATGGGCATGGCGCGCAGCTTCGGCATCGGCCGCCAGGCCATCGGCACCGGGCGGGGCACCGGGCGCAGCTTCTTCCTGACCCGGCTGTTCGACGGGGTGATCTTCCCCGAGGCCGGTCTCGTCAGCTCCGACGACCGGGTGGAACGGCGTTACCGCTGGATGCGCCACGGCGCGGTGGCGGCGACGGTGCTGATCGCGGGCGGCATCGGCCTTGCCTGGTTCCAGTTCTGGCAGGAGACCGGCCGCCAGCGCCAGGAAGTCGCCGACCGGATCGGGGCCTACCGGCTGGAGGCCGCCGCGATCCCGGTGGGGCCGGTCGCCGACAGCGATCTGCCGCTGGTGGTGCCGGCGCTGGAACATCTGCGGGTGGTGCCGGGCGCCGGGGCGCCGGTCGCGCAGGCCGGAGTGCTGGCCTGGGGGCTCGATCAGTCCGCCGTGCTGGGGAACGAGGCGAAACTCGCCTGGCGCGACGCGCTGAACCGCCATTTCCTGCCCCGCCTGCTGGTGCGGCTGGAGGATCAGATGCAGTCCAGCATCAACGATCCCGTGGTGTTGTTCGACTTGCTGAAGGTCTATCTGATGCTGGGCCAGATCGGCCCGATGGACGAGGCTCTGGTGAAGGAATATTTCACCGCCGACTGGGATCGCCTCTATGGCGGCGCCAGCCGTGAGGATCTGCGCCAGGTGCTGGCGCTGCATCTCGACGCGCTGCTGGCCGGGCCGATGAAGAAGATCGACCTGAACGCAGACCTGGTATCGCAGGTCCAGGATATCCTGACCCGGATGCCGCAGGCGCAGCGCATCTATAACGGCATTGTCCAGACCGACGCCGCCCGTGCCCTGCCGGCCTGGCGGCCGACCGACATCGGCGGCCCGGCCATCGCGCGCGCCTTCACCCGTTCCTCGGGGCGGCCGCTCAACGAGGGGATCGAGGGGATCTACACCCGCAAGGGCTTCTACGAGGTCTTCCTGCCCGAGGCACTGCGGGTTTCCGCCCAGATCCAGCGCGATGCCTTCGTGCTGGGGCCGACCGCGAGTCAGGATCTGTCCGACGCCGCGCAGACCGCTTTGTCGCGCGACGTGCTGGCGCTGTATTACAACGATTACGTCGGGCGCTACGATCAGATGCTGTCCGATCTCGACATCATCCCGCTGGAATCCCTGCCGCATGCGGTCGAGGTGACGAATGTGCTGTCCGGCCCGGCCTCGCCCTTGCGCAATGTGCTGGGCGCCATCGCCGACGAGACGCGGCTGACGGTCGATCCCTCGACCGTGGCGGCGGCCCCGGCTTCGGTGGGCGATGCCCTGGCCGCGGCCGAGGGGGTGAGCGCGGCGATCCCGTCCTCGATCCTCTCCACCGGGGCGCTCGGGCGGCTGCCGTCGCAAAGCCGCCGCATCCTCGATGCGCTCTCGGTGCCCGCCGTCCCCGGCGGCGAGCCGGTGCCCCCGGGCGCCTATGTCGAAGAAAGGTTCGCCGCGATCCAGGATCTGGTCACCGCCCCCGAAGGGGCGCCCTCGCCGCTGGACACGCTGATCGCGAGCCTTACCGAGGTGAACCAGGAGCTGAACAAGCTGGCGTTTTCCGGAGGCGTCGGCAGTTCCGAGACCGCGGGCCCGGCGATCCAGGGCCTTGTCCAGGCCGCCTCGCAACTGCCGGGGCCGATCCAGCGATGGGTCAGCCAGGTCGTCTCTGGATCCTCGGGGATCACCGCCGACGGCACCCGCGCCGGAATCAACGCCAAATGGCAGGCCGAGGTGATGCCCCTGTGCCAGCAGGCGACCGAGAACAAATATCCGTTCTCGCGCCGCGCGGCGGCGGATATCTCGATCCAGGATTTCACCACGCTCTTCGCGCCGGGCGGGCTGATCGACAAATTCTTCCAGGCCAACCTGGCCGAACATGTCGATCAGCGCGCGCGGCCCTGGACCTTCAAGAAGGTGAACGACGCCGATCTGGGCATCTCGCCCCAGGTTCTGTTGCAGATGCAGCACGCGGCCGAGATCCGCGACGCCTTTTTCGCCGCCGGTCCGGTGCCGAAGGTGCAGTTCCAGATGACGCCCGAGGCTTTGGACCCCAAGGCCAATTCCATCGTGCTGGAACTGGACGGCCAGCGCGTGGCCTTCGCGCAAGGGGAAGGCCAGCCCACGCCCTCGGCCATCGGCTGGCCCGGCGCGGTGGGGCTGGGGCGGATCACCATGGAGCCGCCGCTGGCGGGGGGCGAAAGCACGATCAGCCGCGACGGGCCCTGGGCGCTGTTTCGCCTGCTGGACGCGGCCGAGATCCGCCGCACCAATGTGGCCGACCGCACCCGGGTGATCTTCAAGGTGGGCGGGCGGATCGCGATCTTCGGGATGCAGTCGGGATCGGTGAAGAACCCCTTCGCGCTGGCCGCGCTGACCGAGTTCAAATGCCCGGCCTCGTTCTGACCATGGCGGGGGAAACCGCCTTCGGCGCCTACGGCAAGATCCCCGCTTTGGGGGATTTCTTCCGTTTCGGACTGGCACCGGATTTCATCGCCGCCTGGGACCGCTGGTTGCAGGCGGGCATCCCGGCGGCGCGTATGGGGCTGGGGGAGCGCTGGCAGGGCGCCTATATGTCGGCGCCGATCTGGCGCTTTACCCTGGCGCCGGGGGTGGCGGGGCGCGCGGGGGCCGAGGGCGTGCTGATGGCCTCGGTCGACCGGGTGGGACGGCAGTTTCCGCTGACGCTGGCGCGCGCCTTGCCCGCGGGCTGCGATCCGGTGGCGAGCCACCTGGCGGCGGGCGAGCGGTTCGCCGCGCTGGAAACCGTGGCGCTGTCGGCGCTGGATGACGGCGGAACGCAGGCGCGGCTGCAACAGGATCTGGCCGGGATCGGCGGCGCTTCCCTGCCTGCGGCGGCGGTTCAGGCGGCGCCGGGGTTCCTCGGGCTCTGCGCGCCCGATCCGGGGCCCGATCCGGGGGCGGCGCTCGCCGCTGCGCTGGCTCGCTCCGCCTTTCCCCGCGCGGCTCTGTTCACCGCCTTGCTGGCGGAAGGCGAGGCGCTGGTCCTGACCGACGGCCTGCCGCCGCCGGACCGCTTTCGCCACCTGATCGACCCTGACGCCTGCGGGAGGGGCCAGCCATGACGACATTGCGCTACAGTGCCGCCACCCATACCGGCCTTCGCCGCAAGATCAACGAGGACAGCATCCTGTCGCTGCCCGAGCAGCGGATCTGGGTGGTCTCGGACGGGATGGGCGGGCATGAGGCCGGGGATTTCGCCAGCCAGACCGTGACCGAGACCATCGCCGCCTTGCCGCCCGATCTGGCCCCGGCGGATGCGATGCAGGCTTTGCGCCAGGCCATCCTGCAAAGCCATGACACGATCCGGGCCGAGGCCCTGCGCCGCGGCGGGGCGGTGATCGGGGCGACGGTGGTGGCGCTTCTGGTCGCCAACGGCCATTTCGTGGTGTTCTGGGCCGGAGACAGCCGGCTCTACCGTTTCCGCGACGGCGGGATCGAACTGCTGACCGCGGACCATTCCGTCGCGGGCGAACTGGTCGCCGCCGGCGCCCTGACCTGGGACGAGGCCGAGCAGCATCCGCAATCCAACGCCATCACCCGGGCGGTGGGGGTGGGCGATGCGCTGGATCTGGACAAGCTGCGCGGCGAGATCCGGCGCGGCGACCGATTCCTGCTGTGTTCGGACGGGCTGACGAAATACGCCGGTTTCGAGGTGCTGCGCCGCGCGGTGACCGGCAAGCCGATGGAGACCGTCTGTGACGCGCTGATCCAGATCGCGCTGCGCGGCGGCGGCGGCGACAATATCTCGGCCATCGTCGTCGATTGCCTTTAAGCCCGGCTCAGGGCCTCGCCGTGGTCAGCACCGCGGAATCGAGGCTGCGGATCGGCGTGGTCAGTTCCCCAAGGGCCTTGGCATAGCTTCCGGCGCTTTCGGTGATCGGGCGCAGGCCGCCGAACAGCGGCGCGTCCGAGACGATGGCAACCAGCCGCGTCTTGCCGAGCGCGCTGTCGTCCACCGCAAAGGCGATCCGGCCGGTGCCTTTGGCCTCTTCGATGCCATAGGCCAGCCGCACCGTCACCGGCCCGGCCTGTCCCGCGCGCAGATCGCTCAGCCGGTTGTCGGTGCGCGCAACATTGGGGATCAGGTGGAAGATATTGCCCGAAACGTCCAGCGCCGAGACATAGAGATAGCCGTCCGGCATATCGGCGGGGATGGTCAGGTCGATCACCGGGTTTTCGCCCACCAGATAGCGGGCCTGGGGATTGGGCTCGTCGCGGTCGCCGTAGCCGAAGGTGAAACTCAGCCCGCCGCCAAAAGCCGTGGGCAAAGCGGCGTCCAGCAGACAGAGCGTCGGGTTCAGCACCTCCAGATCGAGCTGCGCCACCCGGTTGCCGATCACCGCCTCAAGCGCCGCGCGCAGCTTCGCCTGGCTTTCCGCCGAGGCGATGCGGCCGCTGATCTGGATGGTGGCGGCAAGGCCCCAGCCCTGGGCGGGGGCGTTGATCACCGAAAGCGGGCCGCAATCCTCATGCGTGGCCAGCACCGACTGCACCGCGCGCAGGCCGAGGATCCGCGGCCCGAGTTCGATCACCGCGGTGCCGCTCAGCCCCGGCGGCAGTGTCGCGAGATCGGCCTTCGCCTGTTCGTAATCCGAGCGGATGCTGGTGATCCCCTCGACCTGGACCTGGTTGTCCGCGACCAGCAGCCGGTATTCCGGCAGGCCGGCCAGCCGGTCGACCAGATCCACCACGCCCGCGCCCCAGGTCTCGGCGATGTCGCCCCTCGCCAGCGGCAGTTCGGTCGCCGCCCCGCCCTGTTCGGCGATGGCGGCGGAAAGCCGGGTCGCGACCTCCTGGTCGGGGACGAAGCCGGTGGCGACCGGCGCCGCGCCCTCGTCGCGGGTGACGCTGAGGGTGAAGGGTTTTTCCAGCGGCAGCGAAGGGCCGAAGAGGCCGAGCGCCCCGGTGGCATATTCCGCGCCGCCAAGGCCCAGGGCCAGAACCGCCAGCAGGGCCGCGATCAGCCCGCCCTTGCCGCCTTTCTTCGCGGCCGTCTTCGGCGGGGCAGGGGGCGCGGGCTTCGGCGCAGGCGGGGGCGATGATGCGGGCGCGGGCGCCGCCTTGCGCGGCACGATCACCGTCGCCTCGCTGTCGGCGGATGGCAGCGCAAGCGCGCCGGAGCGGATCGCCGCCAGCGCCGCCTCGGCCGAGGGGAAGCGCCTCTCGCGGTCCGGGTCGGTGAGCCGGGCGATCAGGCTTTGCAGCGGCTCGGGCACGCCCGAGGTGTCGGGCGGTTTCGCCTTGCGCTCGACCACTTCCATCAGATTGGCGCCGCTGTCGGGCGCCTTGCCGCGGAACACCGCCAGCAAAAGCGCGCCCAGCGAGTAGAGATCGGTGCGCGCATCGGCCTTGCCGGCCAGCTGTTCGGGCGCGGCATAGGCGTATTTCCCGGCGAATTCGCCGCCGACGATGGTCTGGGCGCCGGGGTTGGTGTCCTTGGCGATACCGAAGTCGATGATCACCGCATGTTTCGGATCACCGCCGCGCAGGATGATGTTGTCGGGCGACAGGTCGCGGTGCACGATGTTGCGGCTGTGGGCGGCGTGCAGCCCCTCAAGGACCCGCCCGGCCACCACCATCAGATCCCCGGCCGACATGCCGCCGTCGCGCATCTTCTTGTCGAGCGCCGGGCCGTCGATGTAATCCATCACCAGATAGACGGTGCCGTCGTCGGTCCGCTGGGTGTCGAAATAGCGCACGATCACATCGTGGCGGATGTCGCGGATGTCTTCCTCGCGCGTCATCAGCGCAAGATAATCGTCGTTGCGGGCAAATTCCGAGCGCAGCGCCTTCAGCGCCACGACCTTGCCGGAAATCTCGGACCGGGCGCGATAGACCTCGGACGTGCCGCCGCGGCCCAGGATCGCCTCGATCCGGTAGGTGTTGTTGAGCACATCGCCCGTGCGGAAGATCGGGGGGTGCCCGCTCACCTCAGGCCGCCGTTCTCAGGAGAGGGCCTGGAACTCGACCCGGCGGTTCACCGCGTCCTTCGGCTTTTCGCCGTCCAGCAGGAAGCGCGATCCCACGCCCACGGCCTCCATCTGCGCATCCGCAATGCCGCAATCCGACGAGGCGAGATAGCGTTTCACCTCTTCGGCGCGCAAGAGCGACAGCCGCTCGTTATATTCGGCCGAGCCGGTGATGTCCGTATGGCCGACGATGCGCAGCGTGGAAACCGGATCCGATTTCAACACGTTGCACAAAGCGACAAGCGCGGGTTTCTGATCCTCGCGCAGCGCCGCGCTGTCCAGATCGAAGCGGATCGAGACATTGACCTGCTCGTCCTGCGGCAGTTCCTGATAGGCGATCTCGGTCGCCCCTTCGGGCGCGGCGGTCTCGCTGCCGGCCGCCGTCTCTTCGGTGGTGGGCACCAGGGTCAGGCCACGGGTCTTCTGCTTCCTGAAGGCATCGGCGATCTCGTCCTCGGTCATCGGGGTCTGCGCCTGTGCGACCGGGACGAGGGCAAGGGCAAGTGCGACAAGAAACGCCAGCGAAAAACGAGTCATGTGTCTCTCCGAAGGGCCGGATTGAATGGGCGGAGTCTACACCCAAACATATCTTCATGCCAAATGATTATGGCTGCCCGCGGGCGTTGACAGCTTTTGCCCGGCCCCGCATTCTGAAAACCGCCCGACAGACGGATCCGCCCTTTGAAACCCGTTCAGATCGTTATTGCCGCGATCGTGGTGATCGCCGTCGCGCTCATCGGCTTCGGCCTGTGGACCCTCTGGCCCGAACGTGAGCGGCAGCAGGGCGGCTCGGCCGTCGACAGCCTGGCGCGGATCGAGATCGAGAACCTCCAGCAGCAGATCGCCGGGCTTCAGGAACAGCTCGACGCCATGCAGCTTGAGATCGACGGGCTGGGGATGATGGATGCCATCGCCTCTTACGAAAGCCCCGGATCCGCCGACGAAACCCCGGCGCCGTTCCCGCGCGACGGCGAGAACACCATTCTGGGCGATTACGCCTCGGTGGTGCTGATCGCGGGGCGGCGCGACGTGAACCGAGGGCTGACGGTGGCCTCGCCCAGTTTCCTCGAAGGCTTCCTCGGCCGCCCGCGCCAGGTGCTGTCCGACGACTGCGAGCCGATGGACAATCCGAAGCTGAAGGAGATGCTGATCGTCGAGCAGGTCGGGCCGATCAAGGTGCAGATGCTGCGGCCCGCGCTCGACAGCCTCAAGGAGGTGTTCGGGAAGGTACGCGAGGCCGATCAGGATCTTTACGACCGGATCAGCACCGCGGGTTCGCTCTGCGTCCGGCGCATCCGCGGCACCACCGACCGGACCTCGACCCATTCCTTCGGCCTCGCCGTCGATCTGAACATCGACGGCCATCTCGACGGTTTCGCCGACGGGAAGACCCAGCTCGGCCTGACCATCCTCGCCGATTTCTTCCATGCGGAAGGCTGGGTCTGGGGCGCGGGCTTCTCGCGCGAGGATTCGATGCATTTCGAGGTGAGCCGCCAGCAGCTTGAACGCTGGCGCGCCGAGGGAAAGATCTGAGCCGCAGCCCCTTGCACGATGCGCGCGCTTTGCCGTTCCCCGTGTGGCGCGCGGGCGGGTTTTGCCGGTGCGCGTCAGTCGCCGCTGCCCGGCAACAATGACAGGAAGGCGCGGAATACCTGCGAGGGCGGCGGCAGCGCGCGGCTTCAGTCGGCTGGATGCCGCCGAAGCTGCCAGAGGCCGCCCTCGCGGGTCAGGACAGATTCCTGAAGGAGAATGCCCCGATCACCGCCCGGATCACCCGGATCAAGGCGCGGCCCTGGGAGCCCGACGCGATCATGCTCTTCACCATGATGCCGGGCGGATGCTCGGCCATCAGGCCGTTGCGCGCCGCCGGAGTCAGTTCGATGAGCTTGGCCGGCCCGGGGATCGACGGCAGCGACTGGCTGTCCGCCGTGCCGGATCTGTCGGATTTCTTCACCCCGGTGCAGGGCCCGGTCTGCGGCGACGACCCGAACCCCGGGGTGACCGGGGCCGGACTGCCAAGGAATACACCTGTCCGGCGATGTGAGGATCGGGGTCCGTTCCAAAGCGGTCGAGCGCGCCGGCACCACCTAAACCGTCGCCGTGGTGGCGGCACCGGAGAAGATGAGGGGTGAGCCGAGGCAGTTCGGCCCGCGCCTCTTCACGGCCGAGCTGCACCACCAGAACGAGGCGCGCGATCTGAGCGTCGGGACCAATGCCGGTGTTCCGGCGGTGGGCGACGAATGGACGATCCCGGTCGCCGATCTGATGCCGCAAGCGTCTCCCGGCGGGCCTTTCCCCCGGGCCGCCCCGGACCGGATACAGCCAGGGCGGGCGGGGGAGATGCTGTGGGGCCGCATCAATCCCTGGGTGGTTCTGCGGGTTGCCGGGGGCATATCGAAACGGCGCGCCGGGCCGGGACCAGCTTCGCGCGGGAAAACGCCGACGCCGCCTCGGGCCATCCCCCGCGGGTTTTGCCGCCCGCGATGCCGGATCCCGGGTGCCGGTGGGGCGGGGCTGACACCCGAGCGGGGGGCGTCTCTCCGGGCCGCGCGCTCGTTGCTGTCGGTCGTCGTCGCGCTGCGCGGCGGGGGTGCCGAATCGTTTCGCGATCGGTTAGAGCTTGTGCGCCGGGCCAGGCGGGCCGGGCGGACGTGGCGAAACTGGTATACGCAGCAGACTTTGACGATTGGAGTGCCCGGGGGGAAACCTCCGGTGCAGAACCGCTCAAATTCGGGGAAAGCTAACGGGCCTCCGGGCCCCACGCCAATCCCGAGCCAAGCCCGCGGGCAGTCAGTCCCGCGGGAAGGTGTAGAGACTGGACGGGCGGTGCCTGTAGCCTTGCCGGGAAACCGCATGGCCATGGCAAAGGGACAGTCCAGCCCACGAACGGCCCCGGAACGGGGGCGGCGGCGAAAGCCGAAGTGGGATGAAAATCTGCCTTCCGCAAGGAATTACGGGTTCAAGTCCCGTCGTCCGCACCACCCGCCGGCCCGGACATCTCTGCCCCGGCCACCCGTCAGAGAGCGGAGCGCGGCTTTGCCGGGCCGTCTTCCACCGCGCGCTTTTGCCGGGAACTGACCGCATCACTGTCCCCCGGAGAGAGGTCTCCCGGCTCTCCTGTCTGATATCGGCGCCCCGGGCCGCGTATCTGCTGCCGCACAGGATGGGATCGCGGTCTTCGATGCAGGCGCTGACGGGGAAGACCCTGGCAGTTTTTCCTGGCAGATCCCGTCCGGCTCACGGAAGAGCGGCAATCCGGCGCGCGGCAGAGGAGTATGCGCTTTTGCGAAGATGGGGCGCGGACGGCAAGGCCTCGCAGTTTTCGCTGGCCCTCGGGGGCTACGGAAGAGCGGGCAATCCGGCCCGCGGCAGAGAAGTATGCACTTTTGCGTAGGCGGGTCCGGTGTTTCCGGCAGGCACGCGGGTTGCTCCGGGCGGCCTTGCCCCGGCGACCGGAAACCGTCGTCTCGCTGACGGGCGGCAGAATGTGCCGCTTTCACGGCCGGGCTTTCTGGCCGGGCACGCTCCCACCTTCTATGCGGGACCTTGCCGGGAGGCGAAGGTGCCAGGCATGCGCGCGGGGGGCTGCGCACCCGGCCTGCCGGTGAAGCGGACTGCGCCCGGCCGCATTCCTTGCGGGGCGCAGACCGGGCGGGCAGGGGGCAGCCCGTGGCGCTCAGGGTGCCGCTTTCAGCGACAGTTCCAGTCGCTCCCCGGGTTTCACCGTGACCGGGGTTTCCGAGGCGGTGCCGTCTTTCTCCACCCGCACCACCAGATCGCCCGCCGGCAGGACGGTCTGCCATTCCGGCCCGTAGCCGTAAGCCAGCTGCTTGCGGTTGCCTTCGATGTCCTTCGCGGCCGAGAGCACCTCGATCAGCTCGTCGCCGGGCGTGGTGAAAGCGGCGACTCCGGCCTGGAGGTCGACGCGGATCTCGCTGCGCTCGTTCACCCGGATCGTCAGCGGAATCCGGGCCTGCACCGCATCGAGCGAAACCACGGCGAGATACTCTCCCGGCGCCAGGTCGAATTTCGCATCCGGCCCCCAGGCATAGGTCAGCGATTTGCGGTTGCCCTCCAGGTCGGTCTTCGCCTCGAAGATCTCGGTGTGCAGATCGCCGTCGGAGACCGCGGCATCTGCGGCGTAGACCACGCTGAAGGCGGCCACGCCGACGCCCATCACCACGTCTTTCACCAGTTCCCCGCCCGCCACGATCACGAAGCTCTGGCTGACCTCGGCGGCGCCGAGCCGCAGGCTCAGCGCATATTCCTGCGCGGGCAGCACGACCGTCGCCTTGCCGTAGCCGCTTTCCACGATGTCGCCGGGGCCGCGGATCTCGAACCAGGCGTCACCGTCGGGCTCGCCGCCTTCGTTCGCCAGCACCCGCAGCCGCAGGAGCCCCGCATCCAGCACCGCCACCGGCTGCGCCAGTTCGCTGTCGGTGACCTCGATCTCCTGTTCGGTGGTGGCCTTGTGCAGGCGGGTCTTCATCAGATAGCGCCCGGGCGCCAGATATTCGACGCTGTTGCCGTAAAGCGTATGGGTGCGGTCCGCGGCGGGCCCCTCGTCGGTGAGCGGGTAGAAATCGAAAATCGCATCGGCGGCGATCTCCGGCTCTTTGCCGCCTTCGGTCAGCAAGAGGACCGGGTCGATGTTGCGGTCGAGCTTCGCGGGCGCGGGCTCCGGGGGCGGGGCGGGCTCGGGCTCTGCCGCGACGGTGGTTTTCAGCGCCGCTTCCAGCTGGCCCGCATCGCTGGCCTGGATATACCTTCCGCCGGTGTTCTCGGCCAGACAGGCGACGGCGCGGCCCTCGTCCGCGGTCAGGCCGAAGCCCACCACATGGGCGGTGAAATCCACGCCCGAGGTCTCAAGCTCGCGCCCGAGCGCGCAGGGATCGGCCTCGCAGGTCTCGATCCCGTCGGTGATCAGGATGACGGTGGCTTTCTCTTCGGTCGAGTGCAGATCCGCCGCCGCCTGGCGCACCGCCGCGGTCAGCGGCGTCTTGCCGAGGAATTTCATCTGCTGCGCCGCCGCCACGATCGCCGCGGCGGTGCCCTTGCCGGGCGGCACCACCAGTTCGATATCGCCGCAATCGCCTTTCTCGCGGTGGCCATAGGCCATCAGGCCGATCTCGGTTTCGGCGGGCAGGGTCGAGAGCACGGTGCCGAGCGCCTCGCGCGCGATCTCCAGCTTGGCGCGGCCGTCGATCTGGCCCCACATCGACCCCGAGGCGTCGAGCACGATGATCGAGCGGCCTTCGGCGAAGGCGGGGAGTACGGCGGTAAGGCCCAGGGCAAGAACGAGAGCGCGAAGGAGGTTCATCGAAATCTCCGGGAAAAATGCACGGCCGTCAGGGGCACAACTCTGAGCGAGGAGCCGAGTCGGAGCAAGCGCGCTGATCGCGCCCGCCGCTGGCGCTATCCGCACAGCGGAACTGGACCTGTGCGGCCCGCGCGGCTTTCGCCAGGCTGGGCCCCGCAATCACACCCGGAGGCCCCCTTGCCGCAGATCGATATCCGCCCGCTGCGCGCCGGCGACGAGGCAGACTGGCGCCGGCTCTGGACCGCCTATCTGGAGTTCTACCAGACCTCGGTGCCCGAAGAGGTTTACCAGAGCAGCTTTGCGCGGCTTCTGGGCGATGATCCGCGCGATTTCTCGGGGCTGATCGCGCTGGTCGATGGCCAGCCGGTGGGGCTGGTGCATTATCTGTTCCACCGCCATGGCTGGAAGATCGAGGATGTCTGCTATCTCCAGGATCTTTATGTCGCGCCCGAAGCGCGCGGCACCGGCCTCGGGCGGCGGCTGATCGAGGCGGTCTATGCCGAGGCCGACGCCCGAGGCGCGCCCGCGGTCTACTGGCTGACCCAGGATTTCAACGCCACCGCCCGCCAGCTTTACGACCGGATCGCGAAGGTCACGCCCTTCATCCGCTACAACCGCTGAGCCGGTCGACATTCGGCCGGGGACGGTGTCCCTGGCCGGCCCCGGAGGGGTTTTGCACCCCTCCGGACCTCCCCGCAGGGTATTTTGATCAGGGTGAAAGAGGCAGGCCGGGCGGCGAGGGCCGCCGGTGCGCCCGGATTCGCGCATGTCGGGCGCGGGGAGGGGGCCTCAGCCCGGTTTGCGGTAGCTGTCTTTCCGCGCGATCAGATCGCCATCGAAGGTGAAGATGTCGCAGCCGCGCTGGTCCAGTTTCGTGCCGTCCCGCCGGGTGCCGAGGAAGCGCCAGGAGGAAAGCCCGGTCTCGCCCGCCACGACATGCGCGCCCTCGGTCCAGGCGGCGTCAGGGAAGGCGTCGAACAAGGCGGCATAAGCGGCGCGCACGGCCTCGGGGCCCTGGTGGAGGGTGCCATCCGAGGCATGGAAGGCGCAGTCCGGCGCCATGCAGCCCATCAGCCCGGCCAGATCGCGGGCGTTGAAACAGGCCATCAGCCGCTCAAGCAGGGCGCGGCGCGCGGCGGCCTGCGCATCGTCCACCACCTCGACCTCAAGAAAGGCGAGCAGCGCGTCGCCTGCGTTGATCACATTGTGCTCGACCCCCACGCGGCGCGAATAGGGCACGCCATGGCTCAGGGCGGCGCTGCTTTGCGCGCCGCCGGGCAGATCCAGCGCCAGCCGCCCGTCGGTCAGCGGCACGATCACATAGTCATGGCCATGGCGGTGCCAGCCGGTCTGGGCGCCGGGCGCGAAGCGCCATTCGGTCACGCGGAACCGCTCGTCCTCCAGGTGAAGGACCGGCACCGCCTCGGGGCGGGGAGTATCGCTCATCGGGGTCTCCGGGTTTTCCGCCATGCTAGGGCGGATGCGGTCCCGGGCAAGCCTGGCGGCGGCTGGACTGCCGGGATTTCCCGCCCTGGCCTTATCAGACCGCCTCCTTCACCGCCTCCATCGCGACATAGGTCGAGGTCTGCGCCACATGCGGCAGCGCGCTGATCCGTTCGGCCAGCACCCGGCGGTAATCGGCGATGTCCACCGTGCGCACCTTCAGCAGATAGTCGAACCGGCTGGCGATCATATGGCACTGCTCGACCTCGGGCACGGTCAGCACCGCGCGGTTGAAGGCCTGGAGCGCCGCCTCGCGGGTGTCGTCGAGCCGCACCTCGACAAAGGCGACATGCGCCAGCCCCATCTTCACCGGATCGAGGATGGCGCGGTAGCCCGCGATCACCCCGTCCTCCTCCAGCCGTTTCATCCGGGCCTGGACCGGGCTTTTCGACAGCCCCACCCGGCGGGCGAGTTCCACCGCGCTGATCCGGCCCTCGGTCGCCAGAACCCGCAGGATCGCATGGTCGAAACGGTCGAGATCGGCCTGGACGGCTGGCATGGGAAACTCCTTATTTGTGGTCATTATGGCTTAGCATATTTCGATAATCAGGAAAACCGCCTTCATGTTCCGGTGTATTATGGGCAAAATACACAGGAGCCGCGCATGAAGAATCCTTGGGATGTGGTCGCCGACGACAGCCTCGCCGACGAGGCCGCGCTGGTCGCGAAACTGATCGACGACTGCCGGCTGGACGGCGCCGCCCGGGCGCGGATCGCGGGCGCGGGCGCAGAGCTCGTACGCCGGATCCGCTCAGGCGCGAAGCCGGGGCTGATGGAGGTCTTCCTCGCCGAATACGGGCTGTCGACCGATGAGGGCATCGCGCTGATGTGTCTGGCCGAGGCGCTTTTGCGGGTGCCCGACGCGCCCACCATGGACGCGCTGATCGAGGACAAGATCGCGCCGTCGGACTGGGGGCGGCATCTCGGGCATTCGGCCTCGTCGCTGGTGAACGCCTCGACCTGGGCGCTGATGCTGACCGGCAAGGTGCTGGACGAGCGCGGCCCCGGCATCGCGGGCCATCTGCGCGGCGCGATCCGCCGCCTGGGCGAGCCGGTGATCCGCACCGCCACCACCCGGGCGATGAAGGAGATGGGCCGCCAGTTCGTGCTGGGCGAGACCATCGAGAAGGCCATGACCCGGGCGAAGGAACTGGAGGCGAAAGGCTACACCTACAGCTACGACATGCTGGGGGAAGCCGCGCGGACCGAGGCCGACGCGCGGCGCTATCACCTCGCCTATACCCGCGCGATCACCGCGATCGCCGGGGCGGCGAAGGGCCGCGACATCGGCGCCAATCCGGGGATCTCGGTCAAGCTCTCGGCGCTGCATCCGCGCTACGAGGTCGCCCATGAGACCCGCGTCATGCACGAACTGGTGCCGCGGGTGCGCGCGCTGGCGGGGCTGGCGAAATCGGCCGGGATCGGCTTCAACATCGACGCGGAAGAGGCCGACCGGCTGGATCTGTCGCTGAAGGTCATCGCCGCGGTGCTGGAGGATCGCGCTTTGGCCGGCTGGGACGGGTTCGGCGTGGTGGTCCAGGCCTACGGGCGGCGCTGCGCGGCGGTGATCGACGTGCTTTATGACCTTGCGACCCGGCTGGATCGCAAGATCATGGTGCGGCTGGTGAAGGGCGCCTATTGGGATGCCGAGATCAAACGCGCCCAGGTTCTGGGGCTGGAGAGCTTCCCGGTCTTCACCCGCAAACAGGCGACCGACGTTTCCTATATCGCCAATGCCCGCAAACTGCTGGGCATGACCGACCGGATCTATCCGCAATTCGCCGGCCACAATGCCCATACCGTGGCCGCGGTGCTGGACATGGCGGCAGAG
Organism: Pseudogemmobacter humi; assembly: GCF_900609055.1. Classification (GTDB taxonomy): domain Bacteria; phylum Pseudomonadota; class Alphaproteobacteria; order Rhodobacterales; family Rhodobacteraceae; genus Pseudogemmobacter; species Pseudogemmobacter humi. Next base: position 18,875 of record NZ_UXAW01000113.1, on the reverse strand, counting down.
GCCGGCGTCACCCCGGAAATGTTCGAATTTCAGCGTCTCCACGGCATGGGAGAGCGGCTGCACGACCTGATTTTGTCGGATAAAGGCACAAGATGCCGGATCTATGCCCCGGTGGGCGCGCATCGCGACCTGCTGGCCTACCTCGTGCGGCGGCTTCTGGAGAACGGGGCGAACTCGTCCTTCGTGAACCAGATCGTCGATGAAAGCGTGCCCGCCGAAGAGGTCGCCGCCTGCCCGCTGACCTTCATGGAAGGCGTCTCGCCGAAGGAGAATCCCGCGGTGCCGCCGGGGCCGCAGATCTTCCCGGGGCGCAGGAACTCGCAGGGCTGGGATCTGACCAGCCGCGCCGATCTGCGCAGGATCGGGGCGGCGATGGTGCCGCATCTCGACAGCTTCGCCGAGGCCGGGCCGATGCTGGCGGGCCGTCCGGCGGGCGCGCTTCGCAGCGATGTGGTCAACCCGGCGACGGGCGCGCGGGTGGGCCAGGTGCTGGCCGCTGCCCGCGCCGATGTGGACACTGCGCTCAGACTGGCCGAGCCCTGGGCCACGGACGCCGCCACCCGGGCCGAGGCGCTGAACCGCGCCGCCGATCTTTACGAGGCGAATTTCGGCCCGATCTTCGCGCTTCTGGCGCGCGAGGCCGGGAAGAACCTGCCCGATGCGGTGGCGGAACTGCGCGAGGCGGTGGATTTCCTGCGCTATTACGCGGCGGGCGCCACCGGCCTGACCCATCCCGCCCGCGGCCGCTTCGCCTGTATCAGCCCCTGGAACTTTCCGCTGGCGATCTTCACCGGCCAGATCGCGGCGGCCCTCGCGGCCGGAAATGCCGTGCTGGCGAAACCGGCTGAGCAGACCCCGCTGATCGCCGCTCTCGCGGTGGGCCTCATGCATCAGGCCGGGGTGCCCGCGACCGCCCTGCAACTCTTGCCCGGCGAGGGCGACGTGGGGGCCTGGCTCACCTCGGACCCGCGCGTGGACGGCGTGGCCTTCACCGGCTCGACCGAGACCGCGCTGAAGATCCGCCGTGCGATGGCCGAAAACCTTGCCCCCGGCGCGCCGCTGATCGCCGAGACCGGCGGGATGAACGCGATGGTGGTCGATTCCACCGCGCTGCCGGAACAGGCGGTGCGCGATATCATCGCGTCCTCGTTCCAGTCGGCGGGCCAGCGCTGCTCGGCTTTGCGCTGCCTCTACGTCCAGGAGGATATCGCGCCGGTGATCCTGGAAATGCTCGGGGGTGCGATGGAGGAACTCTCGATCGGCGACCCGGTGCTGCTGTCGACCGATGTCGGCCCGGTGATCGACGCGGGGGCGCTCGCGGTGATCCGCGACCATACCGAGGCGGCGCGCGCCGACGGCAGGCTGATCCGCGACTGCCGGGTGCCCGGCCAGGGCACTTTCGCCGCCCCCGCGGTGATCAAAGTGCCCGGAATCGCCGCGATGGAGCGCGAGATCTTCGGCCCGGTGCTGCATGTCGCCACCTTCAGGGCCGGCGAGATCGACAAGGTGATCCAGGAGATCAACGCCACCGGCTACGGCCTCACCTTCGGCCTGCACACCCGTATCGACGACCGGGTGCAGCATTTCGTCGAGCGCATCCACGCCGGAAACATCTACGTCAACCGCAACCAGATCGGCGCGGTGGTGGGCAGCCAGCCCTTCGGCGGCGAGGGGCTTTCGGGCACCGGCCCCAAGGCGGGCGGCCCGGATTACCTGCCGCGCTTCACCGTCGCCGCCGCTCCCGTCCAGGGCATGCCCGGCCCGGCCTCTGAGGAAGCCGCGGTCTCCGCCGCGCTGAAAGCCGCCACCGCCACCGCGGCGCCCGAACCCGCCGATCTGCCCGGGCCCACGGGCGAATCGAACCGGCTCGGCCATTTCCCGCGCCCGCCGGTGCTTTGCCTCGGCCCCGGCTCCGAAGTGGCAAAGGCCCAGGCGGCGGAAGTGGCGGCGCTCGGTGGCCTCGCGGTGGCCGCGCCCGACCTCGCGCCCCCGGCGCTCGCGCGGCTCGAAGGTTTCGGCGCGGCGCTTTACTGGGGCGAGGCCGAAGCCGCGCGCGGCTATGCGCTGGCGCTGGCGGAACGTCAGGGGCCGATCCTGCCCCTGATCACCGCACGCCCCGACCGCGGCCATGCGCTGATCGAGCGCCATGTCTGCATCGACACCACCGCCTCGGGCGGCAATGCGAAACTTCTGTCCGAAGTGGCCGGGCAGTAAACCATCGGCGCGGCCCCCGGGCCGCGTCCCACCCTCGTTCCGGGCGTGGCGCCATACCGCCCCCATGCGCCGATATACCTTTCATCCTGACCGAAATACCCTCGGGGGGAGGCGCCGCGCGCGGCGCCCGGGGGGCAGAAAGCCCCCCGCTCCTTCCGCGCCACCCGCAAGACCCGCCTTGACCGCGGCCTCCGCCCGCGCGAGGCTCGCGCCATGTTTCCGATCCGCGATCACAACCCTTCCGGGCGGCTCCCCTTCGTCACCATCGCGCTGATCGTCGCGAATGTGCTGGTGTTCCTCGCCTATTTTCCCGGCGCGTCAGAGCTGTGGCTCATGCGGTTCTATTACAACTGGGGCCTGGTTCCGGACAGCGCGCTGTCGCTCCACCGCGCCGAGACGCTGCTGACGCATATGTTCCTCCATGGCGGCTGGATGCATCTGATCGGCAACATGCTGTTTCTGTGGATCTTCGGCGACAATCTCGAAGAGGAGATGGGCCATTTCCGCTTTCTGCTGTTCTACCTGGCCACCGGGCTGGCGGCGGCGGCCTTGCAGATCCTGCCGGACCCGGGATCAAAGGTGCCGATGGTCGGGGCCTCGGGGGCGATCGCCGGGGTGATGGGGGCATATCTTCTGCTGTATCCCCGCGCGAAGGTCGATGTTCTGCTGATCTTCGTGATCTTTTTCAGGATCTTCACCCTGCCGGCCTGGATCGTGCTGGGGGTCTGGTTCGGGATCCAGCTGTTCTCGGGCCTGACCACGCCCACGGCCGAAGGCGGCGTGGCCTGGTTCGCCCATATCGGCGGTTTCCTCGCGGGCGTGGGGCTGGCGCTGCCCCTGTGGCTGCGGCGCGGCGGCTCCGGCTACTGGCGCCGCACCGAGGGCCATCCGCCGTGTCCCGATGCGGCCTGGCCGCTGGCGAAGAGCAACATTCCGAAGGTCGGGCGCCGCTAGCGCGGCCTTCCAGGCGTCGCACCATGGCCCCCCGGATTGCGGCGCGGCGGATCACCCGCAAGCGTTCCGCCAGGGGGCACCGTGTGAAAGACCACCCCTGAGCCGACATGGCCGCAGAGGAAACACCGGATGAGCCGCCGGCATGAAATTTCGCAAGGCGGGCGCCGAAAGCGGTGACCTTTCCGCCGCCACTCCCGGGCCGGGCCGGATCAGTGGCGGCTCAGCCGCGCATCATCTTCGTCAGTTGTCCGAAGATCTGATCGTTCGCGGCAAGGATCGAGCCGCTTTCCAGCGGGTCCTGGCCCTCGCGGATGCCCTCGACCATGCCGCCGGCCTCTTTGATCAGCAGCATCCCCGCCGCCATGTCCCAGGCTTTCAGCTCGCGCTGCCAGAATCCCTCGTAGCGGCCTGCCGCCACCCAGGCCAGATCCAGCGCCGCCGAGCCCGAGCGCCGCATCCCGGCGCTGCCCGGCATCATCAGGGACAGATCCTTCAGCGTGGCCGGCAGCGTCTTCTGCGCGCCGAACGGCACGCCGGTGCAGAACAGGGATTCATGCAGATGGCGCCGGCCCGAGACCCGAAGGCGGCGGTTGTCGTTCAGCCAGCAGCCCGCGCCCTTCTCGGCATAGAACATCTCGTCCTTGGGCGCATCATAGACCACCGCCGAGACGATCTCGCCCTTGTGTTCCAGCGCGATCGAGACCGACCAGTGCGGAATGCCGTGCAGGAAGTTGGTGGTGCCGTCGAGCGGATCGACGATCCAGCGCCGGGTCGGATCCTCGCCCGCGCGCGCGCCGGTTTCCTCGCCCAGCCAGCCATAGGTCGGGCGCGCGCCGAGGAGATCCTCCTTGATGATGCGCTCGGCCTCCTGATCGGCTTTGGTGACGAAATCGCCGGGGCCCTTGGCCGAGACCTGGAGGTTCTCAACCTCGCGGAAGTCCTTGATCAGCGAGCGCGCGGCCTTGCGCGCGGCCTTGATCATCAGGTTCAGGTTGGCGCTTCCCTGCATGGGCGGACTCCGGGTCTTTCGGGCTTTGGCTGGAACCCAAGCGCCTTACAGTGAAAGCCCGGGGAAGGGAAGGGGCGAGGGCATGGCCCGCCCCTCAGGCCCCGCCCGGCGGCCGATACGCCGGTCAGCGCCGCGCCGGAGGCCGGGAAGGGGGAGGACAAAGCGACTGTTTCGGGTCGCGGTGATGATATGGGGTCAACAAGGCAGAATTCAGGGTCGCTGCCCGCCCGGCTTTCCCGGCCTCCCGGTGGGGCCCCGGGGTAACTCCGTCCGGGACTATAAAATTTTATGAAATAAAACAATTCACTCGGCAGACCCTGTCCTTGCGGGTTGGTTTTTCAGCAAGAGGACCAGCGCGACCGCGGTCAGCGCCACGCCGAACGCCACCACCGGGGGCGGGGCGGCGCCCCCGAGCGCCAGTTCCCACAAGATCACCCAGCCCGGCACCAGATAGGTATAGGCCATCACCCCGGATGCCGGCAGCCGCAGCGCTGCGAATTGCACGAAGGCGGTCGAGACAGCCGTCGCCGCCACCGAAATATAGGCCAGGGTGATCCAGACGATCCCCGGCACCGCCCCCCAGTCCAGCGCGATCAGCGCGGGCGCGCCCCAGACCGCGAGCAGCGCACTCCCCGCGATCATCGTGCCTGCGGTGAAGGTCAGCGCGCTCTCGCCCCGGTTCAGCCGCGGCACCAGCGCGGTGTAAAGCGCATGCGAGACGCAGCCGAGGAAATAGATCGCCTCGCCCCGCCCGATCTCCAGCCGGATCAGCCCGCCCATATCGCCGCGGAAGATCACCCAGAGCGCCCCGAAGGCGCCCGTGGCCAGCGCCAGCGCCATCCGCGGCGTCAGATGCTGGCGCATCAGCAGCCAGCCGAAACCGGCGGCGATCAGCGGGGTCATGGTGAAGACCGCGGCGGTCGAGACGGCGCTGGCGGTCTTGAGCCCCTCGAACATCAGCACGAAATAGATGGCCATTGCGAGCCCGAGCACCAGATACCGCCAAGGCGCACGGAAATCGCGCCGCCGCAGGCCGCCGCCCGCGCGCGCCGCCACCGTCAGAAGCAGCGCCGCCAGGAGGAAACGCAGCGCGGTGATCGCCTCGGGGGCGATCAGCGGCGCCGCCCTCGCGCCCAGCGAGAACGATCCGGCGACCAGCAGGGAAAACACCAGCATCGCCAGATGGCCGTGCCATTGGTCGCGGGTCATCATGGCGCGCTCAGATTGCGCATTGCGGCCAGGATTTCGCCGATTCCTTCAGCAGCGAGACGAAGGCCTGCACCTTGCGGGTGCGGTGCAGATCGACATGGGTCACGATCCACAAGGGCGAATCCCATTCCGGGCGCGGCGCCAGAACCTCAACCAGATCGGGCTGTGCCGCGGCCTCCCAGGCGGGGCGGAAACCGATCCCCGAGCCCTGATGCAGCGCCGCGTCCCAGGCCGCGGGCTCGGTCGAGCGGAACACCAGTTGCTCGGGCGCGACGCGCTCGCGCAGCCAGCGGAAGAAGGCGGCGCGGCTGCCTTCCTGCTCGGCGGTGACGAAACGATGCCCGGCGAAATCGTGTTCCGATGCGGGTTTGCCATGCGCCTCGACATAGGTTTTCGAGGCGTAAAGCCCGTAGCGGATGCGGATCAGCGGCTGGACCACATTGTCGGGCTCTTCCGGCGCGGCCCCGGCGCGGATCGCCACATGGGCCTCGCCGTAGTCCAGCCGGAAGATCCGCATATCGGTCATCAGCCGCACGATCACCGCCGGATGCAGGCGCTGGAATTCCGCCAGCACCGGCACCAGCAGCCCGGCAAGCCCCGCGACCGAGGTGATGATGAACTCGCCCTGCACGGTCTCGCCATGGCCCTTGATGCGCGAGGAAAGCTGGGCGAACTGCTCTTCGGTGGTCTGCGCCACGGTCAGAAGATCGCGCCCGGCTTCGGTCGGCGTGTAGCCGCGGGCGTGGCGCTGGAACAGCCGGGTGCCGAGCCGCTTTTCCAGCGCGTCGATATGGCGGATCACCGTGGCGTGATGGACGCCCAGAACCTCGGCCGCGCCCGAGACCGTGCCGAGGCGTGCGACCTGATAGGCGGTGCGGATCTCGTCCCAGTTGTCCATGCGGCCTTCCCTCTGTGCAGATGCGCACAGGTAAGAACGGATTCGGTGCATGCGCAAGGGGGCGGGGCGGGATGTGCCCCCGCTGCGTCCTCCGCGCCCCCGCCGCGCCTTGACGCGGGCGGTCGGGGCGGAGAAAGCTGCCGGACGGCAAAGGGTAAGACAGGTTTTCATGTTTCGCTGGCGCGCGTCGCAGGATCATCGGCTGACCGGCAGGCCCTCGGCGGCGGGGCTGGCGCTTGGCGCGTTGTTCTTCGCGGCCTCGCTGACGCCTTCGCTGATTCCGCGGGCGGGACTGGTGCAGGGGGTGCTGGGCGGGCTGTGCTTCGCCACCGGCTATCTGATCGGCTGGGCTCTGGTCGCGCTCTGGCATTGGGTGTTCGAGCCCGCGCCCGCCAGCCCCGGCCGGCTGCGGCGCTATATGCTGCTGGCGCTGATCGTCGCGCTGCCCGCGCTGCTCTGGTCGCTTTTGAGCGTGACCGGCTGGCAGAACGACATCCATGCGGTGATGGGCATCCCCCCGGTGGAAAGCGCCCGCCCGCTGACGATCCTTGGCGTGGCCTCGGTGCTGGCGGCGCTGCTGGTGCTGGCGGGGCGGCTGTTTCGCAGGCTCTGGCGGGTGATCGCGGCGCAGCTTGAGGCTTTCGTGCCGCGCAGACTGGCCAGGCTGATCGGCATCGTGGCGGCGCTGTCCCTGTTCTGGGCGGTGGGCAACGACATGGTGCTGGGCCGGGTGCTGGCCACGCTGGACGAGACCTATGCGGCGCTGGACGCGCTGATCCCCCCCGAGCAGGCGCCGCCCGGCGATCCGCTGAAATCCGGCAGCCCGGCCTCGCTCGCCAGTTGGGAGGGGCTGGGGGCGGCGGGGCGGCAATGGGTGCTCGACCCGCCTGCGGCCGACGGGATCGGGCGGCTGAGCGGCGGCGCGGCGCAGGAGCCTTTGCGCATCTATGTCGGGCTGAACAACGCCCACGATGCCGAAAGCCGCGCGCGGCTGGCGCTGGCCGAGGCCTTGCGGGTGGGCGCTTTCGAGCGCGGCACCCTGGTGATCGCCACGCCCACCGGCACCGGCTGGATGGACCCGGCCGGGATGCGCCCGCTCGACCATCTTACGGGGGGCGACGTTGCGGTGGTGGCGGTGCAATATTCCTACCTGCCAAGCTGGATGTCGCTGTTTTTGCAGCCGGAATACGGCGCCGAGACCGCGACGGCGGTCTTTCGCGAGATCCATGGCCACTGGCGTAGCCTGCCGCCGGAGACGCGGCCGAAGCTCTATCTCTTCGGCCTGTCGCTGGGGGCGCGGAACGGCGAATTGCCGATCAGCTGGCCCGATCTGCTGTCGGACCCGCCGCAGGGCGCGCTCTGGGTCGGGCCGCCCTTCGCCATGCGCGGCTGGCAGCAGTTGCGGGCGGGGCGCAGAGCGGACAGCCCGGCCTGGGCGCCGCGCTACCGCGACGGGGCGGCGATCCGGGTGATGACGCAAGAGCCGCAGACGGGCCGCGACTATGCGCCCTGGGGGCCGATGCGGATGGTCTTCCTGGAATATCCCTCGGACCCGATCGCCTTTTTCAACACCGGCGTGCTCTGGCGCGCGCCCGACTGGCTGAAAAGCCCGCGCGGGCCGGATGTGACGCCATCTTTGCGCTGGTGGCCGGTGATCACCTTCCTGCAACTCGGATTCGATATGATGACCGCGACCAGCACGCCGCCCGGCCACGGCCATGTCTATGCCGCGCGCGACTATCTCGCGGCCTGGAATGAGGTGCTGGGCACCGAATGGGAGGCCGGGCGGCTGCGGGCGCTGGAAGAGATCTTCGCGGCGGAGGGGATCTGACACGATTTCTTTGAAGAAATCGTGCCGGAGCCTTCAAAGGCTCCGGGCCGGAGTTTTTCAAAACTCCGGCGTCGCGCGGGCGGGACGCGCCGTTTTCCTTGACTCCCGCGGGCGAGAGGCGTATCGCCCGGATCAATTCCCCGGAGGCACAGGCTTCCGGTCCCTTGGGCGTGGCCCGGGATCGCCATCCGTCAGCGCGTTCGCGCCCACGGGTGCCGCCCGGCTTTGCCCGCCCCCGCCGCCGCCCCACATCGGGGCGGATCCGTCCACCGCCCGACCGCCGAACAGGAGTGTCGCCGATGTTTGAAAGCCTGTCAGAACGCCTTGGCGGCGTTTTCGATCGCCTGACGAAACAGGGCGCGCTGACCGAGGCCGACGTTCTCACCGCGCTGCGCGAGGTGCGGGTCGCGCTGCTGGAGGCCGATGTCTCGCTGCCGGTCGCGCGCGATTTCATCAAGCGGGTGCAGGAAAAGGCCACCGGCTCGGCGGTGACGAAATCCATCACCCCCGGCCAGATGGTGGTGAAATTCGTCCATGACGAACTGGTGCGGGTGCTTCAGGGCGACGGGCAGGCGGATGCGCTGAAGATCGACAACCCGCCCGCGACGATTCTGATGGTCGGGCTTCAGGGCTCGGGCAAGACCACCACCACCGCGAAACTGGCGAAGCGGCTGAAGGATCGCGCGGGCAAGCGGGTGCTGATGGCGTCGCTCGACACCAACCGCCCGGCGGCGATGGAGCAGCTTGCGATCCTCGGCGGCCAGATCGGCGTCGACACCCTGCCCATCGTCAAGGGCGAATCCGCGGTGCAGATCGCGAAACGCGCCAAGACCCAGGCCAGCCTTGGCGGCTATGACGTGCTGTTCCTCGACACCGCCGGCCGTCTGCACATCGACGAAGTGCTGATGGACGAGGTGCAGTCGGTCCGCGACATCGCCCAGCCCCGCGAGGTGCTGCTGGTGGTTGACGGCCTGACCGGCCAGGACGCGGTGAATGTCGCCAGCGAATTCGACGGCAAGGTCGGCATTTCGGGCGTGGTGCTGACCCGGATGGACGGCGACGGCCGCGGCGGCGCGGCGCTTTCGATGCGCGCCGTCACCGGCAAGCCGATCCGTTTCGTCGGCCTCGGCGAGAAGATGGACGCCATCGAGACTTTCGATGCCGAGCGCGTCGCCGGCCGCATCCTCGGCATGGGCGACATCGTGGCGCTGGTCGAGAAGGCGCAGGAGACCTTCGAGGCCGAACAGGCCGAGCGCATGGCGAAGCGTTTCGCCAAGGGCATGTTCAACATGAACGACCTGCGCATGCAGCTTGAGCAGATGCTCAAGATGGGCGGCATGCAGGGGCTGATGGGCATGCTGCCGGGCATGGCGAAACACCAGGCTGCGGCGGCCGAGGCCGGGATCGACGATTCCATGCTGCGGCGGCAGATCGCGCTGATCCATTCGATGACCAAACGCGAACGCGCCAATCCCGACATGCTTCAGGCCAGCCGCAAGAAGCGGATCGCGGCGGGGGCGGGGCTTGAGGTTCAGGATCTGAACCGGCTGCTGAAACAGCACAAGCAGATGGCCGATATGATGAAGAAGATGGGCAAGGGCGGGATGATGAAGAACATCATCCGCCAGTTCACCGGCAAGGCCGGGATGCCCGACCCGTCGAAAATGTCGCCCGAACAACTGGCCGAGATGGCGAAGGGGATGCAGCAGGGCGCGGGGGGAATGGGCGGCCTGCCGGGCCTCGGCGGCGGCGCGATCCCGGGGATGCCGCGCGGCGTCACCCTGCCTGCGGGCCTGTCGGGGATGATGCGCAAGAAATGACCCTGCTTTCGGCAAATGTCGCATTTTCGCAAGCGCCGGTCCCTGGGGCCGGGGCTTTGCGGCTGCGCATGCCGAAAATGTTTGATTTTGGACATCGCACGGCTTTTCACGCCTCTGGCCGCTGCCGGTCGACAGGCGGGCTGCAGTCCTGCGGCCAGACCTCGGGGATCCGGGCGTCCGACGCCACTCGGCCGGGGATCGACCCGGGCGATGTGGCGATCCGGCACGATCTGAGGGCCGCGGCATGATCCGGCTCTCGGGCACCCCCGTGCTGACCACCCTGCGCCTCGTGCTGCGCGCGCCCGAGGCCCGCGATCTGCCCGGCTTCACCGCTTACATGGCGAGCCCGCGTTCGGGCTTTACCGGCGGGCCCGTGGACGAGGCCGAGGCCTTCCGGAGCTTCGCCCGGATCATCGGTCATTGGGTGCTGAACGGCTTCGGCCTGTTCGCCGTCACATCTGGCGACAGCGGCGAGACCATCGGCCTCGCCGGCCATCTGAACCCGCCCGGCTGGCCCGGGCCGGAGCTGGCCTGGAACCTCTGGTCGCCAGAGCATGAGGGCATGGGCTATGCCACCGAGGCCGGTTTCGCCATCCGCGATCATGCGTTCGGCGCGCTCGGCTGGACTGACGCCATCAGCCTGATCGCCCGCGACAACCCGCGCTCGCAGGCGGTCGCGCGCCGTCTGGGCGCCATGCCCGGCCCCGAGACCGTGGTTTTCGGCAAGCCGGTGACGCTCTGGCGCCACGCCGCGCCGCCCGCAGCGAAAGAGAGCCCGTGATGGACGTCACCGCCCGCGCCGCCGAACTGCTGAAGGAACACCGCGAGTCGATCGACCGGCTGGATGCGATCCTCGTCTTCACCCTGGCCGAGCGGTTCAAGCACACGCAATCCGTGGGCCGGCTCAAGGCCGGGCACGACCTGCCGCCCTCGGACCCCGCGCGCGAGGCGCGGCAGATCGAACGGCTGGAGCGGCTGGCCGAAGAGGCCCGGCTCGACCCGGAGTTCGCCAAGAAATTCCTGACCTTCATCATTTCCGAAGTCATCAGGCATCACGAGAAACTGCAAAAATGAGCGGGCCCCGGGTCCGCCTCACAGCCATCTGAAGGAGATACAAAATGGCTATGAAAATCCGTCTCGCCCGTGGCGGTTCCAAGAAGCGCCCGTTCTACTCGGTCGTGGCCTCTGATTCGCGCATGCCGCGCGATGGCCGCTTCATCGAGAAGCTGGGCACCTACAACCCGCTGCTCGCGAAAGACGACGAAAAGCGCGTCGTGCTGAACATCGAGCGCATCCAGCACTGGATCTCGCAGGGCGCCCAGCCGACCGACCGTGTCGCCCGCTTCCTGGAAGCCGCCGGCGCGCGCGAGAAGGCCGTCCGCAACAATCCGAAATCGGCCGTCCCGGGCAAGGCGATGGCCGAGCGCGCCGCCAAGAAAGCCGCCCGTTCGGCGGCTCCGGCGGAAGAGTAATCTTTTCGCTGGTGAAACTTCTGGCGATCCCGTTCGGGGTCGCCGGTCTGCCGGGCCTCGGTCTCGTGCGCCGGTTGATCACGCTTGCGCTCTGCGCCGGGTCGTTCTGGGCCGGGATGCAGGTCGAACGCGCCACGGCGCCGGGTGGTGCCATCTGTGAAGGCTGCGACAAGGGGGCCGTCCATGAGTAAACCGGACCGGATCTGCGTGGGCTCCATCGCCGGAGCCTTCGGCGTTCGTGGCGAGGTGCGGCTGAAAAGCTACTGCGCCGAGCCGACCGACATCGCCGCCTACGGGCCCTTGTGGACCGAAGACGGCAGCCGCAGCTTCCACGTCACGCTCACCCGCCCGGTGGCCGCGGGGCTGGGGGCGAAACTCGCGGGTGTGACCAGCAAGGAGGCGGCCGATGCGCTGAAAGGCACCGGCCTCTACGCCGACCGCGACCGGCTGCCCGCCTTGCCGGACGACGAATTCTACCATGCCGATCTGATCGGGCTTGAGGTGCGCGATCCGGGGGGGGCCACGCTTGGCCGGGTGCTCTCGGTGCACAACCACGGGGCGGGCGATCTCCTGGAGATCCGCCAGGCCGACAAGCCCGCACCGCTGCTGTTGCCCTTCACCCGCGCCAATGTGCCGACCGTCGATCTTGCCCGCGGCCTGCTGATCGCCGACCTTCCCGAAGGCCTCGGCTGAGCGGCGACGCTCCTGCCTCCCGCCGCGGATTGCGGGCCGGATCGCCCGCAAACGCCGGGTGAAGCCGTTAGCGCATTTCAATCCTCGCCCTGGCGGCGCCATCATTCTGCCATGCGCGGCTGGATAGCTGTGCCCGTCAGCCTGCGGTGGAGCGCCTTTTCACGGGGGGCCGACCGGCGGGAGAGGGATCAGCAACCGGCCCGGCGGGCGGGGCCGCGAACAGGAGCGGGACATGCGCAACCGGATGAGAATGCTTCAGGCGGCCACGGCACTTCTTTACATGGGGCCGCTGCTTGGCGGGCTGGCGGGCTACGGGCCGGCGCTGGTCGTGCCTTTCGTCTCGATCTTCATGCTGTGGCTGGTGCTTTTGCGCCCGCACCGCTGGCCGCAGGAGGCGCGCGAATGGCTGACGTTTCCGGCCTGGGGCGCGGCGCTGACGCTGCTGCTCAGCCAGACCCTGTTCGTTGCGGTGCTGTTCGGTGTGGGGCGCGGCCTCGGCGGCGTGATGGGCTTTCTGCCGATGTTCCATCCGCTTCTGCCGGTGGCGGTGTCCTTCCTTGCGCTGCCGCTGATGCGGCTGGTCTGGAACCCGGAACTGTCGCTGGAAAGCGATGAAACCATCGACGAGCTGATCATCCGCGCCCGCCGGAGCGGCGCCAGGCCGCCCGCGCCGGTGGCGGATGACGCCCTCGCCTTGCTTCTGGCGCTCTCGAACCGGGTCGGAGACGAGGCCGAGGTCATGGTCGGGCATCTCGACCGCTTTCTCGACACCGGCGATGTCTGGGCGCGGCTGGCGGCGCTGACGGAGGCGCTGGATGGCGCCCCTCCGGGGCAGCATGAGGCGCTGCGCATCGCGGTGATCCTGCGGGCGACGGATCCCTGCCCGCAGCCCGAATGCGCGGTGCCCGGCGAGTTGCGCACGGCCTTTGCGGCGGCGGGTGCGGCGCCGGATCTGCTAGCGCTGCTCGCGGTGCGCGGCGCGGCGCTTTTGCGCCGCATCCCCGGGGCGGCGGCTCATTTTCCGCCTGCCCGGGTGGTCGCCGATCTGGCCGCGGACTGCGCCGGCGATGCGGCGGTCCGGGCGCTCGACACTCTTGCCGCGGCCTTGCGCGCGCATGAGGAGGCGTCCGTGCCCGAAGAGAAACCCCTGCGTGCCGCCGCCGCCGCCGCGCCGCGGGTCTTCGCGCCCGCGCCGCTTCCGGCGGCGCGCGGCGCCTGAGCCCTCTTTCGCCGCACCGCGATTGCCGCTAATCCCGGGGGCATGAACGATACCCCCGAGACGCCCCGCAGCCACGGCAGACTGTCGATCCGCGCCAGTATGAGGCCGCGCGATCTGATGGAAGAGCGCCACGTCCGGGGCGCCTTCGATGCCCGTGTGATCACCCTGTTCCCCGAGGCTTTTCCCGGCACGCTCGGGCTGTCGCTGACCGGCAAGGCGCTGGATCAGGGGCTGTGGCGGCTGGAGACGCTGGATCTGCGCGGCTTCGGCGAGGGCAGGCATCGCAATGTCGACGACACGCCGGCCGGAGGCGGCGCCGGGATGGTGCTGCGCCCGGATGTGGTGGACCGCGCGCTGACCGCCGCAATGGAGGGGGCGGGCGAGGCCCGCGCCGCCTGGCCGCTGGTCTATCTCTCGCCGCGCGGGCGGCCTTTCGATCAGGCCACGGCCCGCCGCTTCGCCGCGGGGGCGGGGATCACCATGCTCTGCGGCCGTTTCGAAGGGGTGGACCAGCGCGTGCTGGACCACTGGCAGATCGAGGAGGTGAGCCTCGGCGATTTCGTCATGACCGGCGGCGAGATCGCGGCGCAGGCGGTGCTGGACGCGACGGTCCGCCTGCTGCCCGGGGTCTTGGGAAATGCGGAATCGGCGGTCGAGGAGAGCTTCTCCGACGGATTGCTGGAGCACCCGCAATACACCCGGCCCGCGCTCTGGCAGGGCCACGAAATCCCGCCGGTGCTGAGTTCGGGCAATCACGGCGAGATCGCCAGATGGCGCCGCGCCGAGGCGGAAAAGATCACCGCCGAGCGCCGCCCCGATCTGTGGGAAACGTTCCGCGGGCGGAAAGGGGGCTGAGGGGGCCTTGCCCCCTCGCGCGTTCCGCGCTCACCCCCAGAGTATTTAAATCAAGGTGAAATGGGCTTTCATCCTGATCCAAATACCCCCGCCGGAGGCATCCGCCGCTGGTCTGACGGCGAGCGTTCGGGCTTTCATCCTGCCCTGAATATCCTCGCCGTAGGCATCCGCGCCCAAGGGGCGGATATTCCGCGGGGCGCCATCGGCGCGGCGCTTGACCCGGGCGCGCCGCGCGCCTATACGCCCGGGGTCCGGGGCGAAAGCCCGCCGGATCCGATTCCCTTTGCGCGATCGAACCGTCTTCTTCGGCGGGGGCGGGCGGGGGCGGCAGAAGCGTCAACCGAACCGACCCTCCGGCGGACCGGCCGCGCAAGCGGCGCAGGGATCCGGGCGAAGACCAGGAGCTCTCGGCGAGGATCACCTCTGCGGAACGAACCGCAGGCATAAGGAGTATCGCGATGAACCTGATCGCACAGATCGAGGCGGAGCAGATCGCCACCCTCGACAAGAAGATCCCGGATTTCAAGGCCGGCGACACCGTTCGCGTCGGCTATAAAGTGACCGAAGGCACCCGTTCGCGTGTGCAGGCCTATGAAGGCGTCTGCATCTCGCGCCGCGGCGGTGCGACCCTCGCGGCCTCGTTCACCGTGCGCAAGATCTCGTTCGGCGAAGGTGTCGAGCGCGTCTTCCCGCTTTATTCGACCAATATCGACTCGATCGAAGTGGTCCGCCGCGGCAAGGTCCGTCGCGCCAAGCTGTATTACCTGCGCTCGCGCCGCGGCAAGTCGGCCCGTATCGCCGAAGACAGCACCTACAAAGCCAAATCCGAATAAGAGGAGCCGAAGCGATGAAAGAGGGCATTCACCCCGAATATCACTTCATCGAAGTGAAAATGACCGACGGCTCGACCTACCAGACCCGTTCGACCTGGGGCAAGGAAGGCGACACGCTGTCGCTTGATATCGATCCGCTGGCGCATCCGGCCTGGACCGGCCAGTCGGCCAAGCTGATGGACACCGGCGGCCGTGTGTCGAAGTTCAAAAACAAGTATGCCGGCCTCGGTTTCTGATCCGGGCCAGAGAAACAAGGGGCGCATCTTCGGATGCGCCCTTTTGCTTTGCGCCGCTGCGGCCCCGGCCCGGGCGCAGGTGCCGGGTTTCGCGCCCTTCGCCGGAGACTTTTTCCGGGAGGGCGGTGATCCTGCGATCTGTGCGGTCCGCCCCATCCGCTTCGAGTCGCGGAGCGGTGGGGCGATCCTGCTGATCCGCGGCGCAAGCGAGGACGCCGAATTCGATCCGGCCTATATCGTGACCGGCCACGCGCCCGATGCGATTCATCTGTTTTCGGAGGATACGGCGCCGGACAACCCGGTCGTGCCCGGGGAACTGCGACAGGCCGAAGCGAGGCTCTGGCGCGCGCCGGACGGGCGGGTCTGCCTCGGCCTCTTCCCCGCCGGGGGAGCCCAGTATTGCAACTGGTATCTGCCCTGCGGCCCGACTCGGCCGCCCTGCTGAGCGGGTTTTCTGCGAAGAAAGCTCTTCCCCTTTCGGCGGGTCCTTGCCAATAGAGGAGGCGAGGCCAGCAGGGGGCAGGGCATATGGCGCATATCATTGTCGTGGGCAACGAAAAGGGCGGCTCGGGCAAGTCCACGACCTGCATGCATGTCGCGACGGCACTGGCGCGGATGGGCCACCGCGTCGGCGCGCTCGATCTTGACCTGCGGCAGAAGAGCTTCGGTCGCTATGTCGAGAACCGCCGCGCCTTTCTCGCCAAAGCGGGCCTCGATCTGCCCGGCCCCGATTACCGCGACCTGCCCGAGGTCGATCCGGCGACGCTCGCCCCCGGCGAGAACCCGTTCGACCAGCGGCTGACGGCGGCGGTGGCGGCGATGGATCCGGTCATGGATTTCATCCTGATCGACTGCCCCGGCAGCCATACCCGCCTGAGCCAGATCGCCCATTCGCTGGCCGATACGCTGATCACGCCGCTGAATGACTCTTTCGTGGATTTCGACCTGCTGGCGCGGATCGACCCCGACACCGGCAAGGTCAGGGGGCCGTCGATCTATGCCGAGATGGTCTGGGGGGCGCGGCAGTTGCGCGCGCAGGCGGGGCTGAAGCCGATCGACTGGATCGTGCTGCGCAACCGGCTTGGCGCGCAACAGATGCACAACAAGAAGAAGGTGGGCTCGGCGCTCGAAGAATTGTCGCGCCGGATCGGCTTTCGGGTGGCGCCGGGTTTCTCCGAGCGGGTGATCTTCCGCGAACTGTTCCCCCGCGGGCTGACGCTGCTCGATCTGAAAGACACCGGCGTCGAGCAACTGAACCTGTCGAACGTCGCCGCCCGGCAGGAATTGCGCGATCTGATCGCCGCGCTCAGGCTTCCTGGTGTGCAGGTCGCGTTCTGAACAGAACCGCGCGCGACACCGAGACATGACGCACGCCGCCCATCTTCCTGAGGCGCTCGTCGAAGGCAGAGACGGTTTCGACAGGCTCGGCCCGTTTCGCGGTCAGTTTCCGCAGCAGCTCGATTGCTTTGGCCATGATCGGGTTCCTTCTGTTTCCTGCCTCCAGGATCGGCGCGAACCGGGGCAGGTTTGTGGCAACCGCCGGATGAAACCGCGGCCATCGGCGAAGGGCTACAGACAGACTGTTTCCTTTTATCGCAACGGAGGGTTCTGAATGGCGAACCTGCTGCATGACGCCTTGTTCGCGCCTTTGGCGGACGGGGCGCGGGATCTGTTGTTGCTGGCCGATGGCGGGCGGATCACCGAAGGCGCGTTTTATGCGATGATCGCGCGGGCGGCGAATGCGCTGGCCGCGCAGGGGGTGGAGCCCGGCGACCGGGTGGCGGCGCAGGTGGCGAAATCGCCCGAGGCGCTGGCGCTCTATGCCGCCGCGGTCTCGGCCGGGGCGGTGTTTCTGCCGCTGAACACCGCTTATGCGGCAGATGAGATCGACTATTTCCTCGGCAATGCCACACCGAAGGTTTTCCTCTGCGATCCCGGGTCTGAGCGCGCCCTGGCGCCGGTCTCGGCCCGGCATGGCGCGCGGCTGCTGACGCTGGGCGGCGCGGGCGAGGGGAGTTTCGCGGCCGCGATGGCGGGGCAGGCCGCCCGCTTCACGCCCGCGCCGCGCGGCGCGGGTGATCTGGCGGCGATCCTCTATACTTCGGGCACCACCGGGCGCTCGAAGGGCGCGATGCTGAGCCATGGCAATCTGCTGTCGAACGCCGAAGTGCTGACCTCTCTCTGGCGCTTCACCGCAGAGGATGTGCTCCTGCACGCGCTGCCGGTGTTCCACACCCACGGACTGTTCGTCGCGACGAATATCGCGCTGCTGGCGCGGGCGCAGATGATCTTCCTGCCCGGATTCGACCTCGATCAGGTGCTGCGCCTCTTGCCGCAGGCGACCACGATGATGGGAGTGCCGACCTTCTACACGCGGCTCTTGTCCGACCCGCGCTTCACCCGCGATCTGGCCGGCCATATGCGGCTCTTCGTCTCCGGCTCGGCGCCGCTGCCGGAGGAAACCCACCGGGCATTCGAATCCCGCACCGGACACCGCATTCTTGAGCGCTACGGCATGACCGAGACCAACATGTCCACTTCGAACCCTTATGACGGCGAGCGCCGCGCCGGCACCGTCGGCTTTCCGCTGCCGGGAGTGGAGTTGCGGATCATGGCCGAGGGGCGCGAGGTGGCACCGGGCGAGACCGGGGTGATCGGGGTGCGCGGCCCGAATGTCTTTGCGGGATACTGGCAGATGCCGGAAAAGACCCGTGAGGAACTCGGCGAGGACGGCTGGTTCGTCACCGGCGATCTGGCGCGGCGCGATGCCGAAGGTTACGTCCGGATCGTCGGGCGCGCGAAGGATCTGGTGATCACCGGCGGGCTGAACGTCTATCCCAAAGAGGTGGAGCTCTTGCTCGACGAGGCGCCGGGGGTGCTGGAGAGCGCGGTGATCGGCCTGCCGCATCCCGATTTCGGCGAGGCGGTGTTTGCCGTCCTCGCCCGCGCGCCGGGGGCCTCGCCCGATCCGGCGGCGATCCTTGCTGCGCTCGCAGGCCGGATCGCGCGGTTCAAACAGCCGAAGGCGGCGGTGGTGGTGAATGAACTGCCGCGCAACGCCATGGGCAAGGTCCAGAAGAACATATTGCGTGAGACCTATAGGGACTGGTTCGCCGGTTGAGGTGTCGCGGGGGGCGCTGCCCCCGTCTGCTGCGCAGACTCCCCCGGGGTATTTGGATCAGGATGAAAGGGCTTTCCGGCGCTTTTGTGCTTTCACCCTGACTTAAATACCCCCGCCGGAGGCGTCCGCGACTTCTGTCTGCGCCTCGTTCAGTTCGGTTTCCAGAAACCGCTCGAAAGCATCCAGATCGACCGGCTCGAACTGGCCGAAGCCCTGCATCCAGACCGAGGCGGCGCGAAGCGCGTCGGGCTCCAGCCGACACCAGATCACCCGCCCCCGCCGCTCGCGCGAGATCAGCCCGGCCTCGGCCAGCACGCCGAGATGTTTCGAGATCGCGGCGAGGCTCATGGCGAAGGGTTCGGCCACGTCGGTCACCGCCATGTCGTCTTCGAGCAGCATCGACAGGATCGCCCGCCGCGTCGGATCGGCGAGGGCGGCGAAAACGGCGTCGAGCCGCTGAGAGGGGTGTTGCGGGGCGGGGGTGCCGGACATCAGGGCCGCAGTATCCGGG
>NZ_UXAW01000114.1 GCF_900609055.1 Pseudogemmobacter humi | reverse complement strand
TCTACACCCATGTGCTGGAAGACCACCTGAAGGATCTGGTGCTCAACCACCACCCGCTGGCAAAGAAGGGCTGACGCCGGATCCGGGTATTTCCATCAGGGTGAAAGCCCATGCCTTTCATCCTGACCCAAATACCCCCCCCGGAGGCATCCCCGGCCGGGTCCGGGTTCAGCGTTTGCCGAACAGCGTGCCGAGCACCCCGCGCACGACGGCCTGGCCGCTCTTCGAGCCCAACTGCCGCGCGAAGCTTTTCGCGAAAGCCTCGGTGACGGAATCCGAGCGGCTGCTGCGCGTGGTGGAGCCAGGCGCGGGTTTCCGGGCGCGCGGCTCCGCCGAACGCTCGCCGCCGTAGCGGCGGCCGCGGCTGAATTCGCCGCTCTCGCCGGCGGGTTCCTCTGCCCGCGCGGCCTCGGCGGCGGCTTTGGCCGCGCGGTCGCGCAGGATCTCGAAGGCGCTTTCGCGGTCGATCTCATGATCGTATTTCCCAGCGACCGGCGAGGCGGCGAAGGCCTGCGCCCGCGCGGTCTCTTCCGCCGGGCCGAGGCGGCTGAACGGCGGGCGGATCAGCGTGCGCTCGGCCATGCCCGGAACGCCCTTCGGCTCCAGAAACGAGGTCACCGCCTCGCCGGTGCCGACCTCGCGGATGGCCTCCGCAATGGCGAAGCGCGGATTGGCGCGGTAGGTCTCGGCCGCTTTCGCCAGATCCTTCTGATCCTTCGCGGTAAAGGCGCGCAAAGCATGCTGCACCCGGTTGCCGAGCTGGCCGAGGATCGCATCAGGCACATCCGCCGGGTTCTGCGTGACGAAATACACCCCCACGCCCTTCGAGCGGATCAGCCGCGCCACCTGCTCCACCCGCGAGATCAGCGCCTTCGGCGCGTCGTCGAACAAGAGATGCGCCTCGTCGAAGAAGAAGACGAGCTTCGGTTTTTCGGGGTCGCCCACCTCGGGCAGCGCCTCGAACAGCTCCGACAAGAGCCACAACAGGAAAGTGGCGTAAAGCCGCGGGCTGTGCATCAGCCGGTCGGCGACGAGGACCGAGATCCGCCCCATCCCGTCCTCGTCCACCCGCATCAGATCGGCCAGATCCAGCGCCGGCTCGCCGAACAGTTTCGCGCCGCCCTCGTTTTCCAGCACCAGCAGCCGGCGCTGGATCGCCCCCACCGATTGCGTGGAGACAAGCCCGTAACGCGCCGAGACCGTATCGGCATTCTCCGCGATCCAGGTCAGCAGCGCGCGCAGATCCTTCATGTCGAGAAGCGCCAGCCCCTCGTCGTCGGCCAGCCGGAAGGCGACGTTCAGCACGCCCTCCTGCGGCTCGGAAAGTTCCAGCAGCCGCGACAGCAACAGCGGCCCCATCTCGGCCACCGTGGTGCGCACCGGATGGCCGCGCTGGCCGAACAGATCCCAGAACAGCACCGGGAAAGCGCGGTAGTTCAGATCGAGGCCGATGGTCTGCGCGCGTTTCAGAAACCCCTCATGCGTCTTGCCCAGGGGATCGCCGGGCTGGCACAGCCCCGAGAGATCGCCCTTCACATCAGACAGGAACACCGGCACACCCGCCGCCGAAAACCCCTCGGCCAGAACCTGGAGCGTCACCGTCTTGCCGGTGCCGGTCGCCCCGGCGATCAGCCCGTGGCGGTTGCCGTATTTCAGAAGCATCTCCTGCGGCGCCCCGTAGCCCTCGCCCCCGCCGCCGACGAAGATCCTGTCCTGAACCGCTGCCATCCGCCTCTCCTGCATTCGTCCGCTCCGAACATACAATGTTAACCTGTTGGCGCCAGTCTGGATCGTGCCGGAACCTTGCTGGCGGTTTCCGGTTTCTTACTTCCTCCCTGTCGGACTGGCCGCGTCTTCCCCGGAAGATGCGGCCTTTTTTGACCATTTGGATGGAATTTTTTCATCTTTCCGGCCCCCGTCATGTAACAGATTTCCTGTTGACGGACCGCAGAAAGGTGCTTAGCGTCCCTGAAATGAAGTCGGCCGGTCCGACAGGGAGCATAAAAACTGACGAGCGTCTCCGACGCGCGCAAAGGGCCGGTTCTCCGGCCCTTTGATGTTTTAAGCGCCCTGCCTCAGGGACAGCCGGGCCGGTTTTCCCGCTTCCCCCGCGCGCGGCGATCCCGTAATCCTGCGCCAGCCCGAAGGCGCATGCCGGTGCCGTTGACGCAATTGGCACCTGACAGCCCTTCCCTGCCATGATATTCACGCCCCGCCCGGCCCGGTTTATCCGAACCGGCTCTGGTCACTGTTCAAAGGACAAGGCTTCCATGTTGAAATCCCGGATCTCGCTTCTCGCGCTTCTTCTCGCTGTCGGTGCGCCGCTGACCGCCGCCGCCCAGGAAGGCGAGGCGCCCGCGACCGAAGCACCGGCCGCCGAGGCCCCCGCAGAAGCGCCCGCCACGGAAACCCCCGCCGATCCGACGGGCGGCCTGTCGATGGGCGCCGAGATCGGTGGCGAAAGCCCGATCTACACCGCCGCCAATTTTGAGGCCTGGGAGCAGCGCTGCGAAAAGACCGGCCTCGGCGCCGATCCCTGCCAGCTCTATCAGTTGCTGAAAGACGCCGAGGGCAATTCGGTCGCCGAATTCGCCATGTTCTCGCTGCCCGAGGGCACCTCGGGTCCGGCCGTCGCCGGGGCGAACTTCATCGCGCCGCTGGAGACCCTGCTGACCGAGGGCATGGTGATCACCATCGACGGCGGCAAGCCGCGCGCCTATCCGTTCACCGTCTGCACCAACATCGGCTGCGTGGCGCGGATCGGCTTCACCGCCGAGGAAATCGCCGCCTTCAAGAAAGGCGGCAAGGCGACCTTCTCGATCACCCCCTTCGTCGCCCCCGATCAGAAAGTGGCGCTCGATGTCTCGCTGAAGGGCTTCACCGCCGGTTACGACGCGATGGCTGCGGCGAACAAACTGGCTGACGAGGCCATGCAGAAGCAGGCCGACCAGCAATAAGCCCCGGCGCTGAAAATCAGGGGCTGGCCTTCAGCGCCAGCACCGCATTCAGCCCGCCGAAGGCGAAGGAATTCGACAGCGCCGCGCCCACAAGGGCGCGGCGCGCTTCATTCGGAACATGGTCCAGATCGCAATCCGGGTCGGGCCGGTCCAGCCCGATGGTGGGCGCGATCACCCCCTGATCCAGCGCCATCAGACAGGCGACCAGTTCTATCGCCCCGGTCGCGCCGATGGCATGGCCGTGCATCGCCTTGGTCGAGGACACCATCGCCCGATCCGCCGCGGGCCCGAACGCCGCGCGGATCGCCGCCACCTCGCAGCGATCGTTGAGCCGGGTGCCGGTGCCATGCGCGTTGATATAGCCCACATCTTCCGGCGCCAGCCGCGCCTCGTCCAGCGCCGCGCGCATCGCCGCCGCCGCCCCTTCGACCGAGGGCGCCACCAGATCCCCCGCATCCGCCGTCATGCCAAAGCCCGCCACCTCGGCCAGCGCCTTCGCCCCGCGCGCGCGGGCGCGGTCCGCATCCTCCAGCATGAAGACCGCCGCGCCCTCGCCCATCACCATGCCGTTGCGGCTGGCCGAGAACGGGCGGCAGCCGTCGGGGGACAGCACCCGCAGCCCCTCCCAGGCTTTGATGCCACCGAAGCAGAGCATCGCCTCGGCGCCGCCCGCCACCATCGCGGGCGCATAGCCGTCGCGCACGAGGCGAAAGGCCTGGCCGATGGCGTGGTTGGCGCTGGAACAGGCCGAGGATACCGCGAAGGACGGCCCGCGCAGCCCGTGGCGCATGGCGATCTGCGAGGACGCCGCGTTCAGCATCAGCCGCGGCACCGTCAGCGGCGGCACCCGGTTCTTGCCGTCCTGGAACACCGCGCGGTAGTTTTCCTCCCAGGTGCCGATCCCGCCCGCGGCTGAGCCGATCACCACCCCCGCGCCCTCGCCCGCGCCGTCACCGGCCATCGCCAGCGCCTCGGCGGCGGCGGCGAGCGCGAAGCCGGTGAAACGGTCGTGCTGCGCGTCTTCGGGCCAGCCGCGCACCTGGGCGCCGATCCGTACTGAGAGCCGGTCAACGTCGCGGAACGCCAGGGGGCCGATGGCAGAGCGCCCCTCGGCCATGGCGCGCATGGTGCCGGGCAGGTCATGGGCCAGCGCGTTCACCGTGCCCGCGCCGGTGATCACCACCCGCCTCATGCGGCTTTCGCGGCGATCAGCCCCTCGACACCGCGGATGATCGCGCCCACGGTCGAGACGTCGAAGCCGCCCGGCCCGTCCTCGTTCGGCGTGAAGGGAACGGTGATATCGAACGCCTCTTCGATGGTGAACACCGCCTCGACCAGCCCGAGGCTGTCTAGGCCGAGGCTTTCCACCGTCATCCCGGGCGTGATCGCGGCAGGATCGGCCAGCGCCCTCGCCGCGATCAGCGCAATCACCCGTTCGGCCACCGTCATGACGCGGGCCCCGCTCAGCTTTCGCCCGGGGCGCCGCCGGTGCCAGCGCCGCCGGGCAGCAGCTCTTCCAGCCGCGCCACCCGGGCGTTCAGCCGCGGCAGCCGGCGCAGCGCCTTCTGCATCTCGACATGGCTCTCCATCTTCACCGCCGGATAGCCGAGCAGCACCCGCCCCGCCGGCGCATTGGTGAAGATCTTGGTCGCGCCGCCGCAGATCACATCGTCGCCGACGAAGATGTTGTCGTTGACGCCGCATTGCCCGGCCAGCACCACCCGGTTGCCGATCCTCGACGAGCCGGCGATGCCGACCTGGCCGCAGAGCAGGCAGTCTTCGCCGATCTGGACGTTGTGGCCGACATGGACGAGGTTGTCGAGCTTGGTGCCGCGGCCGATCACCGTGTCGCGGATGGTGCCGCGGTCGATGCAGGTATTGGCGCCGATTTCCACATCGTCGCCGATCCAGACCGCGCCGAGCGAATGGATCCGGGTCCAGCTTTGCTCGCGGATTTCCTCGCGCGAGCCGAGGGTTTCGCGGATCTCCTCGACCCCGGATTTCTCGGGCGTGACGAAGGAGAAACCGTCCGCCCCGATCACCGCGCCAGGCTGGCAGATGAAGCGCGCGCCGATGGTGACGCGGGCGCCGATCCGCGCGCCTTGCAGGATCAGCGCGTCGTCACCGATCCTTGCCCCCTCGCCGACCGAGACATGGCTCGCGATCCGCGCCCGCGCGCCGATCTGCGCGCCGCGGCCGATCACCACGAAGGGGCCGATATGCGCGCCCTCGCCGATCACCGCCGAAGGGTCCACCACCGCATGGGGATGGATGCCGGGCCAGATCTCGGGGCCGGGGTCCATCAGCCGCGTCAGCCCCGCCATCGCGAGGCGCCCGCGCGGCGCGAAGATCGCGGCCTTCAGCCCCATCGCCCGCCAGTCGGCCCCGGGCCAGACCACCGCGGCCTGCGCCCGGCCCTTCGCGATCCCGTCACCGTAGCGCGGATCCATCGCCAGGGCGAGTTGGTCGGGGCCCGCCGAATGCGGCTCGGAGGCGCCCGAAACCTTCAGCGCAAGATCGCCCTCGGCCTCGGCGCCAAGCGCTTCGGCAATCTCACCGATGCTGTGCAGCGGCATCGCTTTCCTCCCCGAAAACGTCTGTGAAAACGCCTGTGGAGGGTTTTACTGCGAAACCGACTGCAAGACCACCCCGGCGTCGGTCAGCGCGGCCCAGAGGCGGGCATCCCGCCCATAAACGTCGCGGCGGTAGCCGATCCGGCCCTTCGCCTCGGGGTAAGCGGTGAAATAGACCAGATGGATCGGCACTTTTTTCTCAAGTTTCACAGGGGTTTCGCGGCCCCCCTTCAGAGTCGCGTTGAACTCTTCCTCGATCGCGTCGGACTGGGTGCGAAACAGCGCATGGGCGAAATCGAACGGATCGGCCAGCCGGATGCAGCCGTGGCTGTAGGCGCGCTTGTCATGGGCGAACAGGGATTTCGACGGCGTATCATGCAGATAGATGTTGTACTTGTTGGGGAACATGAACTTGACCTTGCCAAGCGCATTGCTGTCTCCCGGCGGCTGGCGCATGCCGAAGGGGAAGCTGCGCGCGGTATAGGCCGCGAAATTCACCGACCCGCGCGAGACCACGCGGCCGTTGCGGTCGACGATCTGCATATGGCCGACCGCGTTCGGATTGCGCTGCAACAGCGGCAGATATTCCCCCACGATGATCGAACGCGGCACCCCCCAGGACGGGTTGACCACCATATGATCCATCATGTCGGAGAACTCGGGCGTGCGGCGGTCGGTATCCTCGCGCCCGATGACCGAGCGGGTGCGGAAGCTTACCCGTCCGTCGTCGATGATCTGGGCGGTGAAATCCGGCAGGTTCACCCAGATCATCCGGCCCGAACGGTCGATCTCCATCCAGCGCTCGCGTTCCATCGCCACAAGGACCGAGGCCATCCGCTCGGCCGGGGTCTTGTTCAGCTCGGCCAGCGTGTCGCCCCCCGCCACCCCGTCGGCGGGCAGGCCGTGGGCGCGCTGGAACCCCATCACCGCGGTCTGGAGCGCGCGGTCGTAGACGGCGGTGGCGGTGGGCGCCAGATAGCCCATGGCGATCAGCCGGTCGCGCAGGGCCACCACGCCCGGGCCGGTGGCGCCGGGCTCCAGCCCGCCGCCGGAAACCGCCGGCCCCCAGCCATCGGCCTGCATCGCCGCTTCCAGATCGAGCCGCGCCTTCATCAGCTGCACATAGGCGTCGGATTTCGGCAGCAGATCGCGCAGCACCCGGTCCGGCTCGCCCTGCGCCATCGCGTTCAGAAGCCTCACCGGATCGGGTCGGGCGATCTCGCGCACGATGGTGGCGTCGATCTTCGCAGGCTCCAGCAGGCCCGAGGTCAGATCCCGCGCCCAGTCAAGCCAGGCGCGGGTCATCCGCGCCTCGATCCGCCCCAGATCGCCCTCGGTCCGGGCCGAGGCGAGCGCCGCGCGCAGCCCCGCCGCATCGTAGCGCGCGGCGGGCAGGCCGTGATCGGGCGCCGTATCCAGCGCCGCGAGCAGCGCCGCACGGCGGGCGGCGCCGTCCTCGCCGGTCCAGAGCGGCTGCCAGCCGCGGGCGCGATACCACTCCGCCACCGCCTCGTCGGAGGAGACCGCCCCCGCCAGCACCTGCACGAAAGCCGGCCCGGTCTGCGCCGCCATCGCAGGCAGCGTGCCGCCCAGCATCAAGGCCAGTGCCAGCGGCGAAACCAGCCGCCGCAGAAGCGGACGGCGGGCGCGGCCCGGGGCAGGAAGCGGCATCGAAAACCTCATACGTCGAAATCTGTCCACATGAGGAAAAATCCAGCGATTTCGCAGGAGTGTCCATTCACATTCCCGTCCGGCACAGCGTATCGGGCGCCGCGGGCGGCACCGGGGCGGTGTTTTTCTCCAGGCGTTGCAAAGCTGCCACGCAAAGAATTGGACAGATGTTCAGCGAATTTTTGCTTATCGGCGGTTGAATGGGGGAACCGGCGGCAATCTTCGCTTGGGCTTCGAATCGTGCTGTGCCATACAAGGGCAGCACCTGAGGAAGAGCGTGCTAAGAAGCTGCCGTGCAGGCAGTCGCAAGACGAAACGGGACAGGCCCAATGACCGAAATCGCATCGAATCTTTTCTCGCGGCGCTCTTTGCTGCGCGTCTTCGCTGCAACCGCAGTGGTGGCAGCTCCCAGCTATTCCAACGCCTTCGGCCTGCTGAAGGGCGCGGGCGATATCCGCCGCATCCGCATGTATTCCGGCCGCACCGGCGAGAGCATCGACACGATCTACTGGATCGAAGGCAATTACATCCCGGAAGTGATGAAGGAAATCAATCACTTCATGCGCGACTGGCGCACCGGCGACGTAAAGTCGATGGACCCGCGCAACGTCGACATCATGGCCGCCGCGCATCGTCTGATGGATCTGTCCGAACCCTATATGCTGCTGTCGGGCTACCGCAGCCCCAAAACGAACGCGATGCTGCGCTCGCAATCGGGCGGCGTGGCGAAGAACTCGCTGCATCTCGTCGGTCAGGCCGCCGATCTGCGGCTGAAATCGCGCTCGGTCAATCAGATGGCCAAGGCCGCATCTGCCTGCGCGGCGGGCGGCGTCGGCCGCTATTCGCGTTCGGATTTCGTCCATATGGATTGCGGCGCCGTCCGCTCCTGGGGCGCCTGAGGGCGCCTGAACCGGGGCGGCCCGTCCTCAGGAGGCGTCTTCCGCCTCCGCTCTCTCGGGCTCCATTGTTACCCTGTAGTCCTGCGGCCGGATCCGTCTACGGCCGCTTTGTTTTTCCGGGCCGGCCTCATCCCACCCCGTGATCGTCCGCCCCGTGATCGCCCGCGTGATCCAGCCGGGGCGGAAAGCCAACAGCCCGCAGATCCTCGCCGAGCGCATCCTCCAGAAGTTTCACGATCTGGGTCGAGGGCGCCCCACCGCCATAGACCGCGCGACCGCGCAGGAAAGTCTGCGCCACCTGGGCGGTCAGATCCAGCGGCACCCCGTGATCGCGGCCGAAACCGAGCGCGAAGCCCAGATCCTTCACCGCCAGATCCATGGTGAAACCGATGTTGTAGCTGCCGTTCAGGATCAGCTTCCCCTCGGTTTCATGCACGAAAGACGCCCCGGCCGAGGCCGCGATCGCCTGCCAGGCCGTCGCCAGATCCAGCCCGCCGCGTTTGGCCAGCATCAGCGCCTCGCCCTCGGCCACCAGATGGATGAAGGCCAGCATATTGGTGATCACCTTCATCACCGCGCCGGAACCGAGCGGACCCATGTAGAAGATCCGCCCGCCGAGGGCCTCAAGCGCGGGCCGGTGCAGATCGTGCAGATCGGGCTCGCCACCGGCCAGCACGGTGATCTCGCCGGCTTCCGCCATCGCAAGGCTGCCGGTGACCGGCGCCTCCATCATCCGCAGCCCGGCGCTGCGGGCGAGTCCGGCCAGCCGCAGCACGTCCTCGCGCCCCAGCGTCGAATTCTCGATCCAGGTTGCGCCGGGCGCCAGCCCCGCAAGCAGCCCCGCCAGCACGGTTTCCGAAGCCGCGGGCGAGGGCAGGCAGGTGAAGACGTGATCCACCTCGCCCGCCAGTTCCGCAAGCGAGCCCGCCCGCCGGGCCCCCAGAGCGGCATGGCGCGCGCCCGCCTCGGGGTTGCGGTCCCAGACCGTGACATCGAAGCCCGCCCGGATCAGGCTGGCGGCGAGATGTCCGCCCAGATTGCCAAGTCCGACATATCCGTAACGCATCCCGCCCTCCATCCTCGCGCCGCCGGTTTCCGGTCACGGAAACCGGACCGGAATTCGTTCCGAATTCCGTTACCCGCCCCAGCCGACGACCCCCTTGATTTCGCAGAAATCATGGATGCCCCAACCGGCATATTCGCGGCCGTTGCCGGATTGCTTGTAGCCGCCGAAGGGGGCGAACGTATCCCAGTCGGGGTAGTTCAGGTTCACCGTGCCCGCGCGCAGCCGCCGCGCGACCGGCTTCGCCTCTTCGACCGGGCCCGCGATATAGGCGGCAAGGCCGTAGGGCGTGTCGTTCGCCATCGCCACCGCCTGGTCCAGATTGTCGTAAGGCAGGATCGACAGCACCGGGCCGAAGATTTCCTCGCGCGAGATGGTCATCTCATTGGTGACCTCGCCGAAGATGGTGGGCTGCACATACCAGCCCCGGTTGACGCCCTGGGGCCGCCCGGTGCCGCCGCAGATCAGCCTTGCGCCCTCGTCGATCCCGGCCTGGATCAGCCGCTGAACCTTGTCGAACTGCACCTTCGAGATCAGCGGCCCCATGGTGGTGGCCGCATCCGTGGTCGGGCCGATCACCACCTCGTCCGCGGCCTCTTTCGCCGCCGCATAGGCCTCTTCGGCGCGCGCGCGCGGCACGAACATCCGTGTCGGCGCGTCGCAGCTTTGCCCGGTGTTGCCAAAGCAGCCCGCGACGCCCGCCTTCACCGCCTCATAAATATCGGCCGAGGGCAGGATGATGTTCGGGCTCTTGCCGCCCAGTTCCTGCGCCACCCGCTTCACCGTCGGCGCGGCCGCCGCGGCGATCGCCGTCCCGGCCCGGGTCGAGCCGGTGAACGAGACCATATCCACCTCGGGATGCGAGGACATCCGCGCGCCGACCACCGGCCCCATGCCGTTCACCAGGTTGAACACGCCCTTCGGCACCCCCGCCTCATGACAGACCTCGGCAAACAAGAGCCCCGAGAGCGGCGCGATTTCCGAGGGTTTCAGCACCATGGTGCAGCCCGCGATCAGCGCCGGCGCCACCTTACAGGCGATCTGGTTCATCGGCCAGTTCCACGGCGTGATCAGCGCGCAGACACCGATCCCCTCATGCACGATCCGGGTCGAGCCGCGCATATACTCCCAGGTCATCTCTTCGGCGGCTTTGATCGTCGATTCGATATGGACCTGGCCCGCCCAGGCCTGGGCGCCGCGCGCCCATTCGATCGGCGCGCCCATCTCGGTCGACATCGCCTGAGCAAAATCCTCGTAGCGCGAGGTGTAGACATCGAGGATGCGCTTCACCAGAGCGATGCGCTCCTTCACCGGCACCACGGTCCAGCCGTCGAAGGCCGCGCGCGCGGCCAGGATGGCGCGGTCCGCATCGGCCTCCGTCCCGAGCGCCACTTCCCCGACAATCTCTTCGGTCGCCGGGTTCTCCACCCCGAGCCGCGTCGCCCCCGGCAGCGGATCCACCCAGGCGCCGTCGATGTAGAATTGTCCCAGATGCGATGAGATCGCCATGGCCGTCCTCCTGTTGCCTTGCGCGCCCTGCGGTCCGGGCCCGCCTTTCCCGCCAGCCTAAGGCCTTTGCCCCCGGCCGCGCAATCGCGCTCAGCCGCGCGCCCTCCCCGCGCGCAAAAGCGCGTCGATCTCGTCCCCGGGCGCCGCATGGGCCAGAGGCGCGAAACTGCCCTCCTCCAGCATGGCGCGAGTGGCGTCGCGGATCAGACCCTGCGCCGCGCGGGCGATCTGGCTGCCGGTCGAGATCCGCCGCACCCCCATCGCCGCCAGTTCCGCCACATTCATCGCTTTCAGCGGCCCCGCCGCCAGCGCATTGACCGGCGCAGTGACCGAGGCCAGAACCTGCGCCAGTTCCGCCCGCCCCGGCGGCACCGGCAGATACAGCAGATCCGCCCCCGCCGCCTCAAAGGCCTGCAAACGCCGGATCCCCTCGGCCAGATCGTAAGTGCCGTTCATCACCCCGTCGGCCCGGGCGCAAAACACGAAGGGCCGGCCAAGCGCCCGCGCCGCCGCAACCCCAGCCCGCACCCGCTCCACCGCCAGGTCGAAAGCATAGGCCGGATGGCCGGGCTCCATCCCTGTATCCTCGACCGAGATCCCCGAAAGCCCCGCCTCGCCCGCCAGCCGGACGGTCTCGGCCACCACCTCCGGCGCGTCACCGAAACCATTCTCGAAATCCCCCGAGACCGGCAGATCGGTCGCCGCCATAAGATCCGCCGCATGGGCCAGCGCCTCGTCGCGGCTGACGCCCCCCATATCCGGCCGCCCGAGCGTGAAGGCATGCGCCGCC
Source organism: Pseudogemmobacter humi (assembly GCF_900609055.1). Taxonomy (GTDB): domain Bacteria; phylum Pseudomonadota; class Alphaproteobacteria; order Rhodobacterales; family Rhodobacteraceae; genus Pseudogemmobacter; species Pseudogemmobacter humi. The sequence goes on along the minus strand of NZ_UXAW01000114.1, from coordinate 16,136 downwards.
GAGGATGTCGCCAGCGCCTTCGCCCCAAGCGCCGCCATCATCCGCGCCGAGCCGCGGTCCCAGGGGTTCGGAATGACGAAACACCCCGCCCGATGCAGCGCCGCAAAAGCCTCATGCCGTTCCGCCAGTCTCATCGCGCCCTCCTTCGGCCCCGCACCCCCGGTCGTAGCACAGGCGGTGAAGCCGCCGGTTCATCCCGCCCGCAAAACTCCCGTATCAGCCTGGGCGAAAGATACCGCACCCGTGGTCCTCACCCTGCCCCCGGCCAGACCCAAAAACCAGCGCCCCTGTATTCACCCTGACGCAAATACCCTCGGGGGGAGGCCCGTTCACGGGCCGCGGGGGGCAGACAGCCCCCCGTTCCCCCTGCGTCACGCGCGAATCCGTTCTGATTTCGGATCATACATCGGAACGAGGCTCGCCTCGGCCTCACAGCGCCGTCCGGCGACCTCGATCTCGTAGCGCGATCCCAGCACCTCCGCCTCGCTCTCGCCTGCGCAGGGCACATAGCCCATGCCGATCGCGCCCCCCAAAGCATGGCCGTAATTCGCCGAGGTCACCGGGCCGACGATCCGCCCATCCCTGACGATCGCCTCGTTGTGGAACAGCATGACCTCGGGGTCGGTCACGCGGAACTGCACCATCCGGCGCTTCAGCCCCTCCTCCTGCACCCGCAGCACCGCGTCCCGGCCGATGAAGGCGGGCTTCTTCACCCGCACCGCAAAGCCGAGCCCCGCCTCCAGCACGTGATCTTCGTCGGTGATGTCATGGCCCCAGTGGCGATAGCCCTTTTCGATCCGGCACGAATCCAGCGCATGCAGCCCGCAGAGTTTCAGCCCCAGCTCCGCCCCCGCCTCTTCCAGCGCCCCGAACACATGGGCGGTCTGATCGGCGCTCACATACAGTTCCCAGCCGAGCTCGCCCACGTAAGTCACCCGATGCGCCCGGGCGAGCCCATATCCCACCTCGACCTCGCGCATGGTGGCGAAAGGATGCGCCTCGTTCGAGAAATCGTTCGGCGAGACCCGCCGCATCAGATCGCGCGCCTTCGGCCCCATCACGCAGAGCACCGACTCGGCCGCCGTGACATCGGTGATCACCACGAACTCATCGGCCAGATGGCGCCGCAGCCAGGCCAGATCGCGTTGCAGGGTCGCGCCCGGCACCACCAGCATATACGCCCGCTCCGAGAGCCTGGTCACGGTCAGATCGCTCTCGATCCCGCCGCGCGCGTTCAGCATCTGGGTATAGACGATCCGCCCCGGCGCCACATCCATCTGCCCGGCGCAGATCCGGTTGAGGAAATCGCAGGCATCGCGCCCCTCGACCCGGATCTTGCCGAAAGACGACATGTCGAACAGGCCGACGCCGGTCCGCACCGCCATATGCTCGGCCTTCTGGTTGCCGAACCAGTTCTGCCGCCCCCAGGCGTAACGGTATTCGCGCTCTTGCCCGGGGTTCGCGAACCAGTTCGCCCGCTCCCAGCCCGCGACCTCGCCGAAGACCGCGCCGCGCGCGCTCAGATGTTCATGCAGGGGCGTGCGCCGCACCCCGCGGGCCGTCACCACCTGGCGGTAGGGGTAATGGTCGGCGTAAAGCAGGCCGAGCGTCTCGGTCACCCGGTCGTGCAGATAGCGGCGGTTCTTCTGGAACGGCTGCGCCCGGCGGATATCCACGTCCCACAGATCGAACGGCGCCTCGCCGGTGGTGATCCATTCCGCCAGCGCCATCCCGGCGCCGCCCGAGGACACGATCCCCACCGAATTATAGCCCGCCGCGACCCAGTAGCCGTCGATCTCGGGCGCGGGCCCCAGATAATAGCGGTCGTCCGGGGTAAAGCTCTCCGGCCCGTTGAAGAAGGTGTGGATCCCCGCGGTCTGGAACATCGGCATCCGGTTCGCGGCATCTTCCAGAATGGGGCCGAAATGCTCCCAGTCCTCGGGGAGCGTGTCGAATTCGAAATCCTCGCGGATCCCCGCCATCCCCCAGGGCTTGGCCTTCGGCTCGAACGCGCCCAGCATCATCTTGCCGGCATCGGTCTTGTAATAGGCGCACTCGTCCGGCACCCGCAGCACCGGCATGTCGCTCAGCCCCGCCACCGGCTCGGTGATCAGGTAGAAATGCTCGCAGGCATGCAAGGGCAGCGTCACGCCCGAGGCGGCCGCCAGATCCCTGCCCCACATGCCGCCGCAGTTGATCACCACATCGGCCACGATATGGCCCGGCCCGTCAGCCCCGAGATAATCGACGCCCGTCACCCGCCGCCGCCCGCCCGCGGCCGGCCCTTCGGTCACGGCGGTGACCTTCACCCCCTCGATCACCTTCGCGCCCGCCATCCGCGCGCCCTTCGCCAGCGCCATGGCGATATTCGCCGGATCGCATTGCCCGTCGCCCGGCAGATGCACGCCGCCGATCACCCCTTCGGTGTTCAGATGCGGATACATCACCTTCACCTCATCCGGGGTGATCTCGGTCACATCCACCCCGAAGATCCGCGCCACCGTCGCCTGGCGCAGGATCTCCTGCATCCGGTCTTCGGTCAGCGCCACCGTCATCGAGCCCACGCGCTTGAGCCCGGTCGCCACCCCGGTCTCCGCCTCCAGCCGCGCGTAAAGATCGGCGGAATATTTCGCCAGCCGCGTCATGTTCTGATTGGCGCGCAACTGGCCGATAAGCCCCGCCGCATGCCAGGTGGTGCCCGAAGTCAGCTTCCGCCGCTCCAGAAGCACCACATCCGTCCAGCCCGCTTTCGCCAGGTGATAGGCGACGGAACAGCCCGACACGCCCCCCCCGATCACCACCGCCCGCGCCCGCTCCGGTATCCCGTTCATCGCCATACTCATTTTCTGTCTGAAAATATCCCGGGGATATGCCCCGGTTCAGCGCCACCGGTTCGAGCGAACTGGCGGCATGGGGGGCTGGCCCCCCGGCCTTCCCAATCTCTCACGCGCGGATCCGCTCGTTCTTCGGATCCCACAGCGGCGCATCCTCCTGCACCCGTGCCGGGAACAGCTCGCCGAAGATCTCGACTTCAACCGCCTGGCCCGGCAGGTTCAGATCGGCGCGCAGCATCCCAAGCCCGATCACCTTGCCGGTGCGGTGACCGAAACAGCCCGAGGTCAGTTCGCCGACCGGCTCTCCCCGATGCCAGATCGTCGCCATATAGGGCGGATCATAAGCCCCGGCCTCGATCACCAGCGTCGCGAACCGCTTCCTCACCCCCGCCTGGTTCTCCGCCGCCAGCGCCGCGCGGCCGCGGAACTCCGGCTTCGCCCAGTCGATGAAGCGCCCGAGCCCGCCCTGAAGCACGGTGTAATCGGTCGAGAGATCGCCCTTCCAGGCGCGATAACCCTTCTCGATCCGCAAGCTGTTCAGCGCAAACATGCCGAAGGGCTTGAGCCCCAGAGGCCCCCCCGCCGCCGCCACCGCATCCCAGACCGCCGCGGTATCCGCGACCCGGCTGTGCAGTTCCCAGCCAAGCTCGCCCGCGAAACTCACCCGCGCGAGCCAGACCTCGCGCCCCGCGATCCGCCCGGTCTGATGCGAAAGCCAGGGCAGCGTCAGATCGGCTTCCGTCGCCGCCGCCTCCAGCACCGCCCGCGCCTGCGGCCCGGTCAGGATCTGGCAGGACCAGGCATCGGTTTCCTCGGTCAGAGACAGCCCCGGCGCGAGGTGCCGCTCCAGCCAGGCCCGGTCATGCGCCTGCGCGGTCGCGGCGGTGATCAGCAGGAACTCATCCGCGGCAAAGCGCGCCACCGACATCTCGGTCACGATCCGGCCCTTGTCATCGGCGAAATAGGCCAGACCAAGCCGCCCCACCGCCGGCAGTTTCCCGGTGATCTGACGCGCCAGCCACTCCGCCGCGCCCGCACCGGTCAGCCGGTAGCGCGAAAACCCCGGCAGATCGAGAATGCCGCAGGCACCCTGCACCGCCTCGCATTCCGCCTTCACCGCGGGGAACCACGGCCCCTCACGGTCCCAGACCCGTTGCGCGGCCCCGGACGTGTCGTCGCCTTCCCGCGCATACCACAAAGCGCGCTCCCAGCCGTTATAGGGCCCGAACTGCGCGCCCAGAGCCGCCACCCGGTCATGCACCGGCGAGAGCTTCCTGCCGCGCCCCTCGGGCCAGGCGTGATGCGGGAAATGGATGGCATATTCGTTGCCGTAGACTTCCTTCCCCTTCGCCACGCAATAATCATGATCCTCGAACCCGGTGAACCGGCGCGGATCGCAGGACCACATGTCCCATTCGGTCGCGCCTTCCGTCACCCATTCCGCCAGCACCTTGCCCGCGCCGCCGCCCTGGCAGATGCCGAAGGTGAAAACGCAGGCCTCGAACGCATTCGGCACCCCAGGCATCGGCCCGATCAAAGGGTTGCCGTCCGGCGTATAGGGAATCGGCCCGTTGATCACCTTCTGAAGCCGCCCCTTCTCCAGCAAGGGCACCCGCGCCATGGCATCAGAGATATGCCATTCCAGCCGCTCCAGATCGTCGGGGAAAAGCTGGAAGCTGAAATCGTCGGGCATCGGATCGTCGGGCGCCGCCCAATGCGCGCGGCAAGGGTTCTCATAGGGGCCAAGGTTGAAGCCCATCTTCTCCTGGCGCAGGTAATAGCTGCTGTCCACATCGCGCAGCAAAGGCAGCTTGTGCCCCGCCTCGCGGCTCCAGACCTCCAGTTCGGGGATGGTGTCGAACAACAGATACTGATGGCTCATCACCATCATCGGCACCCGGCGGCCGAACAGCCGCCCGACCTCCGCCGCGTAATAACCGGCGGCATTGACGACATATTCCGCCCGCACCTCGCCCTTCGGCGTCGAAAGCACCCACTCCGAGCCGGTCCAGCGCGCGCCCGTCACCGGGCAGAACCGTTCGATCCGCGCCCCCGCCTGCCGCGCCCCCGCCGCCAGTCCTTGCGTCAGCTGCGCCGGGTCGATATCGCCGTCGTAAGGGTCGTAAAGCGCCCCGGTCAGATCATGCGTCTCAAGGAACGGATAGCGCGAGCGGATCTCCTCCGGCGCCAGCACCTCCAGATCCATGCCCTGGACCCGGCCCATCCCCTTCACGCGCTGAAACTCCATCAGCCGCTCGCGCGAATGGCCCAGCCGGACCGAGCCGGTGACATGATAGTTCATCGGATAACCGACCGCCTCGCCCAAGCCCCGGTAAAGCCCGGCCGAATAGCGCTGCATGTTCATGATCGACCAGGACGAGGAAAACGTCGGCACATTCCCCGCCGCATGCCAGGTCGAGCCCGCGGTCAGCTCGTTCTTCTCCAGAAGGATCACATCCTTCCAGCCCGCCTGCGCCAGATGATACAGCGCCGAGACGCCCACCACGCCGCCCCCGATGATCGCGACCCGCGCGCTGGCAAATTCCGTCATATCGCTCTCCCCTGCCGCTCTTCGCGCAATATCCCGGAAGCCCCGCCCCCTTTCAATTCGGCCGCCGACCGGCTATTGATCGGAAAAACCGATCACCCTTTCATCCTGACCCAAATACCCCGGGGGTCCGGGGGCTGGCCCCCGGCTTCGTTCATGCAGATCGACCTCATCGACACATTCCTCGACCTCGCCGAGAGCCGCAGCTTCCACCGCACCGCCGAGCGGATGCGCGTCACCCAGTCGACGATCTCGGCCCGGCTCCAGGCGCTGGAAACCGCGCTCGGCGCGCGGCTGTTCGACCGCTCGCGCTCGGGCACCGCGCTCACCACCGAGGGCAAGAGGTTCGAGCCCCACGCCCGCATGCTGCGCCACGAATGGAACGAGGCGCGCCGGCGCATCACCATCCCGAGCGGCGCCGGCCATCTGGTGCGGCTCGGGATCCAGAACGACCTTTCGGCGATCTTCCTCGGCGATTTGGTGGCAGAGTTCCGGCGCCTCTATCCCGAGACCGCGCTCTACATCGAGCCGGATTATTCCAACCAGATGTGCGCCGATCTTCTCAGCGGCATCCTCGATTTCGCGGTGATGTTCTCGCCCAAACCGCACCCCGACCTGCATTTTGAAAGCCTTGGCGACCTCGCCTATCACATGGTCTCGACCGAGACCGACCGGCTGGAAAACGTCCGCCCCGAGCGCTTCATCTTTTCGCATTTCTCGACCGCCTTCGAGGAGATGCACCGCCAGATCACGCCCTGGCTGACCGCCTCGCCGATCTCGGTCGGACAAAGCGGCTCGGTGGTCTCACTGCTTCTGGGCATGGGCGGCACCGGCTATGTGATCGAGCCGACCGCGAAAGAGCTGACCACCGCCGGGCGGCTGCGCCCGGTCGCGGATGCGCCGGTGCTGCGTCAGCCGGTCTATGCGGCGATGCATATCCGCCACCGGATCACGCCGCTGCACCGCAAACTCAGCCGGATCGCCGGGCGCCCGTTCGCCGCGCGCGCCGGGGATTAGAACCCCTCGCGCCGGACCGGATTGGTCCAGGCCCGCCGCCCGGCGGCGTCGATCACCACCGCGCGCAGCCAGGGAGTCTCACCCTTCCATTTCAGCGGCACCTCGGCCCGGGTCATGGCGCGGCCGCAGACCACGTTCGAGGACGATCCGTGGCCGACCGCGATCACCGTCTCGACCGCCGAACATTCGACGATAACGCGGTCGCCCTCGACATAGAAATCGTGGATCTGCGGCCCCTGGCTGGAATAGAAATCGCCGCGTTTCAGCGCCGCCAGCAGCGCCTCGGGGCAGTTCTCCTCTGCCCGCACCATGGTCCAGCCGCCGAAATGGTCGGGGTCGAACAGATGCGCGTCGTCGGTCGCGATCAGCGACAGGTTGCGCCCTTCCGAGATCAGCAGATCCGCGATGGCGAAACCGTCGCCGCGGTCGGCCCCCACCGCCGAGCTGTGGTTGTAGATCTCGACCGCATGGGCCGCGTCGATGCTGCGCGCATCGGCAAGCGTCATCCCCGACCATTGCGGATGGGCGATGGTGACGAAGGCCCCGGCGGCGGCGGCCCGCGCGGCGATCTCCGGCCCGGTCTCCTGATCGGGCCAGGCGTGGAAATCGGGGCTTCCCACGCGGGGGAAATCCTCGGGCAGGCCCACGGCCAGGATATGCCACAACTCGCCGTTCTGCATCGCGCCGGAATGCAGCTCCGCCCCCAGAAGCGTGGTGAATCCCTCGGCGCGGAACGGCCGGGTATCGACCAGCGGATAATCGTAGATCCCGACGTAATGGTCTGTCAGCGCAAGGAAATCATAGCCTTGCGCGCGGTAGCGGCGGCAGACCTCTTCGGGCGGCAGCGCGCCGTCCGAGAGGTTGCTGTGGGTGTGCAGATTGCCCCGCCAGAACCGGCCCGGGGCGGAGAATGCGGATTGACGGGTCATCGGGGCTTTTCCTCGCACGGCGGAGCGTCGCGCGCATCATTGCCGCCGATCGGCCCGCCTCGCAAGAGGCGCTCAGACCAGCATCGGCGCCGGTCCCGCGCAGGTCAGCGTGACGCGGGTCTCGCCGCCCGTCATGTCGATCCCGGTCAGATCCATCGGCCGCCGGTCGAGATCGCCGCCCAGCACATGGATCGTGCCCGCGCCATGAAAAGCCGCATCCAGCAGCGAGATCAGCGCCTCGCCTTTCAGCACCGCCTCGACCCCGCCCGCGACACGGCGGATCGAGGCGGGCGAGACATGACGGTTGCCGATGATCAGATCCATCTTCAGTCCTTTGCGGCCCCCTATTGGCCGCTCATTCCGGATCCGGCCCCCCCGGGGCTTCCGGGGCCGGCTGTCAGTGCTGCATATGGGTGCGGACCCGGGAAATCCGAATCGATGATCGCACCGTAAGAAATTGATTAATATATTAATTTTAATCCCGAAAGGCCCCGAGAGGCGTTGCGGCATATCCTTGCGGATTGCGCGTATAAGCATGCAGATCGCAGCACAGGATCTGAGCCGGATTACACAGCCGCCGCCGTTCCGGGCACCGCCGGCGCCATCATCGCTAATGCCCGATGGGCGACGCGGAACGGTGGCGGGCAGAGCCATTGCTGTCTCTCAAAGCGGGGCGCGCGGAAGACAGCATGATCCGGCAAGACATTGGCGAGAAACAGGAAAGGCGCGGCCCCGACCCCGAGCCGCGCCTTTTCATATCAATCCCCGTTTATATGCAAATGGAAGGCATCTGCACGGTTATCGCCCCTGCGGTTAAGCCCGGCACTCTGGTGATCGAGTGACAAGTCTCCGCAGAACTCAGCTACAGCCGCTGGTGCCGCCGCAGGTGTTGCATTTCAGACAGGTGCCGTTCCTGACCAGGGTGTAATTGCCGCATTCGCCGCAGGCCTCGCCCTCATAGCCCTGGATCCGCGCCCGCGCCCGCGCGTCCATCGACACCGACCCCGAGGCCAGCGCGGTCGAGCCCATGCCGGCCTCCGGCAGCAGCATCGACAGCGCCGAAGCCTCGCCGTTCAGCGCGGTCGCCCCCATGCCGCCGCGCAGCACCACCAGCTCCTGCGGCAGGCGTTTCCTCAGATAGCCGGTCGAGGAAATCTGCCGCAGAACCTCCAGCGATTTCGACGCCGCGCTCTCGCTCACCGGCTCGACATTGCTGTCGCGCCGCCCCTCGGCCACGCCGCCGCCCAGCTCGTCGAACGAGGCGCCCCGGGGGGCGACATGGGCCAGATCGGTGCGGTCAAGGTAGCTGACCGCCAGTTCGCGGAACACGTAATCGAGGATCGAGGTCGCGTTCTTGATCGAATCGTTGCCCTGCACCATGCCCGCGGGCTCGAATTTGGTGAAGGTGAAGGCGTCGACGAATTCCTCCAGCGGCACGCCGTATTGCAGCCCGACCGAGACCGCGATGGCGAAATTGTTCATCATCGCCCGGAAGCCCGCGCCTTCCTTGTGCATGTCGATGAAGATCTCGCCGAGCGTGCCGTCCCTGTATTCGCCGGTGCGCAGATAGACCTTGTGGCCGCCGACCACCGCCTTCTGGGTATAGCCCTTGCGGCGCTCGGGCAGTTTCTCGCGATGCGAGCGGACGATCTCTTTGACGATCACCTTCTCGACGATCTTTTCGGCCAGGACCAGGGCCTTCTCCTGCGGGGTGCCCGAGGTGAGGATCTCTTCGGCTTCCTCGTCGTCCTCGATCAGCGCCGAGGCGAGCGGCTGCGACAGTTTCGAGCCGTCGCGGTAGATCGCGTTCGCCTTGATGCCCAGGCTGTGCGACAGTTCATAGGCCGCCAGCACATCGGTGATCGAGGCGCTGTTCGGCATGTTGATCGTCTTCGAGATCGCGCCCGAGATGAAGCTCTGCGCCGCCGCCATCATGCGGATATGGCTGTCGACCGAGAGGAAGCGCTTCCCCTTCTTGCCGCAGGGATTGGCGCAGTCGAACACCGGGTAATGTTCGGGCTTCAGATGCGGCGCGCCCTCCAGCGTCATCGTGCCGCAGACGTGATCATTCGCCGCCTCGACCTGGGCGCGGGTGAAACCGAGATGGCGCAGGAGGTCAAAGGCCGGATCGGCCAGTTTCTCGGCCGGAATGCCAAGGGTCTGCTGGCAGAAATCCTCGCCCAAAGTCCATTGGTTGAAGACGAAACGGATGTCGAAAGCCGAGGGCAGCGCGGCCTCGATCTTCTCGATCTCGCGCGCCCCGAACCCGTGGCCGATCAGCGCGGTGTGGTTGATCGCCGGCGCCTGGGCGAGGCTCGCGTGGCCGACGGCCCAGGCCACGATCTCGGCCACCTGATGCGGCGCGTAGCCCAGCTTTTCCAGCGCCGCCGGAACCGACTGGTTGATGATCTTGAAATAGCCGCCGCCGGCCAGCTTCTTGAACTTCACCAGCGCGAAATCCGGCTCGATCCCGGTGGTGTCGCAATCCATCACCAGGCCGATGGTGCCGGTCGGCGCGATCACCGAGACCTGGGCGTTGCGGTAGCCGTTCTTCTCGCCAAGCGTCAGCGCCTCGTCCCAGGCCGAGCGCGCCAGCGCGACCAGCGAGGGCTCGGGGCAGTTCGCGGCATCCAGCACCACCGGGGCGACGTTCAGCCCCTCGAACCGCTGATCGCCGCGCGCGGCGGCACGGTGGTTGCGGATCACCCGCAGCATATGCGCGCCGTTCTTCGCATAGCCCGGGAAGGCGCCAAGCTCGCCCGCCATCTCGGCCGAGGTCGCATAGGCGATGCCGGTCATGATCGCGGTAAGCGCGCCGCAAAGCGCGCGGCCCTCGGGCGAATCGTAGCCCAGCCCCATGTTCATCAGCAGCCCGCCGATATTGGCATAGCCAAGGCCGAGGGTGCGGAAATCGTAGCTGCGCTGCGCGATCTCTTTCGAGGGGAATTGCGCCATCATCACCGAGATTTCCAGCGCCACCGTCCAGAGCCGGGTCGCATGGACATAGGCCTCGGCATCGAAGGCGCCGTCCTGCCAGAAGCTCAGCAGATTCATCGAGGCCAGATTGCAGGCGGTATCGTCGAGGAACATATATTCGCTGCACGGATTCGAGGCCCGGATCGCCCCGTCTTCAGGGCAGGTATGCCAGGCGTTCACCGTGTCGTGGAACTGGATGCCGGGGTCGGCGCAGGCCCAGGCGGCATGGCCGATCTGGTCCCACAGCGCGCGCGCGGAAACGGTCTTCGCCACCTTGCCGTCGGTGCGGCGGATCAGCTCCCAGGGCTTGTCCTCGCGCACCGCGCGCAGGAAAGCGTCGGCAACCCGGACCGAGTTGTTCGAGTTCTGGCCCGAGACGGTGACATAGGCCTCGGAATCCCAGTCGGTGTCATAGGTCGGAAATTCAATCGAATCATAGCCCTGGCGGGCGTATTGCAGAACCCGGTTGGTATAGGTGTCGGGGATCATCGCCTTCCTGGCATCGCGGATCGCCGCCTTCAGCCCGGGGTTCCTGAGCGGGTCCACCGCATCCTCGGATGATCCGTCCCCCCCGGCTTCGAAACCGCGGATCGCGGCGAAGATCGCGTTCAGCCCGCGCTCATGCGCTTTCGATCCGGCGACGAGGCTGGCGACCTTCTGCTCTTCGATCACCTTCCAGTTGATGAACTCTTCGATATCGGGGTGATCCATGTCGCAGATCACCATCTTGGCCGCGCGCCGCGTGGTGCCGCCCGATTTGATCGCCCCCGCCGCGCGGTCGCCGATCTTCAGGAAGCCCATCAGCCCCGACGACCTGCCGCCGCCCGAGAGCCTTTCGCCCTCGGCGCGCAAGGACGAGAAATTGGTCCCCGTCCCCGAGCCGTATTTGAACAGCCGCGCCTCGCGGACCCAGAGGTCCATGATGCCGCCCTCGTTCACCAGATCGTCCGAGACCGACTGGATGAAACAGGCGTGGGGCTGCGGGTGTTCATAGGCGCTGGCCGACCGGGTCAGCCTGCCCGAGGCGTGATCGACGTAGAAATGGCCCTGGCCCGGCCCGTCGATGCCGTAAGCCCAGTGCAGCCCGGTGTTGAACCATTGCGGGCTGTTCGGCGCCGCCATCTGCCGCGCCAGCATGAAGCGCATCTCGTCATACCAGGCGCGGGCATCGGTCTCGGCCGAGAAATAGCCGCCCTTCCAGCCCCAGTAGGTCCAGGCCCCGGCCATCCGGTCGAACACCTGCCTGGCCGAGGTCTCGCCGGTCATCCGCTCGGCCTCGGGCAGTTTCGCCAGCGCGTCCTCGTCGGCGACCGAGCGCCACAGAAACTCCGGCACGCCCTTTTCGCGCACCCGTTTCAGCACCGCCGGAATGCCGGCCTTGCGGAAATATTTCTGCGCCAGCACGTCGGCGGCGACCTGGCTCCAGCCCTCGGGCACCTCGACCCGGTCGTTGCGGAACACGGTGCTGCCGTCGGGATTGCGGATCTCGGAGGTGGTCACGGCGAAGCGGATCGCCCCCCAGGCCCCGGTTTCCGCACTGGTGAATCTGCGCTCGATCTTCATTGCCCTATCGTCCCCTTACTGGCCGCGCCGGCTCTGCTGTCCGGTCTGCGGCCGATGCCCCTCGCGGGCCCATAGCGGGGCCAGCCAGCCCCCAGCGACATGACGGTCCCGCCCCCGGGCGCACAAGGGCACCCAAGGCGCATCGCACCGGTTCCCCGGTCGCCTGCTCTGCGGGATCTTTTTCTTAGCGTCACACCATATCTTGTGGATCTGCGCGGCGCCCGGACAAATTGTCGTAAGCCGTGCCCGGGTTCAACGGCATATTTTGTCGCGCAGCGGAAATTTATTCCTTGACCGGACAGAGCGCCGCCCCGCCGTCCGGCACCGGGCGGCGGGCCCGCCGCGCATGACGCCTGTGGGCAAGGCTGTGGACTTCGGTTGAAGTCTTTTCTGAACTTCGCCGGTTTTGGCCGCTTCCCGGCTGATTTGCCGCCCGGGGCTGAGACGGCGGCTCAATCGCCCCGCCGCGCGCGGCTGTGGAAAACCCGGAGGCGCGGCCGATTCCCCGCCCCGCCGCGCCCTCTGCCCCCTTGTTGCGGTTTTGCAGCAGCCCGGGTCCGGGGCGCGCCCCGCAGGGTGATGCCGCGCCCCGGACCCGGGCCGACTCAGCGCGCCCGGTTCCGGCTTTCGTCCGGTCGTCGCCTCGGCTATGGCTCGGGCCGGAGCGGCGCCCGCTGTCAGGCGCCGGGGAGAGAGAAGATGTCCGCAACCGAAAACCGCAGCGCCGCGCTGATGATGACGGGGGCGATGGCGGCCTTTGCCGCCGAGGACATGTTCCTGAAACTGGCCGCGGTCTCGATGCCGCCGGGCGAGGTTCTGGTGATCAACGGGCTGATCGGCGGCGGCATCTTCGCGCTTCTCGCGCTCAGGCGGGGCGAGCGGGTGTTCAGCATGGACGCCCTGCGCGGCGCGGCTCTGGTGCGCAACCTGGCCGAGGCGGTCGCGGCCTTCACCTATCTGCTGGCACTGGCGATCGTGCCGCTGGCACTGGCCTCGGCGCTGTTGCAGGCCACGCCTTTGGTGATCACCGCCGGCGCCGCGCTGTTTCTGGGCGAGACGGTGGGCTGGCGGCGCTGGCTGTCGATCATCATCGGCTTCATCGGCGTGCTGGTGATCCTGAATCCCTGGCAGGCGGGGATCGATATCGCCGGTCTTGCCATGCTGGTCTGCGTGATCGCGCTTGCGGTGCGCGACCTGATCACGCGGCGGATGCCGGTGCACCTTGGCACCATGAGCCTTTCGGCCTGGGGAGTGCTGGCCTCGGCCCCCGCCGGGGGCCTGCTGATGCTGGCGCTCGGCGACAGCTTCGTGCTGCCCGATCCGGGCCAGTCGCTCGTGCTGCTCGGTGCGGTGCTGTTCGGCCTGATCGGCTATTACAGCGTCATCGAGGCGATGCGGATCGGCGAAGTCTCGGCCGTCGCCCCGTTCCGCTACACCCGTCTGGTGTTCTCGGTCGTGCTGGCGGTGGCATTCCTCGGCGAAAGCCTCAGCCTGCATGTGGTCGCGGGTTCGGGGCTGGTGATCTTTTCGGGGCTCTATATGTTCGCGCGAAACCGCAAGGCGAGGCTTCCCCGGAAGGTTTCCTCCGGTTAAATTCTTTTTCACCACAGGGCCGATCCGCAGGCCAGAACCCAAACCCTCAGAACCCGGAGCCCCCGATGAGCACGATCATTGATATCCACGCCCGCGAGATCCTCGACAGCCGCGGCAATCCGACCGTCGAGGTCGATGTGGTGCTGGAAAGCGGCGCCATGGGCCGCGCGGCGGTGCCCTCGGGCGCCTCGACCGGCGCGCATGAGGCGAACGAACGCCGCGACGGCGATAAGTCGCGCTATCTCGGCAAGGGCGTTCTGGAGGCGGTCGCCGCGGTGAACGGCGAGATCGCCGAGGAACTGGTGGGCTACGACGCCACCGAACAGACCGGCATCGACCGCACCATGATCGAGATGGACGGCACCCCGAACAAATCGCGGCTCGGCGCCAACGCGATCCTCGGCGTCTCGCTGGCGGTGGCCAAGGCGGCGGCGGAATACACCACGCAGCCGCTGTTCCGCTATGTCGGCGGCACCTCGGCTCGGCTGCTGCCGGTGCCGATGATGAACATCATCAACGGCGGCGAACACGCCGACAACCCGATCGACATCCAGGAATTCATGATCATGCCGGTGGGCGCCGACAACATCCGCGAGGCGGTGCGGATGGGCTCGGAAGTGTTCCACACGCTGAAGAAAGAGCTCTCGGCGGCGGGCCTCTCCACCGGGATCGGCGACGAGGGCGGCTTCGCGCCGAACCTGTCCTCGACCCGCGTCGCGCTGGATTTCATCCTGAAAGCCATCGAGAAAGCCGGCTACCGGCCCGGGGACGACATGTTCCTCGCGCTCGACTGCGCCTCGACCGAATATTACCGCGGCGGCAAATACGAGATGAAGGGCGAGGGGCTGAGCCTGACCTCGGCTGAGAACGCCGATTATCTGGCGCGCCTCGTGGGTGATTACCCGATCATCTCGATCGAGGACGGCATGGCCGAGGACGACTGGGAGGGCTGGAAACTGCTGACCGACAAGATCGGCGGCAAGGTGCAACTGGTCGGCGACGATCTCTTCGTGACCAATCCGCGCCGTCTGGCCGAGGGAATCCAGAAGGGCGTGGCGAATTCCATGCTGGTCAAGGTCAACCAGATCGGCACCCTGACCGAGACGCTCCAGGCGGTGGATATGGCGCATCGCGCCCGCTACACCAATGTGATGAGCCACCGCTCGGGCGAGACCGAGGATTCGACCATCGCTGATCTGGCGGTGGCCACCAACTGCGGCCAGATCAAGACCGGCAGCCTTGCCCGTTCCGACCGGCTGGCGAAATACAACCAGCTGATCCGCATCGAGGAAATGCTGGGCGAGACCGCCGAATACGCCGGACGCTCGATCCTGAAGGGCTGACGCCGGCCCGTGGCCCGGATTTTTCGAAAAATCCGGCCAAATTTCTTCGAAGAAATTTGGGGCGCCCGCAAGGGCGCCCTTTTGCTTTGATCCCGCCCGCCAGGGGCAGCGGATTTTTCGAAAAATCCGCGCAAATTTCTTCGAAGAAATTTGCAGCCCGCCGCCCTGCCCGGTTTTCGCTTGCAGCCGGGGCCGCGGCAGATAGCATGGCCGGGATCTGTCCTTTCCTGACGGCCCCCTCCGATGACGGCGCGAAAACTTCCGGCCCGCCGCAAGCATGCCTCCCGCCCTCTGGTGTGGTCGCGCGTGCTGGTCGGGCACCGCCGCTCGCAGGGCAGCGACATGCGGCTTGCGATGCTGCTCGCCGCGGTGGCGGGTGCCGCGAATGCCGGCGGGTTCTTCGCGCTCGGCCAATACACCTCGCATATGACCGGCTATCTGTCGCAACTGGCCGATCATCTGGTGCTGGGCAATCTGTGGATCGCCTTCGTCGCCGTCACCGCCATCGGCGCCTTCGTCTCCGGCGCGGCCTTCAGCACGATCCTGATCAACTGGGCGCGCAGCCGCAACGCGCGCCACCAATATGCGCTGCCGATCGCCGTCCAGGGCGGCTTCCTTCTGTGCTTCTCGACCGGCGGCATCTTCGTCAGCGATCCGGGGCGGCTGTTCGCGCTGGCCTGCCTGTGTTTCATCATGGGGATGCAGAACGCCACCATCACCAAGATCTCGCACGCCCGGATCCGCACCACCCATGCCACCGGCATGGTGACCGACATCGGCATCGAACTCGGCCGCGCGGCCTTCGGCCTGACGCCCCCGGGGCGCGGTATTTCCGCCGACCTGGCGAAGCTGCGCATCCTGATCGGCCTTGTGCTCTCGTTCCTTGCGGGCGGGCTGACCGGCGCGCTCGGCTACGGATATGCCGGGTTCCTGTTCTCGCTGCCGCTCGGCCTTGTCCTCATCGCACTCGCGCTGCCGAGCCTGAGCCGGCGCCGCCCCCCTCCTTCGCGCAAAGAACGCCATGACACGCCTGATCCTGCTGAACAAACCCTATGACATGCTGTGTCAGTTCACCGATCTGAAAAGCCCCTCGCCGCGGCCGACGCTCTCGGCGGTGCTGGACATGCCCGGGATCTACCCGGCCGGGCGGCTGGATCGCGATTCCGAGGGGCTGGTGGTGCTGACCGACGACGGCCGCCTCCAGGCGCGGATCGCCGATCCCCGGCACAAGATGGAAAAGACCTATCTCGCCCAGGTCGAGGGCATTCCCGATGCCACGGCGCTGACCGCGCTGACGCAGGGCGTGGTGCTGAACGACGGCACCACCCTGCCC
>NZ_UXAW01000116.1 GCF_900609055.1 Pseudogemmobacter humi | reverse complement strand
GATCTTGAACTCACGGCTGAACTTCCGTCTCGTCATATCCACTCTCCAGTTCCTTGGTCACGATCTTATCTTCGTGTCCACGAAACCAGCAGCAGCTCAGTGCAAGGTATTTGGTAGACCGAAGGCCGCAATGATCGCCGACCTTCAGCGCATCGCCGGCGGCCAGTCGGCCAGAGCCTAGACAGGTGCCCAGCTACAGCCCGGTACGCGCCTAGTCCGCGAGTGGCAGGGCAGGACATGGACAGTCGAGGTGACAGACAGTGGATTCCTGATGGGCGGCGAGCAATTCGACTTGCTTTCCAGCATAGCGAAGAAGATCACCGGTGCCCACTGGTCCGGCCCACGGTTCTTCGGGCTCAGGGGCACGGCATCCGGCGAAAGGGCGCCAAGGGCTCTGTTGCACAAATGGGCTGACGGTTGGGTTTCCCCTATCCCCGGACAGACTTATCCCACGACCTCTGTAATGGGCGTGTCGAGCGCGGTGAAACCGTTCAGGACGGCAACACGAACCTGGACCTCCGC
>NZ_UXAW01000117.1 GCF_900609055.1 Pseudogemmobacter humi | reverse complement strand
CCACCTGACCGAATTTGGTCAGATCGTGCCACAGGGTGCAGCCAATGCGGCTCGGCTGGTTGCCATCGTGGAAGATCCGGACAGCGGTCTGCCCGTCTATGCCATCGACACGCTGGAAGTGCTGGTCGCCGCACTTTCGCATCCCGAGGCCGGGAGCGGCAGGCTCAATGCCGAGATCGAGCGCCGCGCCAAAGAGGATGCCGTGGCCCGCCGACTGATGACAGTGCCCGGCATTGGGCCGCTGATAGCGACGGCCATCGCGGCGTTGGCGCCACCGCCCGAGACATTCCGTAAGGCGCGTGATTTTGCTGCCTGGCTCGGCCTCGTGCCACGGCAGCATTCGATGTGAAGCGGTTCATACGGAGCAGGTGAATGCCATTGGTTCGAGAGAACCTGCGACACGATGCGGATCTGAACCTCTGCATCCCGCCGATCGAAGTCCCTCGCCATGATCGGCTCGGAGAGGAGTTTGAGGCATCTCATCCTGACTCCGGTTCCGCATCCTCAGCCAGAACGGCAAGACGGTCGTCCCTGACTTTCGGAAGGTTGGAAAAGCGGGGCTGCCTTCCTCAGCCCCGCCGCGGAAGGCCGAGAAGCATGCGGACGAGACGCCACCGAAGTCAGATTCCACATAAGTAGTTGATTTTCATATGCTCTCCCGAACAAGCAATTAAACATCCGATAATACAACATTATCGGATGTTATTAAGGCCCGCAAGCTGCAGCGCTTTTAATACGTCCTACTGATCAAAAGCGCCGTTTAAAAATAGCGTGGCCGCATGAGAAACCCCGCGTCAAGCCCTCAGAACCCGTGCCGATGCTGGCACCGCTGCCGGGCCGGATCACCGCCACGCCGCCGGAAACCTTCGGGACGACGGCGTTCCGGTCTGGGGCCGCATTGGCGCATCTCAATCTGGCGACGGCCGCCGACCATGTGTCGTAGGCACTTTGGCGTGATCGGTTGGCGCTGGCGGCGGCAGAAGTTTCAGCGGGCATCACGGGACGCCGCGAAGGGGCCGGTGCGATGTGTGATGCCCTGCATCTGACCAGGGCGGGCGATGATCCCGGTCCTGCGGGGAATATCTTGCGGTGATGGTTGCGCAGTGGCGCGGCCGATCTCGGTCTCAAATCTGGGCCGCGCGCTGGAGGGTGTGGCGCCAGAGCGGATTGCCCTAACCCTCGATGCCACCGGCCCAACCCCGGTGGATCGCGCGACGCAGGTCATGGAGGCCGTGCTGACCGGCAGTCCGCGGGGCGAGGTCACTGCCCTGATCCTGGCAGATGCGGTGCTGTCGCTGGCCTTGGGGCGGGATCAACTGCTGCCGCTTCTTGGCCCGGTGATGACGGCGCGTGATCTGCGGCTAGCCTGCCTCCGTTCCGCTGTGAGGGGAGGGCCAGGCGCTGCCCCTGGCGGGCACACTGGCACGGCAGCGGCACGTCTGCGTGCAGCGGTGCCGAAGCTGCGGGCCAAGGGGGCCGCGCGGGCGGCGGAAATGATCCTGCCGCGGGATGTCTTGACCCCTATGGCGCTCGCCCGGGCGATGCCGGACAGCCTGTCGGACGGTGCCGCACGGCGGCTTTGTGAGCGGCTGGTGGAACTGGGCGTGCTGTGGAAACCTGACCGGGCGCGACACCTTCCGCCTCTACGGGGTCTAAGCATGGCACGGCGCGATGGGGGGCGGGCTTGACCGGGACCTGGCTGACCTGCCGCCTGATCTTCGCTGGCGGGAATGGCTGCACCGGATCGAGGCGGTGCTGTTTGCCAGTAGCGCCCCGGTGGCGCGGGATCATCTGGCACGTGTCGTGGGGCGGGGGCCTCGGTTGATCTCTTGATCGAGGATCTGGCGGTCTATCTGGAAGGTTGTCCTTACGAAGCAGCCCAGGTGGGCGCCGGGTGGATGCTGCGGACCCGCGCGGCCTACGCGCCCGCGATCCGCGCGGCGGCAGACGCTGAACCTGTCCGAGTTCGACCTGGCGGTGCTGGCGCCGATTGCGTTTCACCAGCCGATCAGCCGCGACGGGTTGAAGGACATCTTCGGGCGCGAGATCAGCCGCAACCTGATTGGCCGCCTGGCCGAGCGCGACCTGACCGGCACCGCTTCCCGCCAACCCCGCCGCGGCGCGCCTTATACCGTCGTCACGACCGAGGCCTTCTTGGCGGCCTTTGGGATGCAGTCCCTGCGCGACCTGCCGGATCCCTAACACCTGGATGACGCAGGACTCGGTGCGCCTTGATTCCGACCGGGTCACGCCGTCTTGCACCAAATGTCCAGCGAACGCCGCCTTTCACCTTCGGTAACGAATTGGGGGCTTCATGGAGAAAAAGGGGGTATCATGTGCCGAATATGCTTTGAGAGTTTTATCAGGTTTGGTGGCACTAAAACGTTCGTTCTGAATCTTGCCAGCCGCCCTCTTCTGGAACTGAAGCAGGATGATCCTACTCAAGAAGACGCTGTCCGCCAATGGCTGGACGGAGTGTGGAACCAGGCTTTCGGAACAACGGCACAGGCTATTCTGAAGACTAAGCCATTCGAGTTTTCGCCGGCTGGCCTGTCCGATCTCGACATTGAATCGCTGCGTGCTGATGCGTTGCAGACGGTTCAGGCAGTCATCGAAGCTGAGAACTTCGATATAGCCAGCGCCGACGGGGAGCAGCGGGCTCTGGCGGTACTATCCGGGTTCTTGAACCAAGCCCAACAAATCGCAATGCAGATCGAATTCTATGTTTGGTCAACACGACAAGACAGTCGCGTTCGTGAGGGCCACGCCGCGCGGGATGGGAAAATTTTTCGTTGGGATACTCCCCCCGAAGGTGGCCACCCTTCAGAGGATTTCAGATGCAGGTGTTATGCTCGGGCGCTTGGTGTCGAAGGGTATTGGGCGCGTGTTCAACCGTCCGTCGGCGGGTTCGTGGCAGACATTGAGGAATGGGAGGGCAATGTCGATCACATGTATCTCGACACCCGCGGGTTTGTCACGGTTGGAAAGGGCAAAATGCTGCCAGATTCGGCAAGCGCTTCTGCGCTGCCGTTTCGTGTGCGCGCAACGGATGCACTTGCGTCTGAGGATGACATCCGTGCGGAGTATGACCTGATCAACGGGATGGAGGCTTCGCAGACGCGCAACGCTGCGTTCTATGAACAGTTCACGTCCCTCTACCTGCCGCAGGTCGACATCGATCAACTTGTGCAAGATCACGTGCGGCAGGATTTTGAAGCCTTGCTCCGACAGTATCCGGGCTTCGGAAACCTGCCTCTGTCGGCGCAGATTGCGCTGTGGGACATGATTTACAATCTTGGTCCGAGGGGACTGGCGCAGTTCCGGATGCTGCGGCAAGCTATCCTGGACGGGGATTGGGAGGAAGCAGCAGAGCAGTCGCATCGGAACGGGCCAAGTGAAGAGAGAAACCGGTATGTCTTCGATCTATTCATCGATGCGGCGGAAGAACCGTGACTGTTTGATTGGCGCCTTCGCTGTCGCCGCCTGCCTGACTTCGGTTGCCGTTGCCGAGACCGGGACCGTGCGCATAGGTGCGCATTTTTTTCCGACATCCGGGCATCGCTACCAAAGTCTTCACTCGGTGTCGGAGATTCAGGATCAGTTGAACTCGGACATGCAGCAGTTCGTTACCGGTTTCGCAGGCTGCCCGGCAATCGTCGAAGGGCCGTTGGACTTTGGAAAGCCACGCGATCCGCTGCGCGACACGTCGACCATTATCCAGTCGATCCGTGTCTGGTGCTGGGCGATTTTGCAGACTGACCACGCAGCGCAAGTATCGGCCTCCGGGCCTGGCGCCGGGATAACGACGGAGCTGATCCACGGAATCATGGCAAACGCTCAAATGCTTGCGGCTGAGGATGAAGACTGGTCCCAGACGTTAGTAACCTTCTCTGGCGGCGAAATCACCTGCACCGATCAGGAAAGATGCCGGCTGTCTCTGCCTGATGGCAAAGATCCACCCGAGCAGTCCGTGGATTTCGAATTGATCCTGGCAACCGGCGACGAGCGGTTCATCCTGGTGACACAGGCGATTTATGGACGCTCCGGCTTTGTTTATGGCGTTCGCTGGCGCGAGCACCAGGATGGTGGTGAAGTGATTTCAATATTCCCTGACCGACTGTAACGGCGTCTCTTGCTGCTTTCGCAAAAGACGCGACCTTGCTTCCAGCAAGGCGGCCAGATCGGGCGTTCTGGTGGAAATGACCCGCCGCTGCGCGACAGTTTCGCTAAGCCGATCCGTAAGTGTCCTGACCAGCCCGTTGTGGTTTTCGGCGGCGCGGGTCAGCCGGACCCAGAGGGTCAGCGGGCCGCTTTCTGCAGGGTCTCTTGCCTCGATCTGCTGCTCTGACATCCGCCGGAAGAAATCGTAGCGAACCCGATGCGACAGAAACAGGATCGTTGATGTCGCCGGGCCAACGGGGACTGGGTGTCTCATACGCCCCGCTCAGGTCGGTTTCGTGATAGGGGCGTCGCAGAAGGCGCAGTACTGCTGTCGCACGGCCCGATCCCGAGGCGGAGGCCGATGCCTTCCTGCCGCTGACCATGGCCGGGATCGGCGCGCTGACCGGCGGCGGGCCGGTGGAGCGGAGGTTGCGGGCCGGGCTCGCCGAGGCGCAAAACGCCGTTCTCTCGGCACTGCGGAAGCTGGACCGGTACACATCTGGCATGCACAGGCGCTGGTCGCCTGCGCCGATCTGTCGGGCAGGACACCTGACCTGCTGGTCGAGGCTCTGTCCCGGCATCCGATGGTGGCCGTACCGCAGCTCATTGCCGGGACCGGGGTCACGCGCCCGGCGCTGCATCGCAACCTCGGCCTGTTCGAAGCGCGGGGCCTGGTCCGGGAAGTGACGCGACAGGGAAGGTTTCGGGTTTGGGCAGCAAGGGGCTGAGCGGTCGGCCGTCCGCCACTGAACTCCGGAAATTGAAGCTGGGCCGCCTAACAAAGCTTGACTAATCTTCAGCTTGATCGCTCCGCTCATCGGTTATGTTAGGTCAATCTGCCGACACTTTTGCAACAGAGCTGTGCTGGATTGCGAAGGGGATTGCCTCGGAAGAGTGCTGTCGGCTTTATAACATGAGCCGATAACGAACAAAGTCGTCCGCCTCGACAGATTTGAGCTACTCCCCGATCCTTGGACAGTTTTCGAGGATGTTTAAGCTACTGCCTGCGCCTGCTGGTCGGTTTCGATGCTGTTGAAGTAGACCACGGCGG
>NZ_UXAW01000119.1 GCF_900609055.1 Pseudogemmobacter humi | reverse complement strand
CGCTTCACATCACTCGGGACGCCAGAGACCGTCCGCATGCGCTGAAAATATCTGGGAAAGGGACAAGTCCGGCATCAATCCGAATAGCTCAAAAAAGCCACCTGGCTCCGCTATTTGTCAACATGACCTAGGAAATCTTCTTCGTGCGGCGCTTGAGCCACCACCTTCGCCAATATTTTGTGCGAAAGAAACGCAGGGCGCGTGGAGATGCAGAGGAGGCTGCCGATTTTCTTGAGGCGTCGCGCTCGCGCTCCAGCGCAGAATCTGAAACCACAATATCGGGGTGATCCACGATGCGCGGAAGGGTCACAAGCGGTGATAACGGCATGACATCACAAGGCCAGTCTGCAAGGCCTGCAAGCGGCCGGCTGTGTTCAAGAATATAGCCGGCCGCCTTTGCCGAAATGCTGTATCCTGTGGTGAGGCCGGCATTTTCTGCCAAGCGAAAAAACGTCAATCCGGGCGCGAATATCTTACGCTCTTTTGGCCATATGCGCGCGTCCAGATGATCCAGTTGCACCAGATCGGCAGACAGAAAGCCCGAGCCTGCGACGAATTCTGCAAACCCTTTGGTCAGGATCGCATCATCCTCCAGAATTATGGCGCCGGCCAGGCCGCGATCAATGATCGTCTGATAGAGCTTCTGATGGGACAGCGCACAGGCGAACTCCGCGCCTGACACCCTGCGCCCGACACGCGCTGCAGCCCCTTCGCGGTCGATCAGAGCTTCCGACTCGGCAGAAAGACCCTGGCGGCCATCGACCGCGTCGGTGATCTCCGCAGTCAGCCCAAATTCCTGTAGTTGCGCACGTATATTTTCACGACGCGCGTATGCGTCTGCAAGGCTGACGACGAAAATCGGCCAGGCTCCGGCCTCCCGCGCACGCCTGTCGGCCTGATCCGCCATCACCCTTTCCTTTCCGTCAGATTGGCAACCTGATCCAACCCAACCACCGCGCCAGAGAATATGGGTTCCAGAAACCGGATACAGGCTGCTCGCGCTATGGGAAAAGCATCACTATCGCAAACCACGGTGAGGTCCCCCGGCTCGCTGAAAACCATGTTCAGCCAATCTGAATGGCCTGCGCCGTCATCAAGGCACTGAATCTGCTCGATTGCGAGATGTTCGAATACTTTCGCCTGACCTTCAGCAATGTCGGACGAAATATTGCTGCGGCAGAACGTATGGCAGAGGTCGAGTTGTCACATCGTTTCCGTCAAAATGAACTCACAGAACGGGCTCAGGCCCCAGGCAAAGGCTCTCTGTCCAGCGGGGAAAACCAAGGGAACGTTCCCCACCCATATGGCCCAGTTTGACTTGTGATCGCAGGTTAGGACAACTGCAAGATGTCTCTCTTGCCCACACCAGAGGACTTGTGCCTGGTTACCTGGCAGCTTCTGTGGAGGCCGCCCATTGCGCAAGACCTCCTCTCCCTGGGGCAGGTGATCGGGTGCGGTCTTCTGTCAGGCCTGTATGCGCGGCAATTTTCAGAAGCCGCTGGCGGGGATGGTGATCAGCTCAGCGGGTCCATGAAACCGGCAGCAGTTCAGTTAAAGGAAGGGCGTATTTCCAGCAGCCCTCGGCGCACCGGATTCACATTGGAAATCCATGGGGTTAATGGTCTGTCCTGACCCGACCCGATCCTGCCCGCTACCGCACGACGAACTGGAAGCCCTGCAAGGACGCTCTGCGGCGTCGAGGGTTTCTGCTGATCTGGCCGGACAAGGATATGGCCCGGCGCGCGCGGAACGCTGGTCAAAATGGCCGGCCACCTCTGTTCAGCAACGCCGTGATCCCGTTCTGTCTGATGGTTATAGGTGACCATTGCGCACATGAGCGCCCTCTCACGCGGCTCCGGCTGCCGACACGGTCCCGTTCCGGTCCAGTACGCATCTGCCGCGCGCCATAACGAAATCAGCTTCCAGATGCCGCAGCGCGTCGATCGGGACCGCGAAAGGATCGGCCGAAGGGGCAATGATATCGGCATATTTCCCCGGCGCGAGCGAGCCGCGGACATCCGCCTCTCCCAGGGTGGCGGCGCCGTCGAGCGTGTGCATCCGCAGCGCCTCTTCCAGCGGGATCGCCTCTTCGGCGGCGAGGATCGCGCCCGACCAGGCCTGGCGTTTCAGGCTGCACCAGATCGAGAAGAAGGGGTTGGTCGCTTCGGGCTCGGATCCCACCCAGACATCCGAAGAGGCGTTCAGCCGCCAGCCCTGCTCCATGAGGCTGCGGAACGGAAACAGCCCCCGGCGGCCGAAATCTCCCAGATAATCGGCGAAGTATTCGCCAAATGTGTAAATGAACACCGCCTGGGGCGAGGGGATGATCCCGGCGCGCGCCCACCATTCCATCGTCTCGATGTCCGGCATCAGATTGGCGGCATGTTCGATCCGCATCCGCGTGGGCCCGCTGGTCGCGCCGCCAAGTTCCAGCAGCCGCGCGCAGAGCCATTGCTGGGCGCGGTCGCCATTGGCATGGACCGAAAGCTGAAGCCCGCTGCCCGCCGTCAGCTCCACCGCGCGCCGGAAGAAATATTTCGAGAAAGCGATCTCGCCGCAACTGTCGGTGCCCAGATAGGGGCAGGTCACGGCGGCGCTGCGGGCGGAAAAGCCGCCGTCGGCGAACAGCTTGATCCCCTGCACCCGCACATCCGCCGGATCCGCGCCGAGCGCGAAATGCTCGCGCCAGCGGGCGGCATGTTCCAGCTTCATCGTGCCGGGCGCCCAGATATAGAAG
Source organism: Pseudogemmobacter humi (assembly GCF_900609055.1). Lineage (GTDB taxonomy): Bacteria > Pseudomonadota > Alphaproteobacteria > Rhodobacterales > Rhodobacteraceae > Pseudogemmobacter > Pseudogemmobacter humi. The sequence goes on along the minus strand of NZ_UXAW01000119.1, from coordinate 48,622 downwards.
CGCATCGCCGCGGGCAGGCGGCCCTCCTCGGCCAGCTCCGAGAACGCCTGCATCCCTTCGGTGGTTTCCGAAATCTCGCCGATGCAGGTCACGCCGTAGCGGGTGAAGGACTCGCGAATCCCGGCCTCCAGCGCGGGCTTCAGATCGTCGGCGGCGACCGTGGGCAGCGGCAGCAGCATGTCCATTTCCTTGACGACGCCGGTGGGCTCGCCCCCCGCATCGCGCTCCACCTGCGGCGGGCCGGTGGTCGAGAAGGCCGGGGGCACATAGTTGCGGTCGATCCCGGAGACTTCCAGCGCCTTCGAGTTCAGGACCGTGATATGCCCGCCCGCCCGCAGCGCGATCGGATGATCGCACGACACCCGGTCGAGTTCGGCCCGGGTGGGCAGGCGGCCCCCGGCCAGCTTGCGGTCGAAGAACAGGTTGGCCTGGCCGACGATCCATTCGCCCGGCGCGCGTCCGGCCAGGCCCTGGGACAGGATCTCCTGCACATCGGCCACCGATCCGCAGCCCGGCGCGCGGCAGTCGATGGTGGTGCGGCCGGTGCGGCACATCACCTCGGAATGGGCGTGGACATCGACGAAGCCCGGCATCAGCACCCGCTCGCCCAGATCATGCACGACGGTATGCGGCCCGGCCACCTCTGCCAGTTCCGAACGCCGGATCAGGCGGGTTATGCGGCCGTCGCGGATGGCGACGCCCTGCCAGTCGCGCCGCGCGCCCGGCTCCATGGTGATGACCCGCTGGCCCAGGACCACGGTTTCGGCATGGTTCGTCATGAGGCAATCCTTCTGAGCGGGCGCCGGAATGGCCCCGTTACGGCAGCGCAGAGCGCGGCGGCGGACGGGCTCAGCCGCCCGGCGCGTAATTGACGCTGCGGTAGTAGATGTCGGTGCAGAGCAGGCTGCGGATCTGATGCACGCCCTCGACCTGGCCGAGCCGCTCGCTGAACCAGTCGCGCAGCTCGTCCTTGTTGCGGCAGACCACCTCGACCAGCAGATCCGCGGTGCCGGTGCAGAGCGCGACATAGGCCACCCGCTCCATCCGCGCCAGCGCCCGGATCAGCCCATCGGTCGAAGCGCCCTGGGCGATCTTGAGGAACACCCAGCAGGTGGTGCGAAAGCCGAGGCTCCGCGGGTTGGTCAGCGCATGGACCCCGAAGTCCTGCCGGGCGGTCAGCGCGGCAAAGCGCTTGCGGACATAGCTTTCGGAAACCCCCAGTTCCGCCGCAAGCCCCTGGAAGGTGGCGCGGCCATCCGCCCCCAGAAGCGCGACCAGCCTGCGGTCTATCGGGTCCAGTTCCTTGTCCTCGACCTGATAGACGCCGACCCCCGCGCCGATCTTGTCCTGGGTCTCGTCCCAGACCGGCTGCTGATAGGAAAGACCGATATAGGGGTGGACCTCGACGGCTTCGACCTCGGGCCGGCTGCGGATATGCTCCTGGATCAGACGGCGCAGACTGGTATCGTCCCCGGCGAGAACCTCGACCAGAAGGTCGAAGTTCCCAAGCGTCACAGCAACATAATCGATGCAGTCCCGGGCCAGGAGTTCCACCGCGAAAGCGCCGGCATCGCTGTCTCCGTTCAGCCGGATCGCCACCATGGCGACCGAGCGCAGCCCCAGAACCGAAGGATTGCAGACCGGCGCGATCTGGATCACCCCGTCGCCGGCAAGCTGGGCCACCTTGCGGGCGACCTGCCGCTCGGGCAGGCCGGTCTGCTGGGCAAGCTGGGAAAAGGGCGTGCGGCCGTTGATCTGAAGCAGGCGGATCAGCCGGAGATCCGTCTCGTCGATCCCGTCCATCCCGCAGGTGTCCAGAGGAAGAATGTAGAGCATCGTCATCCCTTGCGCCGAAATGCGGCGTGAAGCCCGGCAGCAGCCGGCCGGGCCGCGTGAAACGGATCACGCTGCCGGACCGCTGTCCAGCCCGTTGCGGCGGGTTGCGGGCGTCGCGCAGCGCGGCCACCGTTTACAGAACCGGAACCGGGGCGGTCACATCGGTGCGCACCGCCACGTTGATGCGGTGCTGAAGCCGCGCCGAGCGGCCCATGGCCGCGACCATCAGCGAGCGCGCATCCTGGAGCAGCACCGGCCAGCGGGTGCCGACCCTGCCGTAAAAGCGCGAGAGCCGCTGCGTCGCCTCGGCCACGGGGCGGAACTTGGTTTCCCAGTCGCGCAGCCCCTGGTCGATGCTGGGCGCCTCATGCACGCAGCGCGCCAGCAGATAGGCCGATTGCACCGTAATGCAGGCCGCCTGGCCGAGGTTGGGCGACATGGCATGAGCCGCATCACCCAGGATCGCCATCCGCCCGTGGTGCCAGTTCTCGCAGCGGATGTCGCGGAACTCGACATATTTGCCGTTGTCCTCCAGCCGCCGCAGATAGGTCTCCAGCTGCGGGAAAGAGCGCACCCAGCTGTCGATATCGGGGGGGGTGCGGGCGCCGCGCGTGTCCGCGACCGGACAGCAGAGATAGAGGTAGATATGTTCGGGGCTGACCGGAATCACCCCCACCCGGCGGCCGCCGCTCCAGCATTCGATGGAGCTGTTCTTCACCTCGTGGTCGTCCTCGCGGCGGCGGATCAGATAGCGCGCGCCGCCGTCGCGCAGGCGCACCACCTGCTTGCGCCCGGGCAGCAGGTCGCGGATCCGCGAGGTCACCCCTTCGACTCCCAGCACCAGATCGGCCTTGCGCCGGCTGCCATCCGCCAGTTCCAGCTCGCCTGCGGGCGTGGCCGAGACCACCTCCGACGAGGTGCGGATCTCGACCCCGGCGCGGATCGCCTGGTTGGCCAGCGCCATATGCAGCGTCTGGCGCTCGGCGGTGATCAGGCGGCTGTCCTTCATCAGCCAGTCCGATTGCAGGAGGCGGTTGCGGTGGTCGCGGATCTGCCAGTTCTGGTTCCATTCGCTGGTGGCCGCGACCTCCTCATAAGCGCCGAGCGCCTCCAGCGTGCGCAGCGCGTTTTCCCAGACGAAAAGCCCGGCCCCGATTTCGCGCAGCTCGGGGTTGCGCTCATGCACGGTGACGCTGTGCCCCCTTTGCGCCAGGGCGGCCGCGGCGGTCAGTCCGCCGATCCCGCCGCCTGCGATTTCGACATGCATCTTATCACTCCGTCGTTTGAGAAACCCGGCCGAGGGCGCGGGCAGCAGGCGCGTTCAGCGCCGCGCGTTGAGCATCCGCGAGCGGATGTTGTCGGCGATGATGGCGAGGATCAGGATCAGCCCGATCACGACCATCTGAAGGTAACTGTCCACCCGGGCGAGGTTCATCCCGTTCTGGACGAGGGTGATGAACAGCGCCCCCAGCACCACGCCCCAGACCCGGCCGGTGCCGCCGTTCAGGCTGACGCCGCCGATCACGCAGGCGGCGATGGTCTCCAGCGGCAGGGTGGCACCGATATTGGCCTCGCCGCTCGACATGCGGGCGGTCAGCATCACGCCGGTCACGCCGCAGAGCGCCGCCCCCAGCACATAGGCCGAGAAGGTCAGCCGCCGCACCGATATGCCGGAAAGCCGCGCGGCGCGCGCATTGCCGCCGATCGCATAAAGATGGCGGCCGTAGCCGGTATGGCCGAGGACGAGTCCGGTAAGCCCGGCCAGCACCAGCGCCACGCAGATCGGCAGCGGCAGGCCGAGGATGGTGCCGTAGCCGAAGCTCTGGCCGAAGGCTTCGGGCAGGCCCATGACCGGCATTCCGCTGGTGGCGAAAAGCGCCAGCCCGAAGCCGACCGAGGTCATGCCCAGCGTCATCATGAAGGGCTGCACGTTCAGCAGCGAGACCCCGATCCCGTTGACCGCGCCAAGCGCCATGGCCACCAGAACCCCGGCCAGCATCCCGGCCGGAATGGCCAGCCAGACCGCCTCGGGCAGGGCCTGGCCGAGCGCGATCATCGTCATCGCGCTGGCGACCGACGAGGCCGCGGTGATCGTGCCGACCGAAAGATCTATCCCCGCCACCAGCAGCACGAGGAACTGGCCCAGCGAGGCCATGACCAGATAGCTGGCCTGGCGGGCCACGTTCAGCAGGTTGCGCTCGCTCAGGAACTGGCCCGAGATGAAGCCGAAGATGCAGATCGCCAGCAGCATCAGGAAGGGAAGCACCCCGATGCGCAGAAAGATCCGTTGAAGGAGTTCCATAAGGTCTGTCTCACTTTCCGGGATATCCGCCCGCCGCGGGGCGGGTGGGGAACATATGGCTCAGCACGTTCTGATCGGTGATCGCGTCCCCGCTCAGCGGCGGCGAGATCCGGCCCTCGCACATGATCTGGACGCGGTTGCTCAGATGGGTGATCTCCGACAGTTCCGACGAGATCAGCAGGACGGCCACCCCCTCGGCGGCCAGATCGGCGATCAGCCGGTAGATCGCGGCGCGCGCATTCACATCCACGCCGACCGTCGGCTCGTCGAGGATCAAAAGCCGCAGATCGCCGCTCAGGGCCTTGGCGAACAGCACCTTCTGCTGATTGCCGCCCGAAAAGAACAGCATCGCGCGCTCGGTATCGGCGGGGCGCAGATCGACGCGCCCGGTCACCCGCCGGGCCATGCCGCGCTCGCGCCGGGCGCTGACGAAGCCCGCATGGCCCGCGCCCTCGGCATTGCCGGCCCGGATCGAGACGTTGAACCGCGCGCCCTGACCCATCACCAGCCCTTCGGTCTTGCGGTCCGAGGGCAGGTAATAGATCCCCGCGCGCATCCGGGCCGCCAGCGGCATCCGGGCGATGTCCTTGCCGCGAAACAGGATCCGCCCCGCCGAGGGACGGGTCAGCCCGACCACCGCCCGGCCGATATCGCCCTTACCGCAGCCCACCAGCCCGGCGATGCCGAGGATCTCGCCCGCGCGCAGCGAAAGCGAGACATCGCGCAGGCCCGGCCCGGACAGGTTCTCGACCCGCAGCACTTCCTCGCCCGGGCTGCCGGGCAGATCGGGATAAAGCTGCGACACGTCGCGCCCGGCCATCAGCGCGATCATCTCGCGCTGCGGCATCTCGCGGCCCACGGTGGCGATATGCAGCCCGTCGCGCATGATGGTCACCCGGTCGGCCAGCCGTTCGATCTCGGCCATGCGGTGGGTGATGTAGATCACCCCCACGCCACGGTCGCGCAGCCGGGCGATCAGCTGGAACAGCCGCTCGCTTTCGCTGTCGGTGAGCGAGGCGGTCGGCTCGTCGAAGATGATGACGCGCTGGTCCTCGCGCAGGCCCTTGGCGATTTCCACCATCTGCTGGCGTGCGCGGCTCAGCGTCGAGATCCGCGCATCCGGGTCCACGTCGAAGCCCAGATCCGCCAGGATCCGCGCCGCCTCGCGCCGCATCTCGCCATGGGCGAGGCCGAAGCGGCGGCGCCTCTCGCGGCCCAGGAAGATGTTCTGCGCCACGGTCAGTTCCGGGATCAGCGAGAATTCCTGATAGATCGCGCTGATCCCGGCCCTTCCGGCCGCCGCCACCGAGTCGAAGCTGACCGGCCGGCCATCCAGCCGGATCTCGCCCGAACTGGGCGGCAACACGCCCGAAACCACCGAGATCAGCGTCGATTTCCCCGCGCCGTTCTCGCCCAGGAGGACATGCACCTCTCCGGCGCGCAGCGTGAAGGAGAAATCCTTCAGCGCCGTCACGCCCGGAAAGGTCCGGGTGATCCGGTCCAGCCGCAGCACCTCGGGGGCGGTTTCCGATCCGTCTTGCACCGGCTCAGGGCTCCACCGAGAAGACCGGCGAGAAACCGCCCGGCGCCACGGTCGAGGAGGCGTCGAAGCCGGCCACAGTCTCAGCGGTGATCACCTCGGGCACCGGCCCCAGATGCTGCGCCTCGCCGTCGCCCTGAAGCGCCGCCACCGCCAGATCCAGCGCGATCCGGGCCTGGATCACCGGCTTGTCGGTCGGCGCCGCCTCGATCGCGCCCGAGCCGAGCAGGCTCAGCACCTCGGGCGTGCTGTAATAGGAGATGATCTTCACCCGGTCCTGCAATCCGCGCGCCTGGAGCGCCTGGACCGCGGCCTCGGCCGTGGGTGCGGTGCCGACGATATAGTCCAGGTCGGGATAGGTCTGGAGCGCATCCTCGACCAGCTTCAGCTGCACCTCCTTGCCGGTGTCGCCGTAACGGGTGTCGAGCAGTTCGATCCCGCTTCCTTCGATCGCCGCCCGGAAGCCGGTATTACCGGATTCGACCCAGCTTGCCCCCGCCGGCCCCGGGAACCAGGCGACCTTCACCCCCTCGCCGCCCGCGGGATGCTTGTCGGCCAGATATTTCCCGGCGAAATGGCCCATCTGATCGAAGGAAACCAGCGAACGGCCATCCACCTTGTCCGAGCTGACCCCGTTCATGAAGTCGATCACCTTCACCCCCTGCGAGGAAATGTCGGCGATCAGATTGTTCAGCCCGGCCCCCGAGATCGCGCCGATCAGCACCGCATCGGCGCCCGCGGTGACGCAATCCTCGATCTGCGAGATCTGCTTGTTCAGGTTGGTGTAGCCGCCGGCCTCGTAGACGGTCAGCCGCACACCCAGCCGGCGCGCCTCCTCGACGAGACCATAGTTCACCGCCACCCAATAGGCGTCTTTCACATGGGGCAGGCTGGCGCAGATATCCCAGGGCTCGCCGGCCTTTGCGACGGGGGTGAACTCCGCGGGCTCGCTGCCCCCGTCGGTGGTCCTGGTGACCTGGACCGGAAACCAGTCCTCGGCTGCGGCAGGCACGGCAAAACTCATGGCGCTGCCCAGCAGCACCGCGGCAAAGCGCAGGTTCATGTTTCGACTCCCCGTCGATATGGAAGGGATGGTTCGCCACCCCGTGATCTGATTCCGTCCATATGTCACATTATTAGTGCTTAATATGACATATGGAATACACTATTGGACGATTTATGTCTGTCAATAGGTATTTTTGAAATGTATGGTTTCAAACGGAGGAAGGCCCGCGCGCCGGCGGCGGCCCAGAGGAAAAGACGCGATGAACGATCAGCAGAAATGTCCCGTCACGGTTCTGACCGGCTTCCTGGGTTCAGGAAAAACCAGCCTCGTCAATGCGTTGATCCGGTCCGACCGGGCGCGGCGCTTTGCGGTGATCGTGAACGAATTCGGCGCGCTCGGGGTCGACGGGGGGCTGATCGCCAGTTCGCAGGACGATGTGATCCAGCTCTCCAACGGCTGCCTGTGCTGCAACGTGCGCGGCGATCTGATCGAGACCTGCGCCCGCCTCGCCACGCGGCGCGCCGAATTCGACTGGCTGCTGATCGAGACCAGCGGCCTTGCTGATCCCGCTCCGGTGGCCCAGAGCTTCCTGATCGGCGACGGCCCGGCCGAGGCGTTCCGGCTGGACGGCATCGTCTGCCTCGCCGATGCGGTCCATATCCGCGGGCAGATCGCGCGCGAGGAGATCGCGCTGCGGCAGATCGCGCTGGCCGACCGGCTGATCCTGACCAAGACCGACCTTGTTCCGCCCGGCGAGACGGACGGCCTGCTTGCCGATCTGCGCCGGCTGAACCCCCAGGCCGACTTCCTCACCTCGTCGGCGGACTCGCCATCCCACCGTCATCTGACGGGGCTGGAGGCCTGGCAGATCGGCGGTCTTCCCGCGCGAATCCGCTACGCTCCGCCGCCCCGGCACGACGCCGGCATCGTCTCGCTGAGCTTCCGCTATGCCCGGGCCTTCGATTTCACCGCATTCTCCAGGCTGATCCGGCGGCTGATGGCGGTCAGCGGCGAGGATCTCCTGCGCATCAAGGGGGTGCTCTGGCTGGAGGGCGAGGACCGCAAATTCGCCTTCCACGGTGTGCAGGGTCTGGCCGAAGGCGATGTGGTCGGCCCCTGGCCCAAGGGGCCGCGAGAAAGCCTGATCGTGTTCATCGGCCGCAACCTGGATCGTCCGGCGCTGGAAGCCGGGCTTGCGGACTGCCTCGTTTAAAGACATCCGGGCCTGCAATCGCGGCGTTGGCCGGCACGGCTCGGGCGGCTATGCAGGCACAGCGAAGAGCAGTGATTTGAACAGTGACGCCGCCCCGGGCCAAGGGGCGGGCTCAGATCTGAAGCAGTACGGACAGGGCTTCGGGCGAGGCCGCCCGGCCAAGTATATCAAGGCACGGGCAGCCCATATCACATTAAGAGGCGGAAAGGCTCAGCCGTAGCCGACCATGCCTTTCACTTCGAGGAACTCCTCCAGCCCGAACAGGCCATATTCGCGACCATTGCCGGATTGTTTGAACCCGCCGAAGGGGCCATCGATATCCACCGGCGCATAGTTGATCAGCACGCTGCCGGCGCGCAGCTGGCGGGCGACATCGCGCGCGGCCCCGATGTCCTGAGACTGCACATAGGCCGTCAGCCCGTAATCGGTGTCATTGGCGATCTCAATCGCCTCTTCGACCGTATCATAGCCGATCATCGAGAGGACGGGGCCGAAGATCTCTTCGCGCTCAATCGTCATCCCGGGCGTCACATCCGCGAAAACGGTGGGGCGGACAAACCAGCCCGCCGTCAGCCCGTCGGGGCGATCCGGGCCGCCCGCAACGAGGCGTGCGCCTTCGTCGATGCCGGAACGGATCAGCCGCTGGACCTTGTCGAATTGCGCCGCGCTGATCACCGGGCCGATATTGGTATCCTCGGCCTCGGGGGCGCCGACCTTCAGCCCGTTTGCCGCGCGCGCGGCGATACCCGCGCAGCGGTCCATTTCGGCCTTCGGCACCAGCATCCGGGTCGGCGCCGAGCAGGACTGGCCCGCATTGCGCATGCAGGCCTCGGTGCCGCGCGCAACGGCGGTCTCGAAATCGGCATCGGGCAAGAGGATGTTGGGGGCCTTGCCGCCAAGTTCCAGCGCGACCCGCTTCACATTGCGCGCGGCCGTCTCAGAGACCGCGATCCCGGCGCGGGTCGAGCCGGTCAGCGAGATCATCTCGATACCCGGATGCGCCGCAAGCGCATGACCGACCACCGGCCCCGCGCCCTGCACCATGTTGAACACGCCTTTCGGCAGCCCCGCCTCGCCCAGGATTTCCGCGAAAAGCTGCGCGCTCAGCGGGGAAAGCTCGCTGGGTTTGAGAACCATGGTGCAGCCCGCCGCAAGCGCCGGAAACACCTTGCAGGCGATCTGGTTCATCGGCCAGTTCCAGGGCGTGATCAGCCCGACCACGCCGATGGCCTCGCGCCGCACCATGGTGGTGCCGCGCGGGGTCTCAAAGGCGTAGCTTTCGAGATGGCGGATCATATTGCTCAGATGCGACAGGCCCGAACCCGCCTGAGAGGCACGGGCAAAGGCCAGGGGCGCGCCCATTTCCTGCGAGATCAGATCGCCCATCTCATCCTGGCGCGCGGCATAGGCGGTCTCGATCCGGCGCAGCATCGCGATGCGTTCTTCGCGTGAACTGCGCGAGAAGCCGGTAAAAGCGCGCCGCGCCGCCGCGACGGCCAGATCGACATCTTCCACCCCTCCCATGGCGAGGGTGCCGATCACAGCCTCGGTCGCGGGGTTCAGGATCGGGGCGGTCTCCGACGCGCGGGCCGGGACCCATGCCCCGTCGATGTAGAATTTGTCGAGTATCATCGTCTTTATCCTGTTGTCATTTCCCGCCGTCAGGATCGCGCCCCGCGGGGCATGGCTGTCAGAGCGGGCACGCTGTCCTTCCCAGGGTGGCAAAGACAGCTCTGTTCAGTCAAACCAGAAGATGTGAAGCGTTATTAAGCAAAGCTGAACACCTGCGTTACCAGCCAAGCGCCAGCCCATCCTTGCGGCCGTCGGATCCGCCCAGCAAAACACCCTGCCGGCGGTCGATCAGGATCGCCTGCGCGCCGCCGATCGGGGCGGGCGCAAGCCGGGTCCGGTGCCCCATCGCGCCGAGGTCCGCCCGCACCCCCGCCGGGATCGCGGCCTCGACCTCCAGCACGCCGCCAAAAGCAAAGCTGCGGGGCTGGTTGATCGCCTCCTGCGGATCGAGCCCGCAGTCGATCATGCCCGAGAGAAAGGCCGCATGGCCCGCTGCCTGGTAATGCCCGCCCATCACCCCGAAGGGCATGATCACCTCGCCCCTGTCGCGCAGCATGCCGGGGATGATCGTATGCATCGGGCGCTTGCCGGGGGCGAGGCGATTCGGATGCCCCCCGGCCAGGCGGAACGAACAGCCGCGATTGTGGAACAACACCCCGCTGCCGGGATCCAGCAGGCCCGAGCCGAACGGGTTGAAGATCGAGTTGATGAAGGAGATCGCATTGCCGTCGCGGTCGACAACGGCAAGGCAGATCGTGTCGCGGTGCTCGGGTTCGGACCAGAGCGCGGGACGGCCTGCGCGGGACGGATCAATGCGGGCGCGCAAGGCCGCGATCACCGGATCGGAGAGCAGCTTGTCTGCAAGCCCCGCAGAGGCGGCCGGATCGGCCAGCAGCGCATCGCGGTGATGATAGGCGAGTTTGGTTGCCTCGGCATGCAGATGGATCCGGGCCGCGGGCGGCAGATCGGGCGAAAGGTCGAACCCGTCGAGAATGCGCAGGATCATCAGGGCCGCCAGCCCCTGTCCGTTCGGCGGGCATTCCAGCACCTCATAACCGCGATAGAGGGTGGATATCGGGCTGTCCCAAAAGGCGGCATCGCGGGCGGCGGCGAAATCCGCCTCGGTCTGGACCCCGCCGATCCCTTGCAGAAAGCGCACCATCGAGGCGGCGGCTTCCCCCTCGTAAAAGCCCGCCACCCCTTCCTGCGCGACCCGTCGCAGCGTATGCGCCAGCGCAGGCTGGCTGTGGCGGCTACCCGCCCCCGGGGGCGCCCCGCCGGGCAGATAGACCGATGCAGCGCAGGGATCCTCGCCGATGAAGGCCGCATTGCGGGCCCAGTCCCATGCCACACGCGGCGCCACCGGATAGCCATCCGCGGCATAGCCAATCGCATCGCGCAAGAGGCGGTCGAACGGCAGCCTGCCATGATCGCGGTGCAAAAGCGCCCAGGCCGAAAGGGCGCCGGGAATGGTCACCGCATGCGGGCTGCGGCGCGGGATTTCGGTCAGGCCCGCGGCGATCAGCGCCTCGGGATCGGCAGCGGCGGGCGCGCGGCCAGAGCCGTTCAGCGCCCGCACCGGCCCGCCCGCGGGCGCGTAAAGCGCAAAGCAATCGCCGCCGATCCCGGTCATCAGCGGATCGGCCACGCATTGCACCGCGCAGGCCGCAATCGCCGCATCCGCCGCACTGCCGCCCTCGCTGAGAACCCGCAGCCCGGAGGCGCTGGCAAGCGGATGCGAGGTGGCGATCATCGCCTCACCGGCATGCGTCACCCGGCGCGTTCCATCCGGAAAATCTGCTGTCATCGCGGGATCCTTCCTCTGCGGCGCGCGGGTGCAGCGGACCCGTTCGCACGATGCCACCCCTTGCGGGGCTTTACAGCCGACGCCCGGCTGACGATGGTGCTGCGGTGCCTTGCGCCGGTTGCCGCCCCGCTGGCGGCGGCGCTCTGATCCCGCGAATGGAGAGACGGATGCTCAGCCTGCACGCGCTCAGGGTTTTTGTGACGGCGGCGGAATGCGGCGGTATCCGGCCCGCGGCCGAGCGGCTGAACCGCACGCCCTCGGCGGTTTCCATGTCGCTCAAACAGCTTGAGGAGGAGCTGGGCGCACCGCTTTTCATCGGCGACCGCAAGAATGTGCTGACCGAGCTGGGAGAGCTGGTGCTGGAACAGGCCCGCGAGGTGCTCATCCATTTCGATGGTGCCTCGGCCGCGATGCATGCTTTCGCAAAGCGTCTTGTCGGCCATAGCCGGATCGGCGCGGTGACCTCGGTTTCGGTCGCGCTTTTGCCCGAGGCCATCCGCAGGATGTGCGACACATTCCAGGGGTTCACCGTCCAGTTGCGCCAGATGGATTCGGTCCGCTCGCACCAGGCCATTCTTGAAGGCGTGGTGGATCTGGCCTTTGCCACCTGGCTCAACCCGCCCGAAGAGGTGAATTTCCAGCCGTTGTTTCGCGACCGCCTCGACGTGGTCTGCTGCGAGGGCCATCCGCTGGAAAGCCTGCCCCGCCCGCTGAAATGGGAGGACCTGGCCCCCTGGCGTTTCATCCATAACGACAGCTACGGCACGATCCGCACCCCTGCCTTTCTCGGGATCGCAACGCCTTCTCCGATTGTCGCCGCCAGCGTCACCAATCTGATCGGCATGGTGCGCGAGAATGTCGGGATCAGCGTCCTGCCGCGGCTGTGCCGTCATGGCACCAGTGGATTGTCGTTCATTCCGGTGGACGATCCGACCGCATTCCGGGTGGTCGGCATGCTGAGCCGCCGCAACCGGCCGCAACAGCGCGCCACCCGCAACTTCGCAGCCTTCATGCGCGAGGTGGTGCGTGAGCGGGCGGAGAGGCTCGAATACGAATATATCGAGCCAGGCGCCAGCTTCTGACGGAAAACGAGGGGGGAGCATCTGTCCGCGCAGTCCGGGTCCGGCGCTCAGCTCTGACCGGCGGGCAGACCCGCAGCCTGACCGGCAATTCCTCCGGGCGCTCCTGCGCCCCGCAGGCGGGATTTCTCACTGTTGGGAACATAGGTGCGGTGAATATAGTGCTCAAGCCGCGCGAGAACCGACGCCCGCGTCGCACTGCGCGGCTGGCGCAGCAGGCCATGCGCCAGCGGTTCGGCCCTTGCCGTCCGGCAGAGACGGGCCTCGCAAACGCCGTGCGGCAGGCTGGCGAGCGGCGCCGAAAGCCGCAGCCCGCCCGCGTCGCAACTGAAGGCCAGGTCTCCCACTTCGCCCGAAAGCGTTGCCCCATGGGCGATCGCGGCATGGGCCAGCGTCGGCAAAAGCCAGCGTGGCATCGACAGCGGCCCGGTCCGGATCACCTCACCCGGCGAAAGGGCGGGCAGGCGGTCGGCAAGGCCCAGCCCGGCGGTGGCCGCGCATCGGTCCGGATCATGCAGATCGGGGCTTTCCAGCAGCGCCAGCAGATCCGACGCCCAGTCACAGCCTTCCCCGGCCAGCCAGCGCGCGGCGCGCCCCAGATCCTCGGCCTGACCCCAGCTCAGCCCGGCGCCGCGCGCGGCCTTCATCGCAAGGTTTTCGACCTCGTTGAGCGAGAGGTCGAGCATGTCACCACTGTCCATCGCCAGCCTCCTGGGAGAAATCGTCGGGGAAAGGCGCGCCATGGAAAAACCGCACCTTCACGCTGAGGTCCGACGCGGGATCGAAGAATTCGCAGCCAAGGAAGGCCAGTTTGCAGCGCATCAGATCAGAGGGCCTGAGCGTCGCCCCCAGCAGATTGTCCTGCAATTCACCGTAAGGATGGCTTGCCGCGATGGCGACCCGGCGCAGGCTGTGGCGCAGATCCGGGTGATCGCGGGCCACCTGCCAGAGCGGCTGGTCGGCAGGCAGTCTGGCCAGACGGTCGGCAAGCTGGCGGATCTCCCAGCCGACCCCGAGCGGCTGCGCCAGCGCCTCGCCCTCGTCATCGCCCCGCCAGCCGATGCGCGGCTCCAGCTTTTCCTCGGACACATACCAAAAGCGCGCATGTTCACGCGGGTCCGAGAAATCGAGGGCCAGCGCCCAGGCGAAGCGCGCGCTGATCAGGTCGAGGGCGCCCGCGACGGTCATCGCGCCGGGCAGCGCCATGGCATCCTCTTCGGGCACGGCCATCGTCGGCGGCAGATCGTCGGAAAGCGCCGGATGGGCGTCGATCAGAAGCGAGATCGTCAGTTCGGCGGCTTCGGTGCCAAGCTCGCGGCTGGCGCTCTGAAACAGGGCCTCGGGCGAGGGGGCGCTGGCAATCATCACCATCAGCCGGTCGAGATCGGCGCGCAGGCCCAGGATCGCCGCCTGCTGCGCAGGGTCCGATGTCACCCAGAAACCTGCCTTCTGCTGCGACAGTGCCGCATATTTCAGCAGTGCGGCGCGCGCGGTATCCGAGAGGGCGGGCTGCGCCCTGATCAGCGCCAGTGCGGTTTCGCGCGCCCGGATCCAGGCATCCAGCAACACCGGATGGCGGATCAGGAAGGGCGCCATGCCAAGCCCGGTTGAATTGCCGATGCCGATGTCGCGCCGAAGCCCGGCGTCAAGCGCCACCGCGGTTTCCGGCGCGCGCGCTTTGGCGCAATGTTCCACCAGATCGGCCGAGAAGGCGCGGATCAGCCAGACAGCAAGCATCTCGGCCGCGAAAGCGGTCTCAAGCCCGGGAATGGCGGCGACCTGCGCGCGGTCGGCGATGCCGAATTTGCCGTTGCCGTAAACCGCGCTGGTGCGCAGGAAATAACCGATCTCGCGGATCATGGTCTGGTCGGGCTGCCGTCCCGCCGCCAGCGCATCCACGGTTTCCGAGAAGACCCGCACGCTGCGGTTGGCCCGCGCGAGGATCAGCTCGCGCGCGGTGTAGCGGCCCGCCTCCTGGCGGGGGACCGCAGCATTCAGCCGCGCGATTTCGTCTGCGTCGGGCACGCCGTCATAAAGCACATAGCTGGTATCCCAGGCGGTGGCGATCACCCGGTCGATGCGCTGATCCGCGGGCAGATAATGCGAGAAAGCGACAAGGCTGACGACATGCCCCGCCATATCGACGCGGTAGATCGCATGGCCATAGCCCTCGCCATCAAGGTCAAAGGCGATGCGGTCGATCTTCCAGCCGCCGGCGCGCGCGGTGCGGATCAGGCTGCGCGAGAAACTCAGACGCGACAGATGCGTCGAGGCAAGGCGCGACAGGTGCATGACCTCGGCAGGGGGGCGCAGGGCAACCGCCACCGGCTGGCCTGCGGGATCTGCACGGCGGTTCATGGCGCCGTCTCCTGGCGAGCCCTGCCTTCGGCGCCGAAGAGAACCATATCGCGGTCGGACCAGCCCAGGGTGACCCGCTCGCCCTCGCGCAGGGTGCCGGCCTCGTGGCGGTGCAGCCTCACCTCGACCGGGCCCGCCGGTGTGTCGGTCAGAAGCCGCATCGCCCCGCCCGGGAACTCCACATACCGCACAACCCCCTCAAGCGAGAGCGCGGCCGTCTGGCCCGGGGACAGAAGATGCAGATCCTCGGGGCGGACCATCGCCTCCAGGCTGCCCGCGCTGTTCGCGGCGCCATCGGGGCAAACCTCCCACCCCGTGGCGGTCTGGCGCACCCGGAGGAAATTCGATTCCCCGAGAAAAGCCGCGACAAAGGGCGTGCGCGGGGCCTCATAAATCTCACGCGGCGCACCGATCTGCTGCATGCGGCCCTCGGCCATGATGCCGACACGGTCCGACATCAGCATGGCCTCTTCCTGGTCGTGGGTGACATAGATCACCGTGATGCCAAGGCTTTGCTGGATCTCTTTGACCTCGCGCTGAAGCTGTTCGCGCAGCCGCCGGTCAAGCGCGCCCATCGGTTCATCCATCAAAAGAACCGGCGGCTCGAACACCAGCGCGCGCGCCAGTGCGATCCGCTGCTGCTGGCCGCCGGAAAGCTGGCCGACCCGGTAGCCACGGCGGCTGTCCAGTTCGACCATCTCAAGCGTGGCCTTCACGCGGCGCTCGATCTCGGCGCGCGAAATCCCCCGCATTTTCAGAGGAAAGGCCACATTGTCGAAGACATTCATATGCGGGAACAGCGCATATGACTGGAACACCACGCCGAGATTGCGCTTTTCGGGCACCAGCTGCGAGACATCCTTGCCGTCGATCAGGATCTGCCCGGCGCTTGGCTCCACAAGGCCCGCGATCATCATCAGCGTGGTCGATTTCCCCGATCCCGACGAGCCGAGCAGGGTCAGGAACTCGCCCGCCTCTACACTGAAGGAAACGTCATCCACCGCCTTTGTCGTGCCGTAGTGCCGTGAGAGATTGCGCACCGTGATTCCGGCGCCCATTTTCGGTTTCGTGCTGACCCCGGGGCCGTTCATGCCTGCCTCTCTTTCCTCAAAAATCGGGGAGGCCCCCACAAGGGCCCGATCATTCTGCCGCAGAAGCGCGCTCATGATTTCATCGCCTTCCCCTGCTTGCGCCGCAAAAAGCCCATCAGCGCCACGATGGCACAGGAGAGGACCACGAAAACCGACGAAGCGGCAGCGACCGTTGGGTTGATCTCGAAACGGATACCGCTCCACATCTGGACCGGCAGGGTCATCGAGCCGGCTCCGCTGAGAAACAGCGACATGACGATCTCGGAGAAGGAACACAGGAAGGCAAAGACCGCGCCGGCGGCGATGCCGGGCCAGATCACCGGCAGCGTCACATGCCAGAAGGCGCGAAGCGGCGAAGCCCCGAGGCTGCGCGCGGCATGTTCCATCCGCACATCCATCTGCTGAAGCGCCGCCACCACATTCACCACCACGAAGGGAAGCGTGATGATCGTATGGCCGATGATGATGCCGAGAAGCCCGCCGCGGCCGCCCATCTGCGCGAGCAGACCGTAAAGCGCCACCGCGCTGATGATGGTCGGCACGATGGTCGGCAGCAGGAACAGGCTGACCAGCAGGCTGCGCGCGCGCACCGAAAGCCGCATCAGCCCAAGCGCCGCCAGCGTGCCCAGCACCGTTGCGACCATCGCGGTCAGCACGGCGACCACAAGGCTGTTCCAGGTGGCGCCGCGCCAGACCGGATCGGTCAGAAAGGTCTCATACCAGCGGGTGCTGAGCGAGGTTGGCGGGAATGTGATGTAATTCTCGCCGTTGAACGAGGCCGGGATGATGACCGCATTGGGCAGGATCATCATGACGGCGGCGAAGATGACGCTCAGCGTGATGGCGAAATTCAGTCCGCGTGCCTGTTTCACTGCCGCCCCCAGAGTGCGTCGACCCCGAACCAGCGCACGCCCACGCCGTAAAGCACCAGCGTCGTGACCAGCACCACGGTGGACAGCGCCGCGGCGAAGCCCCAGTTCAGGACCTTGTTGATGTTCATCTCGATCAGCTGGGCGATGAAGATGTCCTTGGTTCCCCCGAGGATCGCGGGGATGATGAAAAAGCCGATGCTCATGATGAAGACCAGAAGCCCCCCGGCGATGACGCCGGACATGGTCAGCGGCAGCCAGGTGCGCAGGAAAACCTGCAATGGCGGCGCGCCGAGGCTGCGGGCGGCCTGAGGGATGCGCGGGTCGATCCGGGCCATGTTGGCGGCGACCGGCAGCACCATATAGGGCAGCATCGTCTGCACCATCCCGATCAGGACACCGGCCATATTGCCGCTCAGCGGCAGCGGATTGTCGATCAGGCCGATCCCGGTCAGGGCCTTGTTCAGGGTGCCGGTCGGGCTGAGGATGATCAGCCAGCCGTAGCAAAGCACCAGGAGATTGGTCCAGAACGGGATCAGGATCACCGCAAGGATCACCAGTTTTCCCGTGGTGCTGGCCGTCGCCAGCCGGTAGGCCACCGGATAGGCGATCACCGCGCAGATCAGCACGGTCAGCCCGCTGATCAGGAAGGTGCGCTGCAAGACCAGCACATAGGCCGGGCGGCTGAACACGCGCTCATACTGGCCAAGGCTGCCATCGGGATGGGCAAAGCTGCCGCGCACCAGGTCAAGCACCGGCCAGAGGAAAAACACCGCAAGCAGCAGCATTGCGGGGGCCAGCATCAGGCTGGCGGAATGACGTCGCAGGAAGCCTGAGGCCATGAACTGCTCCTTACGGGCGCGCGGGCGCAGCCGGAACGGGGGCAGGCGGCGGGACCGGACCCGCCGCCAGGATGTGAACAAGGCTCTGGCCTCGGGTCACAGGGTCTTACATCAGGCGCCATTCGGTCAGGCGCTCGGTCGCATCCTCGTAGTTCTCGGCCCACCATTCGGCATTGAGCATGATGAACTTGCCCTGCTGCTGCGGCCCGCCCGAGAGGATATTCGCGCGCGCCTCGTCGATCATATCGAAAGCGGCGGGCACGACGGGCCCATAGGTATAGGCATTGGCGATCGCCGCCTGGGCTTCGGGGGTCATGGTCCAGGCCAGAAGCTTCATCGCATTCTCGCGGTTCGGGCAGCCCTTCGGCGCCACCATCGAGGACCAGGTCATGAAGCTCTGATTGTACTGGATCGCAACCGGAGCGCCGCTTTCGATTGCCGACATCGCGCGGCCATCGGGCATTATCAGCATGGCGGCGGTGCCGTCGCTGACATATTGCTGGGCCTGGGCATTGGTTTCGTAGAAAATCAGATCGCTGCGGATCTCGTCGAGTTTCGCCAGCGCGCGGTCGATATCCATCGGATAGAGATCGCCCGGCGCGACGCCATCGGCCAGCAATGCCGTTTCCAGAGCAGAGGAGTTCGGATTGCTGTAGATCGACCGCTTGCCCGCGAAATCGGTCAGGTTGAACATGTCGACCGCCCCCGAAGGCGCGGTTTTCAGAAGATCGGTATTATAGCCCAGCACATAGGACCACAGCACCTGCGGCACCGAATATTCGGTGACGAAGCCTTCGCCCTCCATGATCGGCTCGCGGTTGATCACCGTGAAATCCAGCGGCTCCAGCAGTCCGCGCTTCGCGCCGATGAAGGTGAAATCCGGGTTGACCTCGACCACATCCCATTCGGTGGTGCCGCTTTCGACCATCGACTGGAACTTGCCATAGGTATTGTCCTGCGCCGTGACCACCTCGATCCCGGTTGCAGCGGTAAAGGGCTCGAACCAGGCCTTGCGGATCGCCTCCTCCCACGAGCCGCCCCAGGTGGCGTAAATCACCCGGCCCGCGGATTGTGCACCGGCAGGGCGGATGTAGTAAGGGGCGGCAAGCGCCACCCCGCCCGCCGCCGCCGCACCAGACAGCAGGCCGCGGCGGGTGAGAAGACCGCCTGGCGTCTTGTCTTTCGGAATCCCGTTCATGTTCATTCTCCACTGTTGGTCGTTTTTATGGGGGCCATTTTCGTTGCCCGCTGCGGATCATGGCCCTGGCCCGCAGGGTGATCAGGGTCACGCCGCGAGTTGTTTCTGCGCGTCGGTTTCGCCAAACACCTCGGTGTAAAGGCGCAGCCAGTTGCCACCCATCAGAAGGGCGGTCTCGTCTTGCGAGAAGCCGCGCGCCGCCAGGGCGGTGGCAATGGCACCGAAGCTTTTCATCGTGTCGATCCAGCCCGGCTCGGCCACCTTGCCCGGACGCGCCGCATTGCCGGCGCCGTAATTGATGATGCGCGACCAGTTGCCCTGGCGCATCCAGGTCAGATCCGGCATGCCCACGTTGCGCCCGTGATCGGTGCCGATGGCGACATGTCCAATCCCGGCAAGATCCACGGTCCAGGCCACCATATCGGCCCATTTCGACGGCGAGGCCCCGTATTCGCCGCAGATATTGGCATAGGTCGCAAGGCCGATCACCCCGCGCCTGGCCGCCAGCGCCCTGATCAGCGTATCGCTCTTGTTGCGCAGATGCGGCACCAGCGTCGCCGGGTTGGCATGGGTGATCGCGACCGGATGCTCCGACAGCTCCACCACATCCAGCGAGGTCCGTTCGCCAACATGCGAAAGGTCGATCAGGATGCCGCAGCGGTTCAGCTCGGGGATCATCTCGCGGCCGAAACGGCTGATGCCGCTGTCCTGCGGCTCATAGCAGCTGCCGCCGAATTCGTTCTGGTTGTTATAGGTCAGTTGCAGAACCCGCAGCCCCATATCCGCGAAGAGTTCGGGAAAGCGGATATTGCCGTTCAGCACCGCCGTGTTCTGGTAGCCGATCACCAGCGCGCAGCGCCCCGAGCCCGCGATGGCCTCGATTTCCGCGCCGGTCCGGGCGATGGCGACCAGATCCTTGTTAGCGCGCACAAGGTCGCGGAACCGGCCAAGCGCATCCATCGAGGCGACCGCATCCTCCCAGAAGCCAAGACAGACCGTGACACAGCCCAGCCCGCCATCGACCAGTTCCTGAAAGACAGCGCGGTCGAAATTGCTGCAGTTCAGACCATCGGCGAAAAACATTCGTCTCTCCGTTTTTTGCTTGCTCCGGGGGGTGAGCCAGCGACGTTGTGACGCCGGGTTCGCTCCCGCACAGAAGAATTAAGCGTCCGGCGACATTGTAAAACAATCTCAATGTTCTGAAGGTAATTTCAATTTTCCTGAACACTAGCGCCCCGCCAGATCCAGAAGATACTGGCCCTTCATCGCAATATTGAGCAAAGGCTCGCGCCAGCGGTGGAAGGGAACCGGCGTGATCGGAACCACCGGCATCGCCACCGTATCGGGGGCCTGGCACAAATGGCGCGCGATCCATGCGCCCGCCCGGTTCGCGAGTGCGACGCCGCGCCCGTTATAGCCGGTCACGACATGCAGGCCGGGCGCGGGCACATGATAATGCGGCAGGAAATCGCGGGTGATGCAGACCAGCCCGGCCCATCGCATTTCGACGGGCAGCCCCGCAAGTTGCGGGAAAATGCCGTGCAGCACCCGCTCTATCCTTGAGTAATCCGGGCTGCGCCCTCCCGCCTTGCGGCTGGAGGAGAAGGAGGCGCGGCCCCCGATCATAACGCGGTTGTCGCTGGTTTTGCGGAAATAGAGGATCAGGCGCCGGCTGTCGTATACGGTCTGCCGCCCGGGCAGGATCCGGCGCGACAGATCCTCGTCGAGGCGGGCGGTGGCGATCTGGAAACTGTTCACCGGCAAAAGGCTCGGGGCGAGGCCCGGGACAAGGCCATCCGTATAGCCATTCGTGGCGACGATGACCTCGCGCGCGCGGATCACCCCTTGCGCGGTCGCAACCTCCCAGCCTTTGCCGTTCTGGTTCAGGCGTATCACCGGGCTCTGGCAATGGATGCGGACCCCGGCGCGGGCGGCGGCGCGCGCAAGTTCCGAGGCCAGGTCCTGGGGGCGCACCGAACGCCCGCGCGGGTCGACGAACCCCGCCTCGTAGCGGGCGGTTCCGGTTTCCGCCTCGACGGCCCTGCGGTCAGCCAGGCGACGCACCGGAAGGCCGCCCGCTTCCAGCGCATCGGCGGCTTTCCACATCGCCGCCATCGCGGCTTTATTGTGGGCCAGCCGCAACAGGCCGTTTTCCTCAAGATCGCAGTCGAGGTTCAGCCGGCGGATCATCGCCGCCAGGAAATCCGGCGCCTCCTGCCCCATGCGCCAGAAGGCAGAGCCGGCCTCGGTGCCGAACTTCGCCTCAAGCGCGGGCAGATCGTATTTCAGCCCCGGATTGACCTGGCCGCCATTGCGCCCCGAGGCCCCGAAGCCGATATCCGCCGCCTCCAGCAGCACCACCTCACGCCCGAGTTCCGCCAGATGCAGCGCGGCGCTCAGCCCGGTGAAGCCGCCGCCGACAATCGCCACATCCGCCTGCCCGGCGGCAAAGGGCGGCGCGGCGAATGCGGGCGTCCGCGCCTCTTTACGCCAGAGGCTTTCGTCATAGGGCCGGGCACCAGTCATCATATTCCTGTCCTTTGCGACCACAGCCTGCGGCCATGCCTACCAATAGCGGGTGCGGGCATCGGTCAGCCGCTCGAACCCGTCGGGCGTCACCAGCACCGTTTCCTCGAAATCGCCCAGATAGCCGTCCTGGCTGACCGTGCGCTCAAGGCA
Source organism: Pseudogemmobacter humi (assembly GCF_900609055.1). Classification (GTDB taxonomy): domain Bacteria; phylum Pseudomonadota; class Alphaproteobacteria; order Rhodobacterales; family Rhodobacteraceae; genus Pseudogemmobacter; species Pseudogemmobacter humi. The sequence continues at coordinate 27,230 of NZ_UXAW01000119.1, read as the reverse complement.
CAGCACCATGCCCGGCACCAGTTCGGTCGGCTCTCCCGGCGTCAGCCAGGGCGCATCCCAGCCCAGCCCGATCCCATGGCCCATCCCCGAGAAAACACTGTCGAGCCCGAAGCCAAGCGCGCGCTGTTTGCCAAGGCCCGCATCGGCGAGATCGCCCGCGAGGGCACCGGGCCGGGTCGCCTCCACCGCGGCCTCGACGCAGGAGATCGCCGCCTCGAACATGTCGATCTGCCGGTTGGTCGGCGCCCCCACCGGGCAGGAGCGCGAGAGGTCGAACACATAGCCCCCCAGCATCCCCGAGATTCCGGCGCGGAACCAGTCGCCCTCGCGCAGCGGTTCGGGAGAGGCCCAGGTCGGAAAATTGCTGCGCGAATTGGTCGGCTCGTCACCGCCGCGCCCCGAGGCCATGAACGAATTGTAGAGAATGCCGCGCTCGGGCAGCAAAAGCTGCATCCCCGCGCTGAGGATCTCGCCATGGGTCGCCCCCGGCACCGCCGCGACCAGCATCGCATCCAGCATCCGCGAACCGATTTTCGACGCATGGCGCAGCATGTCGACCTCGGCCGGCGACTTGACCGAGCGCAATCCGGTCAGGATGTGATCCGCGGGCTCGCATGTCATCGCAGGCATGGCGCCGGTGATCTGGCGCCAGTAGCGCACCGGCAGCACATCCTCGCCGCAAAGACCGATCCGCGCGTTTTCCAGCCCGCTGTCCTTCAGGGCCTGGATCACCGCCTCGATGACGAAATCGGTATAGATCACCTCACCATCGTCGAACTGCGCCGAGCCGTCATCGGGCAGGTCGATGATCAGCCGCGGCCGCCCCTCTACCGGCAGGACGATGAACGTATGCGCGCGCCCCGACCATTCGCCGGGATGGTCGGGCGTATAGGGGAACGAGGTGTAATAATTCGCCAGATACATCACATCGGCATAACGGTCGACGGTGCCGCCGCCGCGCGCGCAGACCAGCAGCGCGTCAAGCCCGGCGGCCTTGCAGAGGTTTCGGGCAGCCGCGCGGCGGGCAGCAAATTCGGCGGCGGGGATTTTGGGCAAAGCTGACATCTCCACTCCTGCAAGGGTATGATCGCGTCTGCGACCCGGCGTTTTTGGTCGGACTATTGCATGAAACTTGGACTTATTGGTTCGCCATTTTAAGCTATAGTCCACCAGAATCTGTTGACTTCAGGCTAAACACCAATGAAAATCTCCGTAAAGGGGTAATTTTAAGCGTCTTGCAAAAGCATATTGGTCCGAAAGGTATATCTTGATCACAAGCGATCATAAGGAAGAAGCGTTCGGAACGCCGGAGGTGACCTGGCTGCCCGAGGCTGTCCTGGACAAGGCGGCGCTGCTTTTGCAGTTCACCAGCGCCCTTGCCGATCACAGGCTGCGCCCCGGCGACCGGCTGCCCAATGAGCGCAGGCTGGCCGAAGAAAGCGGCCTGTCGCGCGGCGCCGTGCGCGACACCCTGGCCGAGCTGGAGCGGCGCGGGATCCTGACCCGTCATGTCGGCCGCGGCACCTATATCGCGGCGGCGGGGGCCGGCGATGGCCCGGCTGCTCTGCCCGCCCTGCCGGATCGGTCGCAGGGCTGGCCTCTGACCGATTGCTCACCGGCCGAGCTGGTGGGGTTTCGTGTCGTGATCGAACCCGCAATCGTGGGGCTGGTTTCTTTCGCGGCCACCAATGCAGATCTTCAGCGGCTGGCGGATGCGGTGATCGCAGGGCGTGAGGTGCGCGACTGGATCGGCGCCGAGGCGGCGGATGCCCGGTTCCATGGCCTGCTTTTCGATTGCACCGGCAATCAGATGTTTCGCAGCCTGGGGCAGCAGATCCTGCTGCTGCGCTCGCAGCGCGCCTGGCAGATGCTGAAGGCAAGCAGCTTCTCGCCCGAGAAATGGGCGCATTACCAGGCCGAGCATGAGCAGATCAACGAGGCCATCCAGTCACGCGACGCGGAGCGGGCGACAAAGCTCCTGCGCGCGCATCTGACCGGGGTTCACCGAAATACCCTCCCGCTGAGCGGTGACCTTTAGCGGGCCACCGGGGCAGGTCCGCAGGCGGATTGCCATGCCGGGGCAACCGGGTTCATCCGCCGGACGGGATCATGACAGGCGGCGACCCGTGCCGCCTGGAACAGGACATGCCGCAGTTCCCGGGATTGGCCCAGGCTGCGCAAGGCAATCTCAGCGCTGAAGCAAAGAGCGGGCCTGCCGTCCCGTGACCGGCCGATGATCTTCACTGTCTCCACCGGCGCAGGCGGCCTTTCTTCCGGGGCCGCCGTGCCGGGCGCGCGGGGGACCGGGCCGCTTGCTGTCCGGCGATGCCTTTTGCGCCGGTCAGCCGGGCCACGCTGGCGATCAGAAGCTGGATCTGTCCGGCCCCTGCCGAGATCAGGAAAAGGCCCGCGATCAGCAAGGGGCTCGTCAGGGCACGATCCACCCAGTTCGGCCGGATCAGGTTCGGCGCGCGACCGCCAAAATAACTGACCTCAAGCGCCGTGCGCCCCGGCGCCGAAACGCCGACAAGGTGAAGCCCGCGCTGATCGGGGTCTTCGGGCAGCGTCAGATGACCATAGGTCAGCGCGGACTCCCCGTCTTCCAGAATCCGCACACTGTCGCCGCTGCGCAGAACGCCGCTCTTCACCGTCTCGGTCTGAGAACTCAGCAGCGGGCGTTCGCGGGCCTCGTAGCTGCCCGAGAGCAGCAGGCCGCTCTCGCCCGAAAGGGCGCTGCGCCCCAGAACCAGATGGCCTGCGAAACTGAGCGCCCCCAGTTCCGCCAGCCGCTCATGGCTGAGCACGACCAGGCTGCCATCCGGCAGCCCGGCAAGCCCGGTGATCCGCAGCGTAAGGCCGCGCGCGCCGCGATCGGTGATCGCCACCGTCGCCCCGTCATTCCAGGCGAGGGCGACCGGCCCGACGCTGCCGGCAAAGCGGCGGCTGTCGCATGGGCCGCTGCCGGGCGCGGCGCGCAGATCGATGCGCTCCAGCGGACGGCAGAGCATCGCTTCGCCCAGATCCCAGTGGCTCGTACCGCCCTCGAAGGTGATCACGGCGGCCAGCGTATCGGCCTCGATCAGGAAACTGCGCCGGGCGCGGAACGGATCCGCCAGCAGCACCGCCAGCAGGCCAATCGTCGCCAGCGGCAACAACAGCCCCGCCAAGGGCAGGATCCGGTTGGTGAGGCGCTCCATCTCAGCCCGCCGGGCCGCGCAGGGTCAGCGCGATTTCGCGCCCCATCTCGCCGCCCCGGAACGGGATCACCACCACATCGAGCTTCGGCTGTTCGAGCGCGCCCACAGGCAGCGGGCAAACCGTGTCGAACGCGATGCGCCCCGCCGCCGCCGAGGGCAGACAGGTCACCTCCGGCCAGTCGGGATGGCTGGTGAACAGAAGGAAGGTCTCATCGGCGCGCGAGGTGTTCAGCATCAGCAAGGGCTCGGTGCCGCCCCGCCACCGGACCAGCGCGATTTCCAGGCTGCTCCCGTCGCAATCGCCCTGCCAGAGCGCGGCCGTCACCTCGCCCGGGGGCAGGTCGATCAGGCGCGCGGGATCGGGGCTGGGATAGGGCAGCGGGATGGCGCCGCCCTGCCAGTCTTCGCTGACGTGGTAGCTGTTGCGCGATTCATAGCGGCCATCGGCGCTGGTCACCCGCAGGCACAGATCCGTGCCGCGCCAGTCGCCCGGGATCATCGCGCTGACGCTCAGATCGCTTTCGCCCGCGAAAGGGGCGGCTGCGGCGGCAAAGCCGACCACGACCGCGCCGGAAATCTCGGCCGCAGGGCGCCAGATTTCGTCGAAAGGTTGAGAGGTCAGCGCGACCGGGCTAACCTCCTGCGCGAGCGCCGCAAATGGCAGCAGAATGAAAAACGGGAGCCCCTTCGCCGACATGCGCATCCTCCGAACCTGCCTGCTGGTTGTGACAGTAGCCGCCGCCGCCGGCAATGGAACCTTTATTGCTGCCCAGACCGTGCGGATCGAAAGCGCGGGCGAGACCGGGCATGGCTTCCTCATCCACCATGCCGGCCTGTGCTGGGTGATCCTGCCGCGCCATGTCGCGGGCGACAGCCGCCGGGTGACCGTCTTTTCCGGCGCGCCGGTCGTCCATTCCCCCGCCCTGATCGAAACACCGTTCTGGGAGGGTATGGACCTTGCCATCGGCCAGTTGCGCGGCGCGGTGGAAGAGCGCTGCACCGCCGGCCTGCCGCTGATCTCGGGCGAGGTCAGGGCCGGGACAGGCGGAGAGGTTCATCTGCAACGCCTGCGCAGTTCGGGCGAGGTCGAGCGCATCCCGATGCAGATCACCCGCACCGACTACCTGACGCTGGAGGCGATGGTGACGAAACCCGGCGAAGAACTGTTCAAGGGCAGCAGCGGCGCCTTCCTGTTCGAGGGCGACCGCCCGATCGGCATGATCACCGAGGCGCTGACCCCGACCGAGGGCCGTTTCATCCGCATCGAGGAGATCGGCCAGAATATCGCCCGCCGCATCTCGCGCCAGGCCGCGCCCGTCGCGGCGGGCGGGGGCGCGGTGTCTGCGCCGGAGGCGCCCGACAGCGTCGGCCTCGCCTTTGAGGCGGTCTCGGCGATCCTGCCACCGCTGACCCCGGACCAGGGCGAGGCCAATCTGACCGGCCCCGGCCTCTATGCTTTCAGCCTCAGCCGTCCGAACCGTATCGCCTTCCGGGTCCGGGGCGAGGCGGCGGCGATCCTCAGCCGGGTGCGCATCCGGGCGACAGACGAGGAGGGCTTCGCCGTCCCGCGCGACATCACCGTCGAGGTCGCCGCCGACGGCGCGGGCCAGCGCGCGCGGCCCTTCGCCATGGGGGTGATGGGGCCGGACGGCACGCTGGAACTGACCGGCGCCGCCACCAGCGCCCGCTGGGTCTATGTCACCATCCGCAGCGCCTGGGACGAGGCCCCGGTCGGGATCGACGCGGTGAGTTTCCATTGAGGGAAGATGCCGCACCGGAGAAGGTGCGGCTTCGTTAGTGGCTTAGTTCGTCACCGGAATACGGATCGGCAGCGGTGCCGCGATATCAGATACCTTAACAAGTCCAGCTAATTCGCCCTGATCGTTGAGGCGTAGAATGTTCCACGAATCCCACATCCTGATGCTGATGCCATCATCCGAGATCCTGAACAGGCATGCGTTGGATCCCGAATAAGTATAGCAGGAACCGTACTTGTCGTAGTCGCTCACTTTCTGGCTTATGAAACCAACGGATTTGTCGTTCACCGTGCCGGAATAGTATTCGATCCAGCCGCGAAAGCGATCAGCATCCCCAGCCGATTTTCCGTCGACATAGATGTTGATAACCGGAGCCGTCTGGATAAAAGCCTCGAAGGCGGTGCGCTGCACGGTCGGATTGGGGCTGTAAAGCCCGGCGTTCAGCGCGATCCGCACCAGGTCGGCGTCGCCCGAGGCCAGCATGATCTGCATCGCCGCCAGCGCCCGCGCGGGATCAGGATCGGCCAGCAACGCCTGATATTCGTTGCCCGAGGCCACCTTCTTGTCCACCTGGGCCAGAATGTCCTGCGCCGAAAGGCTCTGCGCCTGCGCCATGAAGGGTGCCGCTATTGCAAGCGCGGCAAGGAAAAACCGGATCATCACAACTCCATCCGTCTGAAAGACAATGCATTAATATGCCTGAGCACCTGATCGTCGCGAATCTACGGCCGATCTTCGGTTCGGTAAAGTCATTGCCGACCAGTTTTCCCCCTGCACGTAAACCGCTGCCGGATTTTCTGAGGAAGCCCGGGCGACCATTGCGCGCTCTGATCCCTGCGCGGATCAGACGATGCCGATCCGTGGGGCGGAATGAGCGCCTCACAGTTTCCGGTATCAGGGATATGCTCCGCTTTGGGCGGGCTTTCCCGGCGCGGCCTGAGTGTCTCCGCGCAGTCAGACGCGGCTCAGACCGCCGCCAGACCCTGTTCGAGGAAGCGGTCCAGCATCGCCACTTCCCCGGCACTCAGCGTAATGCCCTGCGCCGCGGCTTCCGCCCGCGCCCGGAACCGGCGCTGCGACGGCAGCCGCGCGCCCTGGCCGAGGATCGCCCCGAACAGAACCTCGGCGCGGGCGAAGGGATCGCCGTCGCGGCCACGCGCAAAGGCCCGCGGCGAGAAGGCGAGGATCAGCTCGCCATGGCGCGGCGCCAGCGTGGTGGAGCCGAGGTAATCCAGCACCTCGGGGCTGGTCAGATCGCCGATCATGATGCCGGAGAGCAGTTCGATCATGGTCGAGATCGCCGAGCCCTTGTGGCCGCCGAAGGGCAGCATCGCTCCGGCAAGCGCCGCCTCGGGGTCGGTGGTGGGGCGGCCTTCGGCATCCAGCGCCCAGCCCTCGGGCAGTTCCTTCCCGGCGCGGCGGTGCAGTTCCACCTCGCCCCGTGCCGCGACCGAGGTGGCGAAGTCGAAGACGTAGGGATCCGCGTCCGCGCGCGGCCAGCCGAAGGCGAAGGGGTTGGTGCCCAGAAGCGGTTCGGTGCCGCCGGTCGGCGCAACCGTGGCATAGCTCGGGCACATCACCATCGCGGCCAGGCCATGGGCGGTCACGGCCTCGACCTCGGGCCAGAGCGCGGCCAGATGGGTGCAGTCGTTGATCACCATCGCCGCCATGCCCAGCTTGTCCGCCCGCGCCGCCAGGGCGGGCAGCGCCAGTTCAAAGGCCGCATTGGCGAAACCGCCCTGCGCATCGACCCGCACCAGCGCGCTGCCGTCGTCGGGCGCCAGCACCGGCATCGCCTGCGGGTTGACCTTGCCCGCCTTCACCGTGCGCAGGGTGCCCTCGATCCGGTAGACACCATGCGATTTGCAATGATCGCGCTCGCCCGCGGTCAGCACCCGGGCCATCGCGCCGGCCTGCACCCCGTTCATCCCGACGCCCCGGAAAATCGCCCCGATCCGGGCCTCAAGTTCCGCGACGCTATATGTGGTGCCCGACATCCGCGGCCCCTCCTCTGACTGTTCCCCCAATGACATGCCTCCAGGGCCTGCGGATGGTCAACCACCCCGGCCGCGGCACAGACGATTCTGCCGCAGCCACGGCGAAACCCCGCCCGGGGCGGGGGTGACGCGAAGTCATTCGGACCGCAGAACACGGAAAAACCCTGCCATTCACCGATCATGCGACGAAAGCATGCAGGAATATCGCCCGAACGGCGCCATATGGCAGCCAATCCGCCTTTTAATCGCCATGGATTCAGGTCGCTTGTATACTAATTGTATTTTTGATTTGCGTCAGCGCGCTTGACACCGGATAGTGAAGCGACGTGAATCGACGTCCAGCATCAGCTCAGGGAGAGAGTGGAATGAAAACCGGAATCCTTGCCTTCGGCCTGTCGGCCGCCACCGTGATGGCAGGCCCCGCACTGGCCGACAAACTCGATGACATCATCGCCTCGGGCAAGCTGCGCTGCGCCGTGGTGCTGGACTTCCCGCCGATGGGCTCGCGCGATGCCGACAACAATCCGGTCGGCTTCGATGTCGACTATTGCAACGATCTGGCCGCCGCGCTCGGCGTCACCGCCGAGATCGTCGAGACCACCTTCCCCGAGCGCATCCCGGCGCTGATGTCCGGCAATGTCGATGTGGCCGTCGCCTCGACCTCGGACACGCTGGAGCGCGCCAAGACCGTCGGCTTCTCGATCCCCTATTACGCCTTCGAGAACGCCGTGGTCACCAGCGAGAAGGCCGGGCTGACCGGCTGGGAAGACATGAAGGGCAAGACCGTCGGCGCCACCGCCGGCACCTATGAGGCGATCTGGCTGGAAGGCAAGGTCAAGGAATGGGGCGAGGGCGAGTTCCGTCCCTACCAGAACCAGGCCGACGTGTTCCTTGCCCTGTCGCAGGGCCAGCTCGACGCCACCGTCTCGACCATGGAAGTGGCCGAGGCCAACGTGAAATCGGGCAATTTCCCCGGCATCTCGATCGCCGACAAGGCGCCGATGGTGCCCGATTACGTCGCGCTGATCACGCTCCGCGAGGAATACGGCCTGATCAACTACATGGATCTGTTCATCAACCAGCAGGTCCGCACCGGCCGCTACGCCGAGCTTTACAAGAAATGGGTCGGCGACGGCGAGCCCGCCAACCTGTCGATCCCGGGCGTCTACCGCTGAACCTTCCGCCTTCCCTGCGGCGCGAGGGGTAACGCCCCCGCGCCGCTTCTCCGTTTTCGAGATGTGAGGCGGTCATGTTCAACTACAATTTCCGCTGGAATCAGGCGTTCAACTCGCTTCCGCAGATGCTGGAGGGGGCGCTGGTGACCATCGAGATCGCCGTGCTGTCGATGATGATCGGCATCACCGTGGCGATCACGCTTACCGTTTTCCGCCTGTCGGGCAACCGCTTCCTTTCGGCGATCGCCACCACCTGGGTCGAGATCGCGCGCAACACCCCCGCCCTGTTCCAGATCTATATGGTGCATTTCGGGCTGGGCGGCTTCGGCATCCACCTGTCGCCCTATATGTCGCTGCTGATCGGCATCGCCTTCAACAACGCAGGCTACCTGGCCGAGAATTTCCGCGGCGCGCTGAAAGCCATTCCCGACACCCAGACCCGCGCGGCGCGGTCGCTTGGCATGTCCTCGGGCCAGGCCTTCACCAATGTGGTGATGCCGCAGATGCTGCGCATCGCCTTCCTGCCGATGACCAACCAGATGGTCTGGGCGATCCTGATGACCTCGCTGGGCGCGGTGGTGGCGATGAACACCGACCTCTACGGAGTGACCAGCGAACTGAACGCGCGCAGCTTCCGCACCTTCGAGCTTTTCGCCATCGCGGCGGTGATCTTCTACCTGCTCACCAAAGCGATCACCCTCTCGGCCCGCCTGCTGGCGGCCCGGCTGTTCCGTTACTGAGGGGGCCCGCGATGTTCGATACCGCTCTGACCGTCAACGACCTGATCCTTCTCGCCAAAGGCGCGGGGATGACGCTCCTCGTGACCGCGATCTCGGTCTTTTTCGGCACCATCCTCGGCATCGTCTTCGGGGTGGTGCGCTATCAGATCGGCCCGTGGTGGGCCGCGCCGATGACCTTCGTGCTGGATATCTTCCGCTCGATTCCGCTCTTGATCCAGCTTGTGCTGGCCAATGCCTTCCTGACCGCGGTGCTGAAACTGAAGATGTCGGGCTTTGCCGTGGCCTGCGGGGTGCTCTCGCTCTACACCGCCGCCTATTGCGCCGAGATCGTGCGCGGCGGCATCGAATCGGTGCCGCTGACCCTGCGCCGCGCCGCGCGGTCGCTGGGCATGAGCTGGGGCCAGGACATGCGCAACATCGTTCTGCCGCTGGCGACCCGGGTGGCGCTGCCGTCCTGGATCGGGCTCGCGCTCGGGGTGATGAAGGATTCGGCGCTGGTCTATATCGTCCAGGTGGTGGAGCTGCTGAAATCCACGCAGATCCTGATCACCCGCCTTCAGGAACCGCTGTTCCTGCTGATGATCTGCGGGATGTTCTACTTCGTCATCTCCTTCCCCATTGCCCGTTTCGGCGGCTATCTGGAAAAACGGTGGTCCAATGATTGAGATCGAAAACGTCCGCAAAAGCTTTGGCCCGCTGGAAGTCCTCAAGGGCATCAACCTGACGGTGCCCAGGGGCGAGGTGCTGACCGTGATCGGCGGCTCGGGCTCGGGGAAATCGACGCTGCTGACCTGCATCAACGGGCTGGAGCCTATCGATTCCGGCAAGATCCTGGTCGACGGGATCGAGGTCCACGCCAAAAGCACCGATCTGAACAAGCTGCGCCAGAAGATCGGCATCGTGTTCCAGCAATGGAACGCCTTCCCGCATCTGACGGTGCTGGAAAACGTGATGCTGGCGCAGGTCAAGGTCCTGAAACGCTCGAAAGCCGAGGCGGGGGCCGAAGCCGAGAAGCAACTGAAACATGTCGGGCTGGGCGACAAGCTCTCGGTCTATCCTTCGCGCCTGTCGGGCGGTCAGCAGCAGCGCATGGCGATTGCCCGCGCGCTGGCGATGTCGCCCGATTACATGCTGTTCGACGAGGTGACCTCGGCGCTCGACCCGCAGCTGGTGGGCGAGGTGCTGGACACGCTGCGGATGCTGGCCTCGGAAGGCATGACGATGATCTGCGTCACCCATGAGATGAAGTTCGCGCGCGAGGTCTCGGACCGGGTGGCGTTCTTCCACAAGGGCGTGATGGCCGAGATCGCCCCGCCCGAAGAGCTGTTCGACGCGCCGAAAGATCCCGAACTGCGGCAGTTCCTGGCCGCGACGCATTGAGGGCATGATGAGCGATGTGATCGTCATCGGGGCGGGGGTCGTCGGGCTTTCCGCGGCTCTCGCGTTGCAGGCGCGGGGGCTGAAAGTCACGGTGGTGGACCGCGAAGGGCCGGCCGCCGGGGCCTCGGCCGGCAATGCCGGGGCCTTCGCCTTCACCGATATCCTGCCGCTGGCCTCGCCCGGGATCCTGAAGAAGGCGCCGAAATGGCTGCTCGACCCGCTCGGGCCGCTGTCGGTGCCGCCGGCCTATGCGCTGAAGATCGCGCCCTGGATGTTCCGGTTCTGGCGCGCCTGCTCGCCCGCGCGGGTGGCGCAGTCCACCACGGCGCAGACCGCGCTGATGGATCTGTCGAAAGCCGAGCTGGAGCCGTTTCTGGCCGCCACCGGCACCTCAGACATGCTGGAGAAGAAGGGCAATCTCCAGGTCTATGAGAGCGAGGCGGAACTCAACGCCTCGCTGCCCGGCTGGCAGGCGCGGGCGGAACACGGGATCGAGTTTCGCCATCTGCGGGCCGGGGAAATGGCCGAGCTGCAACCGGGCCTGTCGCCGCGGTTCACCCATGGCACCTTCACCCCCGGCTGGTATTCGATCAGCGACCCGAAGCTCTACACGCTCGCGCTGGCCGAGCGGTTCCGCGCGAATGGCGGCCGGATCGAGACCGCGGAGATCACCGCGCTGAACGCCGGGCCCGAGGGGGTCGAGGCGGTGGCGGGGATCCGCAGCCTGCGCGCCGCTCATGCGGTGATCTGCGCCGGGGCCTTCTCGCACCGGATCGCCCGCTCGGTGGGCGACCGCATCCCGCTGGAGACCGAACGCGGCTACAACACCACCCTGCCGCAGAACGCCTTCGATCTGCGCACCCAGGTCACCTTCGGCGGCCATGGGTTCGTGATCTCCCGGCTGTCCACCGGCATCCGGGTGGGGGGTGCGGTGGAGCTGGGCGGGCTGAACCTGCCGCCGAACTACAAACGCTCCGAAGCGATGCTGAAGAAGGCCCGCGCCTTCCTGCCGGGGCTGAACCCCGAGGGAGGCGTGCAGTGGATGGGCTTCCGCCCCTCGCTCCCGGACAGCCTGCCCGCCATCGGGCGCTCCAAAGCGTCCCCCCGGGTGATCCATGCCTTCGGCCACGGCCATCTCGGCCTGACGCAATCGGCGGGCACCGCGCGTCTGGTCGCCGATCTGGTGACCGGCACCGCGCCCGCAATCGACCTGACCCCGTTCTCTCCGCAGAGGTTCTGACCCATGGCCAACCATACGTTTTCCTGCCTCGACGGCCATACCTGCGGCAATCCGGTGCGCCTCGTCTCGGGCGGCGGCCCGCGGCTTGAGGGCCGCGACATGCTGGAGAAACGCGCCCATTTCCTGCGCGAGTTCGACTGGATCCGCACCGGGCTGATGTTCGAGCCGCGCGGCCATGACATGATGTCGGGCAGTATCCTCTACCCGCCGACGCGGGCGGATTGCGACGTGGCGGTCTTGTTCATCGAGACCTCGGGCTGCCTGCCGATGTGCGGTCACGGCACCATCGGCACCATCACCATGGGCATCGAGAACGGGCTGATCCAGCCGCGCGAGCCGGGGAAGCTGTCGATCGACGCCCCTGCCGGCAAGGTCGATATCGAATACCGACAGAACGGCCGCTTCGTAGAGGAAGTGCGGCTGACCAACGTGCCCTCGTTCCTCTACGCCGAGGGGATGACGGCCGAGGTCGAGGGTCTGGGCGAGATCGTGGTGGATGTGGCCTATGGCGGCAATTTCTACGCGATTGTTGAGCCGCAGAAGAACTTCCGCGACATGGCCGATTTCACCGCCGGAGAGCTGATCGGCTTCTCGCCGAAGCTGCGCCGGGCGCTGAACGAGAAATACGACTTCACCCACCCGGGCGATGCGCGGATCAACGGGCTGTCGCATATCCAGTGGACCGGCGCGCCGACCGTCGAGGGGGCGCATGCCCGCAACGCGGTGTTCTACGGCGACAAGGCCATCGACCGCTCGCCCTGCGGCACTGGCACCTCGGCGCGGATGGCGCAGCTGGCGGCGAAGGGGAAGCTGAAGGTCGGGGATGAGTTCTGGCATGAATCGATCATCGGCTCGATCTTCAAAGGCCGGGTCGAGGCGGCGGCCGAGGTCGGCGGGAAAGCTGCGATCATTCCCTCCATCGGAGGATGGGCGCGGCAGACCGGGATCAACACCATCTTCATCGACGACCGCGACCCCTATGCCCATGGATTCGTGGTGAAATGAGCGCCGCGCGCAGCATCCTGACCGGCAGCGCGCGGGGGCCGGTGCTGGCGACCGAAGAGCCGCTCAGCTTCTGGGGCGGTGTCGATCCCGCGACCGGCAGGGTGATCGACGTGCATCACCCTCTGCACGGGAAAAGCATCGCCGGATCGGTCCTGATGATGCCCTCGACCCGGGGGTCGTGCACCGGATCGGGGGTGATCCTCGATCTGGCGCTGAACGGGCGGGCGCCGGCGGCGATCATCTTCTCGCAGCCCGAGGATGTGGTGACTTTGGGCGCGCTGATCGCGGCGGAGATGTTCGGGAAACCCCTGCCGGTCCTGCGGCTGGAGCCCGGCGACTGGCAGCGGCTGGCGCAGGAACCCGAGGCAGCCGTCAGCCCGGCGGCCATCGAGGCCCCCGGTCTGACCCTGCCGGTCGCCCCGCCGGAAGCGTCAGACCTGGAGCTGACCGAAGCGGACCGCGCCATGCTGAATGGCGCCGAGGGCGAGGCCACCCGCCAGGCGATGCGGATCATCGTGGCGATGGCGGCCAATCAGGGCGCCGCGCGGCTGATCGACGTGACCCAGGCCCATATCGACGGCTGCATCTACGCCAGCCCCGCCAACCTGACCTTCGCCGAAAAGATGGCGGATCTGGGGGCAAAGGTGCGGGTGCCGACCACGATGAACGCGATCTCGGTCGACCGCGAGAACTGGCAGGCGCAGGGCGTGCCGCCTTCGTTCGGCGGCCCCGCGGCGCGGCTGGCCGATGCCTATGTGCGGATGGGGTGCAGGAACAGCTTTACCTGCTCACCCTATCTGCTGGACACGGCGCCGGCCGAGGGCGAGACCATCGCCTGGGCGGAATCGAACGCGGTGATCTATGCCAATACCGTGCTGGGCGCGCGCACGGCGAAACACCCGGATTTCCTCGACCTCTGCATCGCGGTGACGGGCCGCGCGCCGCTCGCGGGGGTCTATCTGGATGAGCACCGCCGCGCCGCGCGGGTGATCGACATCGGGATGCCCGAGGGCGCGGATGACGCCTTTTGGCCTCTGATCGGCTGGCTGGCGGGGCGGGCCTCACCCGACCGGATTCCGCTGCTCCGTGGGCTGGCGCAGGCCGCCCCTGATCCCGAGGCGCTGAAGGCGCTTTGCGCGGCCTTCGGCACCACTTCGGCGGCGCCGATGCTGCATGTGGAAGGCGTGACCCCCGAGGCGCATCTGATCCGCGAAGATGCCGACCATGCCCGGATCACCCGCGACGATATGGCTGAGGCCTGGCGCATCCTGAACGAGGGGCCGGAAGAGGTGGAGCTGATCGCCATCGGCAGCCCCCATGCCTCGCACCAGGAATGCCGCGCCTTCGCGGGTCTGCTGGCGGGGCCGGTCGCGATCCCCACCATCATCACCGCCGGCCGCCAGGTGATCGCCGGGCTGCGCGCGGACGGCACGCTCGCGCGGCTGGAGCAGTTCGGTGTCCAGGTGCTGCCCGATCTGTGCTGGTGCTCGATCTCGGAGCCGGTGTTCCCGACCGCCACAAGGGCGCTGATGACCAATTCCGGCAAATACGCCCATTACGGGCCGGGGCTCTCCGGGCGCGCGTTGCGCTTCGGCAGCCTGGCCGACTGCGCCCGGACCGCGCTCAGCGGCCACGCCGCAAAGACCCTTCCCCCCTGGCTGGAGTGACCCCATGCGCAGCGTCAAGACGATCCATGTGATTTCCGCCCATGCCGAGGGCGAGGTCGGCGACGTGATCGTCGGCGGCGTCCGCCCACCGCCCGGGGACACGATCTGGGAACAGTCGCGCTGGATCGCCGAAGACAACACCCTGCGCAATTTCGTGCTGAACGAGCCGCGCGGGGGCGTGTTCCGCCACGTCAACCTGCTGGTGCCGCCGAAACACCCCGAGGCCGACGCCGCCTGGATCATCATGGAACCCGAGGACACGCCGCCGATGTCGGGCTCGAACTCGATCTGCGTCTCGACCGTGCTGCTCGACAGCGGCATCGTGCCGATGCAGGAGCCCGAAACCCGCATGGTGCTGGAGGCCCCCGGCGGGCTGGTGCGGGTGCGCGCGGAATGCCGGAACGGCAAGGCCGAGCGGATCTTCGTCGAAAACCTGCCGAGCTTCGCCGAACGGCTGGACGCGAGGATCGAGGTCGAGGGGCTGGGCACCCTGACGGTGGACACCGCCTGGGGCGGCGACAGTTTCGTCTTCGTCGATGCGCGCAGCCTGGGGTTCTCGCTGACGCCGGACGAGGCGCATGACATCGCGAAGCTCGGCGTCAGGATCTCGGACGCCGGGACCGAACAGCTTGGCTTTCGCCACCCGACCAACCCGGACTGGACGCATTATTCCTTTTGCCTGTTCGCCGGGCCGGTCGCCCGCCAGGGCAACGATCTGCGCGCGGGCGCAGCGGTGGCGATCCGGCCCGGCAAGGTCGACCGCTCGCCCACCGGCACCGCGCTTTCGGCCCGGATGGCGGTGCTGCACGCGCGCGGGCAGATGACCGAGGCCGACCGGCTGACGGCGGTGTCGCTGATCGGGTCGGAGTTCACCGGCCGCATCCTCGGCACCACCACGGTGGGCGAGATCCCGGCGATCCGGCCCGAGATTTCGGGCCGCGGCTGGATCACCGGGATCCATCAGCACATGCTGGACCCGTCAGACCCCTGGCCCGGCGGTTACCGGCTCTCGGACACCTGGGGCGCGCGCTAGGTCAGCGACCGGATTTCGGTCAGATCGCGCAGGATATGATCCGGCGCGCAACCGGCACCCACCCCCGCTCCGCTGTGATCGGGAAAGGCCACCTGGGTGACCATGGCGCCATCGGCACCTGTTCAAAGGCCATCGCGATTCTCCATGGTGCAGACGACAGAGCGATCAAACCCGAAGTCTGATCGGCGGAATCATGTTTAAAGTTGCAGGGGGCGAATCCCGGCCCGGAGTGATGCAAAGAGCGCCGTTGCAGAAGACCCGGTCAGTCGGGCTGATCAGTCTGCAATCCATCCGGTTCGAGAGGCCGAACGGTCAGATCATGCCCCGGGCCCCAGATCCGATCCAGGCAGCCGGCCTTCCGGGCCGGGCGGAGGCGGTCCCGGTCTGCAAAGGCGACCGCACTCATCGGAGAAGCCGGCCCCGTCGGGAGGGCGGCGAGACGTGAGTTTGCGGAGACGGGCAACCGCCACATCCGCGGGCCCCAGGGGCGGCGGCTCGCAGCAGTGAACAGTTCGGCTGGGGATTGGGCTGGCGACATCGCTGACTCTCAGATCCATCTTATTGCCAGGAATGCGGCGTCTGCCGCAGGTCGTGACAAGAAGCAGCTTGAACTGCTCTGAGGAAATATGAAAACTCATATATATGGGGATTAAAGAAGGAAAAATATGGTTCGCTTCACCCTTCGTCAATGTGCCTATTTCCGCGCCGTGGCGGAACATGGCGGCATCGCACAAGCGGCGAGAATCCTGAACATATCGCAACCTTCCGTCGCCCAGGCCATTGAAAAGCTTGAGCATATGACCGGCCTCATGCTGTTCGACCGGCACCATGCCAGGGGGCTGAGCCTGACATTGCAAGGGCGGATGTTCCTGAAGCATGTCGAGGGTCTGCTACAGCAGGCTGAACAGGTTGAGCGCGAGGCCGCAGCCCTGGCCGCGGAAAGGGCGGGTGAGATCCGGCTGGGCGTATTCTGGACCCTGTCTCCCTTCTATGCCGCCGGGCTGATCCGCAGTTTCCACACAATTTTGCCGGGTATCGTGGTCCGGCATCAGGAAATGTCGCTGGTCAGCCTTGCAGATACATTGCGCGACGGCACCATAGACTTTGCATTGACCTATGAGCGCGGCGCCGAACTGAGCGACATGGCGCTGATCGAACTTGCCGCCCCGAAGCCGATGGTCGTGCTCGCGGCGGATCATCCCCTTGCCGCGCGCGAATCCGTGAATTTACATGACCTTGCGGACGAACCCTATGTCTTGCTGGATGGGCCGGGCAGCCGCAGCTACTTTGTGGAGTTGTTGGCCGAGGGCGGGATTACGCCGCAAATCTCTTATGTATCGACCTCGATGGAGGCCGTGCGCAGTGCGGTCGCCTCGGGCTTTGGTTTCACCCTGCTGGTGATGCAGCCCCCCTCGAACCTGACCTACGATCGCCGCGAGATCCGTGCCCTGCGCATCGAAAATGACATTCGCCCCCTGCGCATCGTGCTGGCGTCGCGCGATGGCATGCATCGCGGACCGATAACCCGGCGGTTCACCGATCATGCGATCAGCTACTTCGCCGCGCTCGGGGAAGGCGGGCGCTGAGGAAGCAAAGGCCGCCGCCCGCGTGGTCTGTCGCAAACTATGGCGCGCCCCGGACGCCTGTCATGGCTGCCTCCTTTTGCAGCCAGTCGATCAGTTGCCGGCAGCGCGTGCTCAGGGCCCGGCCCTCTGGCCAGACGAGCCAGTATCGGTAGTCCGACAGCACGATATCGAAGGGCTGGATGAGTTCGCCCGATTCGATCTGCGGCCGCAACAGCCGCGCGGCACCCAGCATGATTCCCTGGCCGCTGATCATGCTCTGGTAGCGGACGTTGGTGTCGTCGATCAGATAGGATTGCATTCCCTCTGTTTTCGAGACCCCGGCGTATTCGAACCATTCCGTCCAGCCCAGCCGGTTTTCCTCATGCAGCAGCGTGAAGTTCCTCAGGTCTTCCGGGGTTTGCGGCACACCCATCCGCCCCGCCAGGGAGACATGCATGATGGGTGACAGCCCGCCCACGACCAGGGGAACGTAAGACATGCTGTCCAGCGGCGTCTTGCCCCAGACCACCGCCAGTTCGGCGCGATCGAAGTCGTGCGGCGCGAGAAAGTTCTGATGGATAAGATTCAGCGAGATCCGGGGATGCTCGGCCCAGAAGGATTGCAGCCGCGAAGCAAGCCAGAAGCTGGAGAAGAATGGCCGGCAGATCAGCGTGACCTGACGCGAATTGCTCTGCTGACGGATCTGTTCGATCGCCGAGCCGATATCGCGGAACGGGCCGCTCAGGCGCTGGTAGAGATGCGCCCCTTCCTGGGTCAGCGCCAGTTGCCTCGCTTCGCGCAGGAACAGCTTCGTTCCGAGATATTCTTCCAGCGTGCGGATCTGATGGCTGACCGCCGAGGGTGAGACATTCAGCTCTTTCGCGGCGAGCACGAAATTCAGATGGGTCGCGGCGATCGTGAAGACCCGCAGCCCGTTCAGGTGCATGAGGTTGCCCGCCGCCATCCCGTTGCCCCGTTTCCTGCCCGGCCGCCATAGGCGGCGCATCTGGTCCGATCCCGCATCATCCTGCCTGCGCCGCGGCGGCATCGCAAGCGCCCGGATGTGAAGATCGGTGAGAAAATCTCATCTATCGCTGAATTATCGATGTTTCTCAAAGATGCATCTGACTTGTAGTCATACCTCAAGCGAACAGGTCGTCCAGTGACATAGCCATGAGGGTTTTCATATGAATCAGCCTCTTCTCACCTCTCCCGTCCCGCTTGAAGACCTGCATTCCAGCACGCTGGACGCGGAGACTGTCATTGCGTTGCCAGCCAGCGTCTTTTCCAGCAGTGAATTTTTCGACTTTGAAATGAACGCCGTATGGCGGCATGAATGGTTCTGCGTGGGCCACGCCAACGAGATTCCGAACCCGGGGGATTACTATACGATCCGGGTCGGGAAGGATCCGCTGATCGTGCTGCGCGACCGGGACCGGAAGGTCCAGGTTCTGGCCAATGTCTGTCAGCATCGCGGGATGATCCTTGTCGAGGGGCGCGGCAATCTGCGCCGCCTGCGCTGCCCGCTTCATGCCTGGACCTATGATCTGTCGGGCAAGCTGATCGGGGCTCCGGGGCTGACCGATGGCGGGGCGGATGGCGAATCCGTCGCCCATGTCTGCATCCCGCGCATCCGCACCGAGATCTGGGAAGGTTTCGTGTTCATCACCATGGATGAAAGCCTGCCGCCGGTTGGCGAGCGGCTGGCGAAGCTGGGTCAGCAGCTGCGCAATTACGATATGGCCTCGCTGCGCGGGGCAGCTCCGCTCCATCTCGAAGAATTCGACTGGAACTGGAAGATCTTCAACGACGAATGCTACCACTGCATGTATCTCCACTCCAGTTCCTGGGGAGATATGTATGAACTCAGCCGCGGCCAGACCCTGGACGAGGCGGTCGAGTTCAACGATCTCGACAAGGGGGTCATTTCCTACAACCTGTGCAGCACGCATCGCGATGCGGCGCCCACCCATACCAAAACGATCCTCCAGCCGCCGATCGCGGGGCTGAGCGATCAGGAGCGCACCCAGCTCAGCTATGTGACGGTGGCGCCGAACCTGTTGATCGTCGCCATGCCCGACAAGGTGAAATACTTCCTCTGGCTGCCGGTGGGGGCGCAGAAATCGCTCTATGCGGTCAGCTGGATGTATCCCGAATCCACCCTCGCCCGCGAAGATTTCCGCGAGAATTACGAGCGTGAGGTGAAGGATCTGGGCCCGGTGATGGAGGAAGATCTCTACGCCTGGCGCAGCTGCCAGCAGGGCTACAACTCCAGCTTCTCGGCGCGCGGCCCGCTGGCGCCCGAGGAAGAGGTGATCAAGCGCCTTCAGACCTGGCTCGTGCGCAAATATGCGGCCGAAGAGGCCCGGGCCCGCGCGACGGTCCAAGCGGCAGAATGATGGGCGCGACGCAACATATCGCTGCCCGGGTCGCCCGGCTGGAGGCAGCCGGAGACGGCATCCTCCGGCTGGTGCTGGTGCCCGCCGGTGGCGAGTGTTTCCCCGCCTGGGAGCCGGGCGCCCATGTCGATCTGATCCTGCCCGGCACCGGGCGGGACGGTGAGCCGCTGATCCGGCAATATTCGCTTTGCGGCGATCCGGCGGACCTGACGGAATACCGCTTCGGCATTCTGCGCGAGCCGGATGGCCGCGGCGGCTCGGCCTGGATCCACGACCGGCTTCAGGTTGGAGACGAGATCGCGGTCAGCGCGCCGCGGAACCATTTTCCCTTCACCCCGGGAGAGAAGACCCTGTTCATCGCCGGGGGGATCGGCATCACGCCGGTTCTGCCGATGGCGCACCGTGCACAGGCTGAAGGTCGCGACTGGCAACTGATCGTCGCGGCGCGCAATCGGGGGCGGCTGCCGTTCCTGGCCGAACTGGCCGCCCTGCCGCAAGACCGCATCCGCTGTCACTGCGATGACGAGGCGGGGATGCTGGATCTGCCGAAGCTGCTGTCGTTCCTCGGGGCGCAGACCACGGTTTACTCCTGCGGGCCAGGGCCGTTGCTCGATGCGCTGCAAAAGCTGAACGAGGGCGCGCCCTGGCAGCTTCGGATCGAGCGTTTCTCCGCCGCGCCCCAGGCCCCGGCATCCGCGAACCGGCCGTTCGACGTGATCTGCCGCGCCAGCGGCAAGCGGCTGCATGTGCCCGCGGACATGAGCCTTCTTCAGGTGCTGCGTCAGGCCGGGATCAAGGTGGAAAGCTCCTGCCGCGACGGGGTTTGCGGCACCTGCGAGACCCGGGTCCTGGCGGGCACGCCCGACCACCGCGACAGCGTGCTGAGCGCCGAAGAGCGCGAGGAGGGCGACTACATGATGGTCTGCGTCTCGCGCGCCTGCGGCGACGTTCTCGAACTCGACATCTAGGGACAGCGGATATGGAAAGACTGAAAATCGTCGTGACGGGGGGCTCGGGCCGGGTGGGGCGCCATGTCATCACCTGCCTCGCCTCGGGCCATGAGGTGATCAACGCCGATCTCGCGCCGCCCGCCGAAGACGCGCCCGCCTGCGGGGCGACTTATATCCGCGCCGACATCATGCAGATGGACGATCTGCGCCAGGCCTTCCGCGGCGCCGATGTGGTGATCCATCTGGCGGGCCTGGATTACGACTGGGGCTGCCCGGACGAGGCCTATATCAACGTCAACACCCGCGGCAGCTGGCATGTGCTTCAGGCCGCCGAGGAGGCGGGCGTCCGCCGGGTGGTGCTGTGCTCCTCGATCTCGATCTGCGGCTTGCAGGAGATGCGGCCCGACTGGAAGCCGCAAAGCCTGCCGGTGGATGAACGCCACGAGAACCGCCCGGTCTATGCCTATGGCGTCAGCAAGCAGATCGCCGAGCTGATGGGCCAGAGCTTCGCCCGCCGCGGCACCATCGAGGTGGTCAGCCTGCGCCCGCTCGCGGTCGTGCTGCCCGAGACGCTGGGGCAATATATCGACTTCGTCGATGCGCCGGGCCGCAACTGGCTGTTCTACTACGTCACCGCAGGCGATCTGGCCCGCGCCTTCCGCGCCGCGGCCGAAGTGCCGGGGATCAGCGGCGAAAGCTTTTACATCGGCGCCGACGACAGCTCGCACCCGCAGCCGACGCTGGACTGGGCCGCCCGGATCCTCGGCGCGCTGCCGGAAACGCTCGACCGCGCGCGTTACAAATCCGATCCGCGCGCCTCGGTCTTCAGCAACGCGAAGGCGCGCAGGCTGCTCGGCTGGGCGCCCGGTTCGGATTTCGCGCAGTTGCGCGCGGCCCATGCCGCAACCCGGCACGACGATATGGAAAAGGTGTAAGCATGGATTACGTCAGAACCGGCAAGGTCGACTGGACCGGCGACAACCCCCCGATCTATCTCAAGACCGACCCGCAGGGCGAGTGGTCCACGCTGGCGCTGTTCTTCCGCATCAACGGCTCGGACCTTGGCCGGGGTCACATGACCCTGGTGCTGGAAGACCCCTATGACCGGGGCGTGGCCAATCCGATCCGGCTGTGCTGCACCGACAACGCGCCGCTCGCCCGGTATCTGCTGGACGATTTCGTGCGCAAATTCGGTCTGTTCCGCCCGGCCCATGCCGCGATCGACGCGCTGGAAATCGTCTCCGGCGCGGTCTTCTCGGTCGAGGCGGATTATCCCCGCCACGTCACCGAAGTGGCTCAGTTCGACGGCCATCGGGTCGAAATGCGCTGGTCCGGCCTTCAGGAGATGTTCGCCGTCGCCCAGCCCCCGCAGGACAGCCAGACCGGACGGCACGAGATGTTCTCGGTGTTCCAGCCCGCCACTTCGGCCTCGATCACCTTCGATGGCAGGCCGCTGCCCGGCGCCACGGTCGAGCGCGACTTCTTCGACCGCCGCGCGCAATCCGCCGCGCTCGCGCACAGCGAGTCCTGGATCCGCGCCTGACGCACCCACCCGCAGCAAACCAGCCAGGGGACATCCGATGTCACAGCCAAATCCGAACGAGACCGCCTTTCGCAGGATGAATGCGGTCGATCCGGTCTGGGCCGGGATGTGCCGCCTCGGCAGCCTGCCGGGGCTGGAGCGCCGGGTCATCCTGCACGCCGGCCCTGCCCATACCGCCTTCGACGCGATCCCGGTCGCGGTGCGCAATTCGCTGGTGAATGTGGTGCTGCGGGAAGGCTGGGCGCCCGATGAAGCCAGCGCGCTGGATCTGCTGGCCAAAGGCGGGATCGCCATCGAGCCCGCGCAGGATCATGCCGTCTTCATCCCGCTGGCGGGCGCGGCGGGCCCTTCGGCGCAGCTGATCGCCGTCGGGGACCGCACCACCGGGCGGGCGGCTTACAGCCCGCTGAACGAGGGCATGGCGCTTTGCACGAGGCTTGGCATCCTGCACCCCGATCTGCCGCGCCATCTGCGCTGGCTGGACGAGGAGCTCGCGCCCTGGATCGCGGACCGGCTGGCCGCATCGCCTTTGCCGCTGTTTCCGCTGCTGCGCGAGGCCATCGCCCGCGAGGACGATTGCCATTCGCGCACGCTCGCGGGCTCGGAGCTGCTGGTCGCGGCGCTGTTGCAGCGCGGCGCGGCGGATGAGGCGGTGACGGCGTTCCTGGCCGCAGCCCCCGCCTTCGCGCTGAACGTCTGGATGGCGATGTGCGGGCTGATCGCGGGCGCCGCCGAGGGGGTGCCGGACGCGACGCTCGTCACCCATGCCGGCGGCAACGGCGTGCAGTTCGGCTTCCGCCTCGCCGGCGATCCCGGCCGCTGGCACCTGGCCCCCGCCCCGGCGATCCGCGGCGATACCGATCCGCGCCTCACGGATGCCGCGCCGCTGCCAGCCCTTGGTGACAGCGCCATCGTGGATGTGATGGGGCTCGGCGGGCAGATCCTCGCCAGCGCAGCCCCGGTGCGCGCGGCGCTGGCCGCCCATCTGCCGCCCGATGCACTCACCCGCCCTGCGCAGTTCCTGCACGGCCCGCTGGACGGCTTCGGCAGCCCCGCCGCGACCGACGCCGCCCGCGTGCAGGCCACCGGCCAGGGTCCGGTGATCCTCCTGGGGATGATCGACGGCTCTGGCCGCCATGGCCGCGTCGGCGGCGGCTGCGTGGCGACCAGCGCCGCCGATTTCACCACGGGCCGCTGAGGGAGAACGCCATGCGCTATCTGCACACGATGGTCCGGGTCGCCAGCCTCGACGAGGCGCTGCGGTTCTGGTGCGGCATCCTCGGCCTGCAAGAGGTCCGCCGCCGCGACTCGGCCGAGGGGCGCTTCACGCTCGTCTACCTCGCCGCGCCCGAGGATCTGGACGCGGCGCGCCAGAGCAATGCGCCGATCCTGGAACTGACCTGGAACTGGGATCCCGAGACTTATAGCGGCGGACGCAATTTCGGCCATCTCGCCTTCGAGGTCGCCGATATCTACGAGACCTGCCGCAGGATATCCGCGGCGGGCGTGACGATAAACCGGCCGCCGCGCGACGGATATATGGCCTTCATCCGCTCGCCCGACGGCATTTCCATCGAGCTTCTGCAAAGAGGCGAAAAACTGCCCCCGGCCGAGCCGTGGATTTCAATGCCCAATACCGGGAACTGGTAGTCAAATCCCGCTCCGCAGTGCTGACGGAATTATTTCGGCACGTCTCGCAAGATGTAAATCACATGCAGAATATAGCGAAAGATCCGCAATCATGAGCTGCGCCAGCCAGTCTGCATATCGGCATATCCGGGAATATATCAGCCGTATTGCGGAATACGAGCCGGATATCCGCGCTTTCGCGGCATATGACGCTGAAGATGTGCACGAACAGCTCTCCCGCATCGGCGAGACATCGGAAAAGACGCCGCTGGCCGGGCTTGCGCTCGGGGTAAAGGATATCATCGACGCCTTGCCCTATCCGACCGGCAGCGGATCGCCTTTGCACCGCGGCACGCGGCCGGCGCGGGATGCCGCGGCGGTGGCGCAATTGCGCGCTGCGGGCGCGGTGGTCATGGGCAAGACCGTCACCACGGAATTCGCCTTCTTCTCGCCCGGCCCGACCCGCAACCCGCATGATCCGGCCCGCACCCCGGGCGGATCCTCCAGCGGCTCGGCCGCGGCCGTGGCGGCGGGTTTCATCGACGCCGGGCTCGGTTCGCAGACCGCTGCCTCGATCACCCGGCCTGCCTCATATTGTGGCGTAGTGGGATTCAAACCGAGCTTCGGCAGCTACAGCCTTGCAGGCGCTGGTGGCCTCGCGCCCTCGTTCGATACCCTGGGGGTGTTGAGCAAGGATGTCACCACAGCGGCGGCGATTCATTCGGTTTTGGCAGGTCCGGTGCCCGCAGCGCCGGTTTCCGGGGCACAACCACCCCTCAGGATCGGCTTGTGCCAAACGCCGTGGTGGGACCAGGCCCAGCCTGCAACGCGGGATGTCATGACGCTGGCAGAAAAGGCTTTTTCGGCCGGCGCCCTGGTCGAAACCATCGATCTGTCCGCCTTTGCCGAAGGGGCGCGGCTTCATGCCGGGATCATGGCCTTTGAAGCGGCGCAGACGCTCGCAGCCGAGCTGGCCACGCAGCCCGAGGGCCTGAGCCCGGTTCTTCGCGCGATGCTCGCCTCGGGTATGAAAACCGATCGCGCCGACCACCGGCAGAACCTGCGGCAGGCGGCGGATCTGCGCGACCGCATTGCCGGTGTCTTCGACCGATACGATCTTCTGCTCGCCCCCGCCGCGCCGGGCGAGGCTCCGGCAGGTCTGGACGCAACCGGCGATCCGATCTTCAGCCGGCTCTGGAGTCTGCTGCATCTGCCCACGATCACCCTGCCCGGATTTACCGGCCCGGCCGGAATGCCGGTCGGTATCCAGTTGCTGGCGGGGCTGAATCAGGATGAGAAACTTCTTTCCCATGCGCTTTGGGCGGAAAAGCTGCTGCCCGTCCCGGCAAGGCCACCTTCTTTAAAAAAGCCTGAGCATCTCGGGTGATTTCATGACTGCGGGAAGGAAATGGAGCGGCAGTTTATTTTCTTCGGCGCGGCACTGAAACAATACAACGGCGAAAAGCCGGGAGAACAGGGAGATATCGGATGAATGCATCCTTTCAGCACAATGACTATGTGACTTTCGACAGCGTCCAGAAAAGCTATGACGGAGAAACGCTGGTTGTCAAAGATCTGAATCTCACGGTCGGTCGGGGCGAATTCCTCACCATGCTGGGGCCTTCGGGTTCCGGTAAAACGACATCGCTCATGATGCTTGCCGGTTTTGAGACGGCGACGCATGGCGAGATCCGGCTGGACGGTCGTCCGATCAACCAGGTTCCGCCGCACAAGCGCGGCATCGGCATGGTGTTCCAGAATTACGCGCTGTTCCCGCATATGACGGTGGGCGAGAATCTCGCCTTTCCGCTGGAAGTGCGCGGCATGGGCCGGGACGAGCGCGAGACGCGGATCCGGCGCGCGCTCGACATGGTGCAGATGGGCGCTTTCCTCAGCCGCCGTCCGGCGCAGCTCTCGGGCGGGCAGCAGCAGCGGATCGCGCTCGCCCGGGCGCTGGTCTTCGATCCGAAGCTCGTGCTGATGGACGAGCCGCTCGGCGCGCTCGACAAGCAACTGCGCGAACATATGCAGTTCGAGATCAAGCACCTGCACGAAAGCCTTGGGATTACCGTGGTTTACGTGACCCACGACCAGGGCGAGGCGCTCACCATGTCGGACCGCGTGGCGGTGTTCAACGACGGCCGGATCCAGCAGCTTGCCCCGCCCGCCGATCTCTATGAGCGGCCCGGGAACAGCTTCGTCGCGCAGTTCATCGGCGAGAACAACAAGCTGCCGGGCACGATCGAGGACCTGTCGGGCGGCAAGGCGCTGGTGCGGCTTGCGACCGGCGAGCTGATCGACGCGACGCCGGTGAATGTGACGGAAAAGGGCCAGAAGACGCTGGTCTCGATCCGCCCCGAGCGGGTGGAGTTCAAGCCCGAACTGATGCCCGCGGGCGCCCATACGCTGGAGGCCGAGGTGCTGGAGGTCATCTATATGGGCGACATCCTGCGCACCCGGATGCGCGTCGCCGGCACCGACGATTTCGTGGTGAAATGCCGCAATTCTCTTGACCAGCGGCGCTTCACACCCGGCGAACAGATTCAGATCGGCTGGCATCCCCAGGATGCGCGTGCGCTCGACGCGATATGACCACCAGCCGCTGCGCCGATCCGTCCGGGCGCGGACGATCATAACTCAAACCAATAAAACAGGGAAACCAGCAATGCAGAAACTGGCGCTTGCCACCGCTTTGGGTTGTGCGGCCTTTGCCGCCCAGGCAGATGTGACGGTCATGTCCTGGGGCGGAGCCTATGGCTTCGCACAGAACGAGGCCCATCTGAAGCCCTTCACCGAAAAGACCGGCATCAGGACGGTGATGGTCGATACCGACAATGCCGCCGGCCCGATCAAGGCCCAGGTCGAAGCGGGGAACATCACCATCGACGTGGCCTCGGTCGAACTCGCCGATGCGATCCGCCTTTGCGATGAAGGGCTTCTGGAGCCGATCGACCCGGCGATCCTGCCCGACGGCGCAGACGGCACGCCTGCGGCCGGGGATTTCTTTCCGGGCGGCCTGACGGCCTGCGCCGTGGGGACCGATCTCTGGGCGAATGTCATCGCCTTCGACGGTTCCAGATATACCGGCGAAAAGCCCTCGAAAGCGGCGGATTTCTTCGACACCGAGAAATTCCCCGGCAAGCGCGGGCTGAAGAAAAGCGCCAAGGCGGTCCTGGAACTTGCGCTGATGGCCGATGGTGTGCCGGCGGATGAGGTCTATGCGCTGCTGGAAACCGCCGAGGGCCAGGACCGCGCCTTCGCCAAACTGGATACGATCAAGAAGGATATCGTCTGGTGGGAAGCCGGCGCACAACCGCCGCAACTGCTTGCGGATGGCGAGGTGGTGATGACCACGGCCTATAATGGCCGGATCTTCAACGCCCGGATCGATGAAGGCAAGCCTTTCGAGATCATCTGGGACGGCCAGATCTCGGAACTCAACACCTATGTCATTCCGAAAGGCGCACCCAATCTGGAAGAGGCGCTCGAATTCATCAAATACGCGACCTCTACCGAAGGGTTGGCCGCCCAGGCGAAATACATCTCCTACGGCCCGCCGCGTCATTCCTCGAATGCGGTGGAGATCATTTACAAGGACGGCAGCACCGTTATGGGGCCGAACCTGCCGACCGCGCCTGAAAACCGGACCAATGCGCTGGAAACCTCGCTGGAGTTCTGGGTCGATCGCGACGCCGAACTGAATGAGCGCCTCAACGCCTGGCTTGTCCTGAACTGAGCCGGACCGGCCGGAGGGGGCTTCCCTCCGGCCTTGCCTTCATTTTCGCCCGGAGACTCAGATGGCTGACCTCACTGCCACCGCGGTTCCACGCAGCATGGCCCCGGAACAAGATGTGCCTCTGCGTCTTGCGCTTTCGCGGGCGCAGTCGCGTTCACGCCGCCGCGCGTTTCTTCTTGTTCTTCCGTTGCTTCTGTTCATCGTGATCACCTTCGTG
>NZ_UXAW01000122.1 GCF_900609055.1 Pseudogemmobacter humi | reverse complement strand
TGGGCGTCGGAAAGCCAGTAAAGGTTGCTCATGATTCAGGTCTCCTTGCGGGGCCTGAATCATGCCAAGGTCCTGAAATCAATGGGTCCTGAGCCTAGCCAGAACGCTTCGCAACGCATGGATTTCATATACATGCAAAGCCAGAAATATAATCCCGGCGGGAGTATTTCCGCCAAAGTGAAAGCCCTTTCACCCTGATCCAAATACCCCGGGGGAGTCCCCGGCACGGGGACGGGGGCGGCGCCCCCTCGCCGCTTGCCAGCCGCGCCCGCGGGTTCTATCAGGCGCGGGAACTTCAGCGACACGGGGGCGCGCGGCCAGATGAACATCCTTATCCTCGGCAGCGGCGGGCGCGAACATGCGCTGGCCTGGGCGGTGCGGCAGAACCCGAAATGCGACCGGCTGATCGTCGCCCCCGGCAATGCCGGCATCGCGGACCTCGCGGAATGCGCCAGCCTCGACATCCTCGACCCGGCAAAAGTCGTGGGCTTTTGCGAAGACAACGCCATCGATTTCGTCATCGTAGGCCCCGAGGCGCCGCTGGCGGCGGGCGTCGCCGATGCCACCCGCGCGGCAGGGATCCTGACCTTCGGCCCCTCGGCGGAGGCCGCGCGGCTGGAAAGCTCGAAAGCGTTCACCAAGGAGATCTGCGATGCCTGCGGCGCGCCGACCGCCGCCTGGGCGCGCTTCGGTTCTGCGGAGCCCGCGAAGGATTACATCCGCGAGAAGGGCGCGCCGATCGTCGTCAAGGCCGACGGGCTGGCCGCCGGCAAGGGGGTGATCGTCGCCATGACCCTCGCCGAGGCGCTGGCCGCGGTGGACGACATGTTCGGCGGCGAATTCGGCGCCGCCGGAGCCGAGGTGGTGATCGAGGAATTCATGGCGGGCGAGGAAGCCAGCTTCTTCATCCTGACCGACGGCACCGCCGCGCTGCCCATCGGCACCGCCCAGGATCACAAGCGCGTGGGCGACGGCGACACCGGCCCGAACACTGGCGGCATGGGTGCCTATTCCCCCGCCCCGGTGCTGACCGATGCGATCCAGAGCCAGGCGCTGCAAGAGATCGTGCTGCCGACGATCCGCGAGATGGCGAAGCGCGGCACGCCGTATCAGGGCGTCCTCTACGCCGGGCTGATGATCGAACACGGCCGCGCGCGGCTTGTCGAATACAACTGCCGCTTCGGCGACCCCGAGGCGCAGGTCCTGATGATGCGGCTTGGCGCGCAGGCGCTGGATCTGATGATCGCCTGCGCCGATGCGCGGCTTGGCCCTGCAAAGGTCAACTGGGCCGACGACCATGCGCTGACCGTGGTGATGGCGGCGAACGGCTACCCAGGCGCTTACGAAAAGGGCTCGGAGATCCGCGGTCTCGGCACGCTGCCCGACGACACCTCGCACAAGGTGTTCCATGCGGGCACCGCCGCGCGGGACGGCGCGCTCACCGCCACCGGCGGGCGGGTGCTCAACGTCACCGCCCGCGGCGCCAACCTGCGCGAGGCGCGCGACGCCGCCTATGCGATGGTGGACCGGATCGACTGGCCCGGCGGTTTCTGCCGCCGCGACATCGGCTGGCGCGCGCTCTGACCCTGCGCCGCGCCCCGGATTTGCGCCTGTCATATTCGCATGTTACGGGCGCATGCGACGCGGCCCGGCGGCAACGAGCCGCCAGCCAACCAGCCATGAGGATGCGGGCAGGTGTATCGGCTTGAAGAAGAAACCGCGGCCGACTGGTGGGAGGTCGAGGCGC
Source organism: Pseudogemmobacter humi (assembly GCF_900609055.1). GTDB lineage: Bacteria > Pseudomonadota > Alphaproteobacteria > Rhodobacterales > Rhodobacteraceae > Pseudogemmobacter > Pseudogemmobacter humi. Next base: position 428 of record NZ_UXAW01000122.1, on the reverse strand, counting down.
TTTACGACCTCTGTTTCGCGCCGGGGCGCACCGCGCTTTCCTCTTACCGGCTGCGCGACGGCGTGCCGACCATCGCCGCGCTCTGCCTGTGCCTGCGCGACGGCGAGGGCAATCTCGCCGGCGCGATCCGCTACTGGCCCGCGAAAGTGGGCCAGGACGACATTCTGCTGCTCGGCCCGGTCGCGGTGCATCCCACCCATCAGGGCGAGGGGCTGGGCGCGCTTCTGATCAGCGAAAGCCTGGCCGAGGCCCGCCGCCTCGGCTGGCAGCGGGTGCTGCTGGTGGGCGATGCGCCCTATTACAACCGCTTCGGCTTTTACAGGCTGGAGGGGGTAGAAATGCCGCCCCCCACCAACCCCGACCGGGTGCTGGGGCTGGAGCTGAAACCCGGGGCCTGGGCGGGCGTGACCGGCCGCGTGGTCCGGGCG
>NZ_UXAW01000123.1 GCF_900609055.1 Pseudogemmobacter humi | reverse complement strand
CTCCGAAGGAATCCCAAGCTTCGACCCGATCTCCTGGATCGGCCGCTTCTGCGCTTCTCGAGCGATCTCAATATCAGACTTGAAAGACATGTGGCTCTCTCCGGACATGAATGACATGCAAGACTTCTATCGGGCCGGGCGGGGGGTGACGGTGCGATTGCGACACAGAGAATATGAAACACGCCGTCCGGGCAAAGGAGAGGGCTGATGCCCGCGTCTCACCCCCCCGGCCTCATCCCCCGGCCTCGCCCTTGCGCCAGTAGATTCCGGTCCAGTCGATCCAGCGGATCGGATCCCTGATCCCGAGGCGGCGGCGAAATTCGTCGGTGGCAAGGCGGCAGGGCTCAAGCGCGCCGTAGTCGTCGATGATGACAAAGCCGCCGGGCACGACCTGGGCGTAGAGATTTTCCAGAATATCCATGGTCGAAATATACAGATCGCCATCCGCGCGCAGCAGCGAGAGGCCGCCGGTTTGCAGCCGGGGCAGGGTGTCGGCAAAGAAGCCGCGAACGAAGCGCGTCTTGTGATCGGGGTCGAGGCCGAACAGCCGGAAATTCTCGCGCACCTGTTCGAGCGGGCAGCGCAGCGACAGGTCGAGATGGAAGGGATGCGGCTTGTCGGCCTCATGCTCGGAAGGGGGAAGCCCTTCGAAACTGTCGCAAAGCCAGACCAGCCGGTCGCTGTCGGGGGCGAGATGATTCAGCAGCATCCGGGCGAAGATACAGGCGCCGCCGCGCCAGACTCCGGCTTCGAGAATATCGCCGGGGATCTTCTCATGCAGGATGATGCGCAAGGCGGCTTCGACATTGTAAAGCCGTTTCTGGCCGAGCATGGAATAGGGGAAACCGAAGATCCGCTCCCGGTAGTTCGAGGCTTCGTCCGGGTCGGCCTCGATCCGGGCCAGGGCGTCCGAGGCGTGGGAGCGGATGTCGAGGACCTTGCCCAGATCGAAAGGCTGCGCGCCATAGGCGACATTCAGCAGGTAGTTGATGCGCATACCATTTTCGCGATGAAAATGGCCGGAAATGACCTTTTTCAGCAGTTCGATATAGGGGTCCGGGGCCATGGTGCTGCATCCTTCCGCGGGTGAACCGGGATTGCACGCAACAGAAGCTGTCGCAAGTGTTCTTTGACCGCCGGGGTCAGCGAAAGGCCCCGCCGGGGGCGGGGCCTTCGGTCAGGTCAGGTCGGGGTGGGTTCGGCGCTGTCGGCCTGGGGGC
>NZ_UXAW01000124.1 GCF_900609055.1 Pseudogemmobacter humi | reverse complement strand
GGATCGTCATCCCATCACAGGATGATCAGAAGCATTCGCAAATGCTGCTGATGATCATGTGAACTCTGGTGGAGCCTATCGGGATCGAACCGATGACCTCCTGAATGCAAATCAGGCGCTCTCCCAGCTGAGCTAAGGCCCCGAGCAGGCGATGGTGGGTCGAGGAGGACTTGAACCTCCGACCTCACGCTTATCAGGCGTGCGCTCTAACCACC
>NZ_UXAW01000125.1 GCF_900609055.1 Pseudogemmobacter humi | reverse complement strand
GCGTTCCACTCCCCTTCGCCCTCGACCCTGATGCCTCCTCGCCGGTTCGCCCGAACCGGTGGCGCTTACCGGCTCGATGTCGATCAGCAGGTGCAGCGGGCCATCTGATCCGCGATAGGGGATGTTGACCTTCAGGGTCTTCTGGCGACGGTTCAGCGTGCTGAAGTTTGGCACAGCCCAGTCCAGGTCGATCAACCGCAACAGGCTCTCGATGAACCCACCTCGCCATGGTCACTCGAACCAGTGGCGTTTCCATGGCTCGATCTGCCTGAGTGCCAGGTGAGCTACTCCCCGATCCTTGGACAGTTTTCGAGGATGTTTAAGCTACTGCCTGCGCCTGCTGGTCGGTTTCGATGCTGTTGAAGTAGACCACGGCGG
>NZ_UXAW01000127.1 GCF_900609055.1 Pseudogemmobacter humi | reverse complement strand
CCCCGGGACCCCGCCCCCGGGCCAGCCTGTCCACGACCATTTCACAGGACCGCCGCGCCTGGCCAGCCGGATCGCCTCCTGCAATGACCCGGAGGCGGCGCTGGCGCGCCCCCGGCGCCAGACGACCGGTGGAACTGGCACGCGGCGGTTTCCGCCAGCGCATGGCGCTGCCAGACGGCGGGACTCTGCTGCCAAAACTCCATCTCCGACTGGTACAGCCGCAAACCAGCCACCCCAAGGCACACGTTCATTGCGTGAAATCCTCGCGGGCCGGCTCACCGAGCAGCACATCATCACCGAAGGCCGCGAAAAGGCGATCCGCGCCCCGCTCACCCGCCCTTGCCCGCCTTTCCGGCCCTCGCCCTTTCATCCTGACCCAAATACCCCCGCCGGAGGCAAGCGGCGCAAGCCGCTCCCCCTTTCATCCCGACCCAAACACTCCCGCCAAAAGCGGCACCGCCCGGCCTCCTGCCATGGCGGTACAGAAACCGCGCCACACCGCCATGAGATTGTCGTGAACGCGGCACAATCGGCTCTGACATTCGCGGCTTACCGGCATATCCTGCCGCCATGTCGATCTGGACCCGCATCGCCGAAGCCCTCTCCGCCCTTGCCCGGGGCGAGCCGCTTTCCATGGTCTTCGACCGGCTGCGCGGCGAGACCAGCCCGGAACGCTCGGTCGGTTTCACCATCGCGGTGATCGCGCTCGGCGCCAAGATGGCCAAGGCCGACGGCGAGGTCTCGCGCGAGGAGGTCCGCGCCTTCCGCCGCATCTTCTCGGTCCCAGAAGGGGAAGAGGCCCATGCGGCGCATGTCTTCAACCTGGCGCGCCAGGACGTGGCCGGGTTCGACGCCTATGCCCGCAAGATCGCGAAACTCTTCAACCCCGAGGGCCGCCCGCTCTGCGCCGACGACCACCATGTGCTCGTCGATCTTCTGGAGGCATTGTTCCAGATCGCGCTCGCCGACGGCGGCTATCACCCCGGCGAGGACGCATTCCTGCGCCATGTCGCGGAAATCTTCGGTCTCGACGATTGCTGCTTCCGCGCCGTGCGCGCCCGGCTGGTCGAGGGCGCGCCGCGCGATCCCTTTGACGTGCTGGGCATCCCGCGCGGCGCCGATCTGGAGACCGCCCGCGCCGCCTGGAAGGCGCTGGTGCGCGACACGCATCCCGATGTGATGGCCGCCCGCGGCGTCCCGCCCGAGGCGGTGCAACTGGCCGAACGCCGGCTGATCGCGATCAATGCGGCCTGGAAGGAACTCTCCGAACGCGAGGCCGCCTGATGTCCGCGCCCCCCTCCGCCCCCCGCCCGCTGCGCATCGCCACCTGGAACGTGGAATGGTTCGACAAGCTGTTCGACGATCTCGGCCGCGGCCATGAGGACGACCAGCCCTCGGCGCGCTACGGCGTCAGCCGCGGCAGCCAGTTCGGCGCCATCGGCATCGTGCTGACCGCGATGGATGCCGACGGGATCATGATCATCGAGGGGCCCGACACCACCTCGCGCCGCTCGACGGTCAGGGCGCTGGAAAACTTCGCCGCCAAATTCGGGCTGCGCACCCGCCGCGCGATCCACGGCTTTTCCTCGGAAACCGAGCAGGAGATCGCCTTTCTCTACGATCCCGATCTGATGACGCCCCGCCATGATCCGATGGGCGATCCGACCGGCAAGAAGGGCAGCGCCGCCGCGCCGCGTTTCGACGGCACCTTCCGCTACGACATCGACGCCGACAGCACCCCCGACACGATCCGCTTCTCGAAACCGCCGCTGGAGCTTGCGGTGACGCTGGCGGACGGGCGGGCCCTGCGGCTGATCGGGGTGCATGCCAAATCGAAGAACCCGCACGGCGCCACCGATGAGGCCTCGGCTTTGCGGATCTCGATCGAGAACCGCCGCAAGCAGCTTGTGCAATGTATCTGGCTGCGCGAGCGGGTGAAGGAGCATCTCTCCCAGGGCGAGGATCTGATCGTTCTGGGCGATTTCAACGACGGCCCGGGGCTTGACGAATTCGAGAAGCTGTTCGGCAAATCCGGGGTCGAGATCGTGCTCGGCCATGACGACGACCCGGATCTGCGGCTGTTCGATCCCCATGCCAATATGGCGCTTTGCTCGCGGATGGGTTTCTGCCCGACCACGGCGCGGTTCTACCTCTCGCCGCAGAAGCGCTATTTCGAGGCGCTGCTGGATTTCGTCATGGTCTCGCCCGGGCTGATGGCGCGGCGGCCGGAATGGCGGATCTGGCATCCGTTCCAGGACCCGCGCATCATGGCCACGCCCGAGCTGCGCGAGGCCCTGCTCCAGGCTTCGGACCATTTCCCGGTTTCGGTCGAAATTCCGCGGTGATCCGCGTCACCGCGGATAAGTGATTTGCGCCCCGGAACGGCGGGACTAGTCTGACGCCAGCCGAGAGGAGAAATCCATGTCCGCGCCGCTTTCCGGTTTCATCGACCGCATCTTCAGCCTGCCGCGCGCCGCCCTGATGATGGCCGCGCTGGCGCTGGCCCCTCTGCCGCTGCCGCATCACGCCCCGGCCCATGCACAGACCGCAGAGCCCGCGCCGGAGGGCCGCGGCGCCGAAGAGGGATTCTCGCTGATCGAAGAGGGCGCGAAACTCTTGCTGCGCGGCCTGATGGCCGAGATGGAGCCAAAGGTCCGGGAGATGGAAGAAGCGTTCCGCGATCTGGCGCCGCAGATCGAGGCGCTCGGGCCGCAGCTCAGGGAAATCGCCCGGCTGATGGGCGATGTGCAGAACTACCACATGCCCGAGGTGCTGGAGAACGGCGATATCCTGATCCGCCGCAAGACCCCGCTCGCCCCCGGGGCCAGGCCCCCGCATG
>NZ_UXAW01000128.1 GCF_900609055.1 Pseudogemmobacter humi | reverse complement strand
GCTGCTGATGATCATGTGAACACTGGTGGAGCCTATCGGGATCGAACCGATGACCTGCTGAATGCGATTCAGCCGCTCTCCCAGCTGAGCTAAGGCCCCAGACTTTGCCTCGCGGCGCGCTGGCCTTTCGGCCGAAGCTCGCTTCGCGACGAACTCTCGCCGGACAGAGTGGTCTTGCTGGTGGAGCCTATCGGGATCGAACCGATGACCTCCTGAATGCAAATCAGGCGCTCTCCCAGCTGAGCTAAGGCCCCGAGCAGGCGATGGTGGGTCGAG
>NZ_UXAW01000133.1 GCF_900609055.1 Pseudogemmobacter humi | reverse complement strand
GTGGGCTTGCTGCGGTCCGGCCCGGGGCGGGGGGCGTCGTGTCGGGGGCGGCCGCAGGAGGTTTCACACCCCGCAAGACCATTGGTTTCCCGAACCAATGGCGAAATCCGATGGGCCGACCCCTTTGGGTATTTTTCTCAGGATGAAGACAGGATCGCGGGACGGGTTTTCGCTTTCCCGATTCCTTTGCGGCGCGCTATGAACGGGATATGCCCGAGCATTCTCCGCCGCCCTCCGCCCGCACCCGTGCCCGCCGCCAGCATGAGCTGGCCAGCTATGATCCGGCGCTGGTCCGGGCGCTGGTCGATGCGATTCCGCTGGCCCATGTCGGCCATCTGATCGACGGCTCTCCGGTGGTGACGCCCACGCTGCAATGGCGGATCGGCGAGCGGATCTTCTGGCACGGCTCCTCCGCCAGCCGGATGATGAAGGCCGCCGCCGGGGCGGAGGTCTGCCTGACCGTCACCGCCGTCGACGGTATGGTGCTGGCGCGCTCGGGGCTGGAGCATTCCACGCAATACCGCTCGGTCATGGTCTTCGGTCGCGCCGCCGCGCTGAAGGATCCGGCGGAGAAAGAGGCCGCGCTGCGGGCGATGATGGAGCGGCTGTTTCCCGGCCGCTGGCCGGAGTTGCGGCCAATGACGGCGCAGGAGCTGAAGGCAACCGCGGTGCTGTCGCTGCCGCTGAGCGAGGCCTCGGTCAAGGTCAGCGCGGGCGGTCCCGCCGATCCGCCCGAAGACCGGGCCTGGCCGGTCTGGGCCGGGGTGCTGCCGCTGCGAATGGCGACCGGCGAGCCGCAGCCCGCGCCGGATCTGGCGCCCGGGCTTGCAGAGGCCCCGCCCGGCTATCTGCGGGATTTCTTCTTCGGCTGAGAGCCGCGCAGCTTGACCTTGCGGCCGCTTGCGCCCGATACCTTGGGAGAAGAGCCCCGGCGCCGTCGCCGGGCAGGATCCCGCGGCAGCCTGCGGGCGGTGCGGTTTACGCGCCGCCCGCCTGCCCGCCGGAGGAGAGGGAGAAAACCATGTCAGCGCCTGTCGTCACCTATCCGCCATCCCCGTCTTTCGTCATGTCTGCCCATATTGACGCTTCTGGTTACGCGTCGCTTTACGGGGAGTCTGTTTCGTCGGCTGATGGTTTCTGGTTTCGCGAGGGTCAGCGTCTTGACTGGAT
>NZ_UXAW01000134.1 GCF_900609055.1 Pseudogemmobacter humi | reverse complement strand
CAGGTCGGGGACGATGCGCACGCCCTTGGCCTGAACGCTCAGGGTGACGATTTCGCCGGTGTATTCGTTGCCGGTCTTCTTGAAGGTGCCGATGGTCGCCATTGCCTGTCTCCATTCTCTCGTGTTCGGGCCCGCTCCATTGCGGCCTCGATGGCGATCTAGAGGCCGGGGACGACGGCCGGCGCAGTCCCTCCGGGACCCTGACAGCACAGGCAGGGCTTTCTTGTCTTCCGCGAGGAATGACGGCACCGCCGGCAGGGGAAGAAAGCTCAACGACGCTGTTGCGCCGAGACGTCGAAGCGCGCACCCGCGCGCTGGTCTTCGGCCAGATCAGCCCATCACAGAGGACGCATGCGAGCGGTCCCGTCACTCCCATAGAGACAGGAGACAGCGGCGATCCGGTAGGAACCGGCAGGAAGACCCGACAGGCAACCTCCGACGATGTTCACCCGGGCCGCGAAAAGGCGGGCTTGCGCCCTTCCCCGCTGACCTGCAGTCGCGGGCACCGCACCGCATCAGACCGGATACTGGGCGGGCCACCGGATCGGCACCTGTCGCCCAAACGCTCGACCGGGAAAAGGGACAGGGCCGGAAGCGCGATCAGAGCGTGCCACTGATCCGCAGAACCCACGGTCGAAGAGGCCGGAAAGAGGGAAAGGCTGATCCCTGTGCGCTCATGACGACGGGGAAATCCGACCGACAACCATCCCGGCGATAGGCAGGAAGGCCGCGCCATGGACGCCGCAAGGATTGATAACAGTTATCAAGCGTGGCATTGTGAAACCAGCAGTAGCGGAGGCCATGATGATCAGTGCCGATCTGGGAACACAGCTGGAGAGCTTCGTGGCAAAGCTGGTCGAAACCGGCCGCTACAATTCCAAGAGCGAGGTTCTGCGAGAAGGCATCCGCTTGATCCAGGAACGAGAAGCCCGCCTTGCTGTCCTGGATCAGGCCCTGGCCAGGGGGCTTGCAGATGCTGATGCCGGGCGGTTCAAACCGGCCGGCGACGTCTTCGCGCGGCTTGAGGCCAAGTATCAGGCGATGGGCGAACCGGCGAAATGATCGTCGAGATCACCGCCGAGGCCGAAGCGGATCTGGAAGCCATCGGCGACTACATCGCACGGGACAATCCCGCCCGCGCGGTCAGCTTTGTCCGCGAGCTCGGGCGCAGCTGCATGGATATGGCCGACTTCCCCGAGGCCTGGCCGGTCATCCCACGATATGAGACACAAGGCATCCGGCGCCGCGTGCACGGGCGCTACCTGATTTTCTACCAGATCCGCGGGGATAAGGTGACAGTGCTGCACGTCCTGAACGGCGCGATGGACGTTGACGCGATCCTGTTCCCTCAAGGCTGAGGTCAGTGAACAGCGCCGCAGCATTTCTTGTACTTGCGCCCGGAGCCACAGCTGCACGCATCGTTGCGACCGGGCTTCGGTGCCGCTGAGGGCTCAGCAGCCAGATTGGCGGCCAGTGGCAGACCGGGCATGGATTTCGCCGTATGCGCCTTGGCGAAGGCGTTCAGATCCTCAACCATATCGGGGATCAGATCATGGGCCTCGCGCGACATTTTTGTAGCCTTCCAGCCTTTTCCTTCAGCGAACCCGGTCGAGATACGCGAGAGTTTGTCGACGAGATCCAGCGCCTTCTTCGCCCGCCGGTCCTTGCTGTCCTCGATCAGATCCCAGGCGTCAGGCCGCAGTCGCATCGCCGCGACGAAACCCATCATCCAGAACTCCCAGATGATATCCCCGTTGCGCTGATCCTCGTCGAGAACAGGGAAATATTCCCCCGGGATCATCAGCATTCCGGCGACGCGGTTGTAATGCGCCATGATGAGATCGAGAGACGCCTGAAGCTCTTCGGCGCTGTCGAACTCCGGCGGGCCGCCAGTCCCCCAGACCTTGGCAAGCCAGACAGACGGCGAAATCATTTCCGGACAAGTGATGAGACCCGCACAAAAGCCATCGAATTCGGCAAGGATCATCGGATCGTTGTCTTCGGGCAGTGCCGAAAGCACCGCATCGAGCCGATCAAGGTCTTCATCGCTATGCCAAAGTGCAATCGTCATGCTGAGCCCCCTGTCGAGAAAAATCATCCTGCCGTCTTTTACGACAAACCGATCACGGTGAAACAGGCAACGCTGCCGGAGAAAGCCGCTGTTGTTGCTGGCTCGCGATCTTTTCGCCCCGAAAACCCTCTCCGGCAGAAGGCCGAACGTCGCGGACACGACAGAAGCCAACCTATTGAAATATTTTTATAAAGATCCATATCACACTCAGGCTCTGCCTCGCGGTGCCGCCTGATGAAGGTTTCTCCATGAACGGGTCACGTCCCATGCCAGCGATCCTGCGCGCCGAACAGGCGCATGTTCCGCCCCGGCCCTGTTAGCCCCTGCCTTTCGGCGGGCGACAGGGACCGGGGAGGATGCCCTGTTTCAATGTCCCGCCAAAAGGATAGTCCCATGTATCGCAATCTCTTGCCCGCCCAGTGCCATGCCTGCGGCGAGGAAGTCCCACGCGCCGCAGCACACCGCTGCCCGATCTGCCTGAATCCGTTTTCGCGCATGCCTCTGGATCAGACGCGAACGCGCCCCAAACCAGAGATGCGCAGGCGGCCGATGCACCGAGACGGCGAATGATCTGGCCCGACATCCCTAAACATCAGATCGGAGCATTGCTGGCACTGCTGTTGTTCGCGCTTTTCGGCGAAGACCTGCCTGCCATGGTCGAGGGTGGCGCGGCATGGTGGGAGCCGTTGCGCAACACCGCGCTTTCGGGCGTATTGTTCCTTGGCGCACATCTTCTGCATGCCATTTCGTCCGCGCGTCTGACACGACGACGGAAGGGCCGACGCCCCGTGCCGAAAGTCGCGCTGGACCTGTTGCGCGTAGCCCTCTTTGCCGCCGCCACGCTCGCCAGCCTGTCGTTGTTTTTCCGCCAGGACCTGTCGGGGATCCTGACCGGCTCCGGCCTCGTTCTGGCGGTGCTGGGATTTGCCATTCGCAATGTGGTCGCCGACACATTCTCGGGCCTCGCGCTTGGGCTCGAGGCACCGTTCCGCATCGGCGACTGGGTTGCGATCGATGGGCTGGCACAAGGGCGTGTGCAGGAGATCGGCTGGCGCAGCACAAGGCTGATTACCCGCGACAGCACCCATGTGATCCTGCCCAACAGCCAGATTTCCCGCCAGAGGATCACAAACTACAGCGCCCCTCGGCCAGAGTATCGCGACCATGCCGAACTGACACTCCCGGCCACGCTTCCAGTCGCAGAGGCGCGGATACTGATAACGGAAGCGCTTGTCGGCGCGGAGACCATCGCCACCGGCAAATCGCCTGAAGTACAGGTGGCTATGTTCGCGCCTCAGGGCATCACCTATCGCGTGAAATACTGGGTTCCCCAGCATGACCGCGAGATGGCCTGCCGCAACGAGGTATTCAGCCGGATCGACGCCGCCCTGCGTGAGAAGGGCATAAGCCTGAAGCCATTGGTTGAGGGGACGGCATGACGAACCGCATCCCACCCACCATCCAACCAGATCGGAGGGCTACCTCATGTCGAAAGCGGTAAACGCCCGTATCGACAAGTTGCTGTCCTCGATGGGCTATGGATCGCGCCGCGAGATCGGCGGGCTGGCGCAAGCGGGCCGCATCATATTGGACGGCGAGAAGGTCAATGACATGACGCGGCGTATTACGGTCACGGCGGAGCTGCCCAGGCGCATGACCGTGGGCGGGGAACAGCTTGATCCCGTTTCAGGACTGGTGATCCTCCTGAACACGCCCGCCGGTGTGACATGTTCGCACTGCGATGCCGGGCCACTGGTTTACGATCTGCTCCCGACCCGCTGGCGGCGGCGGGATCCGGCGATTTCGACGGTCGGCAGGCTCGACAAGGAAACCTCTGGCCTGATGCTGCTGACCGACGACGGCAAGTTCCTGCACCGCGTCACAAGCCCGAAACGGAAGGTCAGCAAGACCTATCGCGTGACCCTTTCCCGCCCCCTGAATGGGGATGAGGTGGAGCTGTTCGCCTCTGGTACCCTGATGCTGAAGGGTGAGACGAAACCGCTGGACCCCGCAGTGCTGAAGGTCGTCTCACCGACCGAAGCATATCTGACGATTACCGAGGGACGATACCATCAGGTGCGCCGCATGTTTGCAGCCTGCGGGAACCATGTTGAGGCGCTACATCGCGAAAGATTGGGGCAATTACACTTGCCCGAGGATCTGACTGTCGGCGCATGGAGGCTGCTCGCGGGAGTAGAGCAGCAGTTGATCTTTCGTTAGCGAAATGGGTGCGAAACACTTGCTGCCTAGCGGGTATAGCGAGATCTGGACAAGGTTTATGGTTTCCACAGACCCGGTTCACGGTCGCCGCCGTTTCCGGCGGAATTTTCAAAAATCTGGAAGCACCGTGCTGAGATTGTGGACAGATTGGGGTGGCGCTCACGCGCCACCCTTCGCCATGCGGTAGACCGGGATGCCCATCTTGCCGGCCTTGTCGGCGAGGTTTTCCTGGATGCCGGTGCCGGGGAAGATGATGACGCCGATCGGCAGGCAGTCGAGCATCTGGTCATTGCGTTTGAAGGGCGCGGCCTTGGCGTGTTTGGTCCAGTCCGGCTTGAAAGCAACCTGCGGCACCTTGCGGTTACTGGCCCAGGTGGCGGCAATGCGCTCGGCGCCCTTCGGGCTGCCACCATGCATCAGGACCATGTCCGGGTGTTTGGCGTGGATCTGATCGAGACGGTCCCAGATCGTGCGGTGATCGGTGGTATCCCCGCCGGAGAATGCAACCTTCGGCCCCGGCGGGACCAGCATCTCGGTCTCCGCGATCTTTTTGGCGGCGAGGAAATCGCGGCTGTCGATCATCGCTGCGGTCAGATGGCGATGATTGGTTCGTGAGCCCGAACGCGGGGCCCAATGGGTGCCGGTCACGCGCAAGAAGATGTCAGCGGCGGTTTCGCGGAAGAGTTCCAGGCTCTCGCGGCGCTCGATCAGATTGCCACCGATGCCGATCAGGCTCTCAAGCTGGACGGATTTGACCTCGCTGCCATCCTGTTCGCGCTGGAGGCGTTTCTGCGCCTGCTCGTTGTCATCCAGTTTGCGCTCGATCCGCTCGGCGGCGCGGTGGAAGGTGTTGACGGTCGACCAGAGGATCTCGTCGAGGTCGAAATCGAGGCTGGTATCGGCCATGGTGGAGATCAGGGCGTCGAAGATGTCAGAGACCGCGGTCTGGATGGCCTGGTCTTCGGGCGTGGGCCGGGGATCTGCCTCGCCCTCGGCCGGACGATAGCCATTGAGCTGCATGTCTTCGATGATATGGCCAGTCGGGGAGATGGTGTGATCGGGCTCGAATGTGTCCTGGGCATACATGGGATGCATCCTTCGGCTTGGACCGCGACCGTCGCGGCCTTCTGGCGACGACAAGCCCACGGGCGCTCCGGCCGGGCAGCCCGCGCACCCGCGGGCCTTGATGGCAAAGCCCGGCTGATTTGCTTCGCGATGTAAAGGCGGGGCTTGCCCCGCCGACGGAAATCAGTCGGGCGCCGCCATTGCCGGGCCGGAGCGTTTGTGGGCCGCTCGCCCTCTGAGAAGGCCTCGGCGCGGTCCTCTTGCCGAAGGGGGTTGCTTCCCCGGTCTGCCCGGGCAGGAGCACGCCTGCCCGATCACCCTCCCCGTTCCCGGCGGATCAGCGAAGGGCCATGAAGCGGCTGACGTCCTCAGCGGCGACTTGACCCCGGAGCTGCGCCCGAAGTGCCTCCAGACCCGGTCCCATGAGATCGTCGTTGAAATCTCCCAGCATGGGCGAGAGCGTAATCGCCTCGATCCCGACCTCGTGCGCCCGGGCGATCAGACTGTCCCGCGCCCCGTCGCCAGCGGGATCATTGTCGCGGATGATATAGAGCCTGCGCAGATCTGCCGGGAAGAGGATGGCTGCGAGATGTCCCGCCGAGAGAGCCGCGACCATCGGCATCTTTGGCAAGATCTGACGCAGCGAGAGCACGGTTTCGATGCCCTCTCCTGCCGCCATGACATCTTGCGCCTGACCAAACCGGACCGCGTTGCCGAGCAGATCTCCCATCGCCTTGCGCGGCGGATCGAGAGGCGCTTTCCCGCTGCCATCGCGGGTGAGCCAGGTGCGGTGGACACCGGTGAGCTTGCCCTCGAGGTCGGTGATCTTGCCGATCAGCGCGGGCCAGGTCTCGGTCGGACCCTCGCCCTCCGGACGGTAGTAGCAGTCAGGGTGGAAGCGAAGGCTGTCCGTGTCACGCAGATCCGTCAGGCCACGCTGGCGCAGATAGCTGCCGGCCAGCGTGCCCCGGAGGGACCTCGACATGCGCCAGAGCCGTTCTGCACGGTCAGGTGATCCAGAAGGAGCTGGTGCCGATCTGAGCCTCTTCGGCTCCGGTGCCGGTTCCAGCTGTGGCAGGCTGAGGAACCGCCGGGCTTCCTCGGCCACATCGGCGAAGTCGCTTAGGCCAAGGCTCTCGCGGATCACATCGAGCAGATCACCGTGCTCGGCCGTAGCGCTATCGGTCCACTTTCCAGCAGCACCTTTGCCCGACGCCGGGCCCGTCAGGCGGACGAACATCGACCGCCCCGGTTCATTGCGCACATCGCCGACCTGCCAGTAATTGCCCTGTTTGCGGCCATTCGACAGATAGTGCCGACACACCGCCTCGGCCTGTTGGCCAAGACGGTGCGACAGATCGGCGGCATCGATGCGAGCCATCACGACACCTCCTGCCGAAAATAACTATACACACTTTTATTGTGCCGTGAGGCACGTTGCCCTATCTTGAGCGCATGGATCTGGACTGGGACGAAGACAAACGCGCGCGCACCCTGCAGGAACGGGGCCTCGACTTTGCCGATGTTGCCGCGGCGCGTTGGGATGACGCCCTGACCGCCGAGGATCTGCGGGAGGGATACGGCGAGCGCCGCTTTGTCAGCCTCGTCCCGATCCATGTCCGGCTTTGCGTGGTGGCCTGGTGCGTCCGCGGCAAGGCGCTGCGGGTGATCAGCCTGCGCAAGGCCAACACAAGGGAAAGGAAGCGCTATGAACAAGGATAGGCCGCTGATCGATAGCGATGGCGAGGTCGGCGATCTCGGCGACAGCTTCTTCGCCACCGCTCGGCGTGGACGCCCGGCACTATTGCCGGGCGAGAAGAAGGTTCGGATGAACCTGATGATCGACGCCGACATCGCCGCAAAGCTGAACGAAGTCGGCAACAAGAGCGCCTTCGTCACCGAGGCGCTGCGGAAAGCGTTGGCAGGATAGGTCATCATGCCGCCTCCCGCTCGGTGATACGGCTGATCGGATAGACCGCGAACAGTTTGCCGAGGATGTCGGTGCCATTTGCACCCACCGGCACGAAGAAGCGCAGCTTCCAGGAGATGATCTCGCTGAAGAGCCCCCAAGCCCGCAGCCGCTCGCGCATCGCTTCCGAGAAGCCGGTCAGTTCGATCCGGTTCGCGCCCATCACCCGCGAGCGACGCAGTTGCAGGCCCTCGGCAAGATCGAGGACGGTCCGCCCGTCGAGCAATGCGGCGTAGGCCTGATCCGGGGTCAGGCTGGACGCTCCGCTTGCGGTGGCGTTCGTGGCCCAGGCGGGCGAGACCCGGCGGCCGATGATGCGCTCGCCGTCATCGGTCTGCAGGCGATAGACGCGGGTCTCATCTTGCGGCAGGCGCTTCCATACCGGCAGCAGCAACCCCGAAACCACATGCAGCGTGGCATCCGAGAACTCCGGCACATCGGCGACCTCGGCCCGCCATGCGGCCGCGAAGGTCTTACTGTCAGTCTCAACCCAAAGCGTGTCACTCATCATCCTGACGGACATGCTGAAGGCTTCCATCGGCCGGATCAAGCGCACACGACGTTCTATCTCGCCATCGTCAAGCATGATCGAGGTGGTCGGCACCTGCACGGCCGCCCGGCCGGATCGGCTGTTCACCAGCAGGACCGCGCGCGGATCATCCAACTCGTCGAGGGCGGCATCGAGCAGCAGGGGCGTATTGCGCCGCCGCTCGGTGATGGTCAGAAGCCTCGTCTCGGCCCCGGTGCCGGGATGGGAGTAGATCACCTGCCGGTCGGTAACGGTGAAGCTTTCGGCCTTCAGCGTCTCGAGACCCAGATCATAGATCCCCGCCGCGATCGCCCCCTCGACCTTGGCCTCCAGCAGCTGCTCGAAAGCGGTGAAGAGGATGCCTTGCAGCTCGATGGTCAGCGCCAGCAGGCGGTTGAGAAAGGTGGTGATCGGCGGCAGCTCATCTTTGATGCCATTGCTGTCCATCAGCTTCAGGCCGGTGGCGGATTCAAACCGCTCCAGCGAACAACCATCGACCTTGCCGCGGACCAACAGGAGGTAGAGCTGGCGTAGGGCAGCCCGGGCATAGGGGCTTTCCAGATTGTCTTCGGGGCAGAACAGTCCCTGCCCGCCGGTCTGGCGCTGCCCGCGGGTGATCGCCCCCAGCGTGTCGAGGCGGCGCGCGATGGTGCTGAGAAACCGCTTCTCAGCCTTCACATCCGTGGCAATTGGCCGGAATAGAGGCGGCTGCGCCTGGTTGGTGCGATTGGTGCGGCCGAGACCCTGAATGGCAGCATCGGCCTTCCAGCCCGGCTCCAGCAGATAATGCACGCGCAGGCGCTGATTCCGCGCCGAGAGTTCGGCGTGATAGCTGCGCCCGGTGCCGCCAGCATCCGAGAAGACGAGGATGCGCTTGCAGTCGTCCATGAAGGCCTGAGTCTCGGCGAGATTGGCCGAGGGTGCGCGGTTCTCGACGGCGAGCCGCGCCGCTGGTCCCTCGCCCTTGCGGACGATCCGGCGCGACCGGCCAGTGACTTCGGCTACCATCTCGGTGCCAAAATGCTGGACGATCTGATCGAGCGCCCCCGGCACCGGCGGCAGACCCGCCAGATGTTCGATCATGGCATCGCGCCGGATGACGGCCTCGCGGCTCTCGACGGGCTGGCCATCGCGGAACACCGGCCGCGAGCTGACATTGCCCTCACCATCGCTGAACGGCTCATAGAGCTGCACCGGGAAGGAATGCTGCAGGTAGCTCATGACATACTCGCGCGGAGACAGGTCCGTGTTCAGATCATTCCACTCCTCGGCGGGGATCTCCGCCAGCCGCCGTTCCATCAGCGCCTCGCCGGTCGAGACGATCTGGATGACGGCCGCATGGCCCGCTTCCAGATCCTCGATGATCGAGCGTAGCAGGGTCGGCGTTTTCATCGAGGTGAGCAGATGGCCGAAAAAGCGCTGTTTCGTGCTCTCGAAGGCCGAGCGCGCCGCCGATTTGGCCTGACGGTTCAGCGTTCCGTCGGAACCGGTGATGTTGGCCGCCTCCATTGCCGCATCGAGGTTGTTGTGGATGACCGCAAAGGCCCCGGCATAGGAATCATAGATCCGGCGCTGTTCTGCGGTCAGCTGGTGCTCGATCAGCTCGTATTCGACGCCGTCATAGGAGAGCGACCGCGCGGTATAAAGGCCGAGGGAGCGCAGATCGCGCGCCAGGACCTCCATCGCTGCCACGCCGCCGGCCTCGATCGCCTCGACGAACTCGGCCCGGGTGGCAAACGGGAAATCTTCTCCGCCCCAGAGGCCAAGGCGCTGCGCATAGGCGAGGTTGTGCACCGTCGTCGCCCCGGTCGCGGATACATAGACCACGCGCGCATCGGGCAGCGCGTGCTGCAGGCGCAGGCCCGCCCTGCCCTGCTGCGAAGCTGCGACATCGCCGCGCTCGCCCTTGCCACCGGCGGCATTCTGCATCGCATGGCTTTCATCGAAAATGATCACCCCGTCGAAATCCGACCCGAGCCAATCCACGATCTGGCGCACCCGCGAGACCTTTTCGCCGCGGTCATCCGATCGCAGTGTTGCATAGGTGGTGAAGAGAATGCCTTCCGACAGGGTGATCGCCTTGCCTTGAGCAAAGCGCGAGAGCGGCGTGATCAGCAGCTTCTCCTGCCCGAGTGCGGACCAGTCGCGCTGCGCATCCTCGATCAGCTTGTCGGACTTGGAGATCCAGAGCGCCTTGCGCCGCCCGCGCAGCCAGTTGTCGAGAATGATCCCGGCTGATTGCCGCCCCTTGCCCGCGCCGGTGCCATCGCCCAGCATAAAGCCGCGCCGGAAGCGGACAGCGCCAGCCGCATCCGCTCCGGCAGCGCTGACCGTGTCCATGGTCTCATCCAGCGTCCAAGAGCCAGCGAGGTGGTCGCTATGCGCTTCGCCGGCATAAATCACCGTCTCGAGCTGCGCATCTGAGAGGCGGGTACAGATGTCAGCGGGAAGCAGGGGCCGGTAGGAGGGGTGGGGCGGCGCAACCGAGGCCATGGCGGCGGATTGCACGAGTTTGGTCGGATGTGGGGCCGCGCCGGGAATACGGATCGCCTGCAGGGCATATTCTTCATAGATCGCGTCCGAGAGCCGCGCGGCTTCAGGCGGCGTCCAGTCCAGCGTGTCATAGGCGAGCTCGACGGCATTGGAAGTTGTCAATGTAACCCGAGGAGACTTCGTCGCACCGGCCCGAGCAAGGTAGGAGCGCACCGTACGGGCGGCGGCCGGTGCTGCCGGTGCCGGTGGCCGGGGCAGATCGACCACGCAGCGCGGCGGCACTTGGGCAGCGATCCACCTGAGCAGCGTCGCAACATCGGGCGCAATGCCAGAAGAGGCCGGGAAGGAGGAAGGATCTTCGGCCGGGATCTTGTCGATCACCATCAGCCGCGTGTCGAACGTGGTGCCATGCTTCGCATAGACCGCGCCATCCACGGCGGCGGTGAAGGCCACGCGGCCATGCTCCTGCAGCCGGATGAAGGCATCGCGCCAGGCCGGTGCTTCGGGGCCGAACCCAGCACCGGTGATGGTCACCAGCCGCCCGCCAGGGGCGAGTCGCGCCAGAGCGGAAGCGATATGGCGGAAAGCGGCATCTGCCACGCGCGTGGTGACATTGGCCAGCGCAGAGAAGGGCGGGTTCATCAAGACAACGGACGGCACGACTCCTGCATCGAGGTGGTCGTGGATCTGGGCGGCATCGAACCGGGTGACAGGCAAGGCCGGGAAGAGAGAGGAGAGAAGATCCGCGCGGGTCTCGGCCAGTTCGTTCAGCGCGAGGCTGCGGCAAGCAATACCGGCAAGGATTGCCATCAGGCCGGTGCCGGCTGAGGGCTCCAGCACCAGATCCGCGGGCGTGATCGACGCGGCGGTGACAGCTGCGAGCCCGAGCGGAAGGGGCGTGCTGAACTGCTGCAGCGCCTGGCTTTCCTCGGAACGCCTTGTATGGCTCGGCAGCAGGGCGGCGATCTTCGTCAGCGCCGCGAGACGCGCCTCGGGCGCAGCCGCTTTGCGGAGCAATGCGCTGCCGAATTTGCGCAAGAACAGAACCGTGGCGACTTCACAGGCCTCATAGGCATTTTTCCAATCCCAGAGGCCGGAAGCGTCAGATGCGCCGAATGCGGACTCCATGGCGCTGCGCAGCACCGTGCTGTCGATGCGCCGGCCGCGTTCGAAATGCGGAAGAAGCGCCTCGGCCGCAGCGAGAATGCAGCGGGCGGCCGGAACAGGAGTGGGCGCGACCGGCGCTTGCGCCGCGGCCGCGGGGGACAGATCGTTCATCGGGGAGATCCTCGGGAGAGCAGAGCACTGGACAGGCCCGGACAGCGCTCTCTCTCAACCGTCCGGAACCTGCCCGTTCCGGCCCCCTCTCGACCTCTCACGCTGAACCGGACAGACCCGTAACCTCCGCGCAGTGGCCGCGGCTCACCCCTCGGCGCCCCCCACCTCAGTCGGGCCCTGCGTCAGGGATCTATGCCCGAAAGGGGGAAGACGGCGACGCTGGCTTCCGTCCGCCAGGACCTGAGCCCGGTCCCGGCTATGCCGGGAGACGTCAAATTCAAGACCCCGATCAAGAGGAGGAACTCACTGCCCCCTCGTCGTAAAGAGCCCATCACCGACATTCATACAGGTCGCAGCATGTAGTAGCCCTTGCAGGGGCAGCGAAGCAGGCAGCCTGGACTGCCGTTCGGTCAGCGTTCGATGCAGCAAAGCAGCATTCCGCGAAACCGTTCCTGAACGTATACTGTGACAGAATCCGTGCCAGTGAGGCATTTTCCGCAGGAGACCGGGGACGTCTGCCAGTGCCTGAGTGTATCCTGGATCACAAGCCGAAAGAGGCCTTGGCCACCCAGCCACATGTTGCCATGAGCGTCAGAGCTACCGCTGCAGAACCAAGGTCCTTGGCCTGCTTTGCTTCGATGGACCATTCGGGAGAGATACGGTCAGTAAGCACCTCCAGCGCGGTGTTTAGCGCCTCGACCACCAGAACGGCGACAGAAAGACCAGCAAAGACAATCCAGTCGGTCATATCGGCGCCGCAGATACCAAACAGAAGGCATCCAAGCGCGATGCCCGCAAGCTCCAGCCGGGCGGCGGCTTCCTGCAGCAGGCGCCGCAGACCGGCCATGGAATAACCTGCAGCATCGAGGATATGGAGGAGGCCGCCGCGCGCGAGGGGCTTTTGCCTGCCCGTCGCATCGGCCAGATTTGCGCTGTCACAGCTCACATCATCTCTCCTTTGCGGCAGGTCGCGGTCAGATCCAGCGCGGGGTCGCGCACGCTGGTCTGCACATCCATCAGACCAAGCAGCGTCGGGAACAGATTGTCATGGCTGGAGGGCGCGCCTGCGATCTTCCGCAGGCAATCTGAATCTAAGCCCATGGTCTCGGAAAAGCGGTGATCAAGCCAGATCACGAAGGGCACCCGGGTTTGCTCGGCAGGGGCCATGAAGGAAGGGGCCGCGTGCAGGTAGAGACCGTTTTCGCCAAGGGATTCGCCGTGATCAGAGAGATAGACCATCGCAGGGATCACCCGATCCGAGGCGGCCAGAAGATCAATCGCCTGCGCCAGGACATGGTCCGTTTCGCGGATCGTATTGTCATAGGCATTGACGATTTCTTCCGTGCTGCAATCTGAGAATTGTGAGCTGCGGCAATCGGGCTGAAAGACGGCGCGCGTCTTCGGATAGCGCAGGTAATAGGCGGGCCCGTGGCTGCCGATCATATGCAGCACCAGCACGGTGTTGCGGTCGATGCTGGCCGCGGCCTTTTCGATCACCGGCAGGAAGGCCTCATCGGTGCATTCTCCCTCACAGGCTTCGGGGGAAATGGACTGATCAATGCGGTTCCAGCCCAGCCTTCTGGCGACGTTCTGGTCCCCGGCATTATTGTCCCACCAGTCAATCTCCAGCCCGGCATGGGCCATGATGTCCAGCAGATTTTCCCGTCCCAACGCCGCCTCGCGAGAGTAACCTGCTTTGCCCAGGCCCGAGAACATACAGGGCACAGAAACAGCGGTCGAGGTGCCGCAGGAGCTGGTATCGGTAAAGGCAATCACATCGCGCCGGGCCAACTCGGGTGTGGTATCGCGCGCATAGCCGTTCAAGCCGAAATTCTGCGCCCGCGCCGTTTCGCCGACAAAGACCACCATCAGCACCGGCTGCGGCGCAGCGGCAAGGTGGGGGCCGGTAGCCGCATCACGGCCATAGGCCACTGCTACCGGATCTCCGGTTTTCCACTGCTCCTGCGCGAAACGGGCCGCCGCAACCATCGATGCGCCGGGCTGATAGGCCCCCATGAGATCATGGCGCTCCCGCAGCATGGCCGAATAATCCTTGTAATGGGTGAACAACGCGCCGACCAACACGGCAAGGCTGAGCCCCACGCCAAGAGGCCAGCGCCAGAGCTGATGCCAGCCACCGACACGTTTCACCTGCGGCCAGAAGACAAGCAGTGCAGGCAAGACCCCGCTCAGCAGCAGCGAGGCCGCCATGCGCAAAGTGAGCAACTGGCTCGATTCCGCATAGGTCGTCTCAAAGATGTTGCGTACCATTTCCCGATCGATCAGCACCCCGAAAGTGCGCTCGTAATATCCCGCCCCGGCCGTGATCAGGATCATCACCGCCGCAACCGGCTTTTGCAGCCGCGCCGGGCCGAAAAGCTCAAGAAGCAAGACCGTCAGTGCAAAGACACCAAGCGCAAAGATCAACGAGCGGCTGTCATTCAGGGGAAACTGGCCCAGAAGCCGGGTCCAGAACCCGTGATTAAGCGCCAGCATCACATAGGCGGCCACGATAAGGGATAGTCCCGTCTGCGAAAGCTGCGGCCGCCAAAGCCGGTTCTTTTGGTTCTCTGTCTGCATAATGCCTGTCTTTTCTGAAACCCCGGCGCGGTGCCGCTGTCGGGGTTCTGCCTGCCGAGGCTTGCGCCTGGCTTACAGTCAGAGCCGGACCTGCAATTTTCTCGCCTTGCCTCATGGCGCGGGATATAAGGGCGCATGCGCCTTCTTCTGGTCGAAGACATGCCCGATCTGGCCGATGCTGTGCTGCGCTTTTTGCGCAGCGAGGGGCATGCGGTGGATCATGTGGCCGATGCCGCGGGGGCCGATGCCGCGCTGCTGACTGGCGAATATGCCTGTGTCATTCTCGATCTTGGCCTGCCTGACGGCTCTGGCCTGGCTGTCTTGCGCGCAGCCCGGGCGCGGGGCGACCGGGTGCCGGTGATCGTGGCCACGGCCTATGACCAGATCCGCGACCGTATCGCGGGGCTGGATGCGGGGGCCGATGATTACGTGGTCAAACCCTATGATCTGCAAGAGCTGGCCGCCCGCATCCGCGCCCATGCAAGGCGCGGCCAGGGGCAGCCCCAGGCCCGCATAAGCTTCGCCGGGCTGGAGGTGGACCGCAATGCCGCCCGCGTCTGGCAGGGCGGAGAGGAGATCAGGCTGACCTCCCGCGAATGGGCGCTGTTCGATGCCTTTCTTGGCGCGCGGGGCCGGGTTCTGGCCAAACCCGCGCTGGAAGAGGCGCTTTACGCCTTTGACGCACAGATCGAGGGCAATGCGGTCGAGGTCTATATCTCGCGGCTGCGCCAGAAGATCGGACAGGGTCTGATCGAGACGCGGCGCGGCTTGGGCTATGTGCTGAAATGAGACCGGCGCGCGCCCGGGGCGGGGACTGGTCGATCCGCCGTCGCCTGTCGCGGCGGGTGCTTTTGCTGGTCATGGCAAGCTGGGCGGTGACAATCGGGCTCGCGACGCTGTTTCTTGACCATGAAATCAATGAAATGCTGGACGAGGAGCTGCAGTCGCTGGCCGAAACCACAGTGCTCTACCTTGATGCGACGCCCGGCCCGGCCATTTCACGTGCAGTTGGCATTGATCCGGGGAATGGCGAAAGGGTGCTGCGCATCCTGCCCCAAGGCGCTCCGGAACCCGATGCCCCCTGGCCCGGGCTGACGGCGGATGGGTTCCATCATGTCGCCGGATGGCGCATCCTGCGCCGCACAGCCGAGGGCACGGTGATCGAGGCGGCGCATAAAGACAGCTGGCGCCGGGAAGAGATGTTCGAGGCGGCCTCGGCCTTTCTGATCCTGATCCTGCCGATGGGGGCGCTGCTGATCTGGGGGCTGGGTGTCAGCTTCCGGCGCGGCTTTGCGCCGCTTGACGCTTTAAGTGACAGCCTGCGCCAGCGCGATCCACAGGATTTGACCCCGCTGGAGCGATCTGGCCTGCCGCGTGAATTGCAGCCGCTGGCCCAGGGGCTGAACGGCTATATCACCGGGATCGGCAATCTGCGCCGCGCCGAGCGGCATTTCATCGCCAATGCCTCGCATGAATTGCGCACGCCAGTGGCCGCGATCAGGGCGCAGCTTGATCTGTCGCGCGACGAGGCGGCGCGCGCGGCCCTGCCGCTTCTCGACAGCCTGACGCGCCGGGTGGAGCGTCTGTTGCAACTGTCCCGGTCCGAGGCCGGCCTGGGACTTGGTCGGGAGGCTTCGGACCTCGTTCAGATCATCCGCCTTCTGGTGCAGGAGGCCGGATTTCGCGCGCCGCACCCCATCCGTTTCGACGATGGTGACATCGAGCAGATGAATGTGGCCGCCGATCCCGATGCCCTGGCCATCGTCCTGCGCAACCTGCTGGAAAATGCGCTGGAGCACGGCAGCGGCCCAGTGCTGATCCGGCTGCGCCCCGGTCAGCTGGTCATCCGCAATCCGGCAGAGGGCGGGGCCTTCCATGATCTTCCCTTCACAAAGCGAACGGGATCGGCGGGAATGGGTCTTGGACTGACGATCGTTGATCAGTTGACGACGGCCATGGGTATCACTGTCACGAAGGCCCATCGGGACGGCATCGCAAGTGTTACGCTCGGGCTTCCGCCCCGGGCTGATCATTAGGTTGCGAGTCGGCTGACTTTGTTGCTGCTACTGCAAAGGGCAGCTTTGTCCCGCAAAGCAGCCTACCAAGGCGAGAAATTGTGAAGGCCCCGGCCTTTCGACCGGGGCCTTGTGGGGGGATCAGTCCCCCCGGTTGCCGTTGGGGCGCGACCAGATCAGGCTGTAGCCCTCGCCGTCCTCGTCATCGAAGAGGTTGGCGTAGATCGGGTGCGAGAAGCTCGGATCGTCCAGCTTCAGGCCCAGATAGTCCCGGCCCTCGTTCGAGCGCTTCGACCAGGCGGCGCCGATCTCCGCGCGGCCCACCAGGATCCGGTGCGTCGGGGCCTTGTCGCCAGTGGCTTTCAGGTCGGGGACGATGCGCACGCCCTTGGCCTGAACGCTCAGGGTGACGATTTCGCCGGTGTATTCGTTGCCGGTCTTCTTGAAGGTGCCGATGGTCGCCATTGTCTGTCTCCATTCTCTCGTGTTCGGGCCCGCTCCATTGCGGCCTCGATGGCGATCGACAGGCCGGGGACGACGGCCGGCGCAGTCCCTCCGGGACCCTGACAGCACAGGCAGGGCTTTCTTGCCGCGCGAGGAATGGGCGAAGCCTAGAGGAAGAAAGTCCCACGACGCTGTTGCGCCGAACCGTCGAGGCGCGCTCCCGCGCGCTGGTCTTCGGCCAGATCAGCCCATCACAGAGGACGCATGCGAGCGGTCCCGTCACCCCCAGAGAGACAGGAGACAGCGGCGATCCTGAAGGAACCGGCAGGAAGACCCAACAGGCAACCACCGGCGATGACCACCCAGGCTGCAAACAGGCCAGTGCGCGCCCTTCCCCGACAAACCTGCCGCCACGGGCAAGGCAACGCACCAGATTGGATACGGCCGGGACGCCGGATCGGCACCTGCCGCCCAAGCGCTCGATCGGGACGAGGGACAGGGCAGGAAGCGCGATCAGAGCGTGCCACCGATCCACGGAACCTACGATCAAAGAGGCCGGAATGAGGGAAAACTGATCCATGCACACCCAAACGACCGGGGGAAAACGCCAACCGATGTCCAAGGTCGAAAGGCCGGGCTGACCAGAGGTCATCTTAGCGCAAGTGATCAGAACCAAATCATGACAGAGCAGACGATGCCTGAGGGTCAGCAGAAGCCTTGAGTGAGAGCGACAGGTGCCAGCCAAAGAGAAATACCCTCCGACGCAAGCGTCGAAGGGTGCATAGGGTTCATGCCCGCAATATACGGAAAGCGCTCAGTCGATGGCCTGGAAAATCTCTGCAGCCTCGGGATGATCGCCCGCAAATTCATAGAGCCGCGCGTAGCCCTCGACCAGTTGATCAGCGGCATGGTGGAATGAGAGGTGCGAGAAGGCGAACAGGGTTGCGATAATTCCCGCCGCTTCGGCCGAGACCTCACCCTGCCAGCCATTGCCGCTGCAGGCCGTGCGGTAGCGCGCTTTGGAGGTAGGGACCATGAAGAGCGGCCGCCCGCCCTGCTCATAGAAGTCCCAATGGCCTCCAGCGTAGTCTAGCGGGCTGAGGCTATCCATCATGGCATAGACCATGTTCTCGGCAACCAGCATCCGGGTCGGGCCGAACAGCTCAGGTAAAAAGGTGGGGCGGCGCTCTTCGGCCACCCGCGCAACAGACGTCAAAGTGCTCATGGGATCGAACTCCTCAGAAAGGGAAAACCTCGAGCCCTGCGGCGCTCTCTTGTCTGCCGCCCGGCTCGCTGAGTTCCCGCCCCGCTCTGCCTCTCCCCGGCGCCGGTTGATTTTGTTCGCCATATGTTCTACATTCAGACTCAACCCAGCAAGGGAGATCCACGATGGAAGCTGTCCCTGATGCCTTGGCGGTGACACCGCGCCAGATCGCCTATGCCCGCTCGCTCGCCCTCCGGAACAAGACCCTCCTGCCCTGGGAGGTCCAACAGGATCGCCGCAGTCTCAGCACCTGGATCGAGGCGCAGTCGCGGCTGAAACCTCTGGACGATGGCCAACCCACCTCCAAGCAGGTCGCCTTTGCCGAAAGGCTCGCGCGGCTTCGGCGACGGGCCATCCCGGATGAATGCTTCCGCGACCGGCAATTGCTGTCCCGGTGGATCGACAGCAATCGCTGAGCCTGAATCGCGGCTCGGCCGGAATCCGGTTGATCAGGCCCTCCGCCCGCTTTCCGTGAACGTGTAGCCATTAGCGAGCACTGCCTCATCGACGGCAGCATCGGAAGACAGATAGTCGTATTCCTGCTCGAGCTGTCGGTAGAGCCAACGGGCAAGATCGCGCAGCAGGTCGGTGACAGTGCTCTCGGCATCTTCGGTCATGTCCTGCCCAACCGGGCTTTCGCGGGTGACGTCAATGTCCATGGTGAAGGCATGATAGGTGTTGCCGCGATGGCGGACGTCCGCCTGCAACTGGTATAAGTTCCTGCGCTGGATCGCGAGGAGCGCATCTGCAATCCGATGCAGCTCCCGGTCCTTTGGCGCATAGGAGCGAATGGCTGAGGCAGAGCCTTTGCTAAAGGAATAGGTGCCCTCCCACGCTGCCCCGTCCCCCTGTGACCAGAACCCGGTGAACCAGATGCAGGGGCTTTCGCTGATCCCGCCGCCCATCAGCCGGGATGTCCGGGTCCGCAGACGGATTCCGAGGATTTCCGCAATGCGCTGGAAGTCCTCGTAGACGGCATCATACCAGTCGTGATCAAAGGCGCCCTCACGGTACCAGGCCCGGGCTTTGTCTTTCCCGGCATCCGGCAGCTCGTCAAAGCGATAGACCGTGATCTCGATGATCGTCGGCATCACGCGGCCCTCCGCTGCAGAAGCACAAGCTGCGCGGCATCGCGCCAGAACGGATCGACCAGGCGCCCCTCGGTCGCGGCCGCCTGCCTGCGCAGACGGTTGGCTTCGGCATGTCTGCCGAGATCCGCAAGATGCTGCGCTTCAGCCCGCTGGCTGCAGGCCAGGCTGACCACCGCCCGCGCTTCTGCATCGCTTCGGACGGGTTGAAGCCAGGTCACGCCACCATTTGCAACCTCGCCAGCCAGCACCAGCCCCTGATCGGCATCAACCACCGCGATCAGCTGTGGCGTGAAGCCGAGCGCGGGATCATCGCCACAGGCAATGTCGCCACTTCCAAGGCGCGTTGACACCAGCATCATCGCGTCCACGAGGCTGTCACAGGCGCCGAGGCAAACGCTGCGCTCGAACGCCCACTGCTCGAGATCCGGATCGAGATAGCGCGCCTCACCGGAACAGGTGATGGTCAGAGGAGTGCGCGGCGCCAGTCGAAGCTGCGCAAGGGTCTGGCTGATCAGCACCCGCCCGGCGGACAGGAACCCTTCAGTGGAACCTGAATAGGTCATCGCGGTGTCTCCACGACGGGCAGCGGAAGCCTCTCTCCCACCTCATGACCCGTCGCTTTGGCCCGACCCCACCTCTCCCTCTCGGCCGCGCGCCAGACACGCGCAGCCGAGATTGTCGGCATGGCTGGTCAACCAGTTCCATCGACCAGATCTTGATGCCGTGCGGGATCGACCACGAACCCGAACTGACCCGGTTCATACTCGACTGACGGAATGAGGAAGCGGCGGCACTCGACGCCCGGGCCACGCTTCGCTCCCGGCGTAGCCGTCGTTTCCACGAAACCCGGAAAACGATCCGAACTGACCGCCGAGATCACGATCCAGTCCCCGGCATGTTGACGCTCGAAGGCCTGGCGATCCCGCTCCCGGGATTCGCCGGGCTGAAGGGCGCAGCCATGAATGGCCTCCCAGGCTTCCGGCCAGTGATTGCGCAGTGTCTCATCGGACAGGCGGCGTTCATAGGCTGTACACAGTTCCGGCAAAGCCTGCGCGACCGCCGCCCATTCAGCGTCCTCCTCGTAGAACCCGGAGGAGGAACGCAGCAGCGGATGCACACGGGCATTCTGCTCTGGCGCAAGCTGGAATCCGCCATGCCCGGCGGTGGAATGGCAGAGCACACCTTCACCATAGGTCATCGCGCCCTGAGACGCGCCCCAGGGCGTATGCGCCCGGGAGGCGATTTCACGGCGCCTGAGTGCCGCGCGTTCACGCTGGTGTTCTGCGTTCTCCGTAACCAGCGCCCGGAAAGCGGCCTCGTCGGCCACATCACCGGAATGGCCATAGAAGTCATCGCGCCGCCAAGTGTCGAGCGGGCGAGAAAGCCGCCAGCCCGTCGCCAGGAAATGCCGTCCCGCCCGGGTCGGCACCATAGCAAAGGCGGTGTCGCCGACGCGCGCGACCAGCAGGTCATCGTCGCTGCGACCAAACTCGACGACGGGCAGAAACCGGGAGGGAGAGGCGGGTATGATCGGAACCGTGGTGTTCATCCTGCGACCGCCTCCACGGCGTCGATGTCCTCGCCATTCAGAGCGGCGGTCAGCCATTCATGCGTACTGATCCAGCCGAGGCTCTTGCGGGCCCCGAGATCGATGACATGCGCCCCGCCACCGAAAGCCTCGACCCTGGGGCGAGAGCAGGTGTGAGCGAAGTCGAAGCCCCAGAGGCCGGAAAGGTTCAGCTCTTCGGCGAGACGAAGCACGAAATTGATGACGCCCTCAACATCGCCCTGATCATCATCATGGATCCAAAGCTGCGCGCCGCCCGGTCCGTCCTGCTGGACGAGATCGAAGCCGTTGAATGCAGGCTCATCGGCGTCCGCCTCTTCAGCGCGCAAGCGGTGGAACAGCGCCATCGCCTTGGCGGCATTCTCAGGCGAGCCCGCATCAAGCAGGCAGGAGAAATGGGTGAAATAGTCGGCCATGACAGGCTCCTTGTCAGAAATGGAAAGCCCGGCGCGAGGCCGGGTCTGGTCGGGATTGGACTGAAGGAAAGGGTCAGGTGCCCGGGGACGTGGGAGAGCCTTGCGGCGCTGCAGTCGCATGGGCGGCCAGCATCTGGCGGTAGAACCGCCGCCGGGCGAGCCTGAGACCGGGATCCCTGCGGATAGTGGGATGGAAGGCCCGAGCCGCGGCGCGAAGTACCGTAAACCCTGAGACATCGGGGGAAAGGCCGAGAAGGGGATAAAATGGATCAGGTGTCCGGGTCGGAGCAGTCTGCAACGGCTCCACTTCGGTCTCGATCTTCTGGGTGCGGCCCATCCAGGGTTCAGGGCGGATCGCGCGCGCCCAGTCGGCGAAGCTCGGGATGTGGCCGAGATCCTCACGGACATGCTGCTCGCCCACCCAACGGGTCGGGATCACCCGGCCCGAGGAAAGAGTCAGCGTCTTGCCGAATACGGTTTCCATGAGGAAGATGCCCTCGGCATGATGGCGCAGCGCACGATGCCGGAAGTCAGCAAGGATCAGCTTCGAGGCATCGAACCAGGAGTGCAGGTCGGTGTAATCCTCGACCACGCCGCCCCATTTCTTCACCGAGGACAGGGCATGATGATAGGGATGTGCCATGTTCCCCGCCCTCAAAAGCTGTGGTTGAATTGCTCGGACGAGGTGAACCGCTCGTTGTAGTCGAGCAGGATCGTCCCGGCCGCGGCGTCGAAATGGAACTCGCCGAACGCGCCATCGCAGTTCTCCCAGCCACCATGGCTATCGGAGAGGAGATCGTAGGCCAGGGTCTCGACCGCCTCAGAGAGCGACATGCTGCTGGTCGAAATCTCGCTGATGCCCCAGCTGACCTGCGCGAGCGTGATTGCCGTGTCCGGCATTGGCACAACGGCGTCACCGCGGCGGGCGTCGATATCCTCAATCTGCCCGCTGTCGCCAGCGCCGTCGAAGGTGACGATGATCTCGGTGATCCCGGCGGCGCGCATGGCCGCAAACAGGGTGTCCTTGTTCTGTGCCATTGCAGTCGTACTGAGCGTCTGATGCGCCAGCTGCGAGGCATCGAACTGCGCCATGGTGGCGGCCAGGCTGGCTTCCGGGGATGCTGCGATATCGTGGGTCATGGGATGTCTCCTGAGAGCAAAGGACAGGCGAAGCCGACCGGCGCTCTCTCTGGGACCGGAAGGCTCACCCTTCCCGGACCCCTCCTCGGCCTCTCCCCTGCCGGGGTTCATCCCGGCACCGTTGCGCGGCGCGCGCCACAGGCGGGTGATCGCGCCCCCCGGGTGGACGGCGCGGCGCACAGCGAAAGCCGCCCAAAGGGGGTGAGGCGCTTACGCGCCTCACTGCCAGGGGTCGATCTCGAGGGCGATGAGCGTCTCATCGCCATCATATTCATCGGCGGGCATGGCGGCATGGCTGCCATCGCCGGCCTGAAACACGACGATCGAGACCATCAGCGTGGCGGCCAGGCTGGCGGCAAAAGCGGTGGCATCCTTCTTGGACATGGGACTGGCTCCTGTCTTTGGAGACGAGGGACCATCCCCCGCTCGACAGGCGCCCGAAGTGTCTGACCGGATCTGCAATCACCCTCGGGCGTTCGGGCCTTTTGCCCGAATCCCCGAGGGCGGCACGCGAAGCGTCAAGCCGACCCCTTGCGGGTTGATTTCAAAGAGACGGATCGGACCAAGGTTTGCGAATGGAAGCGGGGATGGGGCTTTGGCTCTGACAGGGGCCGTGTCCCGTGACGGGATGCCTCCGCTGCCGCTGGCCTCGGAGCAAGATGGGCACGTTCTTCGGCGTTTTGAAGCCGGTGAAAGCCGGTCCGCGAATTGAAGATGAATATTTTGGCGGAGCCGCTCACGACCTTAGGCCCCAAGCATAGAGCCATGCCGCTAACAAAGGCATCGGAGAAGGCCACGCACGGCGATCCCCGGGGGGAATACGGGCCCGAAAACAGCCAGCCGGCATTCAGCTCAGACTCGCAATTCACCCCTACCATTGCCCCAGACGGGTTGATCAGGCACAAGAGCGGTCATGAGCGATCATATTGGTAGCAAATCCAGCGCGGCGCTTTTCCCGCTGCTGATCGGGACCAAGGCACGCCATGTGTCTGGGGTTGCCCGTGCGCTGAACATGCACTGACCGCCGGGCAACCCCAGACCATTCCCCTGCAACATATCAGACCGGCACCCTGACGGGGCCGAGGGATTTGTCATGACACTCTGGACTGAACTGGCCCGCGCCTCGACCGAGGCGGGCGACGATATCCTGCTGCGCAAACGCGGCAATATCTATGAGATCCGCTTCAACGGCATCGAGTTGATGTCGAACATCATGTGGCGCTCCGAAGCGGTGCTTGCCGAGCGCAGCCTGCGGCGGGTTGGTGGCGCACCCCAACCCCGCCTGCTGATCGGCGGTCTCGGCATGGGCTTCACCCTGCGGGCTGCGCTCGATCTCTCGCCCGCCGATGCAGAGGTCACTGTCTGCGAGTTGATCCCGGCGATTGCGGAATGGAACCATGCAGTTCTGGCCCCCCTGGCCGATCATCCACTGCGCGATTCGCGGGTGGAGCTGCGGATCATGGATGTGATGGACCTGCTTGCCGAAAGCGACCCGGGCTTCGATGTGATCCTGATGGATACCGACAACGGGCCGGATTTCCTGGTCCGCGATGACAATCAGCGCCTCTACGGACAAAACGGTCTGAACGTGGTGCGGGACGCCCTGCGACCAGGCGGGATTGCGGCCTTCTGGTCCGCAGAAATCTTCGATCTTTTTGAGGACAGGCTCAACGAACTTGGCTGGGACTGGCAGCGCGAGGACGTGCAATTGCCCGGCGGGCGGGTGGATGCCTTCCATCATATCTATCTGGCGAGGAAAGCCCGCGTAGGGTCGGTCTCGTACCAATCGGCGGGTTCCAGTCGCCTACCGGACGCGCCGCAACTTGTGCGATGCGGCGCAGGCGGATTGCGGTGAGGCGCCCCGCTGACGATCTCCTGCAATGACACGAGCCCGTGCTTTACGAAGCAGGAGAAGTATCGGCTGCTGCTGGCCGAGCGTCATTGGGCATTGTGGAAGCAATGCGAAGGCCCCGGCCTTTCGACCGGGGCCCTGGTTGGGGGGACTACTCCCCCCGGCGGCTGTTGGGGCGCGACCAGATCAGGCTCGAGCCCTCGCCGTCCTCGTCGTCGAAGAGGTTGGCGTAGATCGGGTGTGCGAAGCTCGGATCGTCCAGTTTCAGACCCAGATAGTCCCGCCCCTCGTTCGAGCGCTTTGACCAGGCGGCACCGATCTCCGCGCGGCCTACCAGAATGCGGTGCGAGGGCGCATTCTCGCCGGTGGCCCGCAGGTCGGGGACGATGCGCACGCCCTTGGCCTGGACGCTCAGGGTAACGATTTCACCGGTGTATTCGTTGCCGGTCTTCTTGAAGGTGCCGATGGTCGCCATTGTCTGTCTCCATTCTCTCGTGTTCGGGCCCGCTCCATTGCGGCCTCGATGGCGATCGACAGGCCGGGGACGACGGCCGGCGCAGTCCCTCCGGGACCCTGACAGCACAGGCAGGGCTTTCTTGTCTTCCGCGAGGAATGACGGCACCGCCGTCAGGGGAAGAAAGTCCCACGACGCTGTTGCGCCGAGACGTCGAAGCGCGCTCGCGCGCTGCTCTTCGGCCAGATCAGCCCAGCACAGAGGACGCAGGCGAGCGGTCCCGTCACTCCCAGAGAGACAGGAGACAGCGGCGATCCTGAAGAAACCGCCAGGCAGATCCGACAGGCAACCACCGGCGATTATCACCCGGGCTGTGAACAGGCGAGCTTGCGCCCTTCCCCACCGCCCTGCGGGCCACGGGCAGGACGCTGCACCAGATCGGATACTGGCCAGGCCACCGGATCGGCACATGCCGCCGAAGCGCTCGAACGTAAAGAGGGACTGGGCAGGAAGCGCAATCAGAGCGTGCCGCCGATCCGCAAACCCACGATCAAAGAAGCCGGAAAGAGGGAAAGACTGATCCCTGAATGCCCGACGGCCAGCGAGAGGGACGCTTCCAGAAGTGCGCCCCGGAAAAGGTCGTAGCAACCACTCCACCGGCCAAATGCTCCAGATCACTTCGATTGGGTCACTGCGATTCAAGCAGCACCTGCAGCCTGCCAAAGCTTGAGGCGTCTTCGAAAATCTTGCGAGCGTCGGTAATCTGTGCTGGCTCCGCCCCATGGATCAATGCGATTGACAGATGGATTCGTGGTAGCAAGCTCCACCACAATCCTCATCAGCCGGTTGGCCGCAATGCCCCACGTCGAACTCGATACCGCCGCATTGGACCCGCGCCACCGGGTCGCAGAATTCGAGGCGGCCTGCGCCAACATATGCCAACTACTTATCGCGCCGGCAGGAGAGGGATTTGCTTCGCGCACCCGAATCGCGCTGATCGGTCAGGCGATCTTTGCCGATACCCGTCATTCTGCTTGCGTGACCAACCGCACGTTGGCGCAGGCGGCAGGCACCGGGGACAACATGCTGCTCCACATTCCTGTGGCTGGCGGTTTCACCATCCGCCAGCGTGGTGGCAACGAACAGGCGCTTGCTGCCGGCGCCATCTACATAGATCCCACCGAAGAGACCGGGTCCGCCAGATTTGAGGGAGAAGGCACGCATGCGTTCTACCTCTCCTTGCCGCGCGTGTTGCTCGGACCGGCGGCAGACCGGCTGCCATTGCGCAGCCAGATCGCCTTGACGCCACAATGGCGGCTGATGTTGGCCTATGCCCGCGCGATACATGCCGAGGCTGCGCAACTGCCGGCCGAGGATCTGGAACGCTGCGGGGTGCATCTTCAGGATCTGGTGTTGCTGGCGATCGGCGCGGATCGGGACAGCGAACAGGTCGCGCGCGGGCGCGGCGCCCGCGTGGCGCGGCTGCGCGCGATCCGGGCCGATATAGCGCGCAACCTGACGAACCCTGACCTTTCGCCCGACTGGATGGCCGCGCGGCATGGGATATCGCCGCGCTATATGCGTGCGCTCTTTGCCGATGAAGGAGAGTCCTTCTCCGACCATGTGTTGCGCCGCCGCCTTATCCTGGCCGAGCGGCAGTTGTCGGACCCTGCGCTTTTCGGCCTGCCCGTCAGCAGGATCGCGACCAATGCAGGCTTCGGTGATCTTTCCTGGTTCAACCAATGCTATCGGCAGGCCTATGGCCAGACACCGAGTGACAGGCGCAATGCGGCGATCCTGCACCTTCGTGACCAAAAATGACCTGGCAGTTCCGCATACCCTGTATTTGATGCCGCCGACCCCGAGACGGCATGAACAGGCCACGTCATGATCCCTCCAAAGCCGGTTTCCACGGAGATATTGATGCGCCTTCCTTATGCCCGCCTCCTCTCGGCGGTCTTTGCCATGTTTATTGCAGTTCCAGTTGCGGCACAGACCACGACGATGATCGTCATGGATGGCTCCGGCTCGATGTGGGGGCAGATCGACGGCAGGACCAAACTGGAGATCGCCCGCGAGACGGTGGCAGGCGTGCTGGAGCCCCTTCCCGAAAGCCGGGTAATCGGCCTGATGGCCTATGGCCACCGGGAACGCGGGAACTGCGCCGATATCGAATTGATAGTGCCTCCCGCAGCGGGCGCCGCCGCACAGATCCTGGACGCCGTCAATGCGATGCGCTTTCAGGGCAAAACCCCCTTGACCGAAGCCGTACGACAGGCGGCCGAGGCGCTGCGCAGCACCGAAGAACCCGCCACGGTGGTGCTGGTGACCGACGGGATCGAGACCTGCGAGGCCGACCCCTGCGCCCTTGCCGCCGAGCTCGAAGCCTCGGGGGTGGATTTCACCGCCCATGTCATCGGCTTTGGCCTGACCCGCGAGGAAGGGGCTGAGGTGGCCTGCATCGCCGAGAACACCGGGGGCCGCTATCTGCCCGCATCGGATGCAGGCGCGCTGGCCAGTGCGTTGGAGCAGGCGATCAGCGACACACCAGCGCCCGAGATCGCGCCATTGGAGATCCCCGAAACGGTGCGAGAGAGCCGCCGTTTCCCCGGCGCTGTCTGGATGCCGGGCTTTGCGCTGGCCCCCACCGGCTATGCATTTGGCCCTGACCTTCCAGAGCCCGCCGCTTTCGATTTCCCCGGTGACGGCACCCCCGAACAATGCCGCGCCATCTGCGAGGCGGATGGCAATTGCGGCTCGTGGCGCTACGAGCCTGCTGGCAGCTACTTTGTCGACCACGCCCGCTGTTTCGCTTTCCGTCCGGGCACCGAATTCCACGCCGATGTCTATCCGCCCGAAGAGGGCTTCGTCGCGGGAATGAAACCCGGCATTGTTGGACTGACCGTGCCCTATGTCGGGCTTGGTGCGCCGGCCACTGCCAGTCTGACGCTGACCGGCCCGGTGGCACCCGGTGAGGAATTCACCGTCCTATGGTCCGGCCCGGCGAATGCAGATGACTGGATCGAGATCGCCCGGCCGGGTGCCGACATCTCATCGGAGGAATTTTCCTGGGCCTATACGGCGGAAACCATCGAACCGGGTGATCGCCCCGAAGGTGCGGCCAGACTGACAGCCCCGGCCGAAGCGGGCATCTATGAGTTGCGCTACGTTCTGGGCCGCAGGCCGGACCGGCGGATGATCTTTTCCATGCCCTTGCCCGTCGGTGTCGAGGCGACCGCGCCCGTACTGTCGCCGGTGCGGATCACCACGCCCGCCGGGTTCGAGGCCGAGCGTATTTCCTGGAGCGCCACGCCTCTTGCTCCCGCCCCCGATGCACCCGAGGCTGTGGCAATGCCCGAAGCCTTCAGCGGCCCATGGCAGGCAGAGCTTTCTCCGGGGCGCTGGCGGATCGAGGGCCTGGCCGACAGCGGCATGTTCTTTGCCGCCAAGATCACCGTGGCGGCTGCACCGGGACAGGCGTTCGAGATTCCGGTGGGCCTTGAAAGCGAGGGGATGGGCGAGGAAGCGGCCATTCCGGGCCTGCCCGGCACCCCTTACACCGACCCTGAAACCGGGCTCTCGATGAGGCTCCCCGAGGGCTGGACCCTGACCGAGGCTTTCTTTGCTGAAACCGCTGCGGGTGCCCGGGCAGACCGCCCGAGCGCGGCTTTCACAGGGCCGGATGGGCGCATATTGGCGCTGAACCCGCTGCAATGGTTGGAAAGCAACGGCCGTTGTCTGGAAAGCCCGCTTGGCCCGCTTTGTCTTTTCGGCGCAGAAGATGCGGCCACCGACGCGGCGATGGCGACCCTCGCGCCCAGCCTGTCCTTCACGCCACGTTTCGGCGGCGCAGTCTTCACGCCGCAGGGTGATGACCCGATGTCGCAGCTGGTTCCCGGATGGAGCGCAGAATGAACCGTCTTGTCCTGGCCCTTGTCGCCCTGTTTGCCGCCGCTCCGGCCCTTGCGCAGGAAAAACTGACCGTTGCCGAATGCAGCGCCGGAGGCTGCCGCTGTGCGCTGTCCTCGCTGACGATGCAGGAGGCCGAGGTCGTCCTTGGCACACCCGCGCCCGCCGGGACCACCACCCTTGTCCGTTATGACGGCACCTATATCTGGAGCCCGCTCTCCCTGACCGAGATCGACCTTGCCGCCGGGGGCGATGGCGAATGCCCGCTGGAGCTGTTCGATGCGCTGGTCCCCGAAGACGGCCAGTGGATCGGCACCGTCACCGACCGCCATGTGAGCCAGTGCCCACCCGGGCTGGATGCTGCGCTGGAGCCCGTCACTGAAGCGATGGTCTTTCCGCGCGATATCGCCTGGGGCGGCAGCTTCCACCCGGACCGGATCCGCATGGAGGGCACGGCCCGCGCCATCGACTGGACGCGGCTCAGCGACACGCGCTTCACCGGGACCGGCCCGGCGGCCAGCGAAGCGGGCATGTCTTCGATGGTCCGGATCGGCGTCACCTATGAGGCCGAGCTGATCGACCCACGCCTTGTGCGGATCCTTGTACAACTGAGTGTGCGCGCCGAGGGCGCCTCGCAGGCAGTGATTGATGCCGCAGGTCTCGGGCATTGCGATGTCCGCGTGACCGTCGATCTGGCCAGGTCCGGCGGCTGAAACCCTTCCAACTCAAGGTGATGATAATGAAAAATCTATGTGCTGCTCTCCTGCTCGCGTTCTCGAGCCCGATGGCCCATGCCGATGATGTGTCGGAGGCGCTGGCCGCGGCGACCACCGCCTACGGGGCCGGCGATCTGAACGGTACGGCGGCACAAATCACTGCCGCGTCAAGGGCGGTTCTCGCGCTGCAAACCGAAAGGCTTGCAGGTTACCTGCCCGAAGCGCCGACCGGCTGGGCTCGTGAGATCGATGCCAGTGCCGCCGAGGGCATGACTCTGATGGGCATGACCGGCAATATGGTGCAGGCGCGCTACACAGATCCGCAGGGCAACAGTTTCTCACTGACGCTTACGGCCGACAGCCCGCTGGTGGCGCAGATGGCCGGCATCCTTGGCAATCCGCAGATGATGGCGATGATGGGCAAAGTGGTGAAGGTCGCGGGGCAGGATATGCTGGAGCAGGACGGTTCGCTTTCCGCGCTGGTTGGCGGGCGGGTGCTGGTGCAAGCGCAGGGCATGGAGAGCGACGCGATGCAGGGCGTGTTGGGCGCAGTCGATTTCACAAGGCTTGCGGCCTACGACTCGTGACTGTCTGCCTGCGCCGATGCGCTGAGCATATGGGCAGCACCGGGAGGGCGCTGCTTTGGCGGCAGTGCGGCGGTGCCGACATGGCAGAAGCTCACTGCAGACCCGCAAGCGCTGACAGACCCAGTAGCGCAAAGGTCAGCAGGCCGAACCGGCGCCTTTCCGTTCTGTATCGCCGATCCGTCAGGGCGCGACGAAAAGCGCGCAGCGACTGCCGCAGGCCAGGCATCGCCGCGCCGCTTGCCGCTGCCGCATCGGCACGCAGGGCGAGCAACCACCGAAATGCCAGTATCATCCAGGCCAGGAACAAGATCGCCTGAAGGACCAGCAGGGCTATCGAGAATATACCCGTCATGCGCGCCCGGTCATGTGCGATGGGGGCCGTCTGCAGAGGGCGTGCCCGTCCCGTTCTCAGACTCCGCTTTGCCGGGGGAAAGTCCGAGCATGGTCGCATACCACGACGCCTCGGCTCGCGAAGATATCCCGAGCTTGCGATAGATCGATTTGATATGCGTCGCCACGGTATTGCCCGAAAGCGCGAGTTGATCGGCCACATCGACATTCCGCATCCCGCGGCTGATCAGCGCAAGCACCTCTTTCTCGCGTTCAGTCAGGCCCTCTTCCGATGTGACAGCGGGGCCCGTCAGCTGGAAATGCTCCATGATCCGCCGCGCGATAGCCGGTGAAAGGGCGGGGATACCCTCCGCGAGTTGCGACAGCTGTCGGATGATCGTCTCCGAAGGTTGTTCCTTCAAAAGGTAGCCGTTGGCCCCGGCAGAAAGGGCAGCAACGATATGCACATCATCCCCCATCACGGTCGTGATCACGCAAAGCGTGTCTGCACTGCGCTGGCGAACGGCCCGGAGGATCTCGATCCCCGAGCCATCCGGCAATCCCAGGTCAATCAGGGCCACATCATAGAGTTGCTGGGATGCCGCCATGAGGCCCGCGCGCAGGGTTGACGCCATGGTAATCTCATGTGGCGCTGAGAAAGCAGCCTCGGCAATGCCCCGAAGCCACTTCCGGGCCTCGGCGAGGTCTTCGACGATCAGGATACTGGTCATGCCATCTCACCTGTCAAAAGGGGAAAGCGAGCAGAAACGGTCAGCCCTGGCTTTGCATCTTCAAGAGCCAGTGTGCCTTTGAGAGCCAGGAGGCGCGCCTCGATGTTGGACAGACCATTGCCGTTGCTATCAGTGTCGGCCGCAAGTCCCCGCCCATCATCGCTTGCACGGAAATCAACGATTCCGTCGCGAATTTCAAACGACAGGCGCAGCCGGCCGGCACCGGAATGGCGGATCGTATTGCTGATGATCTCCCGCAGAATCGACCGCAGGGAATGCGCCGCGTTCGGCGACAGCATACGGTTGCCATCTTCGCAGTCATCGTGCCAATCCAGACGGATATCTGCTGCCGAAAGCCGTTCCAGAGCCTCGACCTTCAGGTCAGCCAGAACCTCCTCAAGCGTCTTGCCACCGCGCGCGGCGTTGTTGACGATGTCCCGCAGATCCGAGATCGTTTCTCGGATCAGCATATCCTTGCGGTCAGGCGCAGGGCTGTAGAGCGCAGACAGAAGTTGCGCACCCAGATTGTCATGCATGTCACGCGCGATCCGCGTCCGTTCTTCGGTCGCGCCCCGCTCATGTGCGTCACGACTGGCGATGGCATGAGCAAGCATGGTGCAAATCTCGGCGGCAAGGCCGCGATCTTGCGGGCTGAACAGACGCTGGCCCGCATGGGCATAGGACATTTTGAGCGGCGGGAGGCCTGCAATGCCCGGGACATCAAGCGCAAGTCCCTCCTCTGCGATGGTGGGCTCGCGCACGACCCTGACGCTCGGGTTTATCTGCAATGGACGGAATGTGCCCTGCAAAACCCGCCGCCACTCCATTGTCCGATCAGCGGCCGGGGTCAGCGCCACATCGATGATATGTCCGAACAGGGCCTCTCTGTCGAGCTCGCGCTTGGGCATCAGCCAGCGCGCCAGCCGCTCGCGGAACGGCAGGTAGACCAGCGCGACCGTCAGCAGGGACAGGGCAAAGGCGGCGGGGCGCTCAAGCGCCACAAATGAGATCAGCACCGCATCAAGCAACACCAGCAACAGCACTGCCGAGAAATAGCCAAGGACAGAGAATGCCCAGCTTTCCAGCTCGAACAGGCGATAGCGCGCAACACCTGCCCCGACTCCGACGAACAACATGGCAAACAACACGAAAGCATACCCTTGGGACACAGCAGGCTGCAGGCCAAAGAGATTGGGCATCAGGACCACGGTGACGAAAGTACCGGCACAGAGCCCGACCGAAAGCGCGAACCAACGGACGGCCGCGCGCGCGGCTGGATCGGCCCGGCTGGCACGGTATTGCCAGATCGCCCCTGCCAGAATGCCAGCCATCAGGATGACAGTCGGCAGATGATAGCCCTCCGCTGGCCCCGGAAGCAGGATCCACCCGGTATCAAGCGCCCAGATCACAGAATAGGCGGCAGGCAGAACCCACAAAAACCACAGCGGTGCCAGGCGGCGCGGGTAAACGAGAAACAGCAATGCCATCGCCACACCAAAGGCCAGTGCGCCAAGGTGGTTGATGGCCGACAACGTACGAAACACGTCTCCCGGCAGCGCAATCTCGCGTGAGGAATAAGCTGATGCGGCAAAAGCGGCGGCCGAAATTCCGGTCCCGGCGATGAGCAGAAGCGTGGCGGACAACTCGCTCCGGCGCAGGCTCCAGACCCAGGCTCCGACCATCAGACAGGTGAACCCAGCGAGAATCTGCACCCAGAAGACCAAAGGCAGGTCTGTCAGCGGTCGGTGCCCGCCGGGCGCCAGTTCCTGTGAATTGCCGCCGGATGCGACATGTACCGTTGAGGCGGAAAGGGCGGCGTGGAGCGCATCCTGCCGTTCGAAGAACATACGAAGCGATGCGTAACTTTCGGCCACATCCGGCTCTTCGACCAGATCGCCAGCCGAAATGGTTATCCCGCCAATTGCGTCAATTGCCGTACCAATCGGCAAGGCGGCGGCGGGTCCGTCCGGTGCGACCGTCCTGATCCGCACCTGCCCCGTATCATGATCGACGGCCAGCCCTACCCCGAGCCATGGCTGACTCAAAGCGATGAACAGGCAGGCCGCCGCCGCCGCAAGTGCCGTTGTTGCCGCAAGCATGAGGATGGAGAAGGGCGCAAGTCTCAGAGCCACCGGATCAGCATTTCCTTTAAGGGACCTGCCGGAACCTACGACAGGTCAGATCATCTGCCGCTCACCTGTTCAGGTGATATCCATGCAGGATCCATTCACCCTAGGTTGTTCGCGATTGCCAGGAAAGCGCATTGAAAGGGCAGATTTACATGAGGCGACCGATCTACAAGGAGCTGTTTCAGTCGACTGCATGGGCGTCATTGTCGCTCCTGGCCGCGTTCCCGGGTCTGGCCCAGGACGCGGCCAGCATTGAAACAGGGCTGGACCCTGTCGGCTCAATTCGCGACTACTTCGGGGATAATGATCCTGCCGATGACGAATTCAGCGATGCATTGACGGACGCCGTCTCGATCGGTGGCATGACGGCGGATGGCAGCAGCTTTGTTGGCACTGTCTATCGAAGCTATGCGCAAGGGATTTACAGCGGATTTGTCTGGTCAGACGACAGCGGTGTGCGGCCTGTGGGCGAACGCGACCCCGATGCGCCGCTGAACGCCAGCCAGTATTACACGGCAAGGGACATTTCTGCCGATGGCAGTGTCATCGTCGGCAAAGCCGCGCCCGGTGTGTCGGGCGGAGATTACGGCCAGCGTGCATATCGCTGGACCGAGGCCGGAGGGTTCGAGCCACTCGGCTCGATTGAGGGAAATACCAATCCGTTTTCCGAAGCGACAGCTGTCTCCGGAGACGGCAATGTCATCGTCGGCTACGTGGGCGCAACCGGGGGCGAGGCATTCCGCTGGACTGCTGCGGGGGGCATGGAAAGCCTGGGCTGGCTTGAAGGGCGCGAGTCCTACGGCAATGACCGGGCGACGGGCGCCTCCTGGGATGGCTCGGTGATTGTCGGCTCCGCCCTGTCCGATACCAGCCAGTTCCAGTCATTTCGCTGGACCGAAGAAGGCGGCATGGTTGCGCTGCCTACATTGGCCGCCTTCACCGCAAACAGGAACACCGCCGGCGCTGCGGCCATTTCATGGGATGGAACGGTCATCGCGGGTCACTCACTGCTCGGTTATTCCAACCAGGCCGTTCGCTGGGTCGATGGCGAGATCTTCTCGCTGGGCGGGCTTAACGGTGCCACCAGTTCGCTGTCGATGGGACGGGACATTTCGGGCGACGGTCTCGTGATCGTCGGCGATGTCAGTGGTTCCGGCGGCCGCAACAGCGGCTTTCGCTGGACCGAAGATGATGGGATGTTGACGGTCGAGGACTGGCTGCGCGCCAATGGCGTGACCATCATCGGCAGCCATCCCGCCGAACCCGAACGTTCGGATCTGACCGCAAGTGCCGATGCCACAAACGAGGATGGCTCTGTCATCGTCGGAACCACAAGGGACGGCAGCGTCTATATCGCCCGTGTCACCGGCACCTCTGACCCGGGTGAGGATGACGATGATGAGGGAACCGGAGACGGGGATGGCGGTGACGATGACACCGGCGACGGCGATGGTGATACGGGCGGAGGAGATGGAGATACCGGTGAAGACGAAGACGGCGACACCGGCGGCGGCGGCCTGATCACGGTCACGGACCTTGGTGCAAGTCTCGGAACCTCTGGCGTGACGAATGCCGCAACGCTGAGCAGCCTTAGCCTGATCGTCAACGGCGCCGGATCGCGCCCGCTTGATCGCCGGGTCGATGAAGGCCGCTTTACCATGTGGTTTGGCGGAGATCTCGCAAGCGACAACCACGGCAGCCGCGATGGCCGTATCGGGCTCGGCGAGATCGGGCTCGGCTATAATTTCGGCGCGGTGCAGCTGAACACTGTGCTGGGGTATACCGGCTTTGATCAGAACACGTTCCTGGGCGGATCAACCGAGGTCCGTGCCGGATATGTCAAGCTGGAGATGTTGGGCCAGATCAGCGGTGACAGCGAGCGCGGCCTCTGGGGTGTTCTGACCGGCACCGGGCTTTGGGGCGACGCCGACATAAGCCGCAATTATCGCACCAATGGCGGCCTGATCGACAGCTCCTTCGGTCATGCCGACGTCGAAGGCTACGGTATCCGCGGGCGCCTGCAATGGGAGAACGCAGCCCCGAACATTTCGCCATATGGCGAGCTCTCCTACGCACACACCTGCCTTGGCGGCTATACCGAGACCGGCGGCGCTTTTCCTGCCTCGTTCAACCGGCTGTGCGACAACATCACCGAAGCCCGGCTCGGCGTTGACGCCTCTTACGCATTGTCTGACCGCTTCAGCCTGATCGGCACGCTGGAAGGCGTTCACCGCTTTGAGGATCGCGGATCGAATGTCACCGGGAATGTGATCGGTCTTGGCGCCTTCGATCTGGGCGCGGCAGGATACGAGCAGAACTGGGCGCGGGCGCTTGTCGGTTTCGAGGTCGATATGGGCGGCTCCACCCTGTCTGTCATGGGCAATACCACCACAAAAGGCGGATCCGCCGACAATTGGATCGCCGCCAACTGGCGGATCACCTTCTGACCTGGACCAGCGCTGGCCGGGAAAGCCCGGCCAGTGTTTTGGCAGGTCAGCTGTTCAGACTGCATGGGTGCTGTGTTGACCCGAGGCAGATGATCGAACTTAATGAGCACGGGCAGAGGGAGGCCAGCAATGGATTGGATAAGCCTGATCGTCCCGGTCATGGGTGGCGCGATCCTTATCGGAGGTGTAGTTGTGGCCTGGGTCTCGATCCGGAGCCGTGGACAAAAGCCACCGCACAAACCCGGAAAGAGGTCGCGCATCTCAAACCGGCACATCAATCCCAAGACCGGCAGCTATTGACCCGCGATCAGCCAGGCCACGGACAGATCATTTGCGTGCAGCGGCCTCCAGTCTTTCCAGATCCCGGGCAAAGACCAGCGCCTGCGCTGCGCGCGCGCTGGCCATGTCGGCCTGCCGCCGTGCGGCAGTGCGGAACGCCTCCGGCCCGATCCGTGACAGGGCGGTCAGGCATTTCAGCAGCCGCAACTGGATCTCGATAAGCCCTGCCCCGTCACGGGCCATCAACATGAACGCGTCCTCGAACAGGTCGTCATCCTTCAGCCGGTCGACATGGATGCGGGGGTGCTCGGGCTCAATCTCGTCGCGATCCCCCTGCCCCTCAGCCCAGAAGGCGAGCAGTCGGGTGTTACGCCCAATGACATCCAGCGCCGTGCCTGGATCGTTTATCGCGGATGACATCGCGCGCGAACCGATCTCGCTCATCACCGCAAGACCGAAGCGCGGATCCTGTTCGAAGCTGCGGACAGCGGCCAGACTGAAGGCCGAGCGGATTTCAGCTCCGATGCCTTCAACGTCCTGTGTTGTCCCCATCCAGGCAAGCGGCGTATCGACCGAAACGAAGGCACCGGGATTGTGCAGCACATAGATGTCCTGCTCCTGTGCATCAGCGATTTCGGTCAGCAAGAACATGTCGATATGTTGCAGATGCCCGATCTTTTCCGCGCGTACGATCATCGCGCCATCCGGAATATCGCGGTCCCCCGGCGCAAGCGGCACACCGCCGAGATAGGGCGCTTCCAGCCGTTCCTTCAGCGCCGCTTTTGTGGCGGATTCGACGCGGTCAGTGGTCTCTCCCACCCGGCCAAGGCGAGTCAAATGATCAATCCAGCGCAGGAGATTTAAGACGACCAGCGCAACGACAATCACCGTCACAATAAACAGCACAGAGCGCCCGCTTGGCCCATACGCACCCGTCTTTAACACGATGATGCCAACGATGCTGAACAGGAATGAGCCTACAAAGGTGGAAAGAACCCTTTGCGAGACCGTGTCTTCGATCAGCAGCTTCGTCGCCCGGGGCGTGACATTGGTCGTGGCCGCCGAATAGGCTGCGGTCATCGTAGAGAGCGAGAAGGTCGTAACCGCCAGCATGGAGGAAGCGATGATGTTCAAAAGGCTGTCCACAGCATCCGCGCCAACGATTTCGGGCAGCTTCCACGGCAGATAGTATTGCGCGCCGATGGCAATCAGCGCTGTAACGACGCCCAACAATGCATAAGCACTGGCCCGCAGCCAGAGCTTGCGCAGGATCTGGGACAACAACCATTGCCAGCGGGTCATGCAGCCTCTCATATGCAGGAACAGCACAGGACCAATAGCAAGTTTTGCCGCAAGGGTCATGCGGCCCGATCGAGAATTCCGGCTTGCAGTCCGGGATGAGGATACCAGAATAGCACCATGTCAGACTTGGCTCCGTCTCCCCGAATTGCAACGTTCAGGCGGCCCGATGGTCCGGCTGTGATAGTGGTCGGTGCCTTGATGATGGCAGCGGCCTGTGCAGGTGCAGTCACGGCGGTTCTGATGCTGCGGCATCCCGACCTGAAGACGATCACAATTGTCTCGCTCGGCCTGTTTGCTGTTTCCGGTCTCGGCCTGGCCTTCATCCATGCCGGGCGCTGCCCGTTGCTCGTGGTACGACCCGATGCGGTGCTCATCCCGACCCTGTGCGGAACAAGACAAATTCCCGTCCGTGCCGGTCAGAATCTGGGGGAAATGCTGGCCCACAGCGCACGCGCTGGCGGGAACCGCAGCCCGGGTGAAGGGCACAAGTTCGTCCATTTCTACTTACGCGACGCCAATGGCCAACCAATCGAACTCCTGGCGCTGCACCGTGACGCACCAGATCTGATGCCGATCCGGCGTGCCCTTGCCGAGATTGCGGGGTTAAAGTTCAGACAACTCAGACCGATCAGGCTGCATGCTCAGACTAAGCCGGATTTCTCTGACCTTTAGCGACCTAGCAAACATTGGCATTCACGCAGTCCGAAGCTCCTCAATCATCACAGAGTTTCGGGAACCATGCGGGCGACCCATGGCAAGGCGGAGCCTTGTCTGTGTAGATCTCGACGAACTATGAGAATCGGACCTTGAGCTACAAAGAAAAGGCCCGGTCTTGACGACCGGGCCGGGGAAATGACAGGGAGAGGCAGGACGACCACAGCCGTCCTGACGATTGATCATTCCGCAGCAATGCGATGCGCCGGGTCCGGATCTTCTTCCTCGAGTGCATCATCCTCATCGCCTGCGAGGAAGTCCGGCAGCGTATCCAGCTCAGTCCCTTCGGCATCGCCAGCATCTGCGGCGGCC
Source organism: Pseudogemmobacter humi (assembly GCF_900609055.1). Classification (GTDB taxonomy): domain Bacteria; phylum Pseudomonadota; class Alphaproteobacteria; order Rhodobacterales; family Rhodobacteraceae; genus Pseudogemmobacter; species Pseudogemmobacter humi. The sequence continues at coordinate 84,545 of NZ_UXAW01000134.1, read as the reverse complement.
GCGAGGTCCTCCAACCTCAGCGGCTCCGGCAACCAGCCACTGCCAGCCAGCAGCCGCTCGGCTTCGGTGGCCATCTCGCCTTTCTTCAGATGCCCGATCAACTCCACCGCCTGCTCGCCCGCACCTTCGCGCACCGCCTCGAGAATGCGGGCCTTGGTCACGCGACCGAGGTAGTTGGCGACCGTCGGCTTCCAGCCGGACTCGACCAGATCGAGACCGGTCATGCGCGCGAGGCGATCCGCCTCCTGCATACGGCGATCCAGGCCATGCTGGCTGATGCCATTGCCACTATAGGGGTTCGGACGCTCATAGAGCGCGTTGACCCCGAAGCTCAGGCAATGTGCCAACAGCGCCTGACGGCTCGCCTCGTCCAGAGCATGCAGCCAGTCCCAGAGCCGATCATCGCCGTCATCAAGCGGGATATCCGCCCGCCACGCCGCGTGCCGTTCGTCGATGGCCTGCGCCGGGATCGAGTCGCCAAGATCCGGAGCCTGCACCGACAGATGCACTTCACTGACGCGCGCCTGCAGCCCAATGCCTGAGCTGCGGATGCCGAAGCAGTCGAGCACCAGCCGGTGCAGCAGTGCCGTCATTGCGATGCGCGGATTGTTCGCCACGGCATCGCGCAGGGCCAGGGTCCGATGCGCGGTCAGTTCAATCACCAGCCGTTCCGGGAGCGGCTTGATCGCCTCGCCTTCGTCTTCATCCTCTTCGGGCGCAGCGGCCGTTTCACCCCCTAGGGTGATGATCGCGCGCTGATGGCTGGTTTCCGGCGCGGCGCGCTGCAGCACCTCGCCGGTCTCGGGATCGACGATCTCGGGCTCCGGTTCCAGCGGTGCTTCATCCTCAGCGCGGACATAGCCACGCTCGATCAGCAGCGTGCCGTCGACATCGAGGCTGACAAAGACCCCGGCCCGCGCCATCTGCGCCGGATCGTAGATCATCGGTCGCATCTCGAAGGCGCCGAGGATCTTCTCGATCTCGCCCAGCCGGGCATCGACCTCATCGGGGTATTCTTCCGTTTGCGCATACTCGGCCTCGAGCCGGTCATATTCGTCCCGCAGCGCCTCGCGGGTGGCGCGTTCGTCCTCGGTCAGATCGACCGTGGTGCCGATCAGCTGCCGCATGCCGTAAGCATGGCTGTAGGGAAAGTTGACCGCGACCTCGATCCATTTCCAGCCCTCGGCGGCGATGGTCTCCGCATCGGCCTTCAGCTTCTCGTTCACCAGCCGGTCGAGCAACACCGGATCCTGCAGCCAGCCGCCATCGTCCTGCTGGAAGAGGTCGCGCAGCACATAGCCACCCGCCGCCTCATAGGCCGCGATGCCGACAAAGGTGACGCGCTTGTCCGAGGCCCGCACCGTGGTCTCGGTCAACAGGCGACGGATCTGGTAAGGCTCCTTCGACCAGCTGTCCTTCACCGCCTCCCAGACCTGAACCTGGCGTTCGTGGTCCGAGGAGATGGTGAAGGCCATTAGTTGCTCGAGAGTCATGCCGTCCTCGGCATAGATCTCGAGCAGTGCGGGCGCGACCGAGACCAACCGCAGGCGCTGTTTCACCACCTTGGCATCGACGAAGAAGGCGGCCGCAATGGCCTCCTCGGTCATGCCCTTCTCGCGCATCGCCTGGAAGGCGCGGAACTGGTCGACGGGATGCAGCGGCGCGCGTTCGATATTCTCGGCGAGCGAGACCTCGTCGATGAGCACATCGTCGGCAGCATCGGACACGATGCAGGGGACCGGGGCGGTTTTGGCGAGGCGCTTCTGCTTCACCAACACCTCCAGCGCCCGGAAGCGGCGACCGCCGGCGGGCACCTCGAACATGCCGGTCTCGGCGCCATCCTCGCCCAGAACCGGGCGGACATGCAGGGACTGGATCAGTCCGCGGCGCGCGATCGACTCGGCCAGTTCATCGACCGAAACGCCAGCCTTGACGCGGCGGACGTTGGACTGGCTCAGCACCAGCTTGTTGAAGGGGATGTCGCGCGAGGACGACAGGGTGATCTTCTGAACGGCAGTGGCCATGTCAGGTACTCCGAGGACGGGCGCCGGGGAGACCCTCTCTCCGGCTACCAACCCGTCATGGAAAACCCCTCCCCCCTCTCCCTCTAGCCGTGTGATCTCGGGTAAGGCCTTACAACGAAGGACCCGGATCACCATTGACGGCAACAAAGGATCGTGGTCGGCAGAGGAGAGCAGGAACATGGAAGGCCTCCCGGAAAGCGAGGTGGGGCGTCGGGATGCCGTGGCAACATAGAACCAAAGTTGAATTGGCCCTGCTCGTGCCAGATATGCGCGTAAGAGCGCCCGGCAGCGGCATTCCATTGACCAGCGCCTTGCCGAGAGGGATAGCAGTACTGTTCCCCCGGCAGGTCCCTGCCGAGCATACCGCCGGGGCTTTCTTTTTACAGCCCGACGGGGCGTGCTCAGATATCCCCCCGAGCCCGCAGGCTGACTTCCCTGCCGGCACCGACGATGATGTGGTCATGCAGGGTAAGACCCAGCGTCTTGCACCCCTTCTGGATTTCCTTTGTCATCTTCAGGTCGGCGTCCGAAGGCTCGGGATCACCACTGGGGTGATTGTGGACCATGATCAGCGCCGACGCGTTCATCAGAAGCGCTCGTTTCAGCACCTCGCGCGGATAGACCGGCACATGATCGACCGTGCCGACCGAGACACGAACATCGGAAATCAGCCAGTTTTTCCGGTCCAGGTAGAGTACATGAAAGCACTCTACCTCGCCGCGCACAGCCACAGCACAATAGTCCAGCACGGCCTGCCACGAGGAAAGCATCGGGTTCTGGTTGAAATAGCGCGCCAGAATCTCGCGCGCTTCAAGGATGGCGGTTTGCTCCTGCTCAGTCATCGGCCCGGCCTCCGGGCCCGCCGGCAAGCCTTGCGCGCCCATCGTCGTCATCATCTGACACGACGAATTGGAATTCCTGGGTGATGAAGTCGTTGAGCCGGATCGCCAGCTCCATATTGGTGGCGACCGAAAGGCCGAGCGCCATGAAGGCGGCGTAAACAGCGGTATCCACTTTTTCGTCGAAGGTTTGCATCAGGGGTCTCGCGGAATGAGAAGCCCGCCGCCCGCGCCTATAAGACTGCGGGCCTTTAGGCCGGGATGGGAACGCACGCGGCAACCGAGGGCCAGGAGCCGGGCTGCCGCGAGGTGAAGGGAAGAATGAGTGCGCGAGGGGCTTCAGCCCGCGCGCTCGAGTAGCTTCTTGGCCTTGCCCTCGAGCTCAAGCCGGGTGTCCTGCTGGGTCTTGTCCCGCGCGAGACGCGTGATCCCCTGAACAAAGTCAAAGATGCTCTCGGGCGGGTGGCCCTCCTCCACCAGCACCTTATCGATGATCTTACCCGCCTCGAGCTTCGAGAAGCCGCGCTTGCGCAGGAAGGTCTCGCGGTCCTCGTCGGTCCGGGCGACGATCTGCTGACGGGCAGCCTTGATCCCGTTGATAAAGCCGGAGGGCGAGGAATTGGCGAAGCGAGTCAGCGCCGGGGCGGCCTCATGCGCGAAGCGGGAGGCAGCGTATTTCGAGTGGCGGATTGTGATCTCCTGGAATTCTTCCTGCCCCCAGATGTTCCGGTTCTGGCACACGGCGCGGAGATAGAAGCTGGCGATGCCGAGGGTCTTGGCCCCGACCTCCGAGTTCCAGCAATAGAAGCCGCGGAAGTAGAGATCCGGCGATCCATCGGGCAGCTTGCCCACCTCAATCGGGTTGTGATCGTCTACGAGGAAGAGGAACACATCGCGATCCGAGGCATAGAGCGTGGTCGTGTCGCGGGTGATGTCCACGTCCGGATTATAGACCCCGGTCGACCAGTCGAGCGTGCCCGGCACCTTCCAGCGCGTATCACCGGTGCCGTTGCCCGCAATGCGTTGCACGGCCTCGACCAGCTCATGGTCATAGATCCGGCCATAATCCGGGCCGGTCACCGCGCGCAGCTCCGTCCTGCCGTCTTCGGTCTCGAAGGTCTTGATCTGCTCGGCCCGATGGCCCGAGAGGCCATACTGCAGATTGATCCCGGCCAGAGGCGCGGGAAGCTGGCGCAGATACGACGCCGGCGCACCAACCAGGCTGGCAAGTTGACCAAAGGCCCAATGGGTCGGTGCCAGCGGTGCATCCGCCTTCGGCAGGATCAGTTGCAGCCGCTCGGCATTGTCGCGGCTGGCCTCGACATGGATCTTTGCCGTCTCGACGATGCGGGACGTGCTGCGCTCCGAGCGTGCCTTGACCGAGGCCCACAGGTCATCGAGCGAGAGATAGCGCTCATCATCCGGCCGGTTGAACCATTCGGACGACACCCGACGGTTGCGCTCACCCCGGCTGACATCCACCTTGTATCCGCCGCGCACCGGGCGCGCGGGTTCCAGAATCTGCATGTTGTTCATGACAGTCACTCCGCGACGGGCCGCCGGAGGCCTCTCCCCCAGCCCGGACCCGTCACGGGCAAACCAGCCGCGCTCTCACTCTGGATCGGGCGACACCTATGGGCTGGCATTCCTAACGGGAGGAAACCCTGCTTCCGCCGAATTCTGACCGCATTGTCCCGGCAATATCACTTGCGGAATTACTGGGAGCGGGCATGACCGGGACAGTTTGCGTCCTCGTGGATGGCGACAATATCAGCGCAAAGCATGCTGCTGCGATCTTGCAGAAAGCGAAGTCCTGCGGCGGAGCACGGATTGCGCGGGTCTATATGGATGCGCAGCGCACATCTGACTGGCACAGCGCAGAAGGGTTTAGGCTCGTACATGCTGGCACGGGCAAGAACGCGGCCGACCTTCTGCTGACCGTCGATGCCATCGAATTTCTGTTTTCACTCGACATCAAGAACTTCCTGATCGCCAGCTCAGACGGTGATTTTACGCATCTGGCCGCCCGGCTGCGCGAGCGCGGCGCAACCGTGACCGGCGCAGGTGAGGCAAAGGCCCCCCAGAGCTTCCGCGCCTCATGCTCGGAATTTCTGGAGTTCGGACAGAGCGCGCCCGCAGCCAAAGCAGGAAAGCAGCCATCCAATCCGGCACCGCTCGACCTGCAGATCCGCAGCATGATCGCGACCCATAGCAAAAAGGGCGCCGGAATGAGGATCGCCGAACTCGCCCCCAGAATGCACAGCCAGCACGGCGTGAGGATCAGCACGCTGGCGGAGCGGACATGGCGCGCCTACCTCGTCGCCCGCCCGATGCTCTATTCCCTTGATCCGCGCGGACCGGATGCAATGGTAAGATTCCGGCCTGACGGCTTTGCAGCCACATGAGCCCACGATCATCGGGATATGGACACCAAGGCAATTGCAGCAGCAGTTTCACTGTCCTATCAATGAACAGGATCAAAGAGGACGCCGATGACTGATTTCAACCTCGACGGGCTGTCGCTAAGCGAACTGAAGCAGCTGGAAAAGTCAGTCGCTAGGGCGATCACTTCCTTTGAGGAGCGCCGGAAAGCCGAAGCCCGCGCCAAGGTTGACGAGTTGGCCCGCGAACTCGGCTATTCCTTCGAAGATCTTGCCGAAGCGGCACCGAGCCGAAAGCGTTCTCCTTCGGTCGCGAAATATCGTCATCCCGAAAACCCGGAACTGACCTGGTCTGGTCGCGGACGGAAACCGGGCTGGATCGGCGACGCGCTGGCCGCCGGAAAATCGCTCGAAGATTTCGCTATCTGATCAACAGGGCGGGGAACGTCAGACCCTCGCTCGCATTGCGAGACGAGGAAGCCATGCCCAATGACCTTGAGCGTAAGATTGCGTCTGTCTTGTCCAAGGCCATGGCGCTGATCTGTGTTCGTAATACTTGTCTTGAAACCCTGCATGCAGGCCCCGGAGTGGTCAGCCTTACCGGGGACTACTCTGATGTGATTGTGACCGACGCCAACGGCCGAGAGATCCCATGGTCAGAGGTCTCCAGGATCAGCGATGACGAGATGCGTGACTTGATGCGCGAAGTCGTCAATCGGCTCTACACATTCCAGTTGCGGGTCGGCGAACAAGAGTTTCGCGACTACCTGGACCGACAGCTCACATCGACCAAAAACTGGGATGAACCCAGGCACGACTGGAACCTTGCAGGTCGAAAGCTGCGCGAGTCGATCGGGCCTGATGCGCCAGTTGCCCCCGCGACCGAATACCCTGGCGCCTGACCAGAGCGCTCTGGAACCGAGCAACGCAGCATCTTGCTCCTAACCCCCTGAAACCGATACACTGCCCTTGGGGACGCCACGCGTCGTCCCTGGGGCGTGGAAACCCCTGAACCTGTCGGTATTGGCGTCGGCCGAAACGACGCCGATTCCTTGACCATGCGGTCGGGGAGCCTGTGACGTATGTCCAGGCGCTCCGGTGCTAGGTCATGTTGACAAATGGCGGAGCCAGAGCCTGATGCAGGCGACGTCGACGAAGCCGAGGAAGCTTTCGGCGGTTTTGTCGTAGCGGGTTGCCAGGCGGCGGCTGTTTTTCAGCTTGTTGAAGCAGCGCTCGACCATGTTGCGCAGGGTATAGATGGTCATGTCGACAGCCTTGCGCACCCTTCGGTTCTTTCGCATCGGTATCATGGGCAGGGCGTTGCGGCTCTCGATGTCTTCCCGAATTTTATCAGAGTCATAGCCCCTGTCGGCGACCAGAACGGCGGGCTGTGGAAGATTGTCGGCCATCACCAGATCGTAGCCGGTGTAGTCGGACTCTTGCCCCGGCGTGATCTCGGTCCTCATCGGGAGGCCTGCGCCGTTGACGCGGAGATGGATCTTGGTCGAGAAGCCACCTCTCGAACGGCCAAGAGCCTCTTTCGGAGTCCCCCTTTTGCGCCCGCCGCATGATGATGGGCGCGGATCACAGTGCTATCAACCATCTGGAGCTTGTCTGGAGCGATCCCAGCATGGTTCAGCGCGTCCAGGATGTCCTCCCACAGCCCTGCGAGCGTCCAGCGGCGGAACTGGCGATAGACCGAGGACCACTTGCCGAACTCTTCGGGCAGATCACGCCATGGCGCACCAGTCCTTGCGATCCAGAAAATCCCATCGAGAACAAGACGATGGTTCGCAGGTTTCCGCCCGTTAGCGTGCCGGACGGCACGAATGAAGCCCTCGAAGAAGGTCCACTCATCGTCGGATATCAGGTTGCGTGCCAAGTTCATCTCCCACGTAGAGATGAGCTTGAATCATAGGACGACTGACAGAGGAATCCATTTTGTCAACACGACCTAAAGGTCATAGGGACCGGACAGGTTCGGTTTTCCAACTCCCCGATCACGGGTCAGGAAGCGATTGCGGGGGCGTACCGCAGCATTCGCTTCTGTCCGGTATAGGGTGGGCCGAGTTGGACGGCGATCTGGATGGTTTTGACAGGCAACTCGGGGACAGGCTGAAGGCGCTGCGGACAAGACGCGGCCTGTCACTGGCAGATGTCGCCTCGGAAATCGGTATCAGCTATCAACAGCTCCAGAAACACGAAGCTGGCAGAAACAGCCTCACAATTCACCGACTGCTAAGGATCGCCAATGCGCTCGAAGTAGACCCGCAAACGATCTTGGAGGTGCTAACCTCGCCCGACGGCCAAGGAGAGCTATCAAGATTTTTGCCCCTGCAACGGCTCGGCGAGCGTCATAGACTTCTTAAGGCATATTTTGCGCTGCCAGAAGAAATCAGGTCGGCATTCCTGAACCTCATCGAGGGCACAGCTGACACGGGCGGATTGGACGCAGCAGCCCATGCACGGCTTGGTTTGCTATGGTCAACGAGCCGACACAGCGGTTCGTCACAGCACTCTAATTCTTGACGTCAAGAGCCATGATGGGCGGAGAGCGGACGGTCGCTGCGCAAAGGATGGAGGTCAGCAATGCGAACAAAGCGCTAATTCGCTGCAGTTACTCCCTGCCTGCCTAAACCGCGACCCCAAATAGTTTCCCGATAGCGGCGGTCACTGCCATCGCGGCACCGCCCCAGAAGACCACACGCAGTGTTGGTCGCAACAACTTGGCTCCGCCGGCCCAAGCCCCGAGAGCCCCGAGAACAGCAAGCGCGAGCAGCGTTGTCACAGTAACCACGACGGCGACAGTTTCTGCGGGTGAGACGAGCGCAGCGACCATCGGCACAGCCCCGGCCAAAGTGAACGTGAGCCCAGAGGCAAAGGCAGCCTGTAAGGGATTGGCGCTATGCACCTCAGAAAGGCCGAGTTCATCGCGCACATGGGCCCCAAGCGCGTCAGCTTCGGTCAACTCGCGCGCGACAAGCGCTGCCGTCGCGGGCGAGAGACCTCGGCTCTCCCAGATAGAAGCCAGTTCCGCCTCCTCCTCCGCGGGTGTCTCGCGCAGAGCCTGCGCCTCACGGGCGATGTCAGCACCTTCAATATCCGATTGTGAGCTGACCGAGACATATTCCCCCGCCGCCATCGACATCGCCCCGGCGGCCAATCCCGCGGCGCCTGCGATGAACACCGCCTCTGCGGAAGGATTGGCGACCGCCACGCCCACGATGAGCGCCGAGATCGAGACGATCCCATCGTTGGCGCCGAGCACCGCGGCCCGCAACCAACCGCTGCGGTTGACGAAATGCACTTCTTCATGGGCTGACTGATAGGTCATGGCCGTCCCGCTCCAATTTCATACTGTCGATCTGACCCTGTAGATTCCAGGCCGCGCCAAAGCTTCACCGCTCATCCGCGCTCGATGGATTGAAACGCTGACGAGGCAATCGACTTCCTTAAACTTCCGGTAACAATGTAGGGTGAACCGGATCATTGCAATTGATCTGGGTCATAGCCGACGTTGGACGGAATGAATGATCGGCTCCTCATGCGCCGAACCCGCCGCATGCGTGTCAACACAGGAAGCTTCCTATGCCCAGCACCGCCCCTGTAAGTCTTGAAGAACGCCTCATGCTTCCCCTCACGCTCGCGGCGAGTTTCGGCATGGCGGCCGCCTTCTTCGGCACCTTCGTGCTGCCGGGGATCTGGCTCACGGCAGGGCTTGCACTTGTCTATCTTGCGGCCGGGCTTCCGACCGGGCTGCGCGCGCTTGGTGCACTTTTCAAGGACCACGTGCTCGACATCGACCTGTTGATGATCATCGCGGCTTTGGCCGCGCTTGCGGTAGGCGCCCCACTGGAGGGGGCGGTTCTCCTCACGCTCTTCAGCATTTCGGGCACGCTGGAGCATCGCGCTATGGGCCGCGCCCGCCGCGCGATAGAGGCGCTGATGGCGCTGCGCCCCGAGACTGCGCTGCGGCTGAGCGCCACGGGCGCGACAGAGGAAATCCCCGTCGTGGCGCTTCGCGAGGGGGATTTGCTTGTCCTGCGTCCGGGCTCGCGCGTGCCCGTGGATGGCGTGCTTGTCACCGGCGAAGGCACGGTCGACGAGGCGACGATCACCGGAGAGTCGATGCCCGTCTCGAAGGCGCCCGGCGCGAAGCTTTTCGAGGCGACGGTCAACCTCAATTCCGTGCTGACCATGCGCGCAAGCGCCACCGTCGAAAGCAGCACCGTGGCGCGGATGATCGACATGGTGACCGAGGCCCAAGCCGCCCGCGCGCCGTCCGAGACCTTCAGCGCCTGGTTCGGGCAGCGCTACACCGTGGCCGTGCTTTTGGGGGCCACGCTGGCGTTTGTTGTTCTCTGGGGGATGGGGGCTTCCGCCTCCGACGCCCTCTACCGCGCTGCGGTGCTGTTGGTGGCGGCAAGCCCTTGCGCCGTGGTGATCTCGGTGCCCGCCGCCATGCTGTCGGCGCTGGCGGCTGCGGCACGGGGCGGCGTGTTGTTCAAAGGTGGCGCGGCGCTTGAAGCCTTGGCAGAAGTGAAGAGCTTTTCCTTTGACAAAACCGGCACCCTGACCACCGGAGTTGCAGAGGTCACCGACCTCACCTCAGAGACCCCCGAGGGGCGCATGCTGGCGCTGCTCTCGGGTTTGGAGGCGCAGTCCGAGCATCCGATCGCCGCCGCGATCCGGCGCCGGGCAGAGGCCGAGGGGCTTGCCCCCGCCGCCATTCGGGATGTGGTGACCCATCCGAGTGAAGGCATCACCGGGATCGACGAAGAGGGGCCGATCTGGGCCGGAAACCAGCGGATGCTGGAGCGGATGGGGGCACGTGCCGATACCGCCGGGGCTCAGCGGCTGAAGGCCTCTGCCCAAACCGTCACCTGGATCGGCCGCGGCGCGCAGTTGATCGGTGGTGTTACGGTGGCAGACCGCCCGCGGCCAAGCTCTGCCGCCGGGCTTTCGCAACTGCGTGCGGCGGGGGTGGCGCATCTGGCCCTGATGACCGGGGATCGCCGCCCGGTCGCCGAACGGATCGGGCGGGAGCTTGGCTTTTCAGATGCGGAAATCAACGCCGAGCTCTTGCCTGAGGACAAAGTGAGGCTGGTTGCCGCGCTTGCGGAAAAAGGCCGAACGGCCTTCGTCGGCGACGGGGTGAACGATGCCGCAGCCCTTGCCCGGGCGGATGTCGGCGTCGCTATGGGGGTCGCGGGCAGCGAGGTGGCGCTGCAGGCCGCGGATGTGGCGCTTCTGTCCGAGGACATGACCCGCCTTGCCGCCGCCCGGACACTGGCCTTGCGTACCCGCCGGATCATCCGGCAGAACCTCGGCTTTGCCCTTGCGATGATGGTGCTCCTGGTGGTCTCGGCGCTATTTTTCGAGCTGCCTTTGCCGCTTGCCGTCATCGGCCATGAAGGGGGCACGGTTCTGGTGGTGCTAAACGGGTTGCGGCTGCTCGCCGATCCGATCCGCAATGATCGCGGCGCGGCGCGAAAAGCGGCCTCGCATCCCTCCTCCCAACCTCAAGAGGTTTCTCATGTATAACCACATCCTTATCACCACCGATGGCTCTGAGAACGCGGGCCTCGGCCTTGAGCATGGCATTGCACTTGCATCCAGCATCGGCGCTGCGGTGACGATCCTGACTGTGACGCCGCCCTTCCCGATTGCAGCAGCGGCGATGGGGGCCGGGGCATACACGCCAGCGGCGGTTCTCGAGGGCTATGATCAGGCGCAGCGCGAAACGGCAGAGCGGATCCTTGAGGCCGCCGCAGAGCGTGCGAGACATGCGGGCGTTTCTGCAACCGCCCTGCATGTGCCTGATGCAACGCCTGCTGATACTATCTTAGAGCGCGCCGAGGCTCTCGGTTGCGATCTCATCTGTATGGCCTCTCACGGGCGGCGCGGGCTGAAGCGGATGCTACTTGGCAGTCAGGCAACGGAGGTTGTCACCCGTTCCTCAATCCCCGTCTTGGTCGTGCGGGCCTGACACCCCTTGGCCCGCTGCGAAGCGGGCCGGGCCGAATACAGAAGGTTGAGATGACCCGAACACCTGCAGAATTCTGGCGAGAGCATTAGATTTTCCTTCCTTTCGGGGGGAAAGAGAGGTCGCATGGAGCTCTGAAGCCTGCGGAGAAGCAAATGAGCGATGCGTGGCTATCAGATGCTACGAGCCCGCATGGTGTTCGCGGTAAGGCCAAGTCAACGCCGCGAGCTCGATTGTTCGTGGTGCACATCTGCTTCTCCTGATCTGTCCGCGACCGTTGCGCCAAAAGTCTCCTTGTCGTGTTCACTGCGAACTATCGCTGCGATCGGCGGCCTATCATTACAGTTGCATTCTTCTTCCTGCTCTGAATCAATGCGCTACCATGACTAAGTTGGGGCTCATGGATGGCGGGATTGTCGGTCGAAGAGACGCTGGAGCTGTGGGCTTCCTCGCTACGTGAGGTAAAGGCCCGCCTCCGGCCGCTGTTTTCGCAGGAACGGGTTGCGGCATCGGCCGGTCAGTTTCTCGACGGCTTGTTGGGTGAGTAACGGCGCAAAACGGGTTGGATGCGGGCCGAGGCGGCCGGAGATCCGGGGCCTTGGCGTCAGCAGGCGATCTTGGGTCGAGGGCATTGGGATGCGGATGGCCTGCGCGACATTTTGCAGGACTATGCTCTGGAAACGCTCGCTGATCCCGAGGCGGTGCTGGTGATCGATGAAACCGGTTTTTTGAAGCAGGGCCACGCCTCCTGTGGGGTCGCGCGCCAATACACGGGGTCGGCAGGAAAGATCACCAATTGCCAGATCGGCGTCTTCGCCAGCTATGTCTCGCGTCACGGACATGCCTTTATCGATCGAGCCCTCTACCTGCCCAAAGCATGGGCCGAAGACCCGGTCAGACGAAGGCGGGCCCATGTGCCCGAGACGGTGGACTTCGCCACGAAACCTGCCATCGCGCGCAGCATGATCGAGCGTGCGCTCGCGGCCAAGGTTCCATTTTCCTGGGTGGCCGCCGACAGCGTCTATGGCGTTAGCGATATCGAAATAGCGCTGCGCCGCGCCGGGAAAGGCTATGTCCTGGGTGTCAGCGCCAAGCACGCCTTCAATTCCTGGGGGAAAGCCTATGCTGTCAGCGGGACGGCCGGGAGCATCGCCGAAGACTTGCCACCCGAGGCTTGGCAGCGTCTTTCTGCAGGTGCGGGCACCAAGGGTGAGAGGTTTCACGACTGGGCCTATCTGGATCTCGCCGATCTCGACGGCGGCGAATTCAATGCCGATCTCAGTGGCGCTTGGACCCGGGGCCTGCTGATCCGCCGCAATATTGCCGATGGCGATCTGGCCTTCTTCACCACCTGGTGTCCGCAGGGCACCGAGGTGGAAATGCTGGTCCGCGTCGAAGGACATCGATGGGCGATCGAGGACAGCTTCGAGACCGCGAAGAACGAACTCGGCCTCGATCACAACGAGACCCGCTCCTGGCATGGCTGGCACCGGCATGTTTCGCTGGTCATGCTGGCCTTTGCGATGATGGCCAGGATCCGCCATCATGCGAATGCCGCGCCGCCCAAAAAAACGATGCGCAAAGCGAGGGCAGAACGCCAGCACTGATCCGCTGGTCAATCCAGGAGATACGGCGCATTGCGAACCGCATGGCCCAGCGTCAGATCCAGGCAACTCAAATCATCGCCTGGTCAATCTGGAGAAAAACCCATCAAGCTGCGGCAAGGATCGCGCATATGCGACTAAAAATGCAACTGTAATGCTAGGCCAGGCGCTCCGCAATCTCGGCATCGCCCGCGACGACGTGGTGATCGCGACCAAGGTGCTCGGCCCGATGGGCGAGGGCCCGAATGCCCGGGGCGCCTCGCGCGCGCATATCATGGCGCAGGCCAAGGCCAGCCTGTCGCGCCTGCAGATGGACCATATCGATCTCTACCAGATCCACGGCTTCGACCCGGTGACGCCGATTGCCGAGACACTCGAGGCGCTCGACACGCTCGTCCGGCAGGGCCATGTCCGCTACATAGGCCTGTCGAACTGGGCGGCCTGGCAGATCGTCAACGCCATCGGCATCGCCGAGGCGCGCAAGCTCGCCCCGATCCTGTCCCTTCAGGCCTATTACACGCTGGTCGGCCGCAACCTGGAGCGCGAGATTGTGCCGATGCTGCGCGCCGAAGGCCTCGGGCTGATGGTCTGGAGCCCGCTGGCCGGCGGCTTCCTGTCGGGCAAATACAGCGGTGGAACGATGGCGAATGACGGCCGGAGGGCGAGCTTCAACTTCCCGCCCGTCGATCTGGAGCGGGGCGATGCGGCGATTTCGCTGATGCGTGAGTTCGCCTCTGCCAAGGGCGTCTGCGTGGCGCAGGTGGCCCTCGCCTGGCTGCTGCACCAGCCTGTGGTGACCAGCGTGATCGTCGGCGCCAAACGGATCGAGCAGTTGCAGGACAATATCCGTTCGACCGAGGTCTCACTGTCCGCCGAGGATCTGGCCGCCCTCGACGCGGTGACGAAACTGCCGCCCGAATATCCCGGCTGGATGTTGGAGCGCCAGTCGCAATATCGGGCACCGTTTGTGCCGCAGAAGGGCTGACATCCCTGCAGCGCCCCGCCGCATCTGTGGCGGGGCGGCTGTAGTATTCCGCTAACACCCGCGGCACCGCCCCCTGCCCTATCCTCCCAGCACCGTCAGCAAAGGGAGGATGCGAGATGGCGAAGATCCTGATGATCACCGGCGATTTTACCGAGGACTATGAGACCATGGTCCCGTTCCAGACGCTGCTGGCCTGCGGCCACAGTGTCGATGCGGTCTGCCCCGGCAAGAAGGCGGGCGATACGGTCAAGACCGCGATCCATGATTTCGAGGGCGACCAGACCTATTCCGAAAAGCCCGGGCACAATTTCGCGCTGAACGCCGATTTCGACGGTGTGGATGCCGCAAGCTATGATGCGCTGGTGGTGCCCGGTGGCCGTGCGCCAGAATATCTGCGGCTGAACCAGGAGGTTCTGGCCAAGGTACGGCATTTCTTCGAAGCGAACAAACCCGTCGCCGCGATCTGCCACGGCGCGCAGCTTCTGGCCGCTGCCGGGGTTCTCAAGGGCCGCACCTGTTCGGCCTATCCGGCCTGCGCCTATGAAGTTACCGCCTCGGGCGGCACTTTCGCGGATATCCCGGTGACAGAGGCCATCACCGATGGCAATCTGGTGACAGCGCCCGCCTGGCCCGCGCATCCCGCCTGGCTGAAACAGTTCATGGCGATCCTCTGACCTGGGCGGGAAGGGAGGCCATGCGATGTGCGAACTCTTCATCAAGGCCGATGCCGAGCAATGGCAAAGCCGCACCCATTCGCTGCGCATCGACGGGGTAGCCACCTCGATCCGGATCGAGAACCATTTCTGGGACACCCTGACCGAAATCGGGGCGCGCGACGGGATGACTGTCGCGCAACTCATCACCCGGCTCTGGCATGAAGCGATGGATGCCGATCATGACCTCGGCAATTTCACCTCTTTCCTGCGGGTTTGCTGCAACCGCTATCATGCGCTGATCGCAGCGGGAGAGATCTCGAAGGACCTTTCGGTGCCAATCGCGAGCCATCCGGCCCGTGAGATCCTCGCGCGTGAGACTGCCCGACGGAACCTGCGGGTAAACTGAGGGGCGCTTGCTCCGACAGCACCATGCGTCGATACGGCAGCGAGCGGGTATCCGGGCACAATCTCGCGACTTGCAAAATTCACGATGCGTCGATAGAAATGAAATAAATCGACACGATATCCATACCTGTCGATAGCATCGACACATCAGCTTTGTATGTCGATCAGAACTCAGGTGATCGACATGACCTTCCGTCCCGACCATCCCTTCAATGACCTCCCCGCGCTTCCACCAAAGCAGGACATCGAGACCAAAGCGGTTCTGAAAGCCTGTATCGAGGCGCGCGCGGCATTGGCGGAACTGCGGGTGTCCGGCCAGATCATCCCCAATCAGGCCGTGCTCATCAACTCGATCCCGCTGCTTGAAGCGCAGGCGAGCTCAGAAATCGAGAACATCGTCACGACCACCGACCGCCTGTTCCGCTTTGCCAATGACGTCGGCGGCCAGGCCGACCCTGCGACCAAAGAGGCGTTGCGCTATCGCACGGCCTTGCACCGGGGGTTCGGCATGCTCGAGCAGCGCCCGCTCTCGACGGCCATCGCGGTCGAGGTCTGCCGCACGATCAAGGGAGTTGCGCTCGACATCCGCAACACACCCGGCACCGCCCTGATGAACGACACCACCGGCGCCGTTATCTACACCCCGCCGGAGGGCGAAGACCTGCTGCGCGCCAAGCTCGGCAACTGGGAACGCTACATCCACGAGGCCGAAGAGATCGATCCGCTGATCCGGCTGGCCGTGATGCATTATCAGTTCGAGGCGATCCATCCCTTCATCGACGGCAACGGTCGGACCGGGCGCGTACTGAACCTGCTCTATCTGGTCGACAAGGGGCTGCTGGATATCCCGGTGCTGTACCTCAGCCGTCACATCATCCAGAACAAGGCCAGCTATTATCGATATCTCCTTGAGGTC
The DNA here is from genome assembly GCF_900609055.1 of Pseudogemmobacter humi. Taxonomy (GTDB): domain Bacteria; phylum Pseudomonadota; class Alphaproteobacteria; order Rhodobacterales; family Rhodobacteraceae; genus Pseudogemmobacter; species Pseudogemmobacter humi. The sequence goes on along the minus strand of NZ_UXAW01000134.1, from coordinate 68,749 downwards.
ACCACACAGGGTGCCTGGGAACAATGGCTGCTGTTCATGCTGGAAGCGGTCCGCACGACGGCGGACTGGACAACCGGCAGGATCAGGGCGATCCGTGACCTTCTGGAACAGACGGCGGCACAGCTTCGCCAGAGCCAGCCGAAGATCTATTCACGGGAACTGGTCGAGCAGATCTTCGTGAACCCCTATTGCCGGATCAGCGATCTGGTCGATTCCGGTGTCGCCAAAAGGCAGACCGCCGCCGTCTATCTCAAGGCGATGGTGTCAGAAGGACTGCTGGAAGAGGTCAAGATCGGGCGCGAGAACCTCTATATCAATCCTGCATTGCTGGCATTGCTGTCAGAGCCCCAACGATAGCCCGACCCTGGCATCTCGTTGCGGCGCCACTCGCCTCGACCCGCGATGCGGCGGAGTATCGCCACAATGGGCCTGAGGGCCTGCGTGAGGATGCCTTCTGAGCGTGGAATGTCTTACCTCTGTGCCTTGCAGACCGCATGCAGGTCAAGCACGGAAGGGATCTGATCATGCTGCCATATCGCCGCCTCGTCATCGGCTCAGGGGCCCTTGTGCTTGCTCTAGCGCTGGCACTCTTCTCGCGCAGCCCTGCGCCCTCTATGCTGGCTATCCCCGACACCGCTGCAATCACACCGCAGGTCTTCTCGCAACTGGCTACGCATCTCGAGGGACAGCGCCCGGCCGAGCGCGACAGGCTGCTCGACGCGTTGCAGGCTGCGATCGACCGCGATCCCGCTCAGATGATCGACGCGCTGGACCAGAGCGGCGGCGCAGCGCAGAAGGCCTATACAATTGCTATGGTTGCGGCAGACAGAACCGACACTCTCGGCAGACAGGCATACCTCGTGCTGAGCGGAGGCGACCCACAGGCTTCGCCCCTGACCGCCCTTGCGGTATCGGAGAGTCGGGATGGCGGGTTGTGGTATTCGCTGGCCGATGCGGCGGGGACATTCATCGGCGAAATCGGCGCGGCGATTGGGCAGGCACCCGAACGCGGGGCCGGGTTTCTGACCCTCGCCACTGCGCTGCAAACCGAGCCGCCGCATGACCAGGGCCGCCTTTATCAATGGCTGTTTGACGCTACGACAACCCATGACGGTACCCGGCTGCAATCGGGTGCGCTCCAAGCCTTTGGCCTTTCCTATGACAAAGCCACGCAAGACAGCGTGCTGATGCGCTGAGAGGAGAAACATGAAACATCTTCTGCCCCTGACCGCCTGCGCATTGATCGCATCGACCGCAACGGCACTTGCCGAAGGCAACCTGCCACTTGGCGAATGGGAGGTCACCGCCGTCCGACTGCAGGACCCTTCGCAAAGGATCACCGCGATCATCGAAAACGATCCCAGCTATATGGGGGTGGTACTGTCCATCGCCGACGAGGCCATGGCCTGGCGCCCGAACGGATCAGTGCCAGAAAGTACCGCGCTTGAGGATTGCCCCGGGCCGATCATCCTGCCCGCGACCGAGTCGCCCGACCCGATCCATATCGAGCCCGGCGCAATGGCCGTGCTGTGCGGCGATGGACAGGCCTGGGGACCGGGGGCGGTCTATCTGTCACCTGCGCCGGGCGTCATGGAACTCTGGTGGTTTGACCAGTCGCTGCTGACGCTGGAGCGGGTTTCGAAATGATCGTTCGAGCCATTCGGCACCTGTGTCTTTGGCTCTGTCTTCTCGGCAGCCCCGCCATTGCCGAGGAGATCCGGATTGACGGTGCCAGCCTGACTTTGCCTGCGGGTTGGGATCTTTCGGCCGATGGCGCAACCCGGCGATTGACCCGCAGCTTTCCCGAGGCCGCGGATGAACGCGGTTCGGGCATGGCGACCATTGTCATCCTTGGCCCGTTCAACGAGGCCGGGGCAGCTTTCGACACGAACTTCCTCACCGTGGTCCGCAGCGGCCTGCCCGATCTTGCGACCGAAGACCCCGATACCGCCGAGCAAGGCGTCACAACCTCTGGCCACAGCATCCGCATAGATGCACGCTGTTGCACGCGCCGCGATGGGGTCAGCTTTGCGCAAACGCTGGTCGGTATCCATGATGACCGGCGGCAGATGTTTCTGATGCTGGTGACGGGCGGCCTGCGCGGCGGCAACCGCGAGGCGGCCGAGGCAGATTTCTCGGGGCTGGTGCGGTCGCTTCGGCTGAACCCCGGCGAGGAGGGTTTTGCTCTGATCCCGGCGCCCGGCGATGGCGGGCTGGAGGGCGTCTATACCCATCTCAGTTCCGGTCTTCAAATCAATGTGTTGGGCGGCATGGATTTCGTGTCGGAAAGCGAGATCCTCGTCTTTGACCGCCGCGGCCGGTTCAGCACGGAACTGCCCACCGGCGGGCGCACGGTGTCGGAATACTGTGTCGATGACCCGCTGCCCTGCGGGTTCTATTCCGTGGCGGGCAATCGCATCACCCTGCGCAGCGTCGCCAATGCCTATGGTCTGCTCGAGGAAGAAGTTCTGCCTTTCGCCCCGGACGGAGATGATCTGCTGATCGACGGAGAGACCCATTTCCGCGTGCCGCCCTTTCCTGCCGGAACGACCCTGAACGGCACATGGGCCCATCTTTGGGCCGCCAGCGGCAATGGGATCGGATCCTCGACAAGTATGGCGAGCCAGCGGAGCCTGACCCTACAGCCCGACGGCACATTCAGCCGCGAAGGCTGGTTCGGCGCAACCACGTCATCCGGGACCGGCGGCGTGACCGTCTCGGGCGACCGGCCCGCTGAACGCGGTCGTTACAGGCTCGAGGACAATACCCTGACGCTTGAAGGCGATGACGGCAGCATCGAGATGCTGAGCATCTTCGCCCCCGATATCGGTTCCGACAAACTCCTGATCATCGATGGGCTGAATTTTCTGAAGGAATAGGGCGGCGATCCGATCCAGCCGCGCTAAAGGCAAAGCGGGCATAAGGCAGCGGATTGGCGATAGAGCCTACCGCGCACCTCGAGTCCGGACGAACTGAAGGAAACCATCGTGACCACCCCCGACAGCGATCTTTTGCGCCAGTTCATCGCCGACGAGACCGAGAGTTTTGCGCAAAAGCGGCAGGGCAAATTTTGGCCCTGCAACCACCATCGGCTGCGGCCGCTGTCCTCCAGGGCGGCGGCTCTGCTCGGTCCGGCAGAGTATGAGGATTTCCTCTTTCATCTGATGCGCGTCACCGGCGGCGCGCCCGCCGTTGCCCAGAAACACATCCCCGTATTGCTGGACGCCTATCGCCGCCTGATCCCGCATCTGGACATCGGCGACGTGATCCAGATGGCGCGGCGTCACGAGATGCTGTTTCTGTTCGGCTTTGACGACAGCGGCAGCTTGGCGGATGGCACCCTGGCCTCGACTCGGGACCTCAAGGCACGGCTGAAGCTGCTGGCGCAGATCGGTGCCTATACCAGCCAACCCGCGCAACGCGACAGGGCGGCGAAGTTCCTGCCCTTCGCTGGCGATGCCGGACGCATCCTGCAAACCCTGCGGCATCTGGGCTATCACCACGACCGGCGCTATGGCGAGGACCTATACGACATCACCTGCCTCGGTTTCTGGGGCATGATCTTCATAGCCCTGCTCTCGTCCGATACCCGTCCGGAACTGCTCGGGGATCCGCTGCGCCATTACCTGAGATTGGCGACTATGCTTCCGAACCTGAGCCCGCTCTCGAATAAAGTGCCATGCAGATTCCGAAGAGCCGAAGCAGGCCCATGGGATGATCAACAGTTCGAAGTCAGCGGCCGCTGTCCGCATCTGCCGCGTGACAGAACTCGACGAAGAAGCGCACCGGGCCGACCGCTTCGACTTCGTGCAATTCATCGGGGCGGATCAACGGATGAACGCCGGAATCGAGGTCAAGGACGCTGTCCCGTGCGAGATCCCGGAACCGCAGCCGTCCTTCGAGCACATGCAGACATGCCCAGGTGCCTGGCTTGGTGGCATGCGCCCGCAGCAGGCCTGCCGGAATCGTGGCCTCTGTGAATTCGGGCGTACGCTTGTAGGGGATCAGTCCCTCGGGCCAGTCGGGCATGGCATTACCTCCTCCATCGGGCGCAAGGCGATTTCGGCAAGGGTGGAACGGTCAAGTTCGGCCAGGAAGGCGGTTTCGGCGCGGCGCAGGCGGGACTTCAGACCGCAGCGCCCGTCCACCGTGCAGACAGGCCCACCCTCAGTGAGGCAATCGACCAACCCGGTGCCCCCAGCTTCCAGAAGACGCACGACCATTCCCAGCCGGATCTGGTCGGCGGGCTGTGCCAGCGTGGCACCACCCCCGCCGCCTCGTCGTGTGCTCAGGATCCCGCCCTGGACCAGACGCTGGACGATCTTGGCCAGATGGTGCCGCGACAAGCCGAATTCATCCGCCAGCTCGGCCGTCGAAAATCCGCGCCCCGGATCAGAGGCGATCCGCATCAGGGCGCGCAGCCCATAATCGGTAAAGGCAGTGAGGCGCATGGTCGCATTCAATCAGTATTTCAAATACCAATTAGCAGGATTACCCTGCGCTGCAAAGGCGGAGCGACAGCGCGCCGCAGCCGGAGCCAGACATGATCACCGCCCAGACCAATCCTGCCCTCCCACTAACCCTGCGCCCGGAGATGACCGCATCCCTGATGGCGGAAACCGGTCTGGACGGGCAGATGCTGCACGATCTTGTACACGGTTTCTACGAACGGGTGCGGAATGACACGCTGCTCGGTCCGGTATTCGCCGAGCGCATTGCAGACTGGGGGCCTCACCTCGAAAAGATGGTCGCGTTCTGGCATTCAGTTGCTCTGATGACCGGCACCTACAAGGGGGCGCCGATGCCGGCCCACGTCGCTCTGCCGGTGGAGTGGCGGCATTTCGAACGCTGGCTTGCACTATTCCGCGAGGCTGCCGCAGAGATCTGCCCCCCGGAAGGTGCGGCCCATGTAATCGAGCGAGCGGAACGGATCGCAAGATCCCTTCATATGGCCATCGAGGATCACAAGGATCTCCAACGCGATCCGGCAGCACCGCCGAGGCTCTAACCCACCTCTGGTTCGGCGATCTCGCCAGACGCTTCCAATTGTCACTTCGTGCCTGCCCACAGCCTGTCCTCGATTTCGCGGGCAATCATCGCGCGGGCGTTCCGCATCACATCATCGCCGCTGGTGTCAATATGGCCATAGAATCTGGACCGCCCGCCATCGACCAGCCAGTCGGCATAGAGGCAGTATTCCCGGCGATCGAGGCGGAAGACCCGCAGATCCACGGCCCAATAGGGCTTGGGTTCCACCACGACCGTGATGCCATCGCGGCTCTCGATCCATGGCTGACAACGCTCTGCCGGTGGATTGCTGTGGTCTTCGGCGAAGATCTCGTCGATGGTGATCGTTCCGGGCATAGGCGAAAGCTCCAAAAGAGACGCCCGGTCACTAGGACCGGGCAGATTGACGGATTGGCTGATCTGGAAACGGGGCAACCGAGGCCGCCCCGCAGCTGAAGATCATTCCGCAGCGATGCTGTGCGGCGGTTCCTGCTCTTCTTCCTCGAGTTCATCGTCGTCCTCGCCATCGCCCGAGAGGAAGTCAGGCAGCGCATCGATTTCCGAGCCGTCGCCCGCCCCCACATCGTCGGTGGCCTCAGCGCCCTCCATCCGCAGCGGTTCCGGCAGCCAACCGCTGCCGGAGAGCAGCCGTTCGGCCTCGGTCGCCATCTCGCCCTTCTTCAGATGGCCGATCAACTCCACCGCCTGCTCGCCAACCCCTTCGCGCACAGCCTCAAGGATGCGGGCCTTGGTCACCCGGCCGAGGTAATTGGCGACCGTCGGCTTCCAGCCTGCCTCGACAAGATCGAGACCGGTCATGCGCGCCAGTCGATTGGCCTCCTGCAGGCGGCGGTCGAGCCCATGCTTGCTGATGCCATTGCCGCTATAGGGGTTGGGTCGCTCATAGAGCGCGTTGACCCCGAAGCTCAGGCAATGGGCCAGAAGCGCCTGTCGGCTGGCCTCGTCCAGAGCGTGCAGCCAGCCCCAGAGCTGGTTATCCTGCTCATCGAGTGGGATGTCCGCTCTCCAGGCCGCGTGCCGTTCGTCGATAGCCTGCGCCGGCAGCGAGTCAACGAGATCCGGGGCCTGCACCAACAGATGCACATCCTGCACCCGGGCCTGCAGGGCGTGACCTGCGCTGCGGATGCCAAAGCAGTCGAGGACGAGGCGGTGCAACAGTGCCGTCATCGCGATGCGGGGATTGTTCGCCACTGCGTCCCTCAGTGCCAACGTGCGGTGCGCCGTCAACTCGATCACCAGCCGCTCGGGCAACGGCTTGATCGCGTCCGCCTCGTCTTCCTCCTCCTCCGGCGGCGTGCTGGACTCACCGCCAAGGGTGATCACCGCGCGTTGATGGCTGACCTCAGGTTCCGCCCGTTGCAGCACCTCGCCAGTCTCGGGATCGACAATCTCGGGTTCCGGCTCCAGCGGCGCTTCGTCCTCGGCCCGGACGTAGCCGCGCTCGATCAACAGCGTGCCATCGACATCAAGGCTGACGAAGACCCCGGCCCGCGCCATCTGCGCCGGGTCATAGATCATCGGTCGAATCTCGAAAGCGCCAAGGATCTTCTCGATCTCGCCCAGACGGGCATCGACCTCGTCGGGATATTCCTCGACCTGCGCGTATTCCGCCTCGAGCCGGTCGTATTCGTCGCGCAGCGCCTCGCGGGTGGCGCGCTCATCTTCGGTCAGGTCGACCGTAGTGCCGATCAGCTGCCGCATGCCACAGGCGTGGCTGTAGGGAAAGCTGACCGCGACCTCGATCCACTTCCAGCCCTCGGCAGCGATGGTCTCGGCCTCGGCCTTCAGCTTCTCGTTCACCAGCCGGTCGAGCAGCACCGGATCCTGCAGCCAGCCGCCATCATCCTGCTGGAAGAGATCGCGCAGCACATAGCCGCCCGCAGCCTCGTAGGCCTCAATGCCAACGAAGGTGACGCGCTTGTCGGAGGCCCGGATCGTGGTCTCGGTCAGCATGCGGCGGATGTTGTAGGGCTCCTTCGACCAACTGTCCTTCACCGCGTCCCAGACCTGAACCTGGCGCTCATGGTCCGAAGAGATGGTGAAGGCCATCAGCTGCTCCAAAGTCATGCCGTCCTCGGCATAGATCTCCAGCAGCGCCGGTGCGACCGAGACGAGGCGCAGGCGCTGTTTCACCACCTTGGCGTCGACGAAGAAGGCGGCGGCAATCGCCTCTTCGGTCATGCCCTTCTCGCGCATGGCATGGAAGGCGCGGAATTGGTCGACCGGATGCAGCGGCGCACGTTCGATGTTCTCTGCGAGCGACACCTCGTCGATCAGCACCTCATCGGAAGCATCCGACACGATACAGGGCACCGGTGCGGTTTTCGCAAGGCGCTTCTGTTTCACCAGCACCTCCAGCGCACGGAAGCGGCGGCCGCCAGCGGGCACCTCGAACATGCCGGTCTCGACACCATCCTCACCCAGAACCGGCCGGACATGCAGCGACTGGATCAGCCCCCGCCGCGCGATGGACTCGGCCAGTTCATCGACCGACACCCCGGCCTTGACGCGCCGGACGTTGGACTGGCTCAACACCAGCTTGTTGAAGGGGATGTCGCGCGAGGACGACAGCGTGATCTTCTGAACGGCAGTGGCCATGTCAGATACTCCAGGACGGGCGCCGGGGAGACCCTCTCTCCGGCTACCAACCCGTCATGGAAATCCCCTCCGCACTCTCCCTCTGTCCGGCTCGCCGGGAACAGGATCGGTCAGGGCAGGAAAGAAATCACCGCTGGCGCGACCTGGAACGTGCGGGCTGTCGAATCAGGGATCAGGATCGGCACGCCCGGATAGACGCGCGGCCAGTCAGAATATCCCGCAATCCAGGCCGCCGCTGAGGGCGACAGCCAGCCGGTCAACGTGGTGATCGAGGCATAGCGCTGTCCCAAGGCCATGCCGAGGATCGGTTCATAATGTGCAACCCGGTTACGCAGCACCCGCGTCTCGCGCAGTTCATGTGCAATGGGCGAACGCTGGATGCCCTTCGCAAGAAAAATCGGCCTCAGCACTTGCCAGAGGTGGTGTGATTGCCTTCCGAACAGCGAGCACCAGAATCCGAAATTGAGTTCGGCGACAATCCTGGAGGCGGTCACTGGCTTGTTGCCCTGCCGCAGCGTCTGTTCTGCCTGCCGGACGCAACTCGCCTGATAGGGCGTCGCCAGAACCTTCGGATCATTCAGCCACGCGGGTCCAAAAGCCTGCGCCAATTGCACATTGATCCTGTTGCGCATCGTGACCTCCAGCATATGCAGAGGTCCATAAAGTGCTGCCGAAAGCCGCACGTTGTAGGTGTAGAGCCGCTCTGCCAAGTCCGGAGCGCCTCCTGCCCAGGCCAGATAGGTTCCGAAGCGGTCTGAAGACAGGGCATCTGCAAGGTTGGGCATGAGCGGCAACATTCTCTTGATTTTTGCCGCAGACGACCGCATATAGGCAGCGTATCCCCCGGCTGGTCCCTGCTATGCATACCGCCGGGGTTTTGCTTTTCCAAGCAGATGCAATCCTTTCAGATAGCTCCCCTTCCCCGCAGGCTGATCTCGCGACCAGCCCCGACGATGATGTGGTCGTGCAGCATCAGGCCGAGTGCCTTGCAGCCCCTCTGGATCTCTTTCGTCATCTTCAGATCCGCCTCCGAGGGCTCGGGATCACCGCTGGGATGGTTATGGACGAGGATCAGGGCTGTCGCGTTCATCAGCAGGGCGCGTTTCAGCACCTCACGCGGGTAGACCGGCACATAATCGACAGTGCCAACCGAGACCAGAACATCGGAAATCAGCCGGTTCTTGCGGTCGAGATAGAGGACATGAAAACATTCGACCTCCCCCCTCACCGTCAAGGCACAATAGTCGAGCACCGCCTGCCAGGACGCCAGCACGGGATTCTGGTTGAAATAGCGCGCGAGGATTTCGCGGGCCTCGAGGATGACGGTCTGTTCCTGCTCAGTCATCGCCGACGCCTTCTGCCGAGGTGGGCGACCTGGAGCTGTCTGCATCGCGTTCCTCGTCGTCATCGGTGACAGCGAACTGGAATTCCCGGGTGATGAAGTCATTAAGGCGGATGGCCAGATCCATGCGCGTGTTCACCGAAAGGCCAAGGGTCATGAGGGCGGCATGGACGGCCGCATCCACCTTGTCGTCGAAAGTCTGCATTGCGGGATCCTCTGGGAGTGATCGGCCAACCCCTGCCCCGCCGAAGCGGATGCCGTCGAACGGTTGACCGGGAAGAAGGGGAAAATGCGGCAATCCGGGCGTGGAGCCGCAGATTGCCGCACGGGGAGGAAAGGCATCGGTGGGCGAAGAGCGGCCTCAGCCCACGCGGTCGAGCAGCTTCTTGGCCTTGCCCTCAAGATCGAGACGCGTGTCCTGCTGGGTCTTCGTCCGCGCCAGACGTGTGATACCTTGCACGAAATCGAAGATGCTCTCAGGCGGGTGGCCCTCTTCGACCAGCACCGTATCGATGATCTTCGCGGTGTCTGTCTTCGAGAAGCCGCGTTTGCGCAGGAAGATCTCGCGGTCCTCGTCGTCCCGGGCCACGATCTGCTGGCGCGCCGCCTTGATCCCGTTCACGAAGCCCGAGGGCGAGGAATTGGCGAAGCGGGTCAATGCCGGGGCAGCCTCCTGTGCGAAGCGGGATGCGGCATATTTGGAATGCCGGATCGTGATCTCCTGGAAATCCTCGACGCCCCACAAGTTCCGGTTCTGGCATACGGCCCGCAGATAGAAGCTCGCGATGCCAAGCGTCTTGGCCCCGACCTCAGAATTCCAGCAGTAAAATCCCCGGAAGTAGAGATCGGGCGACCCATCGGGCAACTTGCCAGCCTCGATCGGGTTGTGGTCATCGACCAAAAACAGGAACACGTCGCGATCCGAGGCATAGAGCGTGGTGGTGTCCCGGGTGATATCGACATCCGGGTTGTAGACCCCGGTCGACCAGTCGAGGGTTCCCGGCACCTTCCAGCGCGTATCTCCCGTACCATTGCCCGCGATGCGCTGCACCGCCTCGACCAGGTCATGGTCATGGATCCGGCCATAGTCCGGCCCGGTCACCGCCCGCAGTTCTGTGCGCCCCTCCTCGGTCTCAAAGGTCTTGATCTGCTCTGCACGGTGAGAGGACAGGCCGTATTGCAGGTTGATCCCTGCCAGCGGGGCGGGAAGCTGCCGCAGATAGGCGGCCGGTGCCCCGACAAGGCTGGCCAACTGGCCGAAGGCCCAGTGGGTGGGCGCCACCGGCGCATCAGCACCCGGCAGGATCAGTTGCATCCGCTCGGCATTGTCGCGGCTGGCCTCGACATGGATCCGGGCTGTTTCGACGATCCGGGTCCGGCTGCGCTCCGAGCGCCCCTTCACCGAGGCCCAAAGGTCGTCGAGCGAGAGATAACGCTCGTCATCGGGGCGGTTGAACCATTCGGACGACACCCGCCCGTTACGCTCGCCCCGTCTGACATCCACCTTGTAGCCACCGCGCATCGGGCGCGCGGGTTCCAGAACTTCCACAGTGTTCATGACAGTCACTCCGCGACGGGCCGCCGGAGGCCTCTCCCCCGGCCCGGGCCCGTCACGGGAAAACCAGCCCCGCTCTCACTCTCGGCCACGCGGCAGCCCGCTCACCAGTAGCGGCCACACAGCCCTTCCCGGATCATCCGGGCAGCAAGGTCGCTACCATCCGGCAAGGTGCAGCGTCCGATGCTGCGATCATGACTGCTGCGGCCATTCAGGGCGCAGACCAGCACCTGACCGGTGACCAGTTCACGCATGCGCGCGGCGGCAATCTGCCCCGCCCGTGTATTCCGTTCGGCACAATCCAGCGACCCGAAGCGAACCGGCACGCCGGACACTTCGATCGTATCGCCATCGCGGATGTGACTGGCCGCGCCCTCGATCATCCGTCGCGCTGTCAACTCCGGCAGGGATCCGAGATGTTCGGGAAACCGTTCAACCGCCATGAAGCCAAGGAACAGCATGCCAGACAGGACCGTCAGAGCCCGGACTACCGGGTTTCCACGCCGCTGACGCTGCCCGCGGTGAAATCTCCTCGCGCCTTCTCTGTGTCGGGCAGCTACGGATCCTGATCGTCTGCTCATCGCATCCCGTGGGCTCGAGTTGGGGCTGCGGATTGCCCCGTTTCAAAGGGCAATTGCCGTCACCATGGCTCTGTCCTATCAATGGCCAGAGTCAAAGGGGATATTGATGACCGAAATCAACCTCGACACGTTTTCGCTCGCCGAGTTGAAGCAACTGGAAAGATCAGTGACCAAGGCGATTACCTCGTTTGAGGAGCGCAGCAAGGCAGCAGCCCGCGCCAAGGTTGACGAACTCGCCCGTGAACTCGGCTATTCCTTCGAGGAACTTGCCGATGCCGCTCCGGCCCGCAAGCGCTCCCCGTCGGTCGCCAAATACCGCCATCCGGAAAATGCCGCACTGACATGGTCCGGACGCGGTCGCAAGCCGGGTTGGATCAGCCAAGCTCTGGCCGCCGGCAAATCTCTGGATGAGTTCGCGATCTGATTGGCAGGGCTGGGAAATCCTCGCCCGCTTTGCGGGAGGAGGACCATATGCCCACCGAACTTGAGCGCCAGATCGCCGCCCTCATGGCAAAAGCCATGGCGCTGGTCTGTGTGCGCAACACCCGCCTGGAAAACCTGCATGCCGGTCCAGGCGTTATCAGTCACACCGGCGACTATTCCGATGTCACAGTCACCGATGCGACCGGCCGGCGGATCCCCTGGTCAGAAGTATCCCGGATCAGCGATGACGAAATGCGCGAGTTGATGCGCGAGATCGTCAATAGGCTCTACACGTTCCAGCTCAGGGTCGGCGAAGAGGAGTTCCGTGATTATCTCGACCGGCAGCTGACCTCCACCTGGAACTGGGATCAGCCGCGGCTCGACTGGAAACTTGCAGGGCGCAAGCTGCGAAAGAGGAAAGGCACCGATGCCGCAGAACCGCCGGTCCCGGAGAGTGACGTTTCGTGACCCGATCGCAGCGGGGGCCCGAATGGTAAGTAAGGGCGGTAAGCTGCCTGTCATCTGTGCGGCATGGCAAGTGCGGCGAGGTCGTGAAAGCGGACTTCGGAGCGCGTTGCAGCAATCATCTTGCTTTATCAATAAATGACAAAACGATCGCTGACTACCAATTGTGGCGTATTAAGATTGCCGAGGCTGCTGAGAGATAGGAGGCCCCCGATATATTCGCGGATGCAATCAACTGGCGGGCAATCGAGTCACTCCATTGCCAGTATCTTTTGGAAGAATGGGTCGAAGATTGCTTTAACTTGATCAAATTCTTTATCACGAAGGATTTGGCGCTTGGCTTCGCCGTAGGTGGCGATGCTAACCCCTTCGAGATCAAGCCCTGAAGCGTCTTCGGTCGCAACGATGGTTTGCACGTCATCTGGGACGTGGTCGAAAATAAACTTCAACATCTGGGGTAAATGAACGGCGTCCTGCCCCTGCTGGTTCGGAGAATCAATCACGACCGGGAATCTGACGCTTGTTGTGAAATTGATTTTCGTATGAAGGAAAGCGTAATAGTAAGCTAGCAGCGCCCGCGGCCCCTCGCTCCCTCGTGCAACGCTGATAGCCTCAATCGACTGCCTTTCCGGGTCTTCGAGATGAACATCAAGCTTTTGCGAGTACATCGACAGTCGGGTGCGATAGAATTTTTTGATTTCAGAAGTACGCGTTTTGTCGCTGAATTCGATCATCGAAGCACGAAGAGAATCGGTGGTTTTTCTGGAGGCGTCCGCAGCAACTATCTTCTCGTTCAGCGATGCCCGTAGAAGCTTGGCCGCCTCGGTTTTGCCGGCAGCGATGAGCAAGTCGTTAAGGGACAACGACTGTCTTTGTGTTTCAAGGATATTTTCGATACGCCCCAAACTTGCAACGATCGTGTCGAGCTTGCCTCGCTCAGCCAGTTCCTTTTCGACCAGCCTTTCCAACTTAGACTGCGCCTCAATCAGTGCCTCCGACAAGACGCCTTCGTCCTCGATTAAAGCGAATCTTTCGGCGAGGGAGTTCTGGTACTCGTGACCGCAGGTGGGGCACTCGACTTGGCGTGGCAATGAGGTTGCAAGCTCGAATTCGTCACGCATTTCCCTAAGTGCGTTTTTGACGAGGTCCGCTTCTGCCCTGACAAGGTGAACCTCCTCGTGGACATCGGACAATGTCCGTCTATGTTCCGTCTGCAAAACAAGAAGCCTCTCGCTTTCCGCGACGAGATCGTCGCATTCGCTTGCGAATTCCTTCAAGTCGTAGGTCGGGGTTGTGCCATCGATCTCTTTGATCTGGATCATCGCCTGACGGAGCGTCTCGACTGCAGTTTCCAAGCTAAAAAGAACGATCTTCTCCTTTGTCAACTCGGCCTTGGCAGTATAGTAGCCGTCCGGGCGTATACCTGAGTGATAGTCCGCAAGCGTGCTCGCACTTTGCGGCAGGTAGAAGTCCTGGCGAAATGAGGCCCAAGGCTTGTCCCAACTTCCGTCTTGGTCAATGTAGAACGGCGCGAAAAGGTATGCAGGCGGCGGCGTTAACGCTTCCCCGCCCTTGTCAACCATCTCAAGTTTGAAACCGAAGAAATCGGCGAGTTTTGGCCCCCAGTCCTTTACCAGCCGCTGGCCCCAAAACTGTCTGTTCCCCTAGTCGTCGAAGAGCGAAAAGACACCGTGGGCTTTTACAGAAAACCAAGTCGCGTCCCGGAACTCGAACTCGAGGCAGCTGGATACGTTCGCATTCTTCCAACGAGCATCGATCTTATTCGGCGTCGCCCCCAGAGCTTCGTACAGGCTCTTCATTATGACCGACTTTCCAAAGCCGTTTGCGCCTTGGATCAACAGCTTTTGCTGATGTAATGGTACGTGCAACGCTCTCTTTTCGACTTGCGATAACAGGAAGAGATTTTTGAATTTTACTGCTTGCATTGCTGTTCTCACTCAGTTTTCGAAGGACGCGCCGCAGTCTCGTCGTGTCGCTGTCAGTCATAACAGGGCCTCCATCAATTCGACGATCATCGCAGACTGGAGATCAAAGAGCTCTGACTCGGGTTCGCTGAGGCCGTGGGCCCTCAGGGCTGCGACCGCCTCGAGTACGCTGCCCATCTCGCTCACAGCGGCCTTACTGATAGCATCGCGGATCGCTGCGCTTAGCTTGACTGCCGACCTACCCCCCGCTCGACGGGAGTTTACATACGCCAAGCACTTGTTCTTGATGCGCTGGATCTGCAGCGCCTTTCTTCCGTTGGCAGCGAGTTCGTCGCTCACGCTCGGCCACCATTCGACAAGATTTTTAGATCTGCTCTGAACCCGCTCAATCAAGCGGCTAATCGCCTCGCGGTCCAAGGCGACCCTCATGCGCAACTCTTGGACCGTCCCCGACTTTGTCTTGTTCCCAGTGCACTCACCCGCGCCGGCGAGGAGCGCCGTGTAGAAGGGGCTGGCGACCCCGACGAAATCCGGATGCAGTTCTTCCAGCATCGCTACGATCCTGCCAAGCACCGTGTCGCGATAACTTTCAAGATCGAACGGAACGCGCTCGAACGTCAGGAGCGCCGCATGTGACTTATCGAAGCCGTCAGGGAAGTCCGCCTCCAGCGACTTCATCAGCGCGTCCTGATCGGGTGAGCTGAGATCGGCGACTGAAAGCTCGCCATCGTGAAGGTTGGATTTGGTCGCCGTCGCCAAGGTGGCGCTCAGCGGCCGATTGGACAATATCGATGCTCGGCGAATTTCCGGCCCGAACTGCGCGATGTTATAGTAGGCTTTGCCGACGATGGATTTTGGCAGATCCCCTTGCGGACTTCGCCTCGCGAGCCTCTTTGCGGTCCAAGTGAGTTCACTGCTCGATTTCACCTGGTAAAATGATAACTCTGAGTTCTCCCCTTCTCCAACGAAAACGACAAGGTCGTCGTGATGATCGAACAGCGCGACGAATTCCTTACCTTGCCTGAAAAGGTCGAGAACCAGCGCCATTGACACGTTCACCTGAAAGTCGAAGGCCCTAAACGCTGAAGGTCCCGCGGTTTCGCGAGGCTGTTTCGACGCTACCGTATTTAACGTGGGCTTTGGCAATAGCAATCTTCCCGTGGATAATTTAATCTTCTAAAACTTGACACCGAAAATGGAATTGGAACTGAGGCCGGAGGCGTGGTTGCAGATTGGTCGGTACAACGCGACGGTCCTGGGCCACGACGTCCACGCTCGCGATGGTCGATCACTCATTTCACGAAGCATTGCTTTCGTCTATCAAAATGACCGGTTTCTTGCCGTAGTTCCAATCGAGCGGCAGCTTTGGAGAACGCGGCGAAGCGGCATGTCTCTGCGTTGACTGACCGCTTTGGGCCGGCGCTCGCCTGCCAGGGTAGTGGAGCGGCTGAGAGTGCCGGACCCATCGCTCGCTGTGACGTAGTATGTTCACTGCCCCTACAAACCGCCTCTGACCAGTTATGCGTCAGTTGCTTTGTACTTCACGAATGCTCCCACTTTTCCTGCGGCGTCTAGAGCCTCATGCAATTCCTCGTGGCGATCATAATATAAAGACGGATCATCCCATACTGTAGGCATTCTGGAATTGACGGTCTGCAGGGAGAGAAGCGTGTCGTTGAGAACTTGATGAATGGCACCTGGTAATATTGCGTTCAGATGGTTGTCTTGACGAAAGAAGCGCCGCCTTCCAGCTGCAGTCAGAATTCTGCCACCTTCATGGTCTGGAAGTAGCAAGAATCTGGACTGTACCTTAGAATTTATTGCGTGCTCGTAGACCCTGGAGAAATGATCAATAGTTCCATTATGTACAGTCTCATCACGAAGAACAGTCAAAAGCCTCAATGCATCTGTCAGATCACAAAGCGCGGTATTTTTCGCGAGTTTTATCTTTCGCCAATCTCCATAAGTCACGCTGGACGTGTTAAGTTTTCCAGTTAGTTTTTTACCGTGCATTTCCGATATTTCTGCGACGTACTTACTGAGGAAGTCAAGGAGACTTATGACTTTCTCTATACAGAAGCTCAATTTCTCCCAAATTCTAAAGCATGTTGTCGAGGACAAATTTCTGTAGTGCTCACCGCCATAAGACTGAATATCTAGTGGAGTGCTGTCGTCTAAATTATCTTGCGACAGTAATTCGTAGGCATCTCCCAAGCTAATCACAACATGGTTAAGCATGTTTTGGGCCGCATGATTATATCCTCTAACTGAATAGTAGAGTATTAACTTCTGCGCATCACTTGAGGCGGACTTGAAGAACTCGTTGAACTCATCTCGACTTGCACGCGCTTCCGGGTCTAGCCCGGCATGCATCAAATCAAAGTCGAAGGTGGCCAAGGTGTCCCAGAATATTGAGGGATCAGCAAATAATCCCTGTATAACCTTCAGGTTTATATCCTCAAGAATTGACATTAAAGCATCAATGGGCAAGCTCGGATTTACTAAGCGCCATATCCCGCCGCGCGACTTTTCGAAATGCCCCACCGATGGGCGTTCGGATGTTTTTCTTCCGTAAAAGTCGATGTACATGTTCTCTACGACCAATTGTATTGGGTAAGTAGTTTACTCACCATCACACCACCTCCACAATCATCGGCTGAGAAGTTTCTTGCGAAATCTGGCGGAGAGGCTGGCGCCTGTAACAGCTGCACCAATGCAACCGAAGCGAACGGCTGATCTCCGCCCCTGTCGGCATGCCCTGGGGCGATGGTGCGCTTCGTCGCGGCACCTGCAAACGGCAGCTCCGTCCCGCAATGCCTACGTCCCGGCTGGACATTTTCTGCGCCACTCCTCGACCGTCCGCTTCCAGGAGTGCAGCAAAGCGGCATTGGTCTTGGTCGACCGGCGGCTATGGGCCGAAACTACCGCAGGCTCCCAGATCTCACACCCCATAACCCCTGCGCTGCTTGGCACGAGCAAGTTTCATCAACGCATTGATGGCTTGCCCTTCATCAGGGTGCGGTTCGACTAGGACCTGACCGCGCCGACCGATGCGGCCCCATTCGCGGATGAGGCTGGAGCCGCCGAAAAGATCGCGCTGCACGGTCATCCTGTAGAACCGCTTCATATTGCAGGCGGGATCGATCCGCCTGAGCTGCACTTCGCGGGGAAATACTTCCAACTGGGGTTCGGCGTCGAACATCCACCGGGCTCCGAAACGGGTGAGCCAATTTCACGGATCAGACGTGTTCTGTCAATGTTCCACACGAGCCGAACAGCTCCACTGCCAAGACAATCAATGGAAATCCCTGCTCGGGAACAGCTTCTTCGCCTGCTCGCGCGGATGCCGCGCTCTGCCGGCCGTTCGCGTTGGCCGAACTGTCTCCCCTGCCCGCTCGGTTTCCGCCCCAATCCGCAACTGATGCCCGATGGTCGAGAGCCGCGCCGAGAGATCCTCGATCCGTTCCGCGATCAGATGGACCACCTGACCATCGCGCTCGATGCGGCCGGTCACACGCAGGAGTCTCCCTGCCACCACCGCTGGGCGGAAGGCCTCGTAAACCTTACGCCAGACCACCACATTCGCGGTGCCGGTCTCGTCTTCCAGCGTCAGGAACACCACGCCGGAGGCAGTGCCCGGTCGTTGCCGGGTGATCACCAGCCCGGTCAGCACCACCCGCCCTTTCGCCACGGATAGCCGCTCGGCCGGCAGGCTTTCAGGCAGGCCAGGCCGAAGGATCTCCATCGGATGTGCGCGTAAGCTGAGGCGCAGCGACAGGTAATCCTCGATCACCTCCTGACCAAGTGTCATGCGGGGCAAATCGACCACCGGCTCCGCGCCACCCTCCCCGTCCATGCCGAAGAGCGGCAGGGGTTTGGGTGCCTTCAGCGCCCTGGCCTGCCAGAGCGCGTCGCGGCGGGAGAGGCCAAGCCCGGCAAAGCCGTCGGCCTCGGCCAGCCGGTCCAGCGCGTCGGGCCAAACTCCGGCGCGGCGCCAGACGCTTTCCACGTCAGGATAACCATTGCCGCGGGCCGCGGCTATCCAGACCGCGTCCTCCTCCCGCATCCCCTTCACCTGGCGAAAGCCAAGCCTGAGTGCGAGCGATCCGTCCGCTCGCGGCTCGATGGTGCAATCCCAGACGGAGTGGTTGACCGAGACCGGCCGCACCTCCACCCCGTGATCGCGGGCATCGCGCACCAGTTGGGCCGGAGCATAGAACCCCATTGGCTGCGCATTCAGGAGCGCGCAAGTGAAGATCGCCTGATGGTGACGCTTGAGCCAGGCCGACACATAGACGAGGCGCGCAAAGCTGGCGGCGTGGCTTTCAGGGAAACCGTAGGAGCCAAACCCCTCGATCTGCGCAAAGCAGCGGGCCGCGAAATCTGCGTCATAGCCGCGTTCGAGCATGCCGCCGACAAAGCGGTCGCGAAAACCGCCGATGGTCCCCATGCGCTTGAAGGTGGCGAGTGAACGCCGAAGCCGGTCAGCCTCAGAGGGTGAGAAGCCAGCGGCCACCACCGCGATCTGCATCGCCTGCTCCTGGAAGAGCGGCACACCATAGGTGCGGCCCAGCACTTCCATCATCGCGGGGCCGAGATCCTCGACCTTTTCGCGGCCCTGCCGGCGGTTGATGAAGGGATGCACCATGCCGCCCTGAATGGGCCCGGGGCGCACAATGGCGACCTCGCAGACCAGATCGTAGAACTTGCGGGGCTGCATCCGGGGCAGGAAGTTCAGTTGCGCCCTGCTTTCGACCTGAAACACCCCGATGGCATCAGCCTTGCAGAGCATATCGTAGACCTGCCCATCCTCGGGCGGGACATTGGCGAGCGTCAGCTCCTGCTGCTGGTGATCCACGATCAGGCTGAAGGCCTTGCGGATTGCGGTCAGCATGCCGAGCGCGAGAATATCGACCTTCAAAAGCCCAAGCGCGTCGATATCGTCCTTGTCCCATTCAATGACGGTACGATCCTCCATCGCGGCATTCTCGATCGGGCAAAGCTCGTCTAGGCGGCCATGGGTGATCACGAAACCACCGACATGCTGGCTGAGGTGGCGGGGAAAACCGATGATCTCGCCGATCAGCCTGACCGCCAGCGCGACACGCCGGTCTTCGGGGTTCAGCCCGGCATCGCGCAGCCGGTCCTCGCCAGGAGCGGATGAAGACCAACCCCAGATCTGGCCCGATAGCCGCGCCACCACATCCTGCGACAACCCCATGACCTTGCCAACCTCGCGGATCGCGGCGCGGGACCGGAAATGGATCACCACAGCCGTCAGCCCGGCACGGTCGCGGGTGTAGCGCTCATAGATCCACTGGATCACCTCCTCGCGACGCTCATGCTCGAAATCCACGTCGATATCCGGTGGCTCGCCGCGTTCTCTCGAAATGAAGCGTTCGAATATCAGGGTGATGCTCTCGGGCGGCACCTCGGTGATGCCGAGCAGGTAGCAGACCACGGAATTCGCCGCCGAGCCGCGCCCCTGACACAGGATCCCGCGCGAGCGGGCGAAGCTGACAATGTCATGGACGGTCAGGAAGTAGGGGGCATATTCGACCTCGGCGATCAGAAGGAGTTCCTTCTCGACACGGCTGACGATCTTCGGTGGAGCGCCGCCCGGGTAGCGCCAGGTCAGCCCCTCACGCGCCAGCCGTGCAAGGCGGGTCTGGGCCGGTTCACCGTCCCGCGCCTCGTCAGGATATTGGTATTTCAGCTGATCCATGCGGAACACACAGCGATCGGCGATCTCGACCGTGCGGCGCAGCGCCGCCGGATAGCGGTGAAAGATCCGGGCCAGCTCGTCGCCGGATTTCAGACGATGTTCGCCATTGGCAAGCCGACGGTCTCCGATGGCGTCGATGGTGCAGCCCTCGCGGATGCAGGTCAGCACATCGGCCAGCGGCCGCCGGTTGGACCGGTGCATCAGCACGTTGCCGACCGCGACCTTCGGAAGGCCGATGGATTGCGAGAGCTCGGCCAGACGATCCAGCCGCTCTTGGTCCTGCCCGTCATAAACAGGAGCGGCACCAAGGAAGCACTGGCCGGTGAAACGCGATGCAATCCGGCGCAGATCCTCTGTGAACCCCACCCCCTCCAGCGGATCAGGCGGCAGGGCGATCAGGATCATCCCCCTGCCCCATTCTTCCAGATCGGCCAGACCGATGTAGCAACTGCCCTTCTCTGCCCGGCGTTTTCCCAGGGACAGAAGCCGGGTCAGCCGCGACCAGGCTGCAAGGTCAGTTGGCAGCGCGACCCATTCGACGGCAGAATCCGTCAGCACCAGTCGCGCGCCGGGGATCAGCCGGGACAGATCGGCCCCCTGCCCCGCATCGGCGGCCACACGGGCCAGTTCCTTCAGCGCGGAAAAAGCTCTTACCACCCCGGCCACGGAATTGCGGTCAGTGATGGCAATAGCCTTCAGCCCCAGCTCAGTGGCGCGTTTCACCAGCTCTTCTGGATGCGAGGCCCCTGTAAGGAAGGTGAAGTTCGATGTCACGCAAAGCTCGGCATAGGCGGTCACAGAAATACCCCCTGTGCATACCAGTCCCCGCTTTGCGGCGTGCGGAACAGCCAGAGCCGCGGCCCTTCCTGTGTCTCGACCCGCCAGTAATCCCGAACCCCGGAACGCCAAGCCGGATCGTCAAACCACCATTCGGGGGTGATCCGTTCCGGTCCCTGGGCGCGCAGGGTGGTCAGCGGCATCCGGCGCCAGCTGAACCGGGCGGGCGGGTTGCCCGAGACCCGCAGCAGTGGCTCCGCCGGAAAAAGGGTGATCGGGCGGCGAGGACGGCGCCGCTCCGGGAAGGGCTCAGACTTGGCATAGGCGGCCGGAACAGTGAAGAAGCTGCGCTCGGGTATGCGACTTTTCGCGGGCAGGAACCTCTGAACCGCCTCAAAACCGAGCCGGTTACCAAGCCGGGAAATCAGATCGGAAAGCTCATCGTCCTGCCGGATCTTCGCATCCCCGATCTGTTCCGGTGCCAGCGGCTCGGTCGCCACCGCACTCAGCCGCAGCCCGTCGATCCCGAAACCGGCGTCAACATCCTCCACGCCTTTCAGGAACAGAGCGGAGATGCGAGCCGGGTCGCGCATTGCGCGGGCGAGCCCGATCTCGACTATTGCCGCCGAATGATCGACGCGTCGAAGTTCCAGAGCGAGCTTCCGCGCCCCCTGCCCTTCTGCCTTCAGCTTGTCGCAAAGCCGGATCAGCAGCCGGTCGAGCAATCCCATCACATCTGCCGTAAGCCCGATCGGCTCGGGCAGCGTCATCCGCACCCCGAAATGCGGCGGATCAGGCTCGGCCGCCACCGGCTCGGCCTGTCGCCCAAGTGCCTGATCCAGGCGGCGCAAAAGATCGTGCCCGAAGCGTTTCGCCAGTGGCGCGCGGGCCATCCCGGCCAGATCCCCGATCCGGTGCAGGCCAAGGCGCGCGAGGCTCTCGGCGATATTTGCGTCAATCCGCAATGCGCTGACCGGCATCGGGCCAAGCCGTGCCAGAAGCCCACCTTCAGGGATGACACCACCGCCGCGCCGGGCCAATGCCCAGGCCCCTCCTCTCGTCTCGGCAATCGCGCCCTTGGTTGCTATCCCTGCCCGCTCCAGACGCGCCCCGACATCGGCAAGCAGTTCTTCCTCGCCGCCAAAGAGATGCGCAACGCCGGAGACATCTACGATCAGCCCGTCAGTCCCGTCCTTTGCTGCCAGTGGCCCATAGCGGCCAGCCCATCGGCGGAGGCTTTCGAGCGACCCGCCCTCGCGCACCGGATCGGCGGGACGGGTTGAAAGCACGGGGCAGATTGCCCGCGCATCGGCCAGGGCCATGCCGCGATGCAACCCGGCCTGGCTGGCGGCAAGGTTGAGACAATGCAGATGCTCGGCGTTTGACGCCCGGAGCGTCAACGCGAATGGCCCCTCAACGGGGCGGCTCCTCAGGCTGACATCGCTCGCCAGCCGGGGGAACCAGATGGAAAGCAGCCGTCGCGCCATCCCAGCTCACATCATGGAATCCAATTGTTCCCTTTTTGTTCTTATTAAGGATCCACCTGTGACGAGTCGAGTCCGCAGGTCCAGACAGTGGTTCACATTTCCAACGAGTCTCGGCGGCATTGCTTCCCCCGCCCTCCCTGATGAGCAATAATCCTATAGTTCCACCTGCCTCGGCGGCCAGTTGCAACCGTCGGCCTGCGGTCAGCGAGATCGGCTTCTCCGGCGTCGCGATGACCAGCCCGACCGGGCGGGCGCGCAGGGATTCCTCGACGGCCCATAGCAGATCCGTCTCGCTACGGGCCTCGATGAGATGCAGCCGTTCCGCAACACCGCGCGGCAGGGCACCTGGCATCGGTCGATCAGAATCATGGGCAAGAATGATCCAGATGATCGGTCCGGGAAGCCGCACCGCCTGAAACAGCGCGAACCCCGCCCTGCCCCGGCCCTCGGCCTCATGGACACGCCCGTTCAGCAGATGAAGCGGATCATCATTTTCCTTGAGGTGCCGGTCACGCAGGATCTGCACGGCTGCCCTCGGCGACAATCTTCAGCAGGCCGTTCGGCAGAGGGCGTTGAAGCTTCAATGCCGCAGAAATGTCCGCGGTCAGCCATGCACGCCACTCCTCGGGCGTGGTCAGGATCACCGGCATCGCTTTTGGATGCACCGGAGCCACCTCGGCGTTCGGCGCGCAGGTCAGAAACCCGAACAACTCGGTCGTGACTTCGCCTTCCTTCAACTTCCGGACCGAGGTCCATTCGGTGCGGATTCCTGCGAAGAACGCCAGCGGCCGATCCTGCCCAAGCGCGAACCAGACTGGGCTGTTGCGCGGCGCACCGGGGCGGCTGTCAATCTCGGAAAAGCTGGTGAACGGAACCAGGCAGCGGTGCTCCACACCAAGCCAGCGTCGCCAATGTGGCGACCCGAGGTTGCGGATATTGGTGACGCCGGGATCCGTGCGCTTGCCAGTCAGATAGACGGGCGGGGTCGGCATGCCCCAGCGGGCCGTGGTCAGGGACCAGTTGCGCCCATCGCCGCGCCGGATGATCGGTGCCGCGGAGTCCGGGAAAATGGCGGGCGCAGGGGCAAGGTTGCCCGCGGTATCGAAAAGCTCTTCATCCTCTTGCAGCGCATCGCGAAACACCTGACGCATCGCGTCCTGGCTTTTGGTCTGGGAATAAAGATTGCACATGACGGCACCTCGGAACGCATGAGCGTGAGAACAATGAAGGAACTTACATGGTTGTGTCTGGTTGGTCTACGGATTGGATGGAGAGAGGCAGTGTGGCCCTTCTTCAGCCTCGGAGCACAGAACGCAGGTAGGCATCGGGGTTCAGGATCTCATTGGCTTGCCGTGCGATCCGGTCTTCGAGCATGAGAAGCGCCCAAAGCCCAAGTTTACTTGTGGCACTGGCCAAGAGATCCTGACTTATTCTCAGCATCTTCCCAAACTCAAAGGCGATGACCTTGGCCTCTTGGGCGTTGGCAGGTTCAGCGTAGAAGGCGCTGACCTCGGTCAGATCGCCCCAGCATGGGAGTGTCGAACTTTCTCTGATTCTTTTTTTTGAATCTGACTCTTGCTCTATGTGGCGGACATTCTGTCCGTCAGAGGCGGGCGTTTGGTCGGATTGGGATGTGGCCGTTGGTGTGCTTTGAGGCTGGATCGGGATCGTCGTTGCTGCGTCGTGGTCGAAGAGGTTATGGCCAGAACCGGCTTCCTGAGCAGGACTGTCATCGGAAATGACCGCTGGCTCATCAGAGACTGTCTTTGGTGCTTTGATTTGGGGTTGGGCCGGTTCTGTCCGCGGAGAGACAACCGCGGTCAATTGGGCAAGCGCGGCGCGAGCTTCGGTCAGCGTCAGCGATACTCTGCGGATGAGATTGCGAAGGCCATCGACGAAGGCGGAAGCAGCGGCATCGAGTGTCAGGTTGAGGCAGGCAGCACGG
This sequence comes from Pseudogemmobacter humi, assembly GCF_900609055.1. Taxonomy (GTDB): domain Bacteria; phylum Pseudomonadota; class Alphaproteobacteria; order Rhodobacterales; family Rhodobacteraceae; genus Pseudogemmobacter; species Pseudogemmobacter humi. Next base: position 44,877 of record NZ_UXAW01000134.1, on the reverse strand, counting down.
AGCCGCAGGATCTGAGCCCGCAGGCCGCGCAGTTCTTCGGCTTCTTCGCGACGGCAAAGGGCCAGCGCCAGAAGTTCGTCTGCCCGGGCGAAGAGCGGCGAAAGATCGAGTCCGAAGGCGCCAATTGCTTTACCTTGGCGCATCACCGGGAAGCGCTTGCCATTGGCGCTGTCGCGGCGCTGGATGAGCCCGGTGGTCTCAAGTGCCTCTAAATGGCGGCGGAGTTGTCGGTCGGTCATGCCCTTGGCGCGGAAGCACAGGGTTTCGTTGCTGGCATAGACCGTGAGCAGGGTGGTCGGTGATACCGGCACCTCGCGCCCGTCTGAACTCTGGGAGGGCAGGCAACTCAGCAGGGCGTCGAGCACGACAAGCGTCGCGGGACGAAGCCCGAGGTCTCGGCCACAGGTGTTGACCGCTGCCATGACTTCGCGCCGAGTGACGGGGCGAAACGCTGGCTGCAGGGTGATCGAACCCATGCCGGGGAGCGAATGCTCCGCAGCTTTGACACAGATTTCCTGTGCCCCGGCCGCAAGGACCGTGGATGTGATGTGTTTCATACTGATCAGCGAGCAAAACTATCCCGTTCGCTCTGAAGCGTTGCTCTTGATTCGTGATTCGGGGGCTGCTAGATTCAGGGTGTCTAATCGAGAATGCGCTTCGGCGCGGCAGCCTCCGGAGCTTCACAGCTTCGGGGGTTTTGTTTTGTTAGCCTTTCCTCCTTTCTGCTCTGCCTCGGTTGGTTATTCGTCGTCCTGTGGGGATCTTGATCTGAACTCCGCATAGGATTGCTTGATGAGGTTCTGAAGCCGGGTGTCCAGCCAGGAAGCGAACTCGGCATTTGCTCCGCTTCGCTTTACGGTAAGCGTCAATGAGCTACGGCCAGAGCGGATCGTGACGCCGTCGACGGGGGTACTTTCGGCGATTTCGTCATGCCGTGCGCCGCGCTTTGTTGCCTCGCGAATGAGGTGGTCCAGGCGTTCGTCGGAAGTCAGGCGCTCGTTTGCGGATCTCAGAATCCCGTCAGCTGTATTCTCGGTCAGCTTCCCAGCGATGAAAAGTTCTGCCAGAGCAGTCCATTTTGGTCGTCCAGATTTCTGGGCGGCACCGATGAGCGAGCCGACATCTGCAGGTATGGCCTGGGTGATCTTCGTCAGGTGGGAAAGACCCGCTGCGGAGAGATTAAGCACCGCCTTCGCAGTAGCTGGTGGATGGCCGGCATCGATAATCGCTTGGGCGAACCGAGCTCGCTCATAGAAGGACAGGTTTCTTCGTGCAGCGTTCTCGAGGCCTTTAGCTATAAGGGCTGTTGCGTCATCCAGGTCCTGGACATTGGCCCGGACTTTGATGCCCAGGTCACGACAGGCGGCGAGGCGCCGCCGTCCGTAGATGACCTCGTAGCGGCCTTCGGCTTTCGCCTTGCGGACCAGGATTGGCACCTGCTGTCCCTGATCCCGGATGCTGTTCGTCAGGCTCTCGAGGCCGTCATCCGCTTCTTCATCGTTTACAGCTGTAAATGGTGTAAGCCGGTCGACGGGGCCCCAGTCGTCGATCAAGCCAGGTTCAATTTCGCGAATTGCCGCGAGGGATCCTTGCAAGGCCCCGAGCGCGGGCGCGGTGATCCTGGTCGACCGCTCGGACTGCGAGGTGGTGGAGCGCGCGATCGTACTTGCGATGCCCGTCATTCCGCTGAGCGATTTGCGAGCCATTACTTACGCCCCCAGGTTTGCCGGACCATTGCTTCGATCTCGCGGCCGATAGCGTCCATTGAGCCGCGGGCCCTGTCGTATGTTGCTCTGGTCATATCGGAGCGAACCACTTCATAGAGCGATTGCTTGAGCATGGTCGCGTCACTGATTGCCGTGCTCTTGAGGGCCGTGGCTGACATGACGCGATCCTGAAACAAGGCCCGCATGAACGAAGTGATCTGCTGAGAAGGGATGTCCGTGGGTTCATCACGAGTGATGAGAAGCTTAAAGTGATCGTAGTCGAGCGCCGCGCCGGCATCTTCGATGACGCCCATGTAAGCACCCGCGAGTTCAAGGAACTGCGCAGTAGACGATACATCCAGCATCGATGGGGTCATCGGGACAATAATTGAGGTCGCGGCGGCCATCCCGGAAATCGTCAGGAAGCCAAGCTGCGGAGGGCTGTCCATCAGGACCAGGTCGTAGTCAGCCTCGACCTGCGCCAGTGCATCGCGGATCCGGAAGTAGAATGGCCTTTCTGGGTTCGAGTGAACCGCCGATTCCGTCTCGAACTCGGACAGGACGAGCCGGGAAGGGGCGATCGCGAGCCCGGGAAAATAGGTTTGCACGATCACGTCGGCCATCGGTGATGGATCTTCATACTTGATGGCATCATAAATAGTGAGCCCATCGAACTCGATCTCGGGGCTGATACCACACATGGATGTCAGCGAGCCCTGGGGATCGAGGTCGACTACTAGCACCCGATAGCCTTGCAATGCGAAGTAATGGGCAAGGTGGATCGTCGTCGTGCTTTTGCTGGATCCGCCCTTGAAGTTCATCAGTTGCCAGACTTGAAGCTTTTCGCCCTCCATCCTGCGTGGCAGGTAATGTCCCTTCTTCCGGGAGGTTCGTTCAAGGATCTCGCGTGCCTGCAATATCTCCTGACCGGAGTAGTAGCGGCGCCCTCCACGGTTGATTGCGGGTTCCGCTAGAACGCCGTCCGCATGAACTTTCCGCATGAACTGACCCGAGACATCGAGCAGTTCGGCGACCTCTGGCGCAGAGAACTCGCGAAGGGTTTTGGTGTTGTCCGGAGCAAACGCGGCAAGGAGATGCTCCCTGATCGCGGCGTTCAGTCGCTCAGAAATGTCAGTTGCGAGTGCTGACGGGCGATCCGCAGATAGCGGTGTCACGGGAATCATCTGGTTGCCTCAAATCCGAAAATGTAGCATTTTTCACGCCACTTGCTGACAAGGGCGGTGATTCACTGGCTTATGTCAAGAGTTTCCTGCATATAGTGTTTACGCTGTCGCGTCGTGACTACATGCATGGCGAGGCTGCCCGAACATTTTACAGTTGTAAACGGCTGTCGCACATTGCTGAGCTTCCAAGCTTGCCCTTCGAACTGCCGGGGTCTGATCGAAAGGCAAGCAGGAGTGAGCGAAACTCCTAAACGGCTCCGTCTTGGCCTCTGGACGTATCTCGCCGCTGCGGACGCTCTCTGGATCGAACCTAAACGCTCCGTCGGCCTTTTGGAGCAAGTTGTTCCGATCTCGCAAGTCCCTGCCAACCCAGATCAGCCAAGAAAGAGTTTTGACACCGAAGCGTCGGCTCAGCTGGTTGAATCAATTCAAGGCAAAAGGAGGTGATCCAGTCGCTGGTTGTAAGACCGCAAGGTCATACTGATGACTACCGGATTGTTGCAGGGGGGGCACTGTTGGCTTGTGGCACAATTATTGATCGCCACGTGTATGCCTGTTGGCATCTCCATGTCGCGTGATGGACGGCAAGGAAACTCGTCACAAGCTTTGGCAGCGCTGCTGATGTTGGGCGACTTTGCGAATGGCTAGAGCGTGCAGGGGCTCTCGATCCGTAGCAATGCCCCGGACGTTTAGTTACAAGCCAGCAGCTTTGGTCAGATTGACCCTGAACCTGTCACGCCTGCGCTGGTAGCGGCGTGTCATCTCGGCGCTGGCATGGCCGAGTTGCTTCTGGACATGGCGTTCGTCGACTTGGGCAGATGAGGCCAGGCCTGCACGGAGCGAGTGTCCGGAGAAGAGGGCAGGGCGGTCCTTTTCGGGCAGGTCGCCGCGGAGCCCGGCGGCCTGGGCCGCCCGTTTGACCAATCGGGCGACCTCTCGGTCGTTCAGGCGCATCGGACCGGGTTCTTTGCCTTTGCCAGTGATGCGGCGGAACAGTGGGCCCTGGCTGATCCGCGCAAGTTTTAGCCATAGCTCCAACGCCTCGACGGGACAGGTGGCGGCTGAAGATCCACGCCCTACTTCGACCTCGCGCCAGCCAGTCTTACCGCGGAGTGTGACCAGCAGCCCGCCGGGTAGTGCCTCAATCCAGCCGCGCCCGTCCTCTGTCTGGTCCCGGCCAGCGTCCAGCCCGGTGATCTCGGAGCGCCGCAGCCCGCCGGCAAAGCCGATCAGCAGCATGGCCCGGTCGCGCAACCCCCGCAGTGTGCCGCGATCACAGGTCTCCAGCATCGCCAACAGATCCTCGGGCAGGATCGCTTCTTTCTGGCGGGGCGGCGCAGCGTGGCTGTTGCGGATGCCCGCCAGCACCGTGGCGATGTGACGATCTCGCCGGTCAAGTGCCAGCCCGCGCTGCATATAGGCCCAGACCAGTGCTGACAGTCGCCGTTCGATGGTCGAGACCGCGTTCTTCCGACCGCCGACCGACTTCGCACCAGAGGCGCAGGCGGTGATGTAAAGGCCAACGCACTGCGGGTCAGGCGCGGCTGCATCCAATCCTTCACGCCGGCACCAGCCGGCAAAATGCTTCCAGTCGGCTGCATAGGCCTTGCGGGTATTGGCCGAACTTGCCGCCTCGGCATAGCCGCGCGCCCGCTCTGCCAGATCGCGCAGCGCCGGGGGTTGATGGTCGGACAGGGCAGGGGAGGGGGCTGCCAGTTCGGCACTCTCCTGGTAGATCACATCATCGGCCATCCGGTTCCCTCCGGTTTTGTAGCGCCGACGGCGCGGTTTCTTCGGTAGGCGGTCGTGGTTGCGCGAGAGCCGAAAGATCAGCGAAATCCCGTGCATTGCGGCGCCTTGCTGAGCTGTTCCGGGCGCGAATTCCGGCTGTTTTGGCGGTCAGAGCGGTCATCTCTGTATAGAAGACAAAGTAGTCCGATAATGCAACCTTATTGGACATTATATAGGAGTGACAGGCGCGGCGGATAAACGGAACATATCTGGCATAAAACGCCGATACTTGCTACCGTTCTGCCATGTCCCGTACCCCGAACCCGCTTCCGATGCCCCCAAATCCTCCGGTCCCGCCGCGCTGGATCCGGCAGGGAGTGGGTCGCGATGATATTGAAACGGCAATGTTTTCTACCGGTGCGGCCCTTGCCGCGCTCGACCCGATGGCCCGGTCTGAGGATCCGGTCGGCATCCTCTGGCGCAAGCGCTTGGCGCTCGCCGCCGCCGCGGCGGTTTCGCAGCTGGAGGGCCGCCGGGAGGGCGAAGTGCAGCTGCGTGATACCTTCGCGCTGCGCAAACCGGCTGATGATCCCGGCCCTGCAGGGCGGATGCTGATCGGCTGGCGCGCCTTGGGCGAGGCGCGGGCGCTGCGTGCGGTTGACTGGCCCGCGCGACTACCCGGCTTCTTCGATCTGCCACCCGAACCGGGCGCCGAGATCTTGCGCGACCTTGGCGCGCGCTTTGTTGGCCGCACCCCGCCCTTGCGCTTCGCAGCCGAAGCCGCGCGGGAGGTTCTCGCCCTCGGCCCGACCTGGCGCGGCCTGGCGCTCTGGTTAGCTGATGCTCATCTGGCCCGGGCGCTCGGCCACGACCGCCCGGTGCCGCTGCTCGCCGCGCATCTGCCGCGGGCAGCCTTCCGGCTGGAGGGCGAGGCATGGCTTGCGGCCTGTGCTGCGGCCTGGGGCAGGGGCGCGGTGGCTGCCTTCGATCTTCACATCGATCTGATCCGCCGCGCCACTGCTCTGCGCGCGGCAAACCTGCGGCGGCCGGGAAAGGACACCGCTGCCATCCTCACTGCCCTTCTGACCGAGGACGCGCTGGCGGCACAGGCCGGAGCCGAGGCCAGTGATCGCGCGGCGCGGCGGCTGTTTGATCGTCTGACGTCCCTCGGGCTGGTGCGGGAACTGACCGGGCGGGCGACCTTCCGGCTTTACGGGTTGTGACGATGGCCCAGAAATCTGCCGAGCCGCTGGACATTGAACTCGCCGATCTGCCGCAGGCCTTGCGCTGGCGGGAATGGATGGCGCGGGTCGAGGCGGTACTCTTTGCATCCTCCGAACCGGTGGGCCGGGATGTCCTCGCCCGAGTGGTCGGTCGGGACTGCGCCCTCGATCTGCTGATCGAGGATATCTCCGCTGAACTCGCGGGCCGTCCCTACGAGATCGCACGTATCTCAGGGGGCTGGCAGTTCCGCACCCGGCCGCAGCACGCAGGCGCGATCCGCATGGCGCGCGGTGAGGGTGATGCCACTCGCGATCTGACCCAGAATGAAGCCCTCGTCCTGACCATCATCGCCTATATGCAGCCGGTCACCCGGGGCGCGATCTCGCGCCTGACGGGCCGTGAGGTCAGCCGCGATCTGATCGCCCGCCTGCACCGCCAGGCCCTGATCGCCCGCGGCCCGCGCAGCCCCGAACCCGGCGCGCCCTATACCTATGTCACCACGCCGGGGTTTCTGGTGCAGTTCGGGCTGGAATCCCTGCGCGACCTTCCGGACCTCGAGGCGCTGGAAGATGCCGGGCTGCTCAAGCTAGCCGCTGACATCGCGCTGGATCTGCCGATCACAAGTGAGGACGAATGACGCCACCTGCCCAGTTCTAATGCTGCTCGAATTGCTCAGGGCCGACCGGAGATCGGCGCGGCAACCTGCTGAGTACTATCCGGTCAGGCCGCTGCGTCCGGCCGTCAGTAAGCGCGATGACGCGGCCCTATGCGGCGAGGCTTGACGGCTGGGCGTGCCGCCAAGGCATGAGGTCCTCGATGCGGGATCTGGGGTGGCCGTCGAGGATGGCGCGGAGGGTGTCGGCGAGATAGTCGACGGGGTTCACGCCGGCCATCTTGCAGGTGGCGACGAGCGAGGCGAGCATGGCCCAGTTCTCGGCGCCGAGTTCATTACCGGCGAACAGGGCGTTCTTCCTCGTCAGCGCGATCGGGCGGATCTGGTTCTCGACCGGGTTGGTGTCGAGCTCGAGGGTGCCGTCGTCAAGGAAGCGGATCAGGCCGGGCCAGTGAGCGAGAGTGTAGCGGATATCTTCGGCCAGCAGGGATTTCTGCGGGATGCGCGAGAGCTGGGTCTCCAGCCACGGCTTGAGCGCGGCGATGATCGGGGCGGCCTGCTCGCGCCGGGCGGCGAGGCGGTCGGCAGGAGCCTGACCGCGCACGGTCTTCTCGATCTGATACAGCAACGTGATCTGGCGCAGCATCTCCTCGGCGATGGGCGAGCCCTCGCTCTCGAAGCGTTTGACGAAGCGGCGGCGGACATGGGTCCAGCAATAGACCAACTGCCACGGGCCCTCATCACGCGTGATCTCGGTCAGCGCATTGTAGGACTGGTAGGCGTCGCATTGTAAAAACCGGCCACGGTATCCGTCCAGGAACCTCAGCGGATGCTGCTTCCCCCGGCCGGGGGCGTAGTGGAACAGCACGATTGGCGGGCCGGCACCGCCATGGCCACGATCGTCGGACACGACGGCCCAGAAGTAGCCGCTCCTGGTGGCCTTGCGGCCCGGATCGAGCACCGGCGCGCGGGTCTCGTCGACGAAGATCCTGTCGGCGGCGCGCAGATGGGCGCGCATGTGGTCGATGACGGGCATCAGGTGGAAGCAGGCGCGCCCCGTCCAGTTGCCGAGCGTGCCGCGGTCGAGATGCAACCCCTGCCGCTCGAAGATCCCCGCCTGTCGGTAAAACGGCAGGTGGTCGCCGAACTTCGAGACGATGATCCACGCGATCAGCCGCTCGGTCGGCAGCCCGCCAGGCACGACATGCTCGGGGGCATGGGCTTGCACCACGGCCTGCGAGCAGCGGCGACAGGCGTATCTCGGGCGCCGCGTCACCAGCACCTGGAACTGCGCCGGGATCACATCGAGCCGCTCGGATATATCTTCCCCGATCCGTGCCATCTCCCCACAGCCGCAGGGGCAAAGGGTGCTGTCGGGCTCGATCACGCGCTCGACCCGGGGCAGGTCCGGTGGCAGATGCCCGCGGTTGCGCGCGGGCTTGCGAGGTTCTTCCCCGCGCGCCCGGGCAAGCGCGGCCTCTGCCTTCTCCTGTGCGGCCGCGAGAACGCCCTGGGCCAGTTCGGCATCCTCGAGCGGCAGATTGAACTGGTCCGGCGACAGCTTCTCGGAACTCTTGCCGAACCGTTCGCGCTGCGAGGCGCGCAAGATGCCCTCCAGCCGCCGGTTGGCCTCCTGCACCTCGAGCGGGGCCGCCTCGACCTCGGTGAGGCGTGCCTTCAGATGAGCATTCTCGCGGCTGAGGGCATCGGCATCCATGCCTCGGAGTGAATCACGCTGACGCGGTTCTGGCCAGCAAAAACAGGCGCTTCCTGTGCGTCCGCCCGCTCATCCTGCGACCAGCGGCCGCCGCGCCCGTTCCGGTCGCACCAGCCGCCAGTCCAGCCCTTCAAACAGCGCCGCCAGCTGCGCCGAGGACATCCGCATCACCCCGTCCCGCACCTGGGGGCAGACGAACTTGCTGCCCTCGAGCCGCTTGTGAACCAGCACCATCCCGGTCTGGTCCCACACCAGCAACTTGATCCTGTCCGCCCGTTTCGAGCGGAAGACGAAGACCGCCCCACAGAACGGATCGAGCCCGAACATCTCCTGCACCGCCAGCGCGAGGCCGTCGATCCCCTTGCGGAAGTCCACCGGGCGCGTCGCCACGTAGACCTTCACCGGCCCTCCCTGACCGAGCATCACGTTGCCGCCGCCCGCACCGCCCGGATCGACCGCGTCAGCAGGGCCTCATCCGCGTCGGCCCCGACGCGGATCACGACATCGCCGACAACGATCTCCACGCCGGTGGTGACCTCCGTCTCTGCCGGCATCTCCGCTGCGGCGCCCTCGACGACCAGCTCGCCGAACATCGGCAGGGCCGCCACGCTCTCGGGCACGACAAGCTGACCCGTCCGCAGCTTCTTCCGCCAGTCATAGACCTGCCAGCGCGTCGTCCCGTGCCGCCGCGCGACACCCGTCACGGAAGCCCCCGGCACCAGGCTCTCCGCCGCGATCCGCGCCCGCTCCGCCTTCGTGCGCCGCCGTCGCCCGGTCGGCCCCTCGATCACCTCCAGCCGTGAAACCTCACCACCCGAGGAGCCGTCCAAATGGACGCCCACTTTGCCGCCTCGTTCCAACCCAACACCTCCGATGCTCATGCGCCCGGAGAATGGCCCGGTCAGATCAGAAGCGGCAGGAGGGGATCAGCGTCGCGCTTACGGCCGTCACCAGTCGAAGGTCAAGCGAGGGCCTTCGTGATCCTTGTGCAGGTTCCGCGCGATCCGGCTCTTAGTTTCCGGATCGCTTCGATGTCATGGAAAAGTCTGGAGCGGGCCTATGATAGTGAGTGTGCTTGGCCGCATAGGTCAGATTCTTCTTCGGCTACCGACCCAACGTTTGCATGAGCTCTTTGTCCATGGGGTCGGCGCCATGCATGATCGCCTCGACTTGCTTGAGATGATGTGTTGCCCTGCGCCGGTTTCGTGGAATTAGGGCTTCAGCCTCCACTTCCGAGATGGCTTCAACCAACTTGAAGCCATCTCGTGCAGCCCAGCCATTGAACCCGGCTTCAAGCCGTGCTCGCAGCGCGGGCTCCAGCCTCAAAATTTCGGGCCGCCTTCCGGACTTTACCCGCAGCACTCGCCAGTCTTTGTGAAAGCCGCCGCGCCAACCAGCGCGCTCAACAACACCCTGCTTAAGCCGCTTAGGTTCGGAGGTGACAGCCGCGTGCAGGACGATGTCGGGGTCATCGATATTGATCAACGTCAGTGCCAGATCCAGCGCCTCCCCGAGCTTTGAATGACCATGGATCCGGACATCGAATATTCTGTCACTGTCTCTGACCCATCCTTCGGCTCCAGGCAGAAGAAAGACAGGGCGGTCATCCAGATTGGCTGGGATCTCAAAGTCCGTGGGCGCCCAGATATCCGTTAGGGGTTGAGTCAGCCTGAACTGGATTTGCTTGTTTGCTGGGAACTGCTTCAGCGAAAGATGGGGCGTTGCTACGGAAGCAAGACGCAGAAGAACATCCAGATCCGCAGCTCCGGGCGGCGCCTCTTCGTCAAAGAGCACGCGCAAGCCCAAATGTTCGGCGCTTCCGCCGTTACTGTAGGGCTCTGGAAATGCTCCGATAGACTGACAGGGACCGAGTATGATGCGAAGATCATTGTTCCCGGCCTGCGTCAGAACCGGGTAGAGTTCGGTCAGTTCGATTTCTTGAATTGCGCCGAAGATGAGGGCGACCGTCTCAGCGTCCATATCGTGTGCAAAAACCGGAACGGAACGAGTTCTTCCCTCGTGAAGCAGGATCAGGCGGCTATAGATCGAGGCGGATATGAAGCCGTTCCCGTCGGTCAGCGTAAGGTCAAGTCCAATGATTGGGTCGTTCCGATGAGACATCGAAAACAGTGGACGCAGACTTTCGGTCAGTTCAAGGAGTGTGTGGCCATCTTCGTCATGCGCGACCGGAGTGAGGCGCGCCGGCATCCTCACGGAAGAAGTCGCGGGGTAAGGGATCAGCTCCGCATTTGATTGTGCCACTGTCGGGGCCGGCGCTGCTTTCAGTGCCTTCAAGGCACCCCAGTTTGACCCTGGACGGATGGCTTCGGCCAGATCGTTAAGCAGAGTAAGCTTGGACGGTCGTTCGCCCGTGGGCCAGCGAACCAGAATCTTGTCGATACCTTTTGAAAGCTGATCAAAACCGACGCTGAGATGGGAGGTCTGATTTGGATTGAATTTGGTCATGGCTCTTTCCTTACAGGCACAGAGCGGATCCGATTTAAGCCTTGGGCCCTTTAGCTGGATCCGGTGTGCGCGCAGGATGAGGCAGAGGCCATTGATCATGCAGGCAGGTGAAGCAAACCAGGATCCATTGGGCCCGGATCAGGTTCGCAGGGTTGGCTCTCACCTGCCGCGCCGACCTGCATACACAGCGCGCCAGCCCCTATATCTTGCTACTATATCGGGGCTGTCCGCATCGCTCAAGCCTCATCGCACATGATGCGAGAGGCATACCGAGGCTGTTGCTAGGTTACACCGAACAATTGCTTCAAGCGATCAACTGTAGAGCGCCATTTCGGCGTGACCGGTTTGCAAACGGTATTCTGGTTCCCAAACATGCCGACTTCCTGGACCGCCTTGGTCGGTGGCAGCGTGTGCATCCATTCGACAGGCACGAAGTACTCTGCCTTCTCCGGATCGGTGGAGAGCGCGCGGTGATAGTCTCCTTCGAGGACATCAAGAGCAGGTTGGCCGTCAATCTCGAAGTCTGCGGCTGCAACTCGAGGTCCGGTGACACGCCCGACTCCAACGAAGCCCTCACCGGGAATCTTGACCCAGATGCGATCACCGGGCGCTAACATGCGAAGGGAGTTACTGTACCATGCTCCGCCGCCACCCGAGATGAACCCGTAACGGACAGCTTCGTCCCAAATACGCGAATGACTTGCGCCGAAGCTGACATAGAACTCGCCATTCCATGGTTCCTGTTCACCGCGAGCGGAGGCATTCGCGGCATGGACCTGTACCTCGCCCGGGTCGATTAGCCAGGCGCGGCTGAGCAACTGCTGGTCGCCATGGTTGAAAACCTGGAAGAAGAGCACGTTGATCGCCAGGCCGCGATCATTGAGGTAGTTCACGATGCGCTCACTGCTTGCGTCGAGGGTTGCTGCCACGATGACGATCTGATGGCTTTCGTTCAGCACCTCCTCGTCTAGGGGCTGACCGTATCGCGCTCGGAAATCTGTGGTCAGATTTCCACCGGGTCGGAACCTCTCATAGATCGTGTTGATGTCCGTCGCCTGAAGCTTTTCTAGCCAGGATGCGTAATCCAGGGCCTGCGCCACCACCTCGCGGGGCGTTCTGTCCCGCTTCAGCTCTACCAGCACGAGAGAGCCATCGGGAGCGATGGCCAAGAGATCGAGGCGTCCGCCATGGCCGGTTTCGACCTGTCGGCCGATCAGCATCCATTCTGATGACAGAATCCGTGGCTGGGTGATGATCATTTCCTCAAGGAGCTGCTCAGAAGGCAGTGTGCCGGGCGGCACTTCTCTAGGATCGGGTCCGATCGTCCAGACGACGTGCGAAATGGGCATGGATTTTCTCTTGGAGCAATATTTGCGAAAGGCTGCGTCGTGGGGTTTCCGTCGTCAACCCAGAATTCGACTTGCTCGTGCCCAAGCGCTTGGGGGTTGATTGGAGTAGATGCCATCGTTGCCGCTACTTGGCGAAATATTCGTTTCCTGAACTTGTGGTCGTTTCGCTCCATCCCCAGATTTGGCTGGTTGAAAGGAATCGCATACTACATAGGGAGGTTCTCATGGCGATTAATCGTAAGGGCACATCGAGCAAGGTCGCTTCGCTGGCGGCAGATACCCTGTTCAAACCGGGCTCCTCGCAGATTGCGCGCAAACTAGCTGGTTCGGCGCTGTCTCAGTCCCGCACCAACCGTCAAACCGGCGCGGAAATGGAGGATCTGGCCTCAAAGGTTCTGCGTAGCGACCGATACTCTGACAGGACGAAAGCGCTTGCGGGGTCGGTCCTGTCTCAATCGAACAAGAAGCGCTGACATCTGTCACGGCGAGCAGGGCGCAGACGCTACGTGTTGATTTCCAAGGGTTGAATGGTGAGCGCGAAGCGCTCACCATTCAATATTGCAGGCGCTGATCACAGGGATCACCCCTTCCCGAGCCGATTAGTGTATCGTCGGCTTACGCTGCGTCTTCGTAGCGGACGGAGTATGGCTTCATCGAGTGGACCGACTTCATGGAATAGTTGAACCGTGGGTGGAGCCTTTCCTCCATCCGGTGCCGACCATTCATCTGGAAGCCGAGATGCAGCATGGCGATGATCATATCCGTGTTTGATACGTAGTTGTGCCCGATCGCCACGTCACCGAAGAGCCGGAAGGGCGTTTCTTCGGCGCGATGCTTCAGGAAGTAGGCGCCTTTTTCTTGCGTGGTCTTGATCTTCTCGAGTCGGGACGCATAGGCCAGCGCGTGAAGGAGGCTGTCACGTTTCACAATGTCCGTCACCTTGGCGCGAGACTCGCTGATCCGCTTGCGCCAGATTGCTGACCGGACATTGCCCTGCATGTGCACAGGCACGCCAGCCAGCTCATTGCGGATGTGTCGGTTTTCCGGCCAGAGATACCTGTTGCCATAACCCATGTCATTGATCTCCGGATCTCGTGATGCTTCCTTCACCATCACGGTTGTCGCGAGGATATCGTAGACGCTTCGTGCCGGCACCGTGAGATCCCGAGAGCTGGCGAAGTCTGCCGCCGCTGGGAAAGAGAGACTGATCTCATGCTCGCGATCTGGAGCCGCTTGCAGCTTCTCCCTGAAACCAGTGGCGGTTTGAAAGCCAAATGCACGCGCAACGAACTCCGGGCGGAGGCTGGGCGCAATACCTGGCAGATGGAGTGCCTCTGCCTTTTTCAAGGTAGGCAAGTCGGCTGCGGACAGGTGAAATGGAATGGTGGCGTCGATCATGCTCATCTCCAAGGCCGTGATCGCCGGTTAGACACGACCATCGAGTGAGAGATCGAGGTCAGGTGCAGTATCAGGAGATGAAGGTTTCAGCCGGCGACAGCTACGGGGTTCACCCTTGGAATTTGAAGGTAGTGGTCAGCCGTAATTATTGCAACATCATCTTCGATGAGCTTGTAGGCCCGTGCTTTCGACGAACCTGCGCAGGCTACTCGGTGTGGCGCCTGCCGAGAAGAGGCGCTATTCAAGTGAGAGAATCCGGATAGTTTCGGGATTCATGGTCATTTCGCGATGGCAAATATTTGCCCCCACGGGTAGGTGTAGATTTCGGTCCACCTGGCCCAAGAAGCTGAACAGCTAAGTACCATGATCCAGTCAACGGGTTATCCCAGTCAGCGGGATACCGGGATATAGGTGGGCCAGAAACTGCACACCGCCAATCCCTCGGCGCGCCTTGTTCCGAGGAAGTGTGGCTCGTAGATCCAATGCCGAAAGGAGGCGCGAGCCATGTCCCAGAAGAAGACACCGCCACAAAAGGCAGAAGCCGCCCCGGCGAAGCGTCAGAAGTCCTCAACCGAAAGGATCTTCGGCCCTGCCGTGATGAGCCACGGATTTACCGGGGTTCCGAACATCCTCGTTCGGGGCCAGAAGCGCCTTGGGTTGAACACGGCCCAGTTCAACATTCTGGTTCAGCTGCTGAGCTACTGGATGGATCCGGCAAAGCCACCCTTCCCGTCGAAGCGGAAGCTGCTGGAGCGTCTGGAGATGTCTGAGACGACCTTGCAGAAGCACATTCGTGACTTGGAGGCGCAAGGGTTTCTGAGGCGTGAGCAGCAGACGACAGCGGCGGGGGATTTTGGGTCCAATATCTATCATCTCGACGGCTTGGTCAGGAAGTTGAAGAAGCTTGCCCCGGATTTCGACGATGAGCGGGCTGAACGTGAGGCCGCGCGTCAGAAGACCGAGCGTCCAAATGCCCGCGCAAACGCCCGGGCAGTGGCAGCCAGGCAGCGTACCTCAGCTGCAAAGACCGAGGGCTGACACCCATGTCAATGACCCCGATCCTGCACCCTTCGGGTGCCCTCGCTTTCGGACGGCTGCTTGAGATGCGTGCGCCGGGCATCATCCTGCCGGCCGGTGAGATCCGCCTCTTTCATGGTCGCCACAATGGCCCCAATCGTGGTTTCGGTGCCGAGCACATCTGGGCTGAGCACGAGCGCGAAATGGTCGCCGCCGGATTTCTCGATTTTGATGGGGTGGCGGGCTATGTTGCGACGATCATCCGCGAAGGCACGCCCGTGTTCTTCGGTGATCACAGCTGGCGGTCTCTTCGGGTGATGGCGGTCCGCTCGCGGACGGGGACAGCCATTGTTGAACACCGTGCGCCGCGCGGCGAGGACGCGCACTGGTCAGTGATAACAGCCTTCTCCGGAACGAAAACGCACGGTACCCGTGTGGGAACCGTGCGTTGATCGATGTGCTCGCAGTAGCAGCGCGTCCTTAGCTCAAGGGGTCGGACGCCACCTTAACGTGTCCTGCAAATGGTCCTCTTGGCAGAACCATCATCCAAATGGGCGGGGCAATATCCAAGCTGACCCGGCCCAAGATGCTCTTTATGGCACAGCACAAAGATAGTGGTTGGGCGCAGAGAGTCAAGGATCGCGGTGCGTACGGAGGTTTAAGGCAGGTTTCGTAGCCACATGCCTGACCACTCCACTACTCTGGCTGCCACGCCCGATCTGCCCAGTGCTTCTCATGACGTCGCACGAACTCGGTCATCGCCGCAACATTTGCCTCAGGGCTCAGGCATGCGCGAGGGCAGGTTGCGACAACTTCCTGATAGAATGGTCGGGTGACCGAGAGGGGGCCGACAAAGTTGAGGATCAGGTCATCAAGACGATCTGCTATCCGATCGCCACGGGGAACCATGACTATGCTAGGCGGCGTCCCAAAAGTATTGATCAGGATATATCGCCAGCTCGGATCGGCAGCGCCGGTAATAGGGAGCAGTTCCCAGGGATTTGCATCTCCGCCACCAGAAATCTCGGTATAAAGGTCCTCAAGCGCCTGCGGTTTCCGCGCGATCAGCACGTATGGTTCGCCTGCGGGCGGCGCTTCCGGGTGCTGAACGTGGTGGACGATGTCACGCGGGAATGCCTTGCCGCGATCCCTGACACTTCAATCTCGGGCCGCCGCGTGGCGCGCGAACTGACGGTCCTAATCGAGCGCCGCGGCAGGCCCGGGATGATTGTCTCGGACAATGGCACGGAGCTGACCTCGAACGCGATCCTGAGATGGTGCGTCGAGCAGAAGATCGAATGGCATTACATCGCGCCGGGAAAGCCAATGCAGAATGGCTTCGTGGAAAGCTTCAATGGTCGAATGCGGGACGAGTTCCTGAATGAGACGCTGTTTCGCAACATCGCCCACGCGCGCGATCTGATCGCCGAATGGGTCACCGACTACAACACCGAACGGCCGCACTCGGCCCTCGGATACCAAACCCCAGCAGGTTTTGCCCTGCATCTGGCAACCGCAATCACCCGTCCCGCTGCGCAGCATGATAGCTCCGCGCGCCGAGTAATTGCTCAACACACGCCGAAGGGCGTAAATGACCAGCGGACTCCGGTCGCGGCTGGATGAAAGTTCAGTGGCAGGTCACTGTGAAATGCTTCATGCATCGCGCCGCGGCGATTGTCTGGCTTTCCGTCAGTTGGGCATGTGTCACGCAAAGCCACTTCGGTGTGACTAGAGATGTTCAACTCCTTCCTTACTCATACTTCGATCATTCAACATGAATATCTTCTGGTCGAGCGGTGAATGGTCGGGCCTGTGGAAGGAGCGACAAATGCGAAGGCGAGTGGTAGGAAGGAAAGATGTTCATTCTGAATACAGAGTATCACAGGTGGTTCAGAATTGTGTACTTTGGTATGCTGTCGAGAGAGGCGCGGGCATCGCGCAGCGCCCGTTGAACTGCATCCGGCACCGCGCCGGGGCAGGCATATCTTGGCCGATGCCCTGAGATTCGATATCGGAGGAATCAGGAATGGCCGATTTTGAAATTTTCCTCGCACGGGTCTACGATCCGCCAGAGGCAATGACCGGCGCGCGTCTCCTGGTGGACAGGCTCTGGCCGAGAGGCGTTTCCAAGGCGCATCTTCAGCTCGACGACTGGCCCAAAGATGTGACCCCGAGTACGACGCTGCGCCAATGGTTCCATGCCGACCCCTCTCGCTGGACGGAGTTCCGCGATCGTTATGAGACGGAACTGGCGGCAAACTCCGGAGCTGTGGAGCATTGTCTGAGCTGGTGCCGAAGGAGCCCGGTCACGCTTCTGACCGCTGCCCATGATCGCGACCACAACCACGCCGTCGTGCTGCGCGACTGGCTGCAAGCCAGGCTATAGGGCCGAGTTCTCCGATAGAGTGTTTCCATTCAGCTGGATTTTGCCGAACCGAAGTCTTTGAAGTGTGGTCAGCTTGCTCCTTTCTGGAATTTCTCTTGGGAGGTCGGCTTCAGGGCCTTAATGTTGTTCTACGTCGTTTTTGCCCTGAATTGACAGGTGAAGGCATGCCCGCGACCGAAGAGTTGAGAGCCCGTATTGCTGATCTTGAAAGAGCACTGACCGAATACATCATACGTTACGGTATGACCGACGCAGCACGCCGGGTGATGATGAGCGCTGAGAGTTCAGACTTCCTCCCTGATCCGCCGCCGTCTGGCCGCCGTTCCGAAAACCGGTGCGGAGAGGGTGGTCTGGCGTTTGGTAGCCGGCGCTCCGACTGGTACAGTGACGAGGATTGAGGATAATTGATGACCCTTGCACCTGCCATTTCGCATCGGACCGGAGATTTATCGGTGGAGTGGGGATTGCGCTATCCGACCCGGGGCCAACTTCCGCTGATCCGCCTGCCTTTTCGGGTTCCTCAGGCTCAACCGGGCTTTGTTTCTCTGAAAGATGAAATTATATCCTGACCTCAGAGTCATAGGAGTTGCGATGCAGCCCGCAATAAGCCAGCCCGTCGATGGCCCGCTGACACGAAGCGCGATTTTCGTCACCCTGACGCTGGCGGAGGGCGATGATGCTTTGGCAAGTTTGCGCGGACTGCTTGGTGATCTGCCCTCGCTGGTCAAGGCGGTGGGCTTTCGCAGTTCGGAAGCCGGGCTGACCTGTGTCGTGGGAATCGGCGCAAACCTGTGGTCCCGGATGGCGCCGGGGGCGGTTCCGCAGGGGCTCCATCCCTTCCGGGAGATTGCCGGCATCCACCATGCGCCCGCGACGGCGGGGGATTTGTTGTTTCATATCCGCGCCGCCAGGTCCGATTTTTGCTTTGAGCTGGTTTCCCGCATCATGCGAAGGCTCGCCGCTGTGACCTCGGTCGAGGATGAGACGCAGGGCTTCAAGTATTTCGATAACCGTGACCTTCTGGGATTTGTCGACGGCACCGAGAACCCGCTTGGCCGCGATCTGACAGAGGCGGTGATGATCGGCGACGAGGATCCGGTCTTTGCTGGCGGCAGCTATGTCATCACCCAGAAATACATTCACGATATGGCGCAGTGGGAAGCGATGCCCGTGGAGCAGCAGGAACGCGTCATTGGTCGCCAGAAACTGTCCGATGTTGAACTCGCCGATGGCGAAAAGGCAAGCTACGCTCATAATGTCTTGACCAATATCGAAGACGAATCCGGACGACAGCTGGAAATCCTGCGCGACAACATGCCGTTCGGCAGCCCCGCGAAGGGTGAATTCGGCACATTCTTCATCGGTTATGCGCGCGAACCCGGACGCATGGAAACCATGCTCCGCAACATGTTCATCGGCAAGCCTCCGGGCAATTACGACCGTATCCTCGATGTCAGCGCTGCCGTGACGGGATGCCTGTTCTTCGTCCCATCTGCGGATATGCTGGATGTGATCGCGCGGGGCGGAAAACTGGTCCTACCCGAAGCTGCACCTGAGCCGGAGCCGGACCGCTCGCTTGGCCTTGGGTCATTGAAACAGGGGAACTGATATGGACAATCTTCATCGCGAACTGGCCCCGATCAGCAATGCTGCCTGGGTGCAGATCGAAGAAGAGGCGAAGCGCACGCTGAAACGGTATCTGGGCGCGCGCCATGTGGTCGATCTGCATGGCCCGAAGGGCTTCGATCTCTCCGCAGTTGGCACCGGACATCTCAGCCCGACCCCTTCGCCTGTCGAGGGCGTCCAGTTTGCGCGGCGCGAAGTGACGCCGCTGATCGAATTGCGGGTGCCGTTCGAGCTGACGCGTGCGGCGATTGACGATGTGACGCGCGGGTCGAACGATTCCGACTGGCAGCCCCTGAAGGATGCCGCCCGCAAGATAGCGCTTGCCGAGGACCGGCTGGTGTTTCTCGGCTATGCCGAGGCGGGCATAGAGGGGATCCTGCCCTCTTCGAGCAATCCGGCCATCGCGCTGCCCAAAGATGTCGCGGACTATCCCGAAGCGGTGGCAAGCGCCGTCACCTCGCTGCGCCTTGCGGGCGTGAACGGTCCCTATGCGTTGGTTCTGGGAACAACCCCTTTCACCGAAGCCACCGGTGGTGCCGAGGACGGATACCCGGTTGTGCGCCACCTGGAGAAGCTGCTCGACGCCCCTGTGGTCTGGAGCGAGGCGCTGGAAGGCGGCGTAATCGTGACCACCCGCGGCGGCGATTTCGACCTCTGGCTGGGGCAGGACATTTCCATCGGCTACCTCGCGCATACCGCCGATACGGTAACCCTTTACCTGCAGGAAAGCCTGACCTTCCAGATGCAGACATCGGAAGCTGCGGTTGCGCTTATGGGTTGAGCAGACCGGGCTTTCAGGAATTGTGAGGCGGCTTCGTTTCTCCTGCGCGATGCGCCAGAATGGCGGCGGCAGGCTTTTCGCCGCCGAGCGGTGCGGCCCACGGACGGCGGTGATGCCGTTCCCGGATGATCGTCAGCGCGCCAGAGGCAAGGATGAACAGGCTGCCCACCAGCATCGTCCTGTCCGGTCGCAGGTTGAACAACAGATCATCGAGCAGGATCGCCCAGATCATCTGGCCGTATTGCGTGGCGCCGACGAGTGTTGCAGGGGCCATCACCGAAGCTTTCGTCGTCAGAACATTGGCAAGCGCCGCAAGCAGGCCGTAGCCGGCCAGCAGGGCAAGCTGCCGCAGATCCGGTATCACGAAGTCGCGGATGCTCAGGACACCACAGATGAGGACCGCTCCCAGCAGGCCCGCTCCGACCTGTGACACCTTCTTCTCCCGGTCGCCGAGCGCGCGGAACACCACGATCGAGGTCGCCCCGCCGAGCCCGGCGAAGATCGCGCCGAGATGGCCGATGGACAATTCGCGAAATCCGGGCCGAAGCACGATCAACACGCCCGCAAAGCCGATCAGGATCGCGAGCCACCGTTGCAAGCCGACCTTTTCCTTCAGAAAGAAGATCGACATCAGGGTGACGAAAGCCGGTTGCAGGAACATCAGAACCATGGCCTCGGACATCGAAAGATGCGTGAAGGCCGTGACCGAGCCGATCACCCCTGCCGGATAGGCGAGGAAGCGCACCAGCCAGAGAGGCCGGTTCACGCTGCGAACCATATCCGTCACCCGGTCACCCGGATGGAGCAGAAACGGCAGGATCAGGAGCCCGAACAGCGCGCCGATAAAGGCCGACTGGATGGGCGGGATCACCCCGGCGATCAGTTTCACACTCGCATCGCTGAGCGAGAACAGCGCGAAGGCGGCGAAGCCGAGCGCCACGCCCTGTATGGTTCTGTCCGGCATGGTGGTTCCTTGTAGATTGTCCGGCGCGACATCGCGCGCCGGACGGGAGCGCTCAGCGATAGACGATACCGCCATCGGTCAGGATGGCCTGTCCGGTGATGTAGTCGGAATCGTCAGAAGACAGGAAGGCGACCAGCGCCGCGACGTCGTCGGGGGTCTGGGCGCGGCCCAAGGCGATACCGTCCACATATTTCTTGTAGGTCTCGCCCTTCGGTGTGCCGGTCAGCTCCGAGAACCGCTCGTCAATCTCGACCCACATGTCGGTGCCGACGATGCCGGGGCAATAGGCGTTCACCGTGATCTGATGCGAGGCATATTCCTTGGCCGCCGCCTGGGTCAGGGCGCGCACGGCGAATTTGGTTGCCGAATAGACGCCCAGCAGCGCGAAACCGTCATGGCCCGCGATGGACGAGGCGTTGATGATCTTACCCTTGTGGCCGCGCGCTCTGAACTTCGACGCCGCCGCCTGGATGCCCCAGACCACGCCGTCGATATTGATGCGGTAGATCCGCTCCAGATCCTCGGGGCGGACATCATCCAGAGGCTTGACCTGTGCGATGCCGGCATTGTTGATGATGACATCGAAGCCGCCCAGTTCCCGTTCGGCGTGATCGACGGCGGCGAATACCTGATCGCGGTTGCTGACATCGGCGGTGAAGGTGGTGGCCTTGACGCCGAGCGCTTCGACCTCGGCCTTTACGGCCTCAAGCTTGTCTGCCTTGATATCGACAAGCGCAAGATTGGCGCCGTCTTTGGCGAGGCGCAGCGCGACACCTCGACCGATGCCCTGGCTCGCGCCGGTGACCAGTATGGCTTTGTCTTTGACGGACATGGTTTATCCTTTCGTCATGAGGGGTCAGGTGAGGATACAGAGGGGCGCGAACGGTTCTGTGACGCCCCGGAACCGGCACGCGCTGGCAGGATTGCGCTCAGGATACGCAGAGGCGAAATCACCGACAGCCATTCCGCGTCGACGGGTCCGGACAGCGGCTGATCTTCGCCGGATGGCGGAAGGTCCGCTTTCCCGGAGGCATGTGCCGCGAGCGCCCTGATACGGTCTTCCAATCCTTCCGGCGGTGTATGACCACGCAAAAGCGCCTCATGGAGCGCGTCGACCAGCAAAAGGGCGGCGGCGCAGGCGCGGATCGCGTCATGCTCGCTCTGATCCGCAGCTCCGGTGACCGGCCCGGCGGCAAGGCGTCCGCGCAGCGACCAGCGCGCCGAGTAGCGCGCTGCATCGGCCCCTGCGCGCAGTAGCGCAAGGTCCTCCTGAGTTCGCAGCATCAGATTCAGCGCGGCATTGGCCCGGCGCGGATCAGAGAGCCGCAGTGCTTCGGCGGCCGCGTCGAGGCCGGTGCCGATCCGCAGCAACAGATTTTGCATGGTGCTGTCGATCTGGCGCAGGGGATCCGGCGTCAGCAGGACCTGACTGAACACAAGGCCGACGCCCGTGCCCACAAGAACATCCTGCATCCGGTGCCAGCCCGCGTTCTCGGGTCCCATCGCCAGAACCAGCACCGCCGAGACACCGGCCTGGATCGGCACGACGGCGGGCAGGCCGAAAGCGGAGGCGATCAGGATCGAGCACAGCACCGCGCCAGACATACGCAGCAACGCCAACGTTCCGGCCGCCATCAGGTGATCGGGCACCAGAAGCGCAAGTTCGCCGGTCAGAATGCCGATGGCCACGCCGAGCATCAACCCAATAGCCTGACGCCCGTGATTGGGGAGGCCCGGTGCAAGACAGACGATGGCCGTGACGATAGCGAAAACCGGATGCGTATGGCCAAAGAGCCATCCCGCCAGCAGCCAGGCAAGTGCGCCCGCGATGGCTGTGGCAAGCGCGTCCCGCCAGGCCGCGACAATACGATCAAAGGGCAGACGAAGGAGATTTGTGTTCATCCCCGGCTCATCCCGGCAATAGTGCGACCAGCGGGGCCGCCAGCACATTCAGGAGCCCGACCAGCACCATGACCAACCCGGCCACAGCGCCCTCGGTTGCGCCGATCTGATGGGCTCGGGCGGTGCCGGCGCCATGGGCCCCCAAGCCGAACAATGACCCACGCGCCAGCGCCGTGGCAATGCGGAACCGCGCCAAGATCAGATCGCCCAGCACTGCCCCTGCGATGCCGGTGATCACGACGAAAACCGCCGTCAGGTCGGGAATGCCACCGATCTCTCCCGAGACCTCCATCGCGAAAGGGGTGCTGACCGAGCGTGGCAGAAGACTGAGCCGGATTGCTCCATCCAGCCCGACCAGAGCCGCAAGCCCCCAACTCGACAGGATGGAGACTACGCTGCCCACCAGCATGCCGACCAGCAGCACCGGCCAGTGACGCCGGATCAGGCCGCGCTGTTCGTAGATCGGGATGGCGAAAGCCACGGTCGCCGGGCCAAGCAACAGGACCAGCCAATGAGTGCCGTCGATATAGTCGCGATAGCTTTCGTGAAACGAGACAACCACCATCATCAGCAGAAGCGGCGTCACCGCAAGCGGCATCAGCCACCAGCGCGGCCAGCGGCGATAGATCCGTTTCGACAGCCAGTAAAAACCGATGGTCAGGCTGGACCAGAGCAGAATATGGATCAGGGACTCAGGCATGACCCGATGCCTCTCTGTGGCCAAGGTATTTCCAGCACCGATCCACAGTGAACGCGGTGGCAAGCATCACCAGCGCAGTGCTGGTCAGGATCACGAAAAGGATCTTCAGCCCGGTCAGACCGAAAAGCTCGGGGTGATCCAGCACCGCTAGCACGGCCGGAACAAAAAAGAGCAGCATGTCCGACAGAAACCAGCCGGCGCCGCGCCGTATACTTAGGCTGCTGATGCGCCGCATGATCAGGAGGAAAAGCAGCAGGCCTAGCCCGATGATCCCGCCCGGCAGTGGAATGCCGCCGAGCCGGGTCACTGCCTCCCCCAGAAGCCAGAAAGCGAAGACGGTCAACACCTGCGCAGCGGGGTGATGATGCAGAAAGCGGGCGGTCCGATGGCGAGCGGTCATGGCGAAATCCTTTGAACCCAACATAGGGCAGGGCTTGTCATTCTAAAAATGAATTGATTGAATTGAGTGTATTCCAAAGGAGACTTGTTATGGATTTCCGCCCGTTGCGTGCTTTCGTCGAGGTCGTGCGACAAGGTGGCTTTTCCAATGCGGCCAAGACCGTCTTTGCCACCCAGTCCACCGTCAGTAAGGCGGTGAAGCAGCTGGAGGACGAGATCGGCCTGCCGCTTTTGGACCGGATCGGACATCGCAGCGTGATGACGCCTGCCGGTGAGGTGGTCTATCGCCGGGGATTGAAACTGCTGGCTGATCGGGATGACCTTCTGGCCGAGCTTGACGAGATCAGGGGCGTACGGCGGGGCACGTTGCGCCTCGGCCTGCCGCCGGTGGGTAGCAGCACGGTGTTCGCGCCGCTCTTTGCCATCTACCGTCAGCGCTATCCGGGCATCGAGGTGCGGTTGACCGAATATGGCAGTGACCAGTTGGGTGCGGTTTTGCGCGCGGGCGAGATCGATTTTGCCGGTGCTTTGCTGCCGGTCTCCGGGGAGTTCGCGTACCAGCCGGTACGCCGTGAACCGATCGTCGCCCTGCTGCCGCCGGATCATCCGCTGGCAGAGGCGCAGTCAGTTTCGATGCTGGATCTGAAGGAGACGCCCTTCATCCTGTTTGATAGTGGTTTTGCATTGCACCGTATGGTGCTCGATGCCTGCAAACGCTCAGGGTTCGAGCCGGATGTGGTGGCCCGAAGTGGCCAGACGGACTTCATGGTCGAACTGGTCAGCGCGGGACTGGGAGTCGCCTTCCTGCCCCGGATGATTGCCGCCCAGCATCGGATGCGGAGTTTGAATGCGGTCCCCGTGAATGAACCCGATGCGGAATGGAACATGGCAATGGTCTGGCGTGAGGGTGCCTGGCTCTCACCAGCTGCCCAGGCCTGGTTGGATCTGGTCCGCGAGATACACGGGGAGCCGGAAACTCCCAGAAAGCCTGTATGAACCAGGTCCTTTGGCTTGAGGGAGCTTACAGGGTCCCACCAATCAGATGCCATGCAATTCAATACGTGGCCTCGTCGGGAACCAGTAAGTCAGGGTGATCTGCTGCCGGTTTCGTGGACACGAAGATAAGATCGTGACCAATGAACTGGAGTGCAGATATGACTAGGCGGAGTTCAGCCGCGAGTTCAAAGTTGAGGCCGTGAGGCTGGTGACGGACCGGGGCGTTGCAGTAGCGCAGGCGGCCCGAGACCTCGAAGTTGCGAAGAGCGTGCTGCGTCTCTGGATGCGGCGACTGAACGCCCCCATCGTCTCAGCCGCTGCGGTCGGGACGGCAGGGCGCGAACTCTTTACACTTGGCTTTGTGGTCGAGCTTGGTCTCGCGCGCCTGCCCCATTTCGTCACCGTTTTTGGGCTCATCCCAGGCACGATTGGTTAAGCTGTTCGCCGTGACGGAACCGCAGGCTCAATGGTCTGGACAGACCCCTTTGCCGGTGCAAAGCGCATCCCGAGCCGAGCCATCATATCCTGATCCTTCCAGGCTGCGGGATTCTCCGTGGTCAGGAGAACATCGCCGATAAAGATGGAGTTTGCCCCGGCAAGGAAGCACAGAACCTGCAGTTCGTCGCTCATTCCGGTGCGACCTGCAGAGAGTCGTACCACGCTTGCCGGCATCAGGAGGCGGGCCAGGGCCACGGTGCGCACCAGAGCGAACGGATCCACCGGCTTCGCACGGCTTTGAACAGGGGTGTTCGCAATCTCGTTCCAGAGGTTGACGGGGACGGAATCCGGATGTGCGGGAAGAGTGGCCAGGGTGACGAGCATGGCGATTCGATCGGTGGCTTCTTCGCCCATCCCAAGGATCCCGCCTGAACAGACCCTGATACCGCCCTTGCGGACATGGCCGATGGTTTCTAGGCGATCCTCCATCGTCCTCGTGGTGGTTATGGTGGCATAGTATTCCGGCGAGGTGTCGATATTGTGGTTGTAGAAATCCAGCCCCGCTGCCTTCAAGCGGACGACTTGATCAGGTGTCAGCATCCCGAGGGTCATGCAGGTTTCAAGACCCAGTTCAGTGACGCCGCGCACCATCGCGCAGAGTTTGTCCATGTCCCGCTCTTTGGGGCTGCGCCACGCCGCTCCCATACAAAAGCGCTGTGCTCCGGAGGCGGCGGCGCGGCGCGCGGCGGTAAGAACCTCTTCGACCTCCATCAGCCTGGTGGCTTTGACCCCTGTCTTGTGATGCGCGCTTTGCGAGCAATAGCCACAGTCCTCGGGGCATCCGCCGGTCTTGATGGACAGAAGGCTGGCGGTCTCGACCACAGTCGGATCGAAGTGTTCCCGATGGGCCGTCTGGGCGCGATACATCAGATCCGGCAGGGGCAGATCGTAGAAGTGCTGCGCCTCGGCCATTGTCCAGTCGTGACGTACCATCATTACGCTCTCATGCGGCGAAAGCCCGTCACGAGCATTAGGGCCAGCGCTATCTTGACGAGATCGCCGATTATGAAGGGCAGGAAGCCAGCCGCCAAAAGCTGGGATGCCGGCAAAAAGGCAGCGAGCCATGCCAGCCCGGCCACATAGACGACCAGCAACCCCGCAAGCATTGCGCCGAACGTCCCGACAATCCCTTGTTTGGCCGCGAGCCAGCCTGTGAGACCTGCCGCAAGCAAGTAGCCCAGAAGATAGCCACCGGTCGGTCCAAGAGCATAAGCAAGGCCGATGCCGCGCTCGGGTGAGCCGGAAAAGACTGGAAAGCCCAGGAGGCCCGCTGCGAGATAAGTTGCCATGGCCGCAAAGCCGAGACGTGGGCCCAGTATCACCGAAATCGCGAGGACCGCGAGCGTGTGAAGGGTCATGGGCACCGGCCAGAAGGGAATCTGGACCTTGGCGGCGACGGCGATCAGAACCGCCGCTCCGAGGACAAGTGATGGTGCTTGCAGGGCGGATTGGGACAGGTTTGGAGCCTGAGGCTCGGAATGCATGAAGATACCCCTTTCATTAACTATCTATAATGAAGGGCAGATTCTTCCTGTTGGGCAATACAAAGTATAGATAATTTATACCTTCTTCTTCCATCCGATTGATAATTCTGGATTTGTTCTGGCTGCAGGGGTGCGACCGATCCACCCCACATGCCGTGCCAGAACCTGGCAGGCCAGATCCGTCCGACCTTGCCTCAGGGCCGAGAGGATGGCCCGGTGATCATGGTCGGTTCGCGCCTCCCAGTCCGAGCGCCATGCGGCAAACAGAAAGCGCGCACTGGCGGCGTGCAAATCGTCGATGCTGGCCATCAGGCGGGGCATCCCGCAGGGAGCAAGCAACATGCGATGGAAGGCGCGGTTCGCCTCCTCCCAATCCCTTACATGCCCTGCGCTTTCGGCGGCACTTGTGGCTTTGCCGGCCGCAGCCAGCAGGTCAGGAGTGAGATGAGCCGCCGCATGACGCAACGCGAGACTTTCCAGCGCGGCGCGCATCTCCGCGACCTCACGCAGTTCGGCGACGTCGAATGATGTCACGCGGAAGCCGCGTCGCGGCTCACTGATCGCGAGGCCCTGTGCTTCCAGCTGCCGAAAGGCTTCGCGAACCGGGACATGGCTGGCGCCAAATTCTTCAGCGATATGATCCTGTCGCAACCGGGTGTCGGGCCGGATGGTTCCTGCAATGATGCGCTCCGACAGCGCGGTTGCGATACGGTTGGCGATGGTCTCGCGCGGAGGGTGTGGTGGTCGGTGGGTCATAATTATAGATAAAACGCACGATCCGACTTGTGTCAAATCAGAGATAGCTGCTGGAGGTGAGATGCGCTGACGCGTTCGATCAAGTCAGCCGGAACCCTTCAGAACTTCCATTCTCATTTCGACTTATTTGAAGTCATTCAATTCATTTTCCAACTTATCTCTCGTGAGCTAGCATATCCCCGACTCAAGAAGAGAAATGATTGGGCTGGCGCAAACCGGGAAAGCAAATCGCTTTCCGGGATCCGGAAGGGCTTTCTTTGCGTTAGACCCATTAGCCTCTTTTCGAACTTCGAAATGGGCTCCTGCTCATGCGCCCCAGGGAGACATGTCAGATGACCGGAACGCCAGTCGATGTTCCATCCGCCACCGAACGCAAACGTGTGCTCCAGGAGATTCAGCCCGGCCTTCTGGGACTGATGGACGGTTCGGTATCGACCCTCGCGCCGATTTTTGCCGCGGCGGGGGTCACTGGAAAGCCATTCAACGCCTTCCTCGTGGGGCTTGCGGCCTCGTTGGGCGCGGCGATCAGCATGGGCCTCGCGGAAGCCCTGTCAGATGACGGCTCGATCACTGGTCGCGGCGGACCGGTTCGTCGCGGCATGATCACAGGCCTTTCGACCGGACTCGGCGGGATGCTGCATACGCTTCCCTTCCTGATCCCGGATATGACCACTGCCCTGCGGCTGGCTTACGTCGTCGTGGTGGTCGAACTGCTTGTGATTGCCTGGATCCGCTATCGTTTCATGGGGGGCAAGCTGATCAGGACCATCATTCAGGTGGTGATTGGCGGTGCCATCGTCTTCGGCATTGGGGTCGCGCTCGGCGATGTCGGGGCCGGGTGATCCGTATGACGGATCGGGAAAATCAAGGAGCATGAGATGGCAAATATCCCCGAACTGCGTCTGACAGACGGTGTAGCCCTGCCTGCCGTGGGTTTCGGCGCATGGAGTCTGAACGGCACGCAAGGCGTCGAGGCAATCACTTCGGCGTTGCATAGTGGCTACCGGCTGATTGATTCCGCTTTCAACTACGAAAACGAGGGTGCCGTGGGCGAGGCGATCCGCCGTTCCGGCTTGCCGCGCGAGAGCCTGCGCATCACCTCGAAACTGCCTGGCCGGCACCATCGCTATGACGAGGCGCTGGCGACCATCGAAGAGTCCATCTGGCGCGCAGGACTCGACTACTACGATCTCTACCTGATCCACTGGCCGAACCCGAAACAGGGGCTCTATGTCGAGGCCTGGCGCGCCCTGATCGAGGCGCGCAAGCGGGGGCTGGTCCGTGCCATCGGGGTCAGTAACTTCCTGCCCGCGCATCTGGAGCGGATCATGAGCGAGACCGGCATCGCCCCGGTCGTCAACCAGGTCGAGATGCATCCCCGTTTTCCGCAGGTCGAACAGCGCGCCTTCGACAAGGCGCATGGCATCGTGACCGAGGCCTGGAGCCCCCTTGGCCGCGGCGAGTTGCTGAAGGATCCCGTCCTGACCGCCATTGCCGAGCGGCTGGGGCGTTCGGTTGGCCAGGTCGTGCTGCGCTGGCATCATCAATTGGGCTCGCTGCCGCTGCCCCGTTCGGCCTCGCCCGCGCGGCAGGCCGAGAACCTCGCGATCTTCGATTTCGCGCTCTCGCCCGAGGATATGGCGCAGATCGCCACGCTCGCCCGCCCGGATGGTCGCCTGCGCGACCAGGACCCGGCCCGTTACGAAGAATTCTGATCAAACCGGAGACGCACCATGACCACGTTCAATGTCGCTATCCTTGTCGGGAGCCTGCGCAAGGGCTCATTCAGCCGTCAGATCGCCAGGGCTCTTGCCGACCTCGCGCCCGCTACCCTCAAGGCGGAGATCGTCGAAATCGCCGATCTGCCGCTTTATAATCCTGATCTCGAAGAAGGGACGCCGCCCGCGGCGTGGACAACGTTCCGCGACCGGATCCGCCCTGCCGACGCGGTGCTGTTCGTGACGCCGGAATACAACCGCTCCGTCCCCGCCGCGCTGAAAAACGCGCTCGATGTCGGTTCGCGGCCTTACGGGCAAAGCGTCTGGGCCGGGAAGCCCGGTGCGGTGGTCAGTTGTTCGCCGGGCGGGCTGTCGGCATTCGGGGCGAACCATCACTTGCGGCAATCGCTGGTGTTCCTTGACGTGCCGACGCTGCAGCAGCCCGAGGCCTATCTGGGGCATGTCGACAAGATGCTCGATGCCGATGGCGGGATCGCAAATGCCGATTCCGAGAAATTCCTGAGCGGCTTCATGCTGAAATTCGCCGGCTGGATTGATCGAAATCACAGCTGATCCGGCAGTTTGCGGCAATCTGCGAAGACAGCAGATCACTACCGCGATCCCCACTTTTCCAGAGGAGACCTGAGATGGCTCAACTCATGTGCGATATTTGCGGCCAGCGCCCGGCATCGGTGCGCGTCGCCGTGGTTCAGGACGGCCAACGCCGCCAGCTGAATGTTTGCGACTATCACTATCAGCAGCTCTCGCGCCATCAGCGCGCATTGTCGCCCCTGGAATCCCTGTTCCGGGGCGGGCTCTTCGACGATTTCTTCGCAGGCGCAGAGGCTCCTCTGGGTCGGCCTGAGCAGGATCGCGAAACCGTCAATCTGGAACAGCATTTCAGCGAACAGGCGCGCGAGATCCTGCAACGCGCCGCCGAACGCGCGGTCCAGTCAGGCAAACGCGAGGTCGACAGCGAGCATCTGCTCTATGAACTGACCCAGAGCGATGTGGTGCAGGCGATCCTCAAGCAGTTCAAGATCTCGGTCGACGATCTGCGGGCCGAGATCGACGCGAATTTCCCGACCACCGGCGGCGACAGTTCCGACGGCAAGCAGATCGGCGTGTCGCCCCGGGTAAAAGGCGCGCTGGACCGCGCCTTCATCGCCTCGCGCGAGCTGGGCCATTCCTATGTCGGGCCGGAACACATCCTGCTCGGCCTTGCCGAGGTGCGCGAAAGCTATGCGGGCGATCTGCTGGCGAAATATGGCCTCTCGCCCAATGCCATGCGTCAGCAGACGGTCAAGGTCGTCGGCAAAGGCGCCGAGGAAGGCGAGGTGGCGACGCCCACCAACACGCCGAACCTCGACAAATACAGCCGCGACCTGTCGAAAATGGCGCGTGAGGGCAAGCTCGACCCGGTGATCGGTCGATCCAAAGAGATCGAGCAGACCATCGAGGTTCTGGCCCGGCGCAAGAAGAACAACCCCGTTCTGATCGGCGAACCTGGCGTCGGCAAGACCGCGATCATCGAGGGCTTGGCGCAGCGCATCGTCAACGGCGAGGTGCCAGAGGTCCTGCGCGACAAGCGGCTGGTGGAACTGAACGTCAATTCTCTGGTCGCCGGTGCCAAGTATCGCGGCGAGTTCGAAGAGCGCGTCAAACAGGTGATGGATGAGATCACCGCGAACAATGAGGGCCTGCTGCTGTTCATCGATGAGGTGCATACCATCGTCGGCGCCGGGCAGGGTGGCGGCGAGGGCGGGCTCGACATCGCCAATACCTTCAAGCCCGCAATGGCGCGCGGCGAGATGAACCTGATCGGTGCGACCACGCTGAAGGAATATCAGAAATACATCGAGAAGGATGCCGCACTGGAGCGCCGCTTCCAGCCGGTCTTCGTGGCCGAGCCCACGGTCGAGCAGACGATCAACATCCTGCGCGGGCTGCGCGACCGGCTGGAGGCACACCACAAGGTCAACATCCTCGATGAGGCCTTCGTGGCGGCGGCGGAGCTCTCGGACCGCTATGTGACGGGCCGCTTCCTGCCCGACAAGGCCATCGACCTGATCGACCAAGCGGCGGCACGGGTGCGGCTGTCTTCGACCTCGCGCCCGGCGGATATCCAGGAACTGGAGGCCGAAATCGCGCAGCTGAAGCGCGAGCAAAGCTATGCAGCCTCGCGCAAACAGTTCGACCGCGCCAAGACCATCGAGGAAAAGATCACCACCAAAGACGAGGCGCTGAAGACCGCGACCGAGGCCTGGAAGAAGAAGATCGGGTCCTCGACCGCCGAGGTCTCGCCAGATCATGTGGCCGAAATCGTCTCGAACCTCACCGGCATTCCGGTCAATGATTTGACCGAAGAGGAAAAGGCAAAGCTCCTGAAAATGGAGGAACGCCTGCATGAGCGGGTGATCGGTCAGGACGAGGCGATCCGTGCGGTCTCCGACGCGGTGCGTCTGTCACGCGCCGGCCTGCAACAGGGCAAACGGCCGATCGCGACCTTCCTCTTCCTCGGGCCGACCGGCGTCGGCAAAACCGAGCTTGCCAAGGCGCTGGCCGAGGTGGTCTTCGGCGATGAGGACGCCATCGTGCGCATCGACATGAGCGAATACATGGAGCGCCATGCGGTGGCACGGCTGATCGGTGCGCCTCCGGGCTATGTCGGCTATGACGAGGGCGGGCAGCTGACCGAGCGCGTGCGCCGCAGGCCCTATTCGGTGATTCTGCTCGACGAGATCGAAAAGGCGCACCCCGATGTCTACAATGTGCTCTTGCAGGTCTTCGACGACGGACGGCTGACGGACGGCAAAGGCAGGGTTGTGGATTTCACCAACACGCTGATCATCGCAACCTCTAACCTCGCCTCCGACGTCATCATGGGCGGCAAGCACAAACCCGGCTATGTCCTGAGCGGCAGCGAACAGGCCAAGCAGCGAGAAGGCGTGATGAGCGTGCTGCGCAGCCATTTCCGGCCCGAGTTCCTGAACCGGATCGACGAGATCATCATCTTCCAGTCGCTGGATCAGGCGCAGATCTCCTTGATCGTCCGGCTTCAGCTGGACCGGGTGGCGCGGCTCGCGCAGTCGCAGGATATCGAACTGGTCTTCGATGAGAGCCTGATCGATCACCTGTCGAAGGAAGGCTACCAGCCCGAATTCGGAGCGCGCGAGCTGCGCCGGCAGATCCGCCAGTTGCTCGAGACGAAGCTCGCCAAAGCGATGCTCGGCGGCGAGATCATCGAGGGCAGCCGGGTGGTCTGCGCCTGGGTCGATGGCGAAGTCACCTTCGCTGTCGAGGCCGCCGCCACCCCTGGTGTCGCCGACGAGGCCCCAACTGCCGTACCGGAGGATGGCGGGGCAGCAAAGGCCGGGACGGAAAAGGCATAACCCCTGTTCCGCGCCCCGATCGGTCGGGGCGCGGGATGTCACGAACGACTCTGTTGCACAAATTGTCTGAAGGCGTGACGTCTCCCTTCCCCGGACAGACTTATCCCGCGACCTCTGTGATAGGCGTTCCGAGTGCCGTGAAGCCGTTCAGGATGGCGACACGGACCTGGAACTCCGCAACCTGACGATCGAAGTCCCGGGCTGTCAGACGCGTGCCCAGTAATTTTACACAGTGCATCTTTGTCTCGACGCGGCTTCGGCGATGGTAGCCGCTCCATCGTCGCCAGATGGTCCGGCCGACGCACTTTGATGTGCGCAGGATCTCGTTGCGCGCGATTGCGCCGACGGTATCAGGTTTCCAGAACCTGGCGTTCTTACGGGGCGGGATGATGGCTGCTGCCCCACGGGCGGCGATCGCGTCATGGCACTTGCGGGTGTCGAAGGCACCGTCGGCGGTGACGCTGCCGATCTCTTGCTCGGGCGGGATCTGATCGAGCAGTTCGGGCAGCATCGGCGCATCGCCCACGTCGCTGGTGGTGAACTCTGCCGCGCGTATTTCCAAGGTTTTCTCATCGATCCCGATGTGGATCTTGCGCCAAACCCGGCGTTTGGCGCCGCCATGCTTGCGGGCGTTCCACTCGCCTTCACCCTCAACCTTGATGCCTGTGCTGTCGATCAGCAGGTGCAGGGGGCCGTCCGAGCCACGATAGGGGATGTTCACCTTCAGGGTCTTTTGGCGTCGCGACAGCGTGCTGAAGTCCGGCACCGCCCAATCCAGGCCGATCAGTTGCAACAGGCTCTCAACGACGCCAGTCGTCTGGCGGAGGGCCATTCCGAACAGCACTTTCATTGTCAGGCAGGTCTGGATTGCTGCGTCACCGTAGGCAGGCTGCCTACCGCGCTTACCGGTCGGCTTGGCCTCCCAAGTCATGGCGGGATCAAACCAGATCGTCAGAGAGCCTCGGCGCTTCAGCGCCTTGTTGTAGGCGGGCCAGTTCCTGGTCTTGTAGGTAGGAGATGTCGGTCTGCTCATGACCTCCAGCTACCACGCTGGATTCTCACGATGAATCCCTCACGTGATTTGTGCAACAGAGTTACCCCGGTTTCAACGGGCAATTGCATACGCTGGTATCGCACGGTCGAATGTGCCCGTGCATCAGGGTTTTTGTCGGAGCGCTAGTATCTGCACAGGCGGGCACCTGTCCTCTTGTCCGCAGCCTTCTAAAAACCCAAAATCGGTTGGAAATAGGTACGGTGGGCTTACCTGTGAATGAACAGGGCATGCTCCTGTTCGGAGATGCGATGTCCTGTGCCGGCTCAGCTATGGTGCAGTTCTCACATTACTTGATCGTAAGAGGGGCGGTCGGGAGCATGGGCTTCAGCTAATTTGGCGGCGTTGCCGCGCGAGAAGCGGGCCGGGTCAGAGGACAGCTGTCGACCGAACTGACTGTGTTGCCAGATAGCTGACCAGATCATCGCTTTGGCTTTTTTCTTGACATGTAGATAGCCACCGATCCTAGAATTCATTCACCCCACCCGGGAGACGAAAATGGCGGAAAGCATCCAGAAGGAGGACTGGGAGCGATTCCGTGCTTTGGGGAAGGTTCCCCCGAGCATACGGGAGGTCGTTCTGCGATCGTGGGTCAGGTCCAGGGACAACAGGGATATCGTCTCTCTCACCTGCGCTCCTAGTGTTGCCAAGGAAGAACTGAATGGCTACCGCAAGCGTAGTTCGCGATTGCGCACAGCCGCACATGGAGCATTCCAGCGTGCGGGTTACATGCTCGGCGAAGCGGGAGCGATGCTGTTGCTGAGCGACAGCAGGGGCATCATCCTTGATGCGGTAGGGGATCCGCGCATCCTTTCACGCGGTGAAGAAAACCATCTGCACCCAGGCGGGCGATGGGATGAACGCGCTATTGGAACCAACGCCATAGGTACCGCCCTGCATACAGGCCGAGCAGTGACGATCGCCGGCACGGAGCATTTCTGCGAGGCTATTCAACGCTGGTCCTGCGCGGCTGCTCCAGTCCATGACCCGGCTACCGGCCAACTCCTGGGGGCAATAGACATCTCAGCACCGACCGGACTGGCGTTCGCGCAAGTCGCAGCCTTTTCTGTATCTCTCTCAATGCAAATCGAGGAGGCGTTGCGAAGCGCTGCTCTGCATGAGCGTGAGGTCCTGCTGCAGCACCTTCTGTCATCATCAGCGCGGCACGACGATAATCTGGCGATTTTTGACCGCAATGGGCAACAGATCTGGGCGAGCGGTCGTGCTTCGGGTGTCGTGTCAAGCTCTGGTCTCGAAGACCTGAACGATACCGCAGGCAGAGATGTACGGCAATTGGCCGAACACTTCTCTGTCGCGCTCCCTGGTGCCGGGGTGGACCTGGTCGTTGATCGGGGCGAGGCTGTTGGTTTGATTCTGCGGTTACCCTCAGGGAACGCGCGCTCTGTGAATGCCGGGACCAGCCTTGCGGCGATAGCTGCGACCGGTGCGTCAATGGCTATGATTACCCATCAGGCCCTGGAAATGTACAGGGGCGGGTTGCCGTTGTTGATCAAAGGGCCTGCGGGCAGCGGCAAGGAAACGCTTGCACGGGCGCTGCATGAAGCCGGCAAACCTCTACCAATTGAACTCGTTGATTGCAGTCTGCTGGATGCCGCTTCCTTGCGTGGAGATGCAAGTGGTGGTTGGATGTCACACCTCCTGGCCAAGGGGGGGACGCTGATTCTTGATGAACCGGTTGAGACAGCGCCAGCCACACAGGCATCATTGTCACAGGCGTTGGCTCATCTTCAGCGCCGTGCGCAGGCACCGATCCGGCTGATCAGCGTGTCGTCAGAGCCGCTGTCGGAACGGCTGGCATCAGGGCATTTGCGGGCGGATCTGTACTTTCGCCTCTCCGGGGCAATCTTGCACATCCCAGCACTGTCCGAACGACGTAATGAGGTGCCGGATCTGGTCCGCCTTTTTTCGGAGCGATATTCCGACCGGCGAAAAGGCAGTCCGCTACGCTTTACCCGAGCAGCCATGATAAGGTTGCAAGCCTATGCCTGGCCTGGCAACCTCAGGGAGTTGCGCAACCTGATTGAAACGCTTTCCGTTACTTCGTTTAGTCGGCTGATTGATGTTGCGGACCTTCCAACTGGCATCGCCGAGAATCGGCGTCCTCGACGAGAGGAAACACTGCGTGATCACGAGCGGACAGAGATTCTGGACGCCGTGGCGATGTGCAACGGCAATATGACCGAGACGGCACGCCGCCTCGGCATTTCCCGATCAACGCTTTATCTCAAGCTTGAGCAGTATGGCGTGCCACGCGGACGCAGGCACTAGACATACTTTGTGCTGGTGCGGCAGAGCGTCCGCAGCATGTCCGATGATATGTCCGAAAAACGGACAACACATCCACCCGCACGGGTTGCATCCTTCTTCTTGCGTCACGGGGAGGTGGCGCAATGGGAGGAGGAAAACCCGTGCCATTGGACAAACAATCGCACCGTAAGGTGCAGGTGCTTGGCATTGATGCCGGCGGCACCATGACCGATACATTTTTCGTCGACAGCGAGGGTGACTTCGTCGTCGGCAAGGCGCAATCGACGCCGCAAAACGAGGCGCTCGGCCTGATTGCCTCTTCGAAGGAGGGGCTGGAACGCTGGGGGCTAACGCTGGAGGAAGCTCTGGGCGAGATCCAGACCGGCGTCTATTCCGGTACCGCCATGCTCAATCGCGTGGTGCAGCGTAAGGGGCTCCGCGTTGGGCTGATCGTGAATGCCGGGATGGAGGATTTCCATCGCATGGGCCGCGCGATCCAGGCCTATCTGGGCTTCGCCTACGAGGACCGCATCCACCTCAACACCCACTACTACGATGAACCGCTGGTGCCGAGGCAGCTGACGCGCGGCGTGATGGAGCGGGTGGACATGTCCGGCACGGTGGTGATCCCGCTGCGCGAGGAAACCGCCCTGACTTCCGCGAAAGACCTGATCGATCTGGACGTAGAGGGGATCGTGATTTCCCTTCTGCACAGCTATCGCAATCCCGCGCATGAACGCCGCGTACGCGACATCGTGCTGGAGGAGGTCCGCAAGTCTGGCAAAAAAATCCCGGTCTTCGCCTCCACCGATTATTACCCGGTACGCAAGGAAACCCACCGTACCAACACCACAATCCTGGAGGCCTATGCTGCGGAACCCTCCCGCCAGACGCTGAACAGGATCTCCACCTCCTTCAAGGAGAACGGATCGAAATTCGACTTTCGGGTGATGGCGACCCATGGCGGCACGATCAGCTGGAAGGCCAAGGAACTGGCACGCACCATCGTGTCGGGCCCCATCGGCGGCGTGATCGGCGCGAAATACCTGGGCGAGGTGCTGGGTTATTCCAACATCGCCTGTTCGGATATCGGGGGTACGTCCTTCGACGTGGCGCTCATCACTCAGAACGAACTGACCATCCGCAACGACCCGGACATGGCGCGGCTCGTGTTGTCGCTGCCACTGGTCGCCATGGATTCGGTCGGCGCAGGGGCCGGGTCTTTCATCCGGCTCGATCCTTACACCAAGGCGATCAAGCTGGGTCCGGACAGCGCCGGCTACCGGGTCGGCGTCTGCTGGGAGGAATCGGGGATCGAGACGGTCACGATCTCCGACTGCCACGTGATCCTCGGTTACCTGAACCCCGACAACTTCCTCGGCGGCCAGGTGAAGCTGGACCGCGAACGCGCCTGGAACGCGATGAAGGAACAGATCGCCGATCCACTGGGGCTGTCGGTCGAAGACGCGGCTGCGGGCGTCATCGAACTGCTGGACAGCGACCTGCGCGACTACCTGCGTTCCATGATCTCGGGCAAGGGGTCTACGCCGGGGAACTTCGTCTGCTTCTCCTACGGCGGTGCGGGGCCGGTCCATACCTACGGCTATACCGAGGGGCTGGGGTTCGAGGATGTCATCGTGCCGGCCTGGGCGGCGGGGTTCAGTGCCTTTGGCTGCGCGGCGGCGGATTTCGAATACCGCTATGACAAATCGCTGGACATCAACATCGCCACTGATGCCGGGGACGATCTGAAGACCGCTCAGGCAAAGATCCTGCAGGAAGCCTGGGAGGAACTGAAGGAACGCGTCCTCGAAGAGTTCGAGATCAACGGCTACACCCCTGACAAGGTGAGGTTGCAACCGGGCTTCCGCATGCAGTATCGCGGGCAACTGAACGACCTGGAGATTGAAAGTCCGATCACTGAAGCCCATACGTCCGAGGACTGGGACAAGCTGGTCGACGCTTTCAACGACACTTACGGCCGTGTCTATGCCGCCTCGGCGCGCTCTCCGGAACTTGGCTATTCGGTCACCGGAGCGATCATGCGTGGCACGGTGCCGATCCCGAAACCCAAAATCCCCAAGGAAGAATTGCAAGGCGAGACTCCGCCGGAGGAGGCGAGGCTCGGGACCCGCAAGTTCTACCGCCACAAGAAATGGGTGGATGCTCAGCTTTATCAGATGGAGACGCTTCGCCCGGGCAACCGCATCACCGGCCCCGCCATCATCGAATCTGACGCGACGACCTTCGTCGTGCCCGGCGGGTTCGAGACGTTCCTGGACGGGCACCGGCTCTTCCATCTCAAAGAAGTCTGACGGTCTCAGGGAGGAGATAGGTCATGAACATGCAATCGACGGTCCAAACCCGCGGCATCGTGCGCGGAGGCGAGACCCTGAAGGAACACCGCGACCGGCTGATGGAGGCTACGAAGCGGACCAAGCACTACGCCGGGCTCCAGACGATGGAGCTGCGCGACAGCGACCCGATCAAGTATAACAAGCTGTTCTCGCGCCTGCGGGCTGGGGTGGTGGACGCCCGCGAAACCGCCAAGAAGATCGCGGCCTCGCCCATCGTGGAGCAGGAGGGGGAACTCTGCTTCACCCTCTACAACGCGGCGGGCGACAGCATCCTGACCTCCACGGGGATCATCATCCACGTGGGCACCATGGGCGCGGCGATCAAATACATGATCGAGAACGGCTGGGAACATAACCCCGGCATCAAGGATAAGGACATCTTCTGCAACAACGACAGCCTGATCGGCAACGTCCACCCCTGCGACATCCACACGATCGTGCCGATCTTCCATGAAGGCGAGCTGATCGGTTGGGTCGGCGGCGTGACCCACGTGATCGACACCGGATCGGTCGGGCCGGGTTCCATGTCCACGGGGCAGGTGCAGCGCTTCGGCGACGGCTATTCCATCACCTGCCGCAAGATCGGTGAGAACGACGAGCTGAAGCGCGACTGGCTGCATGAATCGCAGCGCATGGTGCGCACCACTCGCTACTGGATGCTGGACGAGCGCACCCGCGTCGCAGGCTGCCACATGATCCGCAAGCTGGTGGAGGAGGTGATCGCCGACGAAGGCATCGACTCCTACTGGAAATTCGCCTATGAGGCGGTCGAACACGGCCGCGTGGGTCTTCAGGCCCGCATTAAGGCGATGACCATCCCCGGCAAATACCGCCAGGTGGGTTTCGTCGACGTGCCCTATGCGCATGAGGACGTGCGCGTGCCGTCCGATTTCGCCAAGGTCGACACGATCATGCACACGCCGTCCGAGATCACCATCCGGGGCGACGGCACCTGGCGGCTGGACTTCGAGGGGGCGTCCCGCTGGGGCTGGCACACCTACAACGCCCATCAGGTGTCCTTCACCTCCGGCATCTGGGTGATGATGACGCAAAGCCTCATCCCGACCGAGATGATCAACGACGGCGCCGCCTACGGCACCGAGTTCCGCTTGCCGAAGGGCACCTGGATGAATCCGGACGACCGGCGGGTGGCGTTCAGCTATTCGTGGCACTTCCTGGTGAGTTCGTGGACGGCGCTGTGGCGGGGCCTGTCGCGCAGCTACTTCGGCCGCGGCTATCTGGAGGAGGTGAATGCCGGTAACGCCAACACCTCCAACTGGCTCCAGGGCGGGGGGTTCAACCAGTACGACGAGATCCACGCGGTGAACTCCTTCGAATGCGCCGCGAACGGGGTGGGGGCCACCGCCCATATGGATGGGATCAGCCATGCCGCTGCCGTCTGGAACCCGGAGGGCGACATGGGCGACATGGAGATCTGGGAACTGGCGGAGCCGCTGGTCTACCTTGGCCGGCAGATCAAGGCGTCCTCGGGAGGCGCAGGCAAGTATCGCGGCGGCTGCGGATTCGAAAGCCTGCGCATGGTCTGGAACGCCAAGGACTGGACGATGTTCTTCATGGGCAACGGGCACATCAGCTCCGACTGGGGTCTGATGGGGGGCTATCCCGCAGCCTCCGGTTACCGGTTCGAGGCGCACGACACCCGCCTGAAGGAGATCATCGCCGAAGGCGGCGCCATCCCGCATGGTGGCGATACCGATCCGCAAAGCCCGGTCTGGGAGGGGATGCTGCCCGACGCGCGCATCAAGCGCGACAAGCAGGCCATCACCACGGAGGCGATGTTCAAGGACTATGACCTCTACCTGAACTACATGCGCGGTGGTCCGGGCTTTGGCGATCCGCTGGAACGCGAACCTCAGAAGGTCGCCGATGACGTCAACGGGGGCTATCTCTTGCCGCGCTTTGCCGAGAGCGTCTATGGCGTCGTCCTCACCAAAGCCGGTGACGGCATGCAGGGAGTGGATCAAGCCGCGACAGACGCGAAGCGCCGAGCGATCCGTAAGGCAAGACTTGAGGAATCGGTTCCGACCGCTGAATGGATGGCCGCCGAGCGAGAGAAGATCCTCGCCAAGGATGCCGGCACCCATGTGCAGCAGATGTTCGCCGCCTCCTTCAAGCTCGGCCCGCGGTTCGAGCAGGATTTCCGCGAATTCTGGGACCTGCCCGCCGACTGGAAACTGCTGGAAGCGGATCTGCCGATTCCGTCCTACGGGCGCGAATATTCTATGGATATCTCGGAACTTCCGGATGTGAAGACCGTCCAGTTCGTCGAGGAATAATCGCTGCCTCGCCCGCGCTACCACTTCCCCCGTAGCGCGGGCTCTTCTTTCAAGGCCGATCCAAGGGAGGACAAAATGGCCTATACCAAAGCCAAAATCAAAGATCTCGTCGAAGGTAAGATTGATCGAGACACGCTGCACACCATGCTCTCGACGCCCAAAGACAAGGAGCGGTTCCAGATCTATATCGAGATCCTGCAGGAGCAAGTCGAGTGGAAGGATCCGATCATCCTGCCCTTGGGACCCAAACTCTACATCGTGCAACGCCAGTCCGATAAGAAATGGATGATCCGCAGCCATGCCGGATACGATTTCTGTGAATGGGATCAGAACTGGAAGCTGCACGCTCGTATCCGTGTCCGCAACACCGCCCCGCAGATGGAGGAGCTTTATCCCCGGCTCATGGCGCCATCGCCTGAGTGGCAAGTGATCCGCGAATATTTCTGTCCGGTTTCAGGCGACCTTTTGGATGTCGAGGCTCCGACGCCCTGGTACCCGGTGATCCATGACTTTGAGCCGGATATCGACACCTTTTACAAGGACTGGCTTGGGCTTCCGGTCCCCGAACGGGCCTGAGCCAGAGACCAGTACAACGGGCGTCCTTCGGGGCGCCCGCTTTGCTTTGGTCACTACTCTCGGCTGATTGTCCGAAAATCGGACACGCGCCATAGAGGGCAAGGCAATACAAATGTTGCAGGTTCGTGCATTGAAGGGAGAGAGCAATGAAAGCGCTTGTTTATCAGGGGCCGGGGCAAAAGGACTGGATCGAAAAAGAACGGCCGGTCATCGCCAAGCCCACTGATGTGATTGTTCGCATGACCAAGACGACTATCTGTGGCACGGACCTGCACATCCTTAAGGGTGATGTGCCCGCAGTGACGCCGGGCCGGACCCTGGGGCATGAGGGTGTCGGAGTAGTCGCAGAGGTCGGGTCGGCGGTGCGGAACTTCAAGGAGGGTGATGCGGTACTTATCTCCTGCGTCACCTCCTGTGGTTCCTGTCCCAACTGCAAGCGGCAGCTATACGCGCATTGTTCGGATGGAGGCTGGATCCTTGGCCACAAGATAGACGGCACACAGGCCGAATATGTCCGGATCCCCCATGCGGACAATTCTCTGTATCCGATCCCCGCCGGGGCGGACGAAGAGGCGCTGGTCATGCTTTCGGACATCATGCCGACCGGCCTGGAGATTGGTGTACAGGCCGGTCACGTCAAACCGGGCGACACCATCGCCATCATCGGCGCCGGACCGGTGGGCATGTCGGTGCTTCTTACCTCCCAATTCTACTCACCCGGCCGAATCGTGATGATAGATATGGATCCAGCACGGCTGGAGCTCGCCGTCCAGTTCGGCGCTACGGACACGATTCAGGTCGGCGCAGAAGACCCCGTTGCTCGCATCATGGAGTTGACAGAAAATCTCGGCGTTGATGTTGCGATTGAAGCAGTCGGAGTCCCTGCTACCTTCGACATCTGCCAGAAAATCGTTTCAGCGGGCGGAAATATCGCTAACGTCGGCGTTCACGGCAAACCCGTCGAACTCCATATTGAAGAACTATGGATCAAGAACATCAACATCGCCATGGGTCTGGTCTGTACCAACACCACGCCGATGCTGCTGAAAACCCTGCAATCGGGCAAGGTCGATCCGGGTAAGCTCGTCACGCACCGCTTTAAGCTGGATGAGATCATGGATGCCTATGAAGTGTTCGGCAATGCCGCGCGCGAAAAGGCTATGAAAGTCATCCTTGCCAAGATCGTACAAGCCCGCCGACTCCCAGCACAAGCGGAGTCGGGCCTACGGTCTTGTACTCATTATGAAAAACCGCCCCCAAAGGGCGGTTTCCTGTTGTCTGCGGAATGCATCACGCCCCCTGCGATATGCATTCCGCTCAATGCGAAATGCCTCCCGTTATCTGCGCTCTGGAGCATGTCTTCTGGCATCTGCATCGCGCTCTTTGCGTCCTGCATCCTGCGGAGTGGGAAGTGCCGGAAGGGGAATGGGATCTGCATCACGTTGCCTGCGCCACGTCCTCTGGAAGCCGCATAATGCGTGCCGCTTCCTGCGATCTGCGCCTTGCGTCCCGCTTGACGCATCCCGGTCAGCGCCCTACGACAATAAAGCTCTTGTGTTTACGAGTAACCATTATTGCAGGTGTGCCATGCCAAATGACTCCTTGCGCGTAATCGCCGCGATGGCCCGCAAAGGCGGGTCGGGCAAAACCACGCTGAGCCGCGCCCTGATCAGCGCCGCTATCGCCGCCGGTCGCCGGGTCACCCTCATGGACACCGACGGGACCGATGCACTCGGTGCCTGGTATGAACGGGCCGAGGGTGCCGGGTACAGTTCACCCCTGCTGACCCGCACCAGGGCGCTCAGCATTGTCGCCATCGAGCAGGAGATCGACCGGGTCTATGCCGAGGATCTTGCGGATCTGATCTTCATCGACACAGCCGGTGTCGGCGCGGACTGGTCGGACAGCGTCGCGGTGCTGGCTGATCACATCGTGACCCCGGTGATGCTCTCGACGACCGACTTC
The DNA here is from genome assembly GCF_900609055.1 of Pseudogemmobacter humi. GTDB lineage: Bacteria > Pseudomonadota > Alphaproteobacteria > Rhodobacterales > Rhodobacteraceae > Pseudogemmobacter > Pseudogemmobacter humi. Next base: position 2,356 of record NZ_UXAW01000134.1, on the reverse strand, counting down.
AAGGTCGGCATCCAGACCGCAGACTGGTTCGCCCATCTGCGGACCCGTGTGGACGACCCGAGCGCCCTTCCCCAGCATCATGTGGTTCTGAACATGGTCCCCGCGAAACCCACCAAGGCCGATGCGGAACTGATCGCACAGGCGGTCAACTGTTTCCCGGTCATCGAGACCGTGATGATGCACCGCAACGCCTTCAAGGAGATGGATCGGCTCGGCCTTCTTCACGCCATTGCGTTCGCGCGACAGAACGACCCCAACCCACTGATGAAGCCCCATGTTCGGCCCCTCGTCGAGGCGCTGGAAGAAGCTACCGACATCCTGAACGCAATCATCAGCGGCTGAGAGTGACATGGTCCGAAAGCGCATCCCCCTCGTGACACGGCCGGATCAGGCCTATGCGTTCAGTCTGCCCCAACAAAACACGACGAACCCGGCACAGACGGGAGACAGAGACGAACCGCCCAGAGTTGCCGAGGCCCGTGCGCCAGCGCAGCTGAGCGCAAGCGCCGCATCTGAAGGTCATGCGGTAAGAGATGACTCCAAAGCCTCGATCCAGATCGACGTGCGCGTGAACGCGTTGAAGCGCCAGGAACAAGGGCTGGTTGCCTGCGGCATTGCCCCCCGACAGGTGATCCGGGCCGCCCTGCGGAAGGCCGTCAAGAAGTGGGGGCTCTCAGCAACATATGCCATCCCCTCCAGTGACAGGCGGGCAAGTCAGGCAAGCTGGACCGTCAGAACCAGCGTCGCAGTGCCCGCCGCCATCTTTGATCGGCTGCTTGCCGATCAGGACCCTCTGGGGGTCGACAGCCGGTGGTCATTGGTGCGGGGTCAGCTGGAGCCGCTGGTCTGGGCGGAAATCGATGCTCTCCTCGCATCGCTCAGTGACGACTCCGACGATGTCCGCTGACCCACGCTGGCACGGGCTATTCAGGCCCTGACGCTGGCTGGTTCAGGATCAGACCGCGCTTGGTAGCGATTGCCACTGCCTGTACCGAGTTCCGCGCCCCGAGCAGGTCCCTTATCCGCTCCAGGCGCTTCTTTATGGTCTCGGTGCTGACGCCCTGCCGATGCGCGACTTCCTTATAGGGCAAACCGTTCGCCAGATCAGAAAGGATAGCACGCTCCATCTCTGAAAGCGGTCTTGCCGCCTCGATAGAGGCGAGCAGCTGTTTGAATATGCCCTCAACCTCGTCCAGCTCACCGTCGGTCAGTTCCCGATCCTCGCGGGCGCAAAACAGGCAGCTGAGCGTGCCATATTCTTCAATGCGACTGCGAGAAACGCCGCAACCATAGTTGAGGCCATACTCGCGCGCGTGATCCATGATCAGAGTTCCAGCAGGCGAGAGCTTTTCGACCGGCACTTCACTCCATCTGATGCGACCTGAATGCGTCCTGGCCCAGAGATTGACCGGATCAAACATCGCATATTGCCGCTCAGTGTAAATCTCGACCCAACGCTCCGGATAGGTGGAGACATAATGCTCTGGCGTCAAACTGCGCACATGGATGACGAGTGAATAGCCCATCGGTGCAATTGCCCGCAGCCGGGCATCCAAATGGGCCATTTCCGGAACAATAGTCCAAACCATTACCCCTCCCGCACGAGAAAATGTGCAGTCCTCAAACAGCGATACCAAAAAGGGTAACGGCATGGCCGCTCCCCCACCGTTGTGTCAGGTTGTGATGAAAGCGCGCACAAATCAACCGTGAAGCGACCTTGCGTAAAGGGTTCAGATCGCCAGCCAGCGAAGTTCTAAGACAGTCGGGACGAGTACCATGAACGTGCAGACCTGTGACCATCGCGGCAGTTCAAGCCGCAACAACCGTATCGAGGCCCGGCCAATCGCCCGGCTGCGCAACAAGGACGATGGCAGGGTCATTGGTCTGGTCTATGAATGGAACACGGGCGAGACGCAGACGGCCTGGTTCGGCAAGGCCGAGCGCAGCTTCGTGACAGAAGAGTTGCGCTGAGAGCCATTGCTCGCTGGCAAGATGAAAGGCCCCGGCCTTTCGACCGGGGCCCTGGTTGGGGGGATTACTCCCCTCGGCGGCTGTTGGGGCGCGACCAGATCAGGCTCGAGCCCTCACCGTCCTCGTCGTCGAAGAGGCTGGCATAGATCGGGTGCGCAAAGCTCGGATCGTCCAGCTTCAGGCCCAGATAGTCCCGCCCCTCGTTCGAGCGCTTCGACCAGGCGGCGCCGATCTCCGCGCGGCCTACCAGGATCCGGTGCGAGGGCGCATTCTCGCCGGTGGCCCGCAGGTCGGGGACGATGCGCACGCCCTTGGCCTGAACGCTCAGGGTGACGATTTCGCCGGTGTATTCGTTGCCGGTCTTCTTGAAGGTGCCGATGGTCGC
>NZ_UXAW01000135.1 GCF_900609055.1 Pseudogemmobacter humi | reverse complement strand
TTATTGCACGAATCGTGCTGGATTCATCTTATGAATCCAGCGTGGTAGCTGTGCTGCATGAGTAACCCCCCGCCGCCCGTCTGCAAGACCAGGAACTGGCCCGCTTATAACGACGCGCTCCGGCGGCGTGGTTCGCTGACGATCTGGTTCGATCCCGCGATGCCCTGGGAGGCGGCGCCGACCGGCAAGCGTGGTCGCCAGCCCGACTACAGCGATACCGCGATCCAGACCTGCCTGACGATGAAGGTGCTGTTCGGCCTGGCACTCAGGCAGATCGAGCCATGGAA
>NZ_UXAW01000137.1 GCF_900609055.1 Pseudogemmobacter humi | reverse complement strand
GCGCCCGCCCCCGTCCCGGCCGCCGGGGAGGACGCCGCGCCCGCCTTCAGGCCGAAGGGCGACCGCCAGGGCCTGCTGCTGCCGGTGCATGGCATGGCGGGGGGCACCGGCTCTTCGACTTTTGCCAGCAATCTGGCCTGGGAACTGGCCACCGCCGACAAGACCAACCCGCCCCGGGTCTGCCTGATGGACCTGGATTTCCAGTATGGCTCGATCGCGACCTATCTGGATCTGCCGCGCAAGGATGCGGTGTTCGAGGTGCTGACCGATCCGCTCTCGGTCGACAGCGACGCGCTGATCAAGGGGATGCAGAGCTTCAACGACCGGCTCTGCGTCTTCACCGCGCCCACGGACATGCTGCCGCTCGACATCATCTCGGGCGAGGATCTGGGCCGGCTGATCGACATGGCGCTGGCGAATTTCGATTTCGTGATCATCGACATGCCCAAGACCGTGGTGGCCTGGACCGAAGCCGTGCTGAGCCGGGCGCATGCCTATTTCGCGCTGATCGACCTCGATCTGCGCTCGGCCCAGAACGTGCTGCGCTTCGTGCGCGCGCTCAAGGCCGAGGCGCTGCCGCATGAGAAACTGCGCTACGTGCTGAACCGGGCGCCGAAATTCACCGATCTCTCGGCGCGCTCGCGGGTGAAGCGGATGGCCGAAAGCCTCGATATCGCCATCGAGGTGCAACTGCCCGACGGCGGCACCCAGGTCACCCAGGCCAACGACCACGGCCTGCCGCTGTCCGAAAGCGCCGCGAAGAATCCGCTGCGCAAGGAACTTCAGAAGCTGGCCAGGTCGCTGTTCGATCTGAGCAGAGCCGCCGAGACCGGCAAGTCATAACCATTTCCCGAAAGGCGCCGCGCCATGTTCAGCCGTTTCCGCAAAGACGCCCAGGCTCCGAAGCCCGCCGCCCCCGGCGCCGCGGCCCCGGCGCGCAGCAC
>NZ_UXAW01000136.1 GCF_900609055.1 Pseudogemmobacter humi | reverse complement strand
GGTGGGGCCGGGGGATTGTCGGGCGTGGCGAATTTCCGCACCATCAACCCCGATGATCTGCTGTTGCCGGGCAAGCCCCTTGCTTTCATGCTGGATACGACGACCGGCACCAATGCCTATAACCACGCGGTCAATGCCGCAGTTGCCTGGCGCATCAGCCCGGACCTCTCGGTCATGCTGGGCTTTGGCGACAAGAAGATCGGGGATTACAAGCCGGGCCAGAGCGGTCTCGGCGATCTGACGGCGCTCGGCGACACCGTACATATCGGTTACAACGCGAATTATGATATCAGCAAGATGACGGCGCAGGATCAGTCCACGGCACTGTTCAAGGCCGTCTGGCGTCTGAATGAAGCAACAGAGCTCAAATTCAGCATCAACGGATACAAATCGGAATTCGACTGGTCGACAGCAGCCGAAGCCGATCAGTATTACAGCCGGAAATCGATCGACAGCCGCACCTATGCCCTGGATTATACCTACAAACCCGGCGACCCCTTGATCGACTTTTCCGCCAAGCTTTATCTGACGACAACCGATAACAACAGCTACTATCCCTACCGCCCGGCAACCAACTATTGTCCCTGCACTTCTGCGACCGAGTTGTCCACACTTGGCGGCTTCGCCCGCAACACCTCTGAATTCAGCCTGGGATCGACCGAGATCACTGCGCATTACGGGTTCGAATTCCTGAAGGACACCACCTCGGGTAAATCGACCGAAGATACCGGCCGTGACAATGACCAGCGCTGGTTCAATCAGGAAAGCCCCGATGCAGACCGGCTTCTGGCGAGCGCCTTTGTCGACCTGTCGATACGGCCGAACCAGTGGCTCGATATCCGGCCCGGCCTGCGTTATGATTACTTCAGCCTGAAAGGATCTGGCGAGCGGCTCTATTTCCCCGACGGGCCGATGGGCATCTATATGCCCTATTGGGGTGATTTCAACGTGGACCGCAGCGAAAGCCGCCTGTCGCCTTCTTTGAACATCGCGGTCGAGCCGAAAGAGGGGCTGCAATTCTACGGGAAATATGTTGAGGGGTTCCGGCCGCCGCAAATTCAGGAGGCGATGTTCTCCGGCCTGCATATCGGCGCAACCAGCAATCTGATCGGGCTCTGGCGGTTCTTCCCCAATACGGAGATCATGCCTGAAACCTCGGAGACCTATGAACTCGGGGCCAATGCGAGCTTTGACAGCCTGATAAGGGACGGGGATACGCTGCGTCTCAAGGCATCGGTCTTTCACAGCCGGGTCGAGAATTACATGACCATTGCCTATGTGGCACTTCCGAACCAGATCCCCAACCTGATGACGGTTGGCGGCGCTTTCGTGAATACGCTGGATCCGGCCACCTTCAAGGGGGCGGAGCTGGAAGCGGCCTATGATACCGGGCGTTTCTATGCGGGTCTGAGCTATACCTATCTCGACAGCGATCTGAATACCTCGAATATTGACCCCTATATCTACGGGGGTGCCGTGCCGCCTTCCGGAGGCTCTACCTTTACCGGTGAAGTATTCTCGCTTGCCATTCCGCCCCGTCACAAAGCCAGCCTGGATCTTGGCGGGCGCTTCTTCGATGATCGCCTGACCCTCGGAACCCGGGTCCATTACGCGTCCGCCTCAAAGCATGGCGGTAATGAAAGCCAGGCCTCGAGTGCATTTGTGCCGTCGCATACGACCATCGACCTCTATGGAGCATGGAAGATCACCGATCTGGCGACGGCCAGCCTCTCGATCACTAATGTCACCGACAAGGCACATGGCGATCCGCTGGCGACTGGCCTTGTCCTCTCTCCCGGCAGGACAGCGACGGTCTCGCTGAACATGCGGTTCTGATAGCATCCGGCCGGGCAGACAACTGCCCGGCCCCTGAAAACGAGGTGGTCTGCAATGACGGTTCAACAGGATATGTCCCGTGCGGCACGGTTGCGCATGGCGACACATACAACGCATGAGGCGCTCGACCAGTCGATCATGGCGGCACGGCCCTTCGACTCGGTGGCAAATTACGGTCGTTTCCTGAAGGTGCAGCACGCTTTCCACCGGGATGTCTCGCCGCTCTATCATGTGTCGGCGCTGCGGGATCTGATCCCGGACCTGGGCCAGCGTGAGCGCGTCGCCGCAGTGACACAGGATGTGGCCGACCTCGGGACGGACCTGCCGGATTATCCCGAGCCCCCTGCCGGTGAGACCCTGGACCTGCCAGAGGCACTTGGCTGGCTCTATGTGGTCGAGGGGTCCAATCTCGGCGCGGCGTTCCTGTTCAGGGCTGCGTTGAATATGGGGCTTTCCGCCAGCCATGGCGCCCGGCATCTGGCCGACGCGCCGGAGGGGCGGGCGGCGCAGTGGCGGGCTTTCAAGGCGGCGCTGGATGCCGCAGAACTGTCGCCCGCCGAGGAGGCCCGCGTTGTCACCGGAGCCAGGGCCGCCTTTGCCCGGGTCCGCGCCCTGGTTGCAGAGCACCTTCAGCCCTGCCAGTCAGCCTGACCATGGAGGGCGTGGCAATGGACTCTGTGGATTGCGTGATAGCGGGCGGCGGACCGGCCGGGATGATGGCGGGACTATTGCTGGCGCGTGCCGGATGCCGTGTCGCGGTGCTGGAGAAGCACCGGGATTTCCTGCACGATTTCCGGGGTGACACGATCCACCCCTCGACCCTGCAATTGATGGATGAACTGGGTTGGCTGGAGGAATTTCTGCGCCTGCCGCACCAGAAGGCGCCCGATCTGCATGCCGAGCTCGGTGGGCGGCAGGTCATGATCGCCGACTTCAGCCGCTTGCCGCTTGAGTGCCGCTACATCGCCTTCATGCCGCAATGGGATTTCCTGAATTTCCTCGCCGCCAAGGGTGCGCAGATGCCGGGTTTTACCCTGCTTATGGGCCACCGCATCACCGGGCTTTTGCGCGAGGATGGGCGTGTGGCCGGGGCGGCATGGCAGAGTGATGCAGGTGCGGGCGAAATTCGCGCGCCGCTGGTGATCGGCGCCGATGGGCGGCATTCCGTGGTGCGGGCCGAGGCGGGGCTGGAGGTGATCGACTTCGGCTCGGCGGTCGATGTGCTGTGGCTGCAACTGACGCGCCTGCCCGATGATCCGGCTCCGGCGATGAGCCATGCCGGGCCGCAGCAGGGCCTCGTCCTGATCGACCGTGGGGATTTCTGGCAATGCGGCTATGTGATCCGCAAGGGCGGCTATGACGATCTGAAGGCTCGCGGCCTGTCTGCTTTCCGTGCTGCCCTTGCCGCGTTGGCGCCGCTGCCGGCGGCGCGGTTCGAGGAGATCACCGGCTGGGACCGGATTCATCTTCTGTCGATCCGCATGGACCGGCTGCGGCAATGGTGGGCGCCGGGTGTCCTTTGCATCGGCGATGCGGCCCATGCCATGTCGCCGGTCGGAGGCTTTGGTGTGAACCTTGCCATTCAGGATGCGGTGGCGGCTGCAAATACCCTTGCCGCTCCGCTGCGCGAGGAGCGGTTGTGTGACAGCGATCTGGCCCGGGTGCAGGCCCGGCGGCTGTTCCCGACCCGGGCCACGCAAGGCATGCAGCGCATGATGCGTCGCAAGCGCAATGACAAAGGCGAGGCCGTGCCGCGTCCACCCGGTTTCGTGCGCATGATCGCGCGTTTCCCCATGCTCTCGCGCCTGATGGGGCGGCTGATCGGCATGGGTTTCAGACAAGAGCATATCAAATACTGAGGAACTGCGCGTGGGTTTCCCCTTTTGCGCCGGCCGCATGGTGGTGGGCCCTGATCACGGTGCTGTCGATCGTCTGGAGCTTGTCGGGCGCGAGCTTCGCGTGGTTCAAGGCATCCAGGATGTCCTCCCACAGCCCGGCGAGCGTCCAGCGCCGGAACTGCCGATAGACAGATGACCACTTGCCAAACTCCTCTGGCAGGTCTCGCCAGGGCGCACCGGTCCGCGCGACCCGGAAAATACCATCCAGAACAAGTCGATGGTCCGCAGGCTTGCGCCCGTTCGGATGAAGCCTTCAAAGAATGCCCATTCGTCGTCGGACATCAGGTTGCGTGCCAAGCTCATCTCCCATGTAGAGATGAGCCTGAATCACAGCCGACCGCGCAGTGGAATCCTTTTTGTCAACACATCCTGGTCTTTCTGGCGATCTTCGACCGAGGAAAGCCTTTCCTCGACGTTGTGGCAGGGATCCTTCCATTCCAGAGAAAGTATCGCAGCAGCAAACCGTGCGATCAAACAACCAGGGCGACCATGCCCCTCAGCCTTGCGTCTCAGGACCGGGTATAGACCAGAGCCTCATCGATTGCGCTGATCCGGGCGAAACGGTCGACCTCGGACCAGTAATCCTGGGTATGCTGCCACTCCTCAAGATCAAGCCGCTTGGGCATCAGATCTATGTCGCGCATCAGATAATTCGGATTGAAGCTTTCCGGGTCGACCCACGGCAGGCGCTCCATTCCGCGCAAACGATCCGGGATCGCGACCGTGACGCTGCGGCTGCCGGTCGTCTCCATATGGTTCAGGATGCGGCATATCACCTCGGCGATCATCTCGACCCGCAATGTCCAGCTGGCGCGGAAATAGCCGAAGACCCAGACCATGTTCGGCACGCCGGTGAACATCATGCCCTGCCAGGTCACCGTCCGGGCAAAATCGACCGGCTGGCCGTCCAGCGAAAAGGCGATATCGCCGAGAACACAGAGATTGAAGCCGGTGGCGGTGACGACAAGATCGGCCTCGACCCTGGTGCCGTCGGTCATCTCCAGCCCGGTTTCGGTGAAGCGCCCGATCTGGCCGGTGACGATATCGGCCTTGCCCTCGCGGAAGGGGGTGAAAAAGTCGCCCTCCGGGATGAAGGCGACGCGCTGTTGCCAGGGCCGGTAGCGCGGGGTGAAGTGCCTGGCCACATCGACATTCGGGCCAAGATGTTCGACCACCTTGCCGATCAGTTCGGCGGCAACCGCTTCGGGTTCTGCAGCGGCCCGGCCGACGCGCGCCTTCTGATCGGCAAGCAGCTTCTTGCGGATGATCGCATGGATCCAATGCTCGTCGATCTCCAGTGCGCGCAGCTCATCCGCCAGGGCATCGGCATTGGTGCCGGGGTTGAAATAGGTCGGAGAGCGCTGAACCAGCGTGATATGCCCGGCCTTTTCCGCCATGGCCGGCACGATGGTCGCCGCCGTCGCGCCCGATCCGATCACCGCGATCCTTTTGCCGGTATAATCCAGATCGGCCGGCCATTTCTGCGGATGCACGATGCGCCCGCGATAGTCTGCCATGCCGGGCCAGTCGGGCGTATGGCCCTCTTCATGGCGGTAATAACCCTGACCCATCCACAGGAAACTGGCGCGCAGGGTGCTGTCCGAGCCATCCGCCAGCCGGATCTTCAGCGTCCAGAGCGCCTCGGCCGCCGACCAGTCGGCGGAAATCACTTTATGGCCGTAGCGGATATGGCGGCCGAGATCGTTTTCCGCGATCACCGCCTCCAGATAGGCGAGGATGCGGTCGCCGGTCGCCACCGGCTCTTCGGTCCAGGGTTTGAAGCTGTAACCGAAGGTGTAAAGGTCACTGTCCGAGCGGACACCGGGATAGCGGTGGGTGTGCCAGGTGCCGCCGAAGGTTTCCTGGGCTTCCAGAATGGCAAAGCTCTTGCCGGGGCAGGCGCGTTGCAGGTGCCAGGCGCTGCCGATGCCGGAGATCCCGGCGCCGACGATGAGAACGTCGAAAATCTCCATGATCTCAGACCGTCTCCATATAGCGGCGGCGTTCCAGATCGGTGACGGTGCCGTGGAAGACGCCGATCTCGAAGCAGGCGATCCGCAGTGCATTGTCGATCAGCGCCGGGGGCAGGATCTCGCGGATCGCCTGGCTTTCCTCAACGGCGGCGACGGCAGCGGCCAGATCCACCGGGACCGTTTCGACGCCTTGCTCGTAATTGTTGCCCGAGCCGGGGGCGGGCGGCTCCAGCGCCAGTTCGATCCCGCGCAGACCCGCACCGAGCCCGGTTGCGATGCCGAGATAGGGGTTCAGATCGGCGCCGCCGATCCGCACCTCCAGCCGGCATTTCCCGGCGCTTTCATTGATGGCGCGGAAACCTGCGGTGCGGTTGTCGACGCCCCAGCAACGGGTGGTGCCGGCAAAGCTGCCCGATTGCATCCGCTTGTAGGAATTCACGTTCGGCGCATAGAACAGCACGGATTCGGCAAAGACCGCCATGTTGCCGGCCACGAAATGCCGGAAGGTCTTTGACAGTTTCAACGGGTCGGCGGGATCGTAGAAGACACTCTCTCCGCTGGCTTTGTCACGCAGGCTGAGATGGATATGGCCGGAACTGCCGGACATGTCCTCGCGCAATTTGGCGATGAAGGTGGCCGTGGCGCCCGCCTCGGCCGCGATCTGCTTGACCGCCAGCTTCATCAGCACCGCCGTATCGGCCATGGCCAGCGGATCGGCGCGGTAGAGGTTCACCTCGAACTGGCCCTGGCCCCATTCGGGCAGGCAGGCCTCGATCTCTTCGGGGAAGCAATCGCGCAGGCGGCCGATGACCGGTTCGCAGAAATACCCCTCAAGGATCGAGTAGCAATGGATGTCCTTCGAGGGCAGCGGAAGGTCCGACCAGCGGCCCTGACGGACCTCGGAAATCGGCAAAGGCAGGATGTAGAATTCCAGCTCAAGGCTTGCATAGGCTTTGAAACCCAGCCTGTCCGCCAGCGCCACCTGGCGTTTCAGTGCGCCGCGGGGGCACAGGGGATGCGGCGCGCCCTCGGGTGTCACCCAGTCCAGCAGGACGATTGCCGCATCCTTCTCCCAGGGGGCAAGGCGGAAGGTCGAAAGATCAGGTTTCGCATGGACATCGGGAATGCCGGTGTCGAAGAGGCCGGGCAGCACCTCGTCCATGGTGGTGGTGCCAAGGATGTAAGAGGCAAAGCTGATGCCGCTTTCGGCTGCCTTGCGGAAATAGGGCACCGTCAGGCGCTTGCCGCGCAAGACCCCGGCGGGATCGGTTCCCGCCACGATCACCGTGCGGATGCCGTGATCGGCGATCAGCTTTTCGATCTGTTCCATATCCATCTCAGCGGCCTTCCGAACCGGCGGCGCCCTTGCCGCGCGAGGCATACATTCCGATCACGATCAGCACGACCGAGACGGCAATAATCAGGGTGGCGGCGGCATTCACCTCTGGCGTGACCTCGCGGCGCAACAGCGACCACAGCGTCATCGGAAGCGTGTTCTCGCGCCCGGTCAGCAGGAAGGTCACCGCAATCTCATCGAAGGAGATCGAGAACGAGATCAGCATCGCGCCGAAGAGCGAGGATCTGACCCCCGGCAGGGTGACATGGCGAAACACCTCCCAGTCATTGGCGCCGAGATTCACCGCCGCCTCGGTCTGGCTTTTGCCCATCTGTTGCAGGCGGGCGAAAACCTCGGTGATGGTGATGCACATCAGCGCCGTGCCCTGGCCCAGCATGATCGTATGCAGCGACAGTTTCAGGTTCAGCGTGAGGTAAAAGCTGAGCAGCGCCACCCCGGTGATGATCCCCGGCAGCACGATCGGCAGCATGACGATGCGGCGGAAGATCCCCTTGCCGGGAAACTCGTAGCGGTCCAGCGCGATGGCGGCGGGCAGGCCGAAGACCACGCTCAGGATCACCACGCCCACCGCCACATAGACGCTGTTCCAGATCGAGCCCATGATCTGCCGGTTGGACAGAAGATCGGCATACCAGTGCAGGGTGAAGCCGTTGAACGGCAGCCCGGTATAGGAGGAATCGTTGAACGAGAAGACCACGATCACCAGCAGGGGCGCGTAAAGGAAGAACAGCACCAGCGAGGCGAGCGACAGCACGAAGGGTCGATTTCCGAAGGCACGCATGATCAGAGCCTCACCTTGGTTTTCTCTTCCAGCCAGCCGGTCAGCGAGATCAGGCCAAGGCCGAGCGTGATGATGACCAGCCCGATTGCCGCCGCCATCGGCCAGTCAAAGGCCACGCCGAGAAGGTTGATGACGATGTTCGAGATCATCACCGAATCCGAGCCTCCGACCAGGACCGGCGCCACGAAGTCGCCGAAGGCCAGCGAGAAGGTGATGATGCCGCCCGCGATGATGCCGGGCACCGAAATCGGCAGCACGATGCGCCAGAAAATCTCCCACCCGCCGGCACCGAGGTTTTTCGCCGCCTCGACCAGCGAGGTCGGGATGCGCTCAAGCTGGGCATAGATCGACAGCACCGCGAAGGGCGTGAAGATATAGGTCAGCGTCAGCACCACGCTGAACTCGTTGTAAAGGAAGAGCCGCACCGGCTCATCGGTGAACCCAAGGCCCTGAAGCGTGGCGTTCAGGATCCCGTTGGTGCCGAGAATGGTCTTCCAGGCATAGGCCTTGACCAGATAGCTGGCCCACCAGGGCACGATGACCAGCAGATAGAGCGCGAATTTCACCGAAGCCGAGCGGGTGTGAAAGGCGATCACGAAGGCCAGCGGCCAGGCGACGATGGCTGACAGGATGGCGGTCATCAGCCCGATCCGCGCCGATTTCAGGATCACGCCCAGATAGGGCTCATCGGTGAAGACGCGGGCGAAATTCGCCAGTGAAAGGCCGGGAACAAAGCGCATGTCCTCGGTATGGCCAAGGCTGTACCAGAACAGCATCGCATAGGGCACGAGGATGAAGACCGAGAACCAGGCGACGGGCGGCAAAAGCCACAACAGCATCCGCCGCCGTTCCAGCCTTTTCGCGCTGCGCAAGGCTGGCTGTGGCTCGCGCACTTCTATGGTGGCCTGCATGCTCACGCCCCCCCGACCACATGGGCCTTGGCCGGATTGACCTTTAGCGCCACATCGTCGCCATGGGCGAAAGGCGCGGCATGGGTCGGCTCATGGACATGGACCGTGCCGGCCCCGCCCTTCAGATCGACGACATATTCGATGTATTCGCCGCGATAGAGACTGTCGGACACCTTGCCATGCAGCTCTCCGTCACCCGGTTTCGCCAGCGACAGATCCTCGGCCCGCAGCATCAGCCCGACCGCCTCGCCGCGTTGCAGACTGGCCGGCGCGTCAAGCCGCACCACCTCGCCATTGCCAAGCCGGACGCTCAGCCCGGAAGCGCCGCTTTCGACCACGCTGGCCTCGACGATATGGGCATGGCCGATAAAGCCCGCGACATAGCGCGAGGTCGGACGATCATAGATCTCGCGCGGGGTGCCGAATTGCTGCACCTTGCCGCCATTCATCACCGCGATGGCGTCGCTCATCGCCATGGCCTCGTCCTGGTCGTGGGTGACATAGATGAAGGTCTTGTTCAGCTCACGATGCAGGCGGATCAGTTCGATCTGCATCACCTTGCGCAGATGCGCATCCAGAGAGCCGAGCGGTTCGTCGAACAGCACCACATCCGGGTCGGTGATCAGCGCGCGGGCGAGGGAAACCCGCTGCTTCTGCCCGCCCGAGAGCTGATGCGGACGTTTGTCGGCATGGGTGCCGAGGTGGACCAGATCGAGATATTCGCCAACACGGCGGCGCATCTCGGCGGCACCGAACCGGCCCTTCATCCGCCGGGTCTTCAGCCCGAAGGCCACATTCTCGGCCACCGTCATGTTCGGAAACAGCGCGAAATCCTGAAAGACCATGCGCATCTCACGATCCGTCACCGGCTGGTCGGTGATGTCGACCCCGTCGCGCAGGATCTGGCCCGATGTCGGCACCTCGAAGCCCGCGATCATGCGCAGCGTCGTGGTCTTGCCGCAGCCCGAAGGCCCGAGAAGCGTCACGAACTGGCCGCGCCCGATCTGCATATCGACGCCATCCACCGCCCAGGAGCCGGCGCCGCCATGCCCCTCGTAGCGTTTGCGCAAATCGCGCAACTCAATCCCTGTTGTCATCTCTCGCCGCCGTTTTTACTGCGTGTCGCTTTATTCCCCTGCCCGCATCCGCGCGCAGGGGGCTGTTTCGGGGGGCCGGATACGGCCCGGCCGCTGTGACGGGGGCGCTTACTGCGCCGCCGCCTTCACCTGGTTCCAGATTTCAAGATATTTGGTCCGGCGCTCGACCGGCTGCCACCAGTCGATATTCGCGAGCGATTCCGAATCCGACATGCCGAGCCGCTCATAGGTGGCGCGGGTCTCTTCATCGAGCTCTGCCGCCATCCTGCTGTTCGGATAGCCGAAGCCCGTGACCTTATGCGCCAATGCCTGCGCCCCGGGCGTCGAGACATATTCCAGCCAGGGGTAGACGCATTCGTTTTCCTCGGCACCCCTGACGATCATCCAGCTGTCGGAATAACCGCCGCGCCCCTCTTTGGCCTTCACGTCGATCACGTTTTTGCCGGCCGCCCAAAGCTCCACCAGCGTCGGCTCCCAGGAAGAGCCGCCCACCACTTCGCCACCCGACATCAGCGTGCCCATTTCGCCGGTGGTGAACCAGTATTTGCGGATATTGGGCTTCATCTCGATCAGCTTGGCCTTGACCGCCTCAAGCTGCTCATCCGTCAGGTCATAGGTGTTCTCAAAGCCCAGATAGCGCGCGGCCATGTAGAGGGTTTCGATGTCATCCCAGACCGAGATCTGCCCCTTGTAGGCCGGATCCCAGAGGAACCCGAGGCTGTCGGTATCCGCCGGCACCTTGTCGGCATCGGCGATGATGCGGATCAGGCCCCAGCCATAGGGAACACCATACAGCTGGCCCTCCTTCATCAGCCATTCCGGGTTCCGGAACTGCGGCATGAAATCGGCCATCGAGGGCACTTTCGCGGGATCGACCGGCGCGATCACGCCTGCATCGACCAGCCGCATCGCGGTATCGTTCGAGGGCGAGATCAGATCCGCCGCTCCGCCGCCGCTCATGACTTTCGAGACGATCTCGTCATTCGATCCGACATAGATCGGATCGACCCGGCAGCCGGTCTGTTCTTCAAAGGGTTTGACGATGCTGTCATCGGCATAGCCCTCCCAGACCAGCAGGACAAGCTGCCCCTCGGCCGCCGCAGGGGCGGCAAGCGCGACCATGGCGGCGCCCGCCATCAGAGCTGCGCGCATCGTGCCGGAAAAAGAAGCGGAGGAACGGTCGGAACGGAACTCACTGCGTTTCATCTTGGCCTTCCTTCTGGAAAATGTTGATGGGGATATCGCCGATGCGGCCCACGGTATTGTGCAGGAACCGTTGCATGATCTGGTCATAGGCGTGGCTGATGTGGCTCTCGATCTCGCGGTCGAGGCGGGCGGCATCGCGGGCATAGACGGCCTCGATGATCGGCTGATGGCTGCGCGCGGTCTCGGCCTGGGCCTGAAGGTCGCGGGTCGAGGTGATGTGCCACATACGGTAGGTGACGCCTGACAGGTTATACAGCGACTGGGTCAGGAAGGGGTTGCCGCATTCGCGGTAGATCTGCGCATGGAACAGGAAGTCGAGATGCAGAAGCCCTTCGACATCGCCGGCCCGCAGCAGTTTTGGCACGTCATCGAAGACTGACGCCAGCCGCTCGACCTGTTTGTCGCCCGCCTCCTCCAGCCAGAGCCGCCAGGCAAGGCGCTCAAGATGCAGGCGCAAGGTGTAGATGTCGTTGATCTCGTCAAGGCCGACCGGCGCCACCACGATGCTCTGATTGTGCTGGAACAGAACCAGCCGCTCACTGGCGAGCCGCAAAAGCGCCTCGCGGATCGGGGTGCGGCCGAAATCGAGCTTCGCGCCGATGCTCTTGTCGCTGATCGTTGCACCGGGCTGCAATTCGCAGCGCAGGATCATGCGCCGGATCGCGTGATAGGCCTGAGTGGCCTGGGTCTCACGCGAGCCATCTTCGAATTGAGGAACGCGGAACGGATCGGAAGGATCTGACACTGACAAGGGCCTCACCTGAAGGAGAACGGGGCCAGTTAGGAATCGCATTGATATATTGTCAATATTATTTTCAGACACGAAGTTGGATGTAACCCTGAAAATATCTTTCATATCATTGTTTTTATGTGATTATATTTTCAGTCAACATGAATATATTGACAATATACTGATGCAAAGTATCAGATGCGCTGCAAGCCGGAGCCTCCTGCCCGTCCGTCCGGCGACCGAATCCAGCTCTGCGAGGTATCCGTGCCGCTTCCCGCATCTTCCCTCTCCCGCGCCGCCGCCGCGGCCCTGTCGCTCTGAGGCAATATGCCATGCGCAGAACCCGGCCTGTCGGCGCATAGCGCAGAGAAACCGGCCCCGAAGGCACGGCTTTCTCCCATGGCAGCGCTGCTCCGGCTTGCCTTCCGCGCCGCCCTCTGGTTGCCGGCTCCGGTTCTCGACCGGATCGCCGACAGCGGCGGCGGCGCAATACCGGGGCGGGGCGCCGATCCGCGCGCCCGCTTTCACGCCTGGCTTGTGACGCGCTTCGGCGCGGCGGGCAGCCCCGATCCGGTGATGGCGCGCCGTCCCTGCCTGCTCTCGCTTTCGCTGCTGGAGGGGCCGCCGCTCTCCCTGCCCGAAATCCGCGATCTGTGCCTGCCCGGCCCCGGCGGCCCGCTTGCCGCCCGGCTCTATACGCCCGATCCGGCGGAGAGCTGCGGCCCGGCACTCATCTTCCTGCATTTCGGCGGCGGCGTGCTCGGGGATCTGGAGACCTGCCATACCGCCTGTACCCGGCTGGCGCGTCATGGCGGATTCCGCGTTCTGTCCCTTGCCTATCGGCTGGCGCCCGAACACCCTTTCCCCGCCGCGCTTGAGGATGTGATCGCCGCCTGGCACTGGCTGCGGACCCATGCCGCCACATTGGGGATTGATCCCGGCGCTGTCGCGATCGGCGGCGATTCCGCCGGGGGCTGCCTGGCGGCCGCAGCCTCGCTGGCGCTTTTGCGCGCGGCAGAGCCGCTGCCAAAAGCGCAGATCCTGATCTATCCGGTGCTGGAAATGGATCGCGAGGCGCTGCCGCCCGGGCCCTGCGACCAGTGCTATCCGCTGACGCGGGCCGATATGGCCTGGTTTGCACGGCTCTACATGCGCGACCCCGCCGATGCCGCCGATCCGCTTTGCTCGGTGGCGCGGGCCGGGGATCTCTCGGGGATGCCGCCGACGCTGCTGGTGCAGGCCGGGCATGATCTGCTCTTTGCCGAAGGGGCCGCCTTTGCCGCCCGGCTGCGCGGGGCAGGGGTCGCACTTGACCATGTGATCCACCCGACCCTGCCTCACGCTTTTTCCGCCATGACCGGCGGAGTGCCCGCCGCGCGCGCCGCGCTGACCGATACCGCCCGGCGCATCCGGGCCCTGCTGATATCCCCGAAGGAGAGCCTGAAATGACCCCTGCCGCCCCTGCTGCGAACTGGAACTACCCGACCCGGATCTGGTTCGGTCCCGGCCGGATCGGCGAGCTTGCCGCCGCCTGCGCCGAGATCGGGATCACACGCCCGCTGATCGTGTCGGATCCCTATTTCTCGGGCCTTCCCGTCATGGCGCAGATCCGCGAGCGGCTGGCACAGGCCGGGATCAGGGCCGGGGTTTTCGACCGGCTTCAGGGCAATCCGACCTCGCGCAATCTCGACGACGGGGTGGCGGCCTTCCGCGAAGGCGGCCATGACAGCGTGATCGCCATCGGCGGCGGCTCGGCGCTGGATGTCGGCAAGACGGTCGCCTTCATGGTGGCGCAGACCCGCCCGGTCTGGGAGTTCGAGGATATCGGCAGCCTCTGGCGCGCGGCTGAAACCAAAGGCATCGCGCCGGTCATCGCGGTGCCGACCACCTCGGGCACCGGCTCGGAAGTCGGGCGCGCCACCGTCATTACCAATGAGGCGACGCATGAGAAGAAGATCATCTTCCATCCGATGATGCTGCCGCAACTGGTGATCGCCGATCCGGCGCTGACGCTTGGCCTGCCGCCCGCGCTGACCGCCGGCACCGGCATGGATGCGCTGGCGCATAACCTTGAGGCACTTTGCGTTCCCTCCTGTCACCCGATGGCCGATGCCATCGCCATCGAGGGGCTGCGGCTGCTGAAGCTCTGGCTGCCGGTCGCGGTTGCCGACGGGCAGAATCTTCAGGCCCGCGCCGAGGTCATGATGGCGGCCAGCATGGGCGGCACCTCGTTCCAGAAGGGGCTTGGCGCGATCCATGCGCTCAGCCATCCGATCGGCTCGATCTGCGGCTTCCATCACGGCATGACCAATGCGGTGCTGATGCCCTATGTGATCGCGGCGAACCGTTCGGCCATCGGCGACAAGATGGAGCATCTGGCGCGTTGTCTTGATCTGCCGCAGTCGGGCGGCGATGGAACGGATCGTGTGCTCGACTGGATCCTCGGGCTGCGCAAGGAGATCGGAGTGCCGCATACCCTTGCCGCGTTCGGCGTGAAGCGCGGGGATTTCCCCCGCATCGTCACAGCGGCGCTGATCGATCCGACCGCGCCCACAAATCCCGTGCCGGTTTCCGCGGCGTTTCTGACCACGATTCTGGAAGCCGCCTTCGACGGGAGAGTCTGACCGTCAGAACCTGCGCCGGAAGACCGGCGCAGGTCTGTGATCACGGCTTGTCGAAAACCGGAACGTCCGCAGGATCGTGATAGCAGGCGAAGGAGATCTTGTTGCCGTCGGGATCGCGCACATAGGCGGCATAAAAGCCCGGCCAGACTCCGGGCCTCGGGCCGGGCGGACCTTCGCAGCGCCCGCCCGCCGCCATCGCCGCCTCATAGAGACGGTCCACCAGCGCCGCCTCATCGGCGCGGAAGGCCAGCATACTGCCGTTTCCGGCACCGGCCGGCAGGCCGTCAACCGGCTTTCCCACGCTGAACCCGGGGCGGTCATAGTCGTCATAAGACCCCCAGGTGACCAGGGCGTCATCACCGCCGACCCTGGGCTGGCCAAGAAGGTCCATCAGCGGCGCATAGAAGGCCACCGCGCGGGCAAGATCATTGGTGCCAAGCATCGTATAGGCGAACATGGCGTTTCAGCGGATGAACTGATTGACGAAATCGGCGCCGAGCCCGACTTTCTCGTAATGCGCGCGGGCGGTGCGGATCAGGTGGAGATTGTCCTCGACCAGCGTCACATTGTCATTCTCGTCCATATAGAGCGTCGGCCCCTGGATGAAGAAGACGGTCTGCATCTCGTCATCGCCGTCGCAGGTCAGGGTATGGATCTCCCCCGGGGGTTCCATCACGTAAGAGCCCTCGACCGCGGTCCAGCTGTGTTCGAGATAGCGCCAGTTTCCCTTGATCACGAAGCCATGCACCGGGGTTGCATGCAGGTGGCGCGACAGGACGCCGCCGCGCCGCACCCGCAGGACCTCGCCATGCGAGCCTTGGTTCATGTCGAAGAACAGCGGGCGGAACCAGACATTCGGCTCCAGCTCGACCCAGATCCGCTCGTCCGTGACGGGCAGGACGACGATTTCGGGGATCATGCCGAGATGGCCGAATTCCGGCGGATCGAAGGTGACATGTTCGGTTTTGACGGGGGGGATCAGGGTCATGGGATGCTCCTTTGACCGGTGTCAGGGATGCGGGGCCGGGCCGATGGGCCGGAACTCGCCGCGAAAGAACAGAAGCGGGTCGCCGTCGGAACGGCTCATCGCGGTGACCTCGCCGATGATGATCACATGGTCGCCGCCCTCGCAGATGTTCCACAGCCGGCAATCAAGGGCTGCGATGGCATCGGGCAGGCGCCAGGCGCCCGAGGGGCTTTCATGCCAGGCCTCGCCCGCGAAACGGTCCTCGACCGCCGAGCCGAAGCGGCGTGCAAGCGGGCCATGATGATCGCGCAGCACATTGACGCAAAAGCCCCCGGCGCGGCGCACCAGATCGACCGAAGCCGCCTCGCGCCGCACCGAGTAAAGCACCAGAGGCGGGTCGAGCGACAGCGCCTGGAAGGAGCTTGCCGTCAGACCGAAGCGGCTTCCGCCCGGCAACTGCCCGGTGACGATGGTCAGTCCGGTGCAGAACTGGCCGAGCACCTCCCGAAACGCCTTCGGGTCGTCGGCGGCGCGGAACGCCGCCGGAACCGGCCCTTCGGAAAGAGGCGCCTGCATCGCGCTCATTCCGCGGCCTGCGGCATCAGCCCGGCCTGGAGCTTCTCGATCAGCCGGCGTTTGCCCTCGGCGTCGAGCTTGCCGATCTCGTTCATCATCACCGGCTCATCGACGCGCTGGTTCCACCAGTCGACCGCATCGGGGCCCAGAAGCGCCCATTTGCCGATCAGCTGCGCGGTGATCTCGTTCGAGGGCCCCATGATCCAGCCCGCCTTGGAATCGCGCACGAGGCGTTCAAGCCCGAGATCGGCCATGTAGCCGCGCCCGCCGCAGGTGGCGAGCATCTTGTCCGAGACCTCATAGGAGAAGCGGGTCGAGAGGAATTTGGCCTGAAAGGCCCAGACCGCGAATTTCGCCCGCGGCATGGCTTTGGGATCCTTGTAATAGATCTCCCAGCTGCCGTTTTCGGTGGCATCGTCCAGCGCCTTTGCAAGCGCATAGGCGTAAAGGCGCGAGGCCTGGCCCTCCATCACGGCGCGGCCGAAACTGTCCTGGATGGTCGGGTAATCGGCGACGCGACGGGCGTATTGCACATGGGCCTTGCGCGTCACATGGCTTTTGGCGACGTCGATACAGGCAAGGCCGAGCCCGTTGTAAGAGCCGGCATACATCAGCATCGCCAGCGGATCGATCGCCTCGTCGTTCGAGGCGGCGCCGTCGCCCGGCCAGCCGACGATGCGGTCAAAGGGCACCACGGTGTCGATCTCGACCGGGCCGGACTGGTTGCCGTGCATGCCCATCGCCTCCCATTTTCCGGGGGCGCCGTTCACCTCGTCCTTCATGAACAGGAAGACAGAGAGATCGCTGTAATCGCCGGCGAAATCGGGGCTGGTGGTCTGCGAGATATACCAGTCGGCATAGCCCGAAGAGGTGGTCCAGGCCGCTTTCTTCTGCACATGCCAGCCGGCTTCGGTGCGTTTGGCGCCGGACATTTTCGGATACCAGAAATGGCCGCCGGTCTCGGGATCGGTGTAAGACGCCGTGCCGATCAGCGCCTCGTCATCAAGGCGCGAGAGCAGGTTTTCAATCGCCGCATTGCCCTTGGCACGGTAGCACAGACCAGCCACCGCGACCGTATGCATCATGTAGATCAGTGCGGTCGAGGGGCAGCCATAGCGCGCAATGGTCTCGGCCACCATGACGGCGCCGACGGTGTTCTCGCCGCGCCCGCCGAATTGCTTCGGCACGATCAGGCCCAGAAGCCGCAGGCTTGCCAGCGCATCGACATTGGCGCGCGGATAGAAATTCTTCTTGTCGGCCTCGACCGCATTCGGGCGCAAGGTGGTGCGGCACAGCTCGATCAGCTCGGCCCGCAGCTCCTTTTGCGCCTCTGTCAGCAGCCAATCGGGGTCAAAGCTGGCATCAAGCCCGAAATAAGGCTGATCGCCCCACATCCTGGTCATCTGGCATATCCCTGTTCTGTCTTCTTTGACGCAGCATCCCCCGCCGGGGCGGGCGCCGTCTCTCGGGATATTGCTGTTTTTCAGATACCGTATTGGCGGGCCGGGCTTTCAGTGCCCGCGCCGTGCGGCCCGCCAGTCCTTCGGCGCAAACCCGGTCATGCGGCGAAAGACCTGGCCGAAATGGCTCTGACTTTCAAAGCCGACGAGGCCGGCAATCTCCAGCACCGAATGCCGGTTCTCCTCCAGCAGCGTGCAGGCGCGCGCGATCCTGAGCCCCGTCAGCCAGCGATGCGGCGACATGCCGGTGGTGGCGCGAAAGCAGCGCAGAAAGTGGAAGCGGCTGACCCCGGCCGCATCGGCCAGCGCGGCAAGGTCGATCTCTTCGCCGAGCCGGTCCTCGACCAGCGAGAGCACCCGGCGCAGCTGCGGCGCGGTGAGGCTGGTCTGCCCGGCGCGTGTCGCACTCCCGGGCGCCGGGCCACCGCGATGGCGCGACAAAAGCCGCGCCGCCACCGCCTGGGCCGCCATATCCAGATAGAGCGGCGACAGCCCCCCCGGTGCGGAAAGCTCTGAGGCGATCCCTTGCAGGGTGCGGCGCAGATGCGCATCCTCGAAGACGAAGCGGTCGCGAATCTCGACCTCGGGGGTTTCCGCCTCTTCGGCGAAGCTGCGCAGAAAGTCCGGGCGCAGAAAGACGAAGGTCTCTTCGGTCGGCGCATCCCATCGCCAGCGGTTGTCGCGCCCGGCCGACATGATCATGGACTGCCCGCTGCGGATTTTGACGTTCACCCGCTTGCCGCCGACATTTGCCTCGACCCGGATCAGGCCGTTCAGGGTCAGGGAAATGTAATGAAAGGGCAGGCTTGGCGCCCTGACCTCTTCCTCAAGCGGGCGAAAGCGGAAATGCCCGGCCGCGAAGGCCGGTGTCACCACCCAGGAACGCTCGCGCATTGCCTCACCGCCGAGCCGCGTGATCCAGTCGCGGGCCGTGAGGGCGGGATCTTCGGGCTGGCTCTGGCTGGCTCGCAGCACGGTCTCTTTCCTGAATTGAAATGCGTGTCGAAATTTTGACTTGCAAATTTCGATTTCTCCGAACATCATTTCACGAGGCGGGGCTTGCGTCAAATCCCTGGTGTCCTTTCAGGCCGCGCCTGACCTGCTTTTCCTTTTCCCGCTGCCACAGAGCCCTTCCGAAGGCCCGATGCTGAAACAGACCGACATATCCGCCCAGGGTCAGGCCGCTGCCGCAAAGCCCGAATCCGACGCTGCCAGCCCGGCGGCCATCGGCTCGGAGATCCGCGATCTGCGCAAGGCAAAGCGCCTGACCATCAAGGCGCTTTCCGAAGCGACGGGCATCTCGATCGGTCATCTGAGTGAGATTGAGCGCGGCATTTCCTCGCCCAGCATCAAGGCTTTGCATGACATTGCCCGCGCGCTTGGCGTCACCATCGGCTGGTTCCTCCACAATGCCGAAGAGAGCGAGAGCGCCGAGCGGCGCCATATCGTGCGCGCCGGCAACCGGCGGAGCCTGCGCTTTTCCTCGGGGGTGGCGGATGAGCTGCTCTCTCCCAATCTGCGCGGCCAGCTTGAACTGCTGATGTCGCGCTTTCCGCCCGGCGCGGTCGGCGCCGATGTGCCCTATAACCATACCGGCGAAGAGGCCGGGATCGTACTTTCGGGCGCGCTTGAAATGTGGATCGGTGACGAGTGCTTCTTGCTGGCGGAGGGCGACAGTTTCGCCTTTCCCAGCACAACCCCCCATCGCTATCGCAACCCCGGAGAGACGGAGGCCGTTGTGATCTGGGCGATCACGCCCCCCTCTTACTGACGGGCCTCCTCCTGACGGGCCCGAGCCGGAACCAACAAGCAAAAGCCAAAAACAACAGGGTCATCATGAAAAACATCCGTTTTACCCGCCCCGGCGGATTGTCCCGTCGTGCCTTTCTCGGATCGGTCAGCGCCGGTCTTGCCGCGCCTGCGCTTCTGGGCCGGGCGGATCCGGTTCTCGCGCAGACTGCCTTTGCCGGCGAAGAGCTGGCCGTGACCACCTGGTCGGGCGCCTATGAGGATGCCTTCCGCCGCGCCGTGGTCGAGCCCTTCAACGAGCGATATGGCACCAGTGCCGTCACGCTTGGCGGATGGGATCAGATGGCGGCGCAGATCATGGCGGCGCCCGCCGACAATCCGCCTTTCGACATCACCATCGCCGATGAATACACCACCCTCGTCGGCATGACCGAGGGGCTCTGGGCCGCAACGCCCCGCGAAAATCTGCCCAACCTGTCCGGAGTGCAGCCCTGGTATATCGAGACCCGCCCCGAGGCGATGCGCGATTTCGGCATTCCCTTCGGCCTTGGTTTCCTTTTGCCGCTGATCAATACCGATCTGGCGGGCGAGGATCTGCCCTTGTCCTGGAAATCGCTCTGGGACCCGGCGATGGAGCGCAAACTTGCGCTCGATGGTGCGTCTTTCGTCTGGCTTCTGGCGGTGACCGCGCTGGTCCGGGGCGCGAAACCCGGGCTGGAGGAGCTTTACTCCTGGCAGCCGGGCATGGCCGATGACCCGCTTTTCGCCAAACTCGAAGAGCTGCGCCCGGCGAAATGGTATCGCGACGGGGCGGAACTCTCTTTCGTGATGATGCAGGAACAGGCCGCCATGGCCGAGATCTATTCGATCGACGCTTTCGGCATGGTGCGCGATGGCGGCGAGGCCTTCAGGACCGGCATCCCCGAGGATGGCACCGTGGCCTATACCGACTGGTATATCAAAGTGCGCGGCACCCGGCATGACGAGCTGAGCGATGTCTTCCTCAACTACATGCTTGAGAAAGAGACCCAGGACCGCATCCTCGCCACCACCACCTCGGTTTCCTCGCGCGCCGATGTGACGGTGCCTGACCATTGGCAGGGCTATCCGGTCACCAATGACGACCTGAAAAAGCGCGTCAATCTGATCGATGTGGCGGGATGGGAGAAGATCCTCGCCAATTGGGACGCGCTCGATGCCCGCTTCAAGGAAGCGGTGCTGAAGACCTCGGCGAACTGACAGGCCGGAGCAAAAGCACGATGACGCCCAGGCTGCAACTGACCGCCCTGCGAAAGACCTATGGCAGCTTCACCGCTGTCGAAGGCACCGATCTGACGCTTGGCGAAGGCGAGTTTCTGACGCTTCTCGGTCCTTCGGGCTGTGGCAAGACCACGACCCTGCGGCTGATCGGCGGCATGGAAAAGCCCAGCTCGGGCCGGATCGAGATCAATGGCAAGAGGGTGGATCATCTGCCCTCTTACAAGCGCGACACGGCGACGGTCTTCCAGTCGGGGGCCTTGTTCCCGCATCTGACCGTGACTGAGAACATGGCCTACGGGCTGAAGATGCGCGGCGTGCCTTCGTCAGAGATCCCCGGCCGCATCGCGCGGATGCTCGATGTGGTGCAGATGGGGCGCTTTGCCGCGCGCTATCCGTCCGGGATGTCGGGCGGTCAGCGCCAGCGGGTCGCGCTGGCGCGGGCGATGGTGGTCGAGCCGAGCATCCTGCTCTTTGACGAGCCGATGAGCGCGCTCGATCTGAAACTGAAGCTGGAGCTGCGGTCAGAGATCCGCCGCCTGCATCGTGAACTGGGCTTCACCGCCGTTTTCGTCACCCACGACCAGTCCGAGGCAATGACGCTTTCCGACCGGGTGGTGATCATGAACCAGGGCCGGATCGAGCAAAGCGGCGCGCCGGTCGAGACGTTCGAGCGCCCGGCCAGCGCCTTCGTCTACAGTTTCCTCGGCGAATCCTGTCAGCTTGCGATCGATGCCGATGCGGGCAGGGATGGCAGCCTGCGCCTTGCAAATGCGCCGGGTGCCGGACGCCATCTGCTGTTCCTGCGCCCCGCCTCTTTGCGCCGCGTCTCACCCGGAGAGGCGCCGAACGAGGCCGATGCCCGCGTGGCCGAGGTCGAATATCTGGGCGGCAGCTACCGGCTCCATGCCGATGCGCCCTCGGGAAGGCTCTCGCTCGATCTGAGCGAGGCGCCGGCACTGGCCCCCGGCGATGGCGTCACCATCGGCTGGGACAGCGCCGATGCGACCTGGTTTCCCGCGCCATGATGCGCCGCCTGATCCCCGCGCCTTCCCCCGCCTGGCTGGTTCTGCCGGCGCTCGGTTTCACCCTGCTGGTCTTCGGGGTGCCGCTTTTGCATCTCTTGCGGATGAGCTTCAACACCCATCCGCCGGACGGTATCTATGAACTGGCCTGGTCGCTGGAAAACTATGTCGCGGTCCTGACCGATCCGGTCAATCTGCGCACGATCCGCGACACGGTGCTGTTGTCTCTGATCACGGCCGTGGTGACGGTGGTCCTCGCCTTCCTCTTCGCCCATGCGGTCTGGAAGCGCAAAGGCCGGGTGCATCTGGTGCTGCTGGCCATCGCCCTGTGTCCGATGCTGGTTTCCGAGATCTCGGTGATCATCGGCTGGAGAATGTTCTTCCCGGCCAATGGCTTCCTGTCTTACGCGCTGGTCGGGACCGGGCTGGCCGAGCAGAAGGTCAACCTTCTCGGCACCCGGTTCGCGGCGATTGTCGGGCTCAGCTATATTTCGGTCTCCTATTGCTTCCTGACCATCCTGAGCGTGATGAATGCGGTGGACCGCGACCTGATCACGGCAAGCGGCGATCTTGGTGCCTCGCCTCTGCGCACCTTCTTGCGCGTCCTCGTGCCGCTGACCATGGGCGGCATCATCGGCGCCTTCACCCAGGCCTTCGTCTTCTCGATGGGGATCTATGCCGCGGTCAATGCGCTCGGGCCGGATTCGCTCTGGAGCATCGGTTACGAGATCCAGCGCCAGATGTTGTCGAGGCGCGACTGGCCGCTGGCCTCGGCCTTCGCGGTGGTGCTGATCGTGCTGATCTCGCTGACGGTGATCGGGCTTCATGCCCTGCGCAACCGGAGGGGGCCGCGCCATGACTGAACGCGTCTCGCCGGGGCTTTGGGCCGACCGGATCTTCATCGGGCTTTTCGCCGCCTATGTGCTGATCCCGCTCGGGATCACCGCGCTGATGGCCTTCAGCGATGACAATATCATCCGCTTTCCGATCCGGGGCTGGTCGCTGCGCTGGTTCGAAGAGTTCTTCGGCAACCGCCGATGGCTGACGGCGGCGCTGAATTCGCTGAAGATCGCCGCTTTGACAGCATGTCTTTCGATCCTGCTCGCGGTGCCGGCGGCCTATGGCCTGTCGCGTTCGCGCAAGGCGCGCAGCCGCTTGCAGGTGCTGCTTTTGCTGCCCCTTTTCGTGCCGGCCGTGGTGCTTGGCGTCTCGGTCGCCATCGGTTTCGGCAATGTGACGCTGTTCGGCCATGCGCTTTACGGCTCCTCCCTGCTGGTCGCCTGCGCCCATACGCTCTGGGCGCTGCCATTGGCGATCACCGTGCTGGAACCCAGCTTTGCCACGCTGGACCGTTCGCTGGTCGAGGCGTCAGGCGATCTCGGCGCCTCGCCTTTGCGAAGCTTCTTCACGGTCAGCCTGCCGCTGGTCTCGACCGGCCTTGTCTCGGCGACGTTGTTTGCGTTCATCACCTCGCTCAACGAATTCATCATGGCGCTGTTCCTGACCACGAGGGACAGCCAGACCCTGCCGGTCCTCTTGTGGCTGTCGCTGCGATCCAGCGCCACGCCGCAGCTTGCCGTGGCTGCGATCCTGCTGGCGGCCTCGGTCTTTACCGCCATCGGGCTTGCCTATGGCTGGTATCTGCTCCGCCGGCGACGAAAGCGCCTGAGCGCCCCGATGATCTGACGCTTCCCCGCCCCCGACCCTTGCCATTTCGGGCCACCGCCAGCCGGTGGCGCCGGTGACGCATGACCAAATTCAGGACAATCCGATGAATATCCCCTCCAGCGCAGAAATCGTCATCATCGGCGGCGGCATCGCCGGCTGCTCGATCGCCTATCACCTCGCAAAGCTGGGCATCACGGATGTGCTGCTGCTGGAGCGCAGGCAGCTCACCTGCGGCACCACCTGGCACGCGGCGGGCCTTGTGACCCAGTTGCGCAGCTCGCAACGCATGACCGAGCTTGCGCAATATACCGGCGAGCTGTTTGGCAGGCTGGAGGAAGAGACCGGCCAGGCCACCGGGTTCAAAAGGAACGGCTCGCTGCGGATCGCAAAGACCCCGGCGCGCTATGAGGAACTGGCGCGCGGCGCCTCGATGGGCCGCAATTTCGGCCTGCCGGTCGAGGCGCTGACACCTGACGCGATCAGGGAACGCTGGGCCCCGATTTCGACCGAGGGCATCACCGGCGGCTTCTGGTTCCCCGATGACGGCCAGGTCAATCCGGCCGATGTCACCATGGCCTATGCCAAAGGCGCGCGCATGGGGGGTGCGAAGATCCTTGAGGGCGTCACCGTCACGAAGATCCTGACGGAAAACGGCCGCGCCACCGGGGTGATGACCGAATTCGGCAAGATCGACGCGCAGAAGGTGGTGATCACCGGCGGCATGTGGTCCCGGGATCTGGCGGCCGATATCGGCGTCACGCTGCCCTTGCACGCGGCCGAGCATTTCTACGTCGTGACCGAGGCGATCCCCGATCTGCCGCGCGATCTGCCGGTCATGTTCATGGCCGATGAGTGGAGCTATTACAAAGAGGATGCCGGCAAGCTGCTGGTCGGCTTTTTTGAGCCCGGCGCCAAGCCATGGGGCCAGAAGGGCATCGCGGACAGCTTCTGCTTCGACGCCATCCCCGAGGATATCGACCATATCAGCCCCTATCTTGAACTGGCGATGCGCCGCGTTCCGGTGCTGGAGCGCACCGGCATCCAGCTCTTCTTCAACGGGCCGGAGAGCTTTACCCCCGACAACCGTTACCACCTCGGCGAGACGCCCGAGATCCGGGGGCTGTTCTCGGCCACCGGCTTCAATTCGATCGGCATCCTCTCCTCGGGCGGGGTCGGCAAGTCGATGGCCTCCTGGATCGCCGAGGGACACCCGCCGGTCGAACTGATCGACGTGGATGTGCGCCGCACGCAAAGCTTCCAGCGCAACCGCAAATATCTGGAAGACCGGGCGGTCGAGACCATCGGCACCCTGTTCGATATGCATTGGCCCGGCAAGCAGTTCGAGACCGCGCGCGGCGTGCGCCGCTCGCCCTTCCATGACCGGATGCTGGCAGCCGGCGCCTTCATGACCGAGCTGGCAGGATGGGAACGGCCCGGCTTCTTCGGCACGCCCGGGGAACTGGCCGGGATCGAATATTCGTATCACCGGCCAAGCTGGTTCGGAAACGTCGCCGCCGAATGCCGCAACACGGCGGAGAACGTCTCGGTCTTTGACTACAGCTGTTTTGCGAAATACCGGGTCGAAGGGCCGGATGCGCTGCGGGCGCTGAACCATGTCTGCGCCGGGGATTGCGACGTGCCCGTGGGCAGGATCGTCTATACGCAATGGCTGAACCCCAGGGGCGGGATCGAGGCCGATGTGACGGTGATCCGCGTGTCGGAAACCGCCTTCCTCGTGGTGACGGTGGCGGTCTCGCAGCGGCGCGACCTTGCCTGGCTGCGGCGCAACCTGCCCGAAGGCGCGCAGGTGCATCTCACAGACATCACCTCGGCGACGCCGATGCTGGCGGTGATGGGGCCGAAGGCGCGCGAACTGATGCAACGCGTCTCGCCCGATGATTTCTCGAATGAGGGCTTCCCCTTCGGAACCTCGCGCGAGATCGACCTCGGCTATGCGCGGGTCCGCGCCAGCCGCCTGACCTTTGTCGGGGAGCTTGGCTTCGAGTTGATGATCGAGGCGGAATGCGCCGCCCATGTCTGGGAGGTGCTGGCCGAAGCGGGGGCCGGTCTCGGGCTGAAACCGGCGGGCTATTTCGCGTTGAACTCTTTGCGGATGGAAAAGGGCTACCGCCATTGGGGCCATGACATCGGCGAGGAGGACACCCCCTTCCATGCCGGCCTCGGCTTTGCGGTGGCGATGGAGAAGCCGGGCGGTTTCATCGGCCGTGAGGCGCTGCTGGCGCAGAAAGCCGAAGGCCCGATCCGCCGGCGCCTTGTGCAGGTCAGGCTTCAGGGCGGCGATGAGGCCCCGATGCTCTATCACTACGAGCCGGTCTTCCGCGATGGCGAAAGGGTGGGCTCGGTGATGTCGGGCGCCTGGGGCCACCGCATCGGCGCTTCGCTGGGCCTTGCCTATGTCACACAGCCCGAAGGCGTGACGAAGGACTGGCTTGCGACCGGCACCTGGGAGGCAGAGGTTGCCATGCGGCGATTTCCGGTCACGGTGCAGTTCGGCCCCTGGTATGATCCGAAGGGCGAAAGGATCAGGGGATGAGCATCGCGCCGGAGCGACAGGGAGGAGTCCGGGCTCAGACCCCATCCGCGCGGATCGGTCAGATCTGAACAGGCTTTGGTTCGCTCTCCCACCGGGATCTGTGCCAGCAGGTCGGGCAGGGGCTGAAGCTGACCCCGGCCGAGGACGGCCGGCTCAGCTGAACGGGTCCCACCATCCGGCCGCGGCGATATCGTCGCGGGAGGCCCGGTCAAAGTAATCCCTCTTGGGCAGCCCGAAGTTTACCCCGAGCGCGGCTTCGAGCACCCCCGCCTGGGCGTAAAGCCCGTCGGCCAGCCCTTTTGGGGCGAGCCTGCCGCTCGCTTCGGCGATCCTCCCGGCGAGCCGCGCCATCTGCCGGATGGTTTGCTCCAGCGGTGGACGCCGGTAGCCAAGGTCGGAGAGAAGCCCGGAAAGGTTATCCGGGGTCAGGTCCTCGGCGAACTCTGCCGCGCCGTGCCGAAAAGCAAGCTGATGCGTGACGTTTCTGTCCATGAAGACCGGCACCACGTCATAAAGCGGCGCGAGCACCGTCCCGCCCGCGCCATGGATCACGGAGCCGTTCTTGCCGTGATTGTCGGAGTTTCCGACCAGAAGGTTGAAAAGGGTGTGGGTCAGAAAATCCCGCTGAAAAAGCGCCGGAGCCCTGGCCCTGGCCGCGATCCGGGCGACTGCGGCGGCCGAGAACCGGTGATCCGGGTTGTCGCTGTTTCGTTCGTATTTGAGGCCGGGGGCCAGTCCGAGCGCCTGGCAAAGATCCTCTGCGTGAACCCGTGTGATCAGCCCCTCGCGGCCGGCCAGCCGGACCTCGCGGTCGAACCTGGTGGAAAGGATCGCGTTGATCCGGCGGCCCCCGATCCCGAACCGGAACGGCCGGGTTTCGGCGGTGTCGATCCCGCAGCCCGACGCGATCGCAAGCAGGGCCGTCTCCTCGACCGTGATCTGCGGCTCGGATGCCGGGGAGACCTTCAGGATATGCGTCGTCGGGGCCCGGCTGCCGGCCGCGGGCAGATAGAACGCCCCGTCGTGCATGACCACGGCGATCTTCCCCTGGACCCCGGCGACCGGGGACTTGTCGCGCTCCCCGTCTGGCAGCCGCCGGTGAAGGTGCAGCGACAGCAGGATGGCGTGAAGACGCGCCTCGTCCAGCAGATCGTAATCCTGCGGAAACCGGCCAGGGGTCTTGCCGGGCCCGGCCCCCTCCGGCGTGATCGAGACCGCGCCGGGGCAGTCCGCCCCGAGATGCCAAAGCAGCCCTCCCACGTCGCCCCGGTCCAGCCGATAGCTGTCCATGACCCGCCCGAGCTCGGGCCCCTCGAAGAGCAGGTTGGCGAAATAGCCCCTGCAGTCCGCGTCACCATAGGGTTCGGAGCGAAGGGGCAACGACAGCGAAAGGGGCCGGTCGGCCTCCCGGGCGCAGGTGAAGCGCAGCGACAGGTCGTCGTTTCGCGAGAGAACCCCGATCGGCCTGGCTGACCCCTCGATCCAGACCTCCATTTTCATCACCGGGCCTCTGCCATGAGGTCGATACCCAACGCAGAACACAGCCGAAGGTAGGTTTCAAACCTGGCCCTGGCGCAGCCGCGTTCGATCTTCGACAGGTTGCCCTGGTCTACCCCGGAGATGCTGGCCAGTTCACCCTGCCGCAGCTTGAGGGCTTCCCGGCGTTGGCGGATGAGCCCGCCGAGCTGGTCGGCGCTTTCGAGACGCATCGCAGGCTCCGATTTTTGGTATATCTGCCAAAATCTAGCCTGTCGAAGGCTCGGGATCAAGAATTATGGTTATTTTGCCAAAACACCCGCCGTCAGGAGGCCCGGACGGCTTGTTTTGGCGATATTACCAAAATCGGACCGATGATCATGGGGCGATTCGGGCGAACACCAGCCCCGCGACCGCCTCGGGAAGGGCGCCGCTATGAACATCGAGCGACCCCTCGGGTTGCGCATCAGGCATGGTATCCCTCCAGGTCTTACAGGGTAATACCGGCATAACAGGGAACGGCGGCCCCGCCGCCCCCGGCGGGGTGTGATAAACCTGTGCCACAGGCCACCATTCCAGCCATGCGCGCCCATGCGCCCTGCCATGCGCCCTGGCTGGTCGCCATGCGGCAGCCAGCCCCCGGCCGCTCTTTCCATCGAGGGCCGCAGGGCCGGGGATGGCATGGGAGTTGCCCGGCAGATCACAAGCGCGCCCTTCCTGCCCTTGCCGCCCCCGGTCACGACATGCCTGCCAGGGGTCGCTTCGGTCCCGGCACTGCCCGCGGGAGGTTGATTCCGGGCCGCAAAGCGGTCTGCCCGGCTACGGGAGCCCACAGGTTCGGGAAGGGGGGAGTGGCGCGAATCCTCCACCGTCAAACCGCTGCCATGCCTGCGGGACGGGCTGATGAAGCCGTATCTGTTCCGGTGCAATGCGCCCTGACCGGGATACGCCGTCTGCCTGTTGCCGGATTTCCGGACACTGATTGTCCGGCGGCTGCAAATTCGGGGCCGGGCAAGGTTTTGCGCCGGGTGGATACTGGTTTTCCGCCTCTGGTTGGTGTAGACGGTATCGCAGTTTGTGCTGCATACAGCGTCGCTTTTAATGCCCTTTCCCATCAGAGCCTGGAGTTCCCGATGATGCATCTGAAAACCGGACTGACGATTTCCGCCCTGGTGGTCTCCTTTGCCGTGCCGGCTGCAGCGCAGGAAAGACTGAGCAAGGATCAGCTTCTGCAACTCGCGGTCGAGCGCGAAGTCTGCAAGGGTGACCTCGTGCCGGTCGATGCGCTCTATGAGAGCGATGAGCGGGTGGCCATCACCTGCGGCACTGCGACCGGTTTCGTGCCGCTTGCGGGCGGGCTCGGGTCTTTGGGTGCGGCCGGCGCGGCAGCGGCGGGCCTTGCGCTGGTCGCGGGCGGTGGCGGCACCGACGGCACCACTTCGACCACCTCGACCAACTGAGGCGCCGCCGGAGGGGCTTGGAAACGGGCCCCGGGGATGGGACGATCTGGCCCGGAATGACGGGGCCGGTGCTTCGTCCCGATGAGGTGCGCCGACATCTGCCGCGATCCCTGCGGGGATCCTTTCGGGCGGGGTCGGTTTCTTCCTGAACAGCCGAGGCAGGCATGGTGTTGCAGACGATTACTCCGGTCCTTCTTTGCGGGGGGGCCGGCACCCGGCTCTGGCCGCTTTCGCGCAAGAGCTATCCCAAGCAATTCGCGCTTGAAACCGGGGGGAGGACGCTGTTCCAGGCCTCGGCGGGGCGGCTGTCGGGCGGCAATGAGGCGATTGCCTTCACCGCGCCGCTGACCGTGACCGGATCGGATTTCCGCTTTATCGTGACCGAACAACTGGCGGCGGCCGGCATCGATCCGGGGCCGATCCTGATCGAACCCGCGCCCCGCAATACCGCGCCCGCAATTCTGGCCGCGGCGCTGCATCTGCATGACCAGGACCCGGAGGCGATCGCGCTGGTCGCGCCCTCGGACCACGCGATCCCCGATGAGGCGGCCTTCCAGGCGGCGGTGGCGCGTGGCCTGCCTGCGCTGCGCGAGGGGCGGCTGGTCACGTTCGGGATCACCCCCGACCGCCCGGAAACCGGCTATGGCTATCTCGAACTGGCGGCGCCGGCGGGTGAGGATCCGGTCGCGCTGAGGCGTTTCGTCGAAAAGCCGGATGCGGCCCGTGCCGCCGCGATGCTGGCGGAAGGCAATTATCTCTGGAATGCCGGGATCTTCCTGTTCCGCGTCGCCGATCTGCTGGCGGCGGCCCGGGCCTTCGTGCCCGATATGCTGGCCCGGGTGCGCGAGGCGCTGGATGAGGGCCGCAGCGATCTGGGCTTTCTTCGGCTGGGGGAAAGCGCCTGGAACGGGCTTGAGGATCTGTCGATCGATTATGCCGTGATGGAAAAGGCCGACAATCTCTCGGTGGTGCCTTTCTCGGATGGCTGGTCGGATCTGGGCGGCTGGGATGCGGTCTGGCGCGAGGGCGACCCGGATGCGGCGGGCGTCGTCACCTCGGATCATGCGACGGCGATCGATTGCGAGAACAGCCTCCTGCGCTCGGAATCGGGGGCGGTGGAGCTGGTGGGGATCGGGCTGAAGAATGTGATCGCGGTGGCGATGCAGGATGCGGTTCTGGTCGCCGATGCCAGCCGCGCCCAGGATGTGAAGAAGGCGGTGGCGGCGCTGAAGGCCAAAGGCGCGCGCCAGGCCGAGACGCTGCCGCGCGATTACCGGCCCTGGGGCTGGTATGAGAGCCTGGTGATCGGCTCGCGCTTCCAGGTGAAGCGGATCCATGTCCATCCTGGCGCCGCGCTGTCCCTGCAATCGCATCATCACCGCTCGGAACACTGGATCGTGGTCGAGGGCACCGCCCGCGTCACCGTGGATGATACCGTGACGCTCGTGACGGAAAACCAGTCGGTCTATATCCCGCTCGGCGCCGTTCACCGGATGGAAAACCCCGGCAAGCTGCCGATGGTGCTGATCGAGGTGCAGACCGGCAGCTATTTCGGCGAGGATGACATCATCCGCTACGAGGATGTCTATGCGAGGGGACAGGGCGCCAAGGGCTGAGCAGAAGCCCTGCGCTCCGGCTCTGCCCGGCCCCATAGCAGGCGCGAGAGCCAGGGCACTCCGGCCGTCCCTCGCCAGAAAAGCGTGATCGCCCCGGCCAGAAGGCCGGTGATCAGAGCCGCGACAAGGATCTGTGTGAGACGGTCGGTGCTGCCCGCGCCGGGAATATGGGGCAGGACGGCGCGCAGGCAGGCAAAGGCCAGATCCTGCGCCAGATAGATCCGGAGCGAGATCCGGCCGCATCGGGCAAGGGCCTGCCCGGATTTGCTCCCGGTCAGGCTCTGGGCCAGCCGCCACAAAAGCCTGCCCGCCACGAGGGTCGCGCTGGCCGCTCCGGTGAACATCAGCGTAACCCGGAACGGATCCTTCAGCAGATCGGCGCGGTTGTTATAGGCATAGGTTCCCGGGTCCCAGATCAGGAAGCAGGCGCCTGCGACGGGCAGGGCGATCAGCGCCGGACCCCAGAGCGCCATGACGCCCCGCTGCCTGCTGCGGCGCTGCCAGACGCGCTGTCTGCGCCGCCAGGCCGCCTGCAGTTCAAGACTGCGCCAGAGCCGCCCGGCCAGGAAGAACGGCAGGGTGAAGGCGAAAAGCGGCAGCACCAGCCAGACGCCCGACGCCGCCGGGCTGAGGAGAAAGGCGAAGACCAGCCCGTAAAGCAGCGCCCCGCCCCGGCCCAGCCGGCTGCCGAGCGCCACCAGCGCCAGCGCCATGACCAGCGCCCAGAGAAACCAGTAGAGATTGAGAAACCCGCCCAGCGTCATGCCTGCAAGCGCGGGCCAGCGGTCCTGGCTTGCCGCTTTCAGCAGCGCGGCCAGAGCAGCCCAGGTCAGCATCGGCCAGAGCAGCCTTGCGCTCCGCGCCAGCAAATCGTTCGGGGCAATCCTGCCCGGCGGTGAGAAATATCCGGCCAGCGCCATGAAAAGCGGCATATGGAACATGTAGATGCCGCGAAACAGCGGATCCTCCCAGAAGGTATCGCGCCCGCCATGGCTGATGAATTGCAGCGCATGGCCGAACAGCACCAGCAGGATCAGCATCCCGCGCAGCATATAGCCCGTCTCCGATCCCGGCACCTGCGCCCGGTCGGGAACGGCCTTCTCATACGGAGCTGTCGTCTGGTTCTGCGGCATCAGCGATCCCGGATCCGGGGGTATGGATCCGGGGATCTTGCCGGTTTGTGGTTAATGGATTGCTAACGCCACCACTTCGCCCCCCCACGCCGCCCCGGGTCAGAGCCGGATCACAGCAGCCCGGCATCGCCACAGATCAGCTGGGCGATCTGCTCATGGCCGTATTTGTTCGGATGCAGCCCGTCCAT
>NZ_UXAW01000139.1 GCF_900609055.1 Pseudogemmobacter humi | reverse complement strand
TGGTCGGTCCCGTCCGTCGGGCACAATATCTTCTGGATCATCAGCGTCCTCCTCTCTGATCAGCGGAGCCGCAAAGCCAACAGGGGCCGCGGCGCGAAAAACTCCATCGCCAGGCTCAGCCAGGAATTGGCAAAGCCAAAACCGGCGCAGGCAAAACCCGCGCAAACAAAAAAGCCGGAGCGGGGTGTCCGCTCCGGCCCAATCTTAAATATCGAGGGTATTTTGCAATTCCCATTCTGTGAAATGGGATGCGTACTGGTTCCATTCCTGGGTTTTCATCTTGATATAGGCGTCGGAGAATTCGGTG
>NZ_UXAW01000141.1 GCF_900609055.1 Pseudogemmobacter humi | reverse complement strand
AGCCCAGGGCTCGGTGCTGACGAACAAATATGCCGAGGGCTATCCCGGCAAGCGCTATTACGGCGGCTGCCAGTTCGTCGATATCGCCGAGACCCTTGCCATCGAGCGCGCCAAACAGCTCTTCGACTGCAAATTCGCCAATGTGCAGCCGAATTCCGGCAGCCAGATGAACCAGGCCGTATTCCTCGCGCTTTTGCAGCCCGGCGACACGTTCATGGGGCTCGACCTGAACTCGGGCGGCCACCTCACCCATGGCTCGCCGGTCAACATGTCCGGCAAGTGGTTCAAGGTCGTCTCCTACGGCGTGCGCCAGCAGGACCAGCGCCTCGACATGGACGAGGTGCGCAAAAAGGCACTGGAGCACCGCCCCAAACTGATCCTCGCGGGCGGCA
>NZ_UXAW01000142.1 GCF_900609055.1 Pseudogemmobacter humi | reverse complement strand
AAATCCACCAAACAGGAAAGGCGTCGGGCAGGGGGTGAGCCGGGCAGGGCCCGGTCGATCCTCCGGCACGGCTGCGGTTCGACCGCGATCCGCGCCCCCGGCGCGGATCACATCCGATCTTCTCTCCGAAGATGGATGGGCAGGAGGGCAGTTCTACAGGGGGCAGCTCTACCCGCGCGAGGCGCGCGGGGAGGTCGCAAAAGGGATCGTCACCCGGATGGGCCGAGACGGCGGGACTGGACCGACCATGCCGCCACGCCGGGCGCTGGCTCGATACGAGACAGGGGCCAGCGCTTTCCGGCGGCAGGGAGGGAAGGGATCAGAGGCTCGGGGCGCGCGGACGCCCAAGGGCGGCCGAAGCCTGGAGCCCGGTCACGCGCAATCCGCGCGGGATTTGCCGAATAGCTGGCGTATCGACCCCCAACCCTGCACCTGACGAGAGCCGAAAACCGCGAAGCACCGCCCGATCCTCATGCCCTCGGGCGCTGAAAAGCGCCGGGGGCGGCCGAAGCCGCCCCCTTCACCGCTCATTCCTCGATGGGGTTGTCGGTGTCGTCGTGCTCCCTGGGCTCGAACAGCACCAGCTCGCCGCTGATCGGGACGGCCGAGAGCCTGATCTTCATGAAGCTCTTGGAGCCTTCGCGCTGAAGGAAGGCCACCCCGACGCGGTTGAAGTAGGTCTTGCCGTTGACTTCGACGGGGGCGGTGACGGTGTAGGTCTTGCTCATGGCGGTTCTCCTTTGTTTCCGATGCAAACGGAAAGGCCCGCCCCCCAGGCAGCCCGATCAACAGCGATTTTGGCCCGCGAGGAAGGCCGCAGGTCGGGGAAAATCGTTGTTGAAAGCCCGGTCGCCGGGCTGGTCGGGATGCGGGGCGGGCCAGATTGCATCTTCAAGGAAACGAGAGGGGAACCGCGCAAGACCTGGCGGCACTTCGATCACCGGACGAAACGGCATGACTGCAACTGCGTGTGGGAGGTTTCCCGGCGAAGGCTTGCGCCATGAAGATCTGGCAGGCTTACCGATGGCGGGCCGGTGCTGTTCGAGCCCGGGCACGGCTGACAAGACAGCCAGAGGAAGGAGCGGTTGGGGGCGTATTGACCGCCCCCATGAGGGGCATGAGGATCGGGTTCCAGAGGTTCCGGCTTGGGCAGCTACCTCGGTGGGAGCCTCCTGCACCCTTGAAATCTCGCCATCTGGAAAGTAAAATATCCGAGGCTGCCGACCGCCTTGGCTACATGCGACCTAAAGGCCGGTAGAAGACCCAGCTACCACAGAAGCAACTTCCGATGAATTGCGGGCATGGTGGCATTAAACGCTTGTTGCCCCGCTCAGACCCGCAAGGATTCTGGAGTTATTCCGATGAGTGTAAGACACCATAGTGTGGCGTTTCTGCGCGCCAACACCCCTGGCCTTCGTGTTGCACATGCCCATGAAATCGTAGCCGCCTTCTTCGGTTACAAGAGTAACATCGCCCTCAAGTCGGACGCGGCCTACCCAATCGACGACATCGCAAAGGCGCAAACAATGGTGCCTGATGTTGAGGGAATCAAAACGAGGCTAGCGAAGTTGATCGGCCTGCCGGCAGCCATACCTTCGGCGTTTGAAATCGCTGACATGTTGACCAGATTCCTTGTGGACAACGGATGGTTCGGCGGCACAGTTTGGCTATACGAAACCGTCGAAAACTATGTCACAGAGGTCTATCTCGTGGAGAAGGACTACGAGATCATGAACCAGCTATCGGGCGTCATGGCAGAAACAAACGCCTACTTCGATGAAGCCTATTTTGAAGAGGTGGAGGTCACGCGCACCAATGATGGCATGATCATCGAAGCCGCCGGTCAATACTATGGCAGCAACGATCCAGACCGCGTGTTCGCGGGTGATACAATCGACA
Organism: Pseudogemmobacter humi; assembly: GCF_900609055.1. GTDB lineage: Bacteria > Pseudomonadota > Alphaproteobacteria > Rhodobacterales > Rhodobacteraceae > Pseudogemmobacter > Pseudogemmobacter humi. Next base: position 53,955 of record NZ_UXAW01000142.1, on the reverse strand, counting down.
TGACCGCAACCATAAAACTCGATCGCGTGGCTGGGCATACCTGCTTTGGCGAGGAAGATTTCATGATTGGTGGCGAGCTGAACGACGATTGGTATGAGGATGCCTGAACAGATGAAGGCCCGCGTTCAGCGGGCTTTCTCTCTCCTATTGAAAGGACATACTCGCGAACAGTTATCGCCGTTGCGACTGGTCTGAATGTCGCCAGCAGGCTCTGCCCGCCATGCGCCCTGCATGGCACCCTGCGCGGGTAGCGCATGTCCGGCCCGGCGCGGCTCCGGGGAGCTGCGCCGGGCCGGACTACAGGAACAACGGATCGACCTGCCCCCCGCAGAATAGCCCCCCTGACGGGGCTGCTATCACTCCAAGGCCCTGATCCCGATCAATCTGTGCGCGTGACCTTGCTGACGCGCCTGTCCTTCGCCGCCTCCACGAAACGGGACAGGACTTGCTTGTGGAAAGCGGAACTGAACTTGCCGATGCGGCCATTCGGCTCAAGATAGAACGAGGATTCCAGATAGTCGTGATTATACTCGTCGAGCATGATCCAGAGCCGCAGATCGGCGGCGAGACCAGCCCGGACCCGCTCCATCTGGGGGATTTCGACGGCGAGGCGATCCCGTCCCGGTTCGGTCTTGGTGATCGCCAGAATGAACAGGTCGGTGCGGCCATCGGCTGCGGCCACGGTGGCGACGAAGGCGGTGGGGCGCGTCTTGCGCCCCTCGGTTTCACCGCGTTCGTGCTGCCAGCGCCAGAGGTAGTTGTAGGACCACACATCCCCTTGTTCGGGGCGGCTCATGCCTTGCCTTCCTCATCGAGACCAGACAGAGCAGTTTCCAGCTTCGCCAGATGCTCGTCCGGCATGTCCTCGACCGCGATGGTCTGGCGCTCGTCTTTCGGAAAGCGGCTCTCGTAGGCGTGGATGCTCATCAGCACATAGCGCGGGGTCTTGTGCTTGGTGATCGCAACCGGCTCCTGGCTGGCCGCGTCGAGCACGTCGCCGAGGGTGCGCTTGAGTTCGGACGATGGAAAGGAACGCATTGCAAGTCCTCCTTTGGTCTAAAATAGGCATTTGAGACCAAACAGGCAAGTGCTTTCCAGAAAAAAGCCGCCCCCGAGGGGACGGCAGTTGATCCCCACCATGAGGATTCGGGGTTCAGTCGCGGCTGCGGCCGCGCGGGTCGATGATCCAGCCCCCGGCGGGCAGCCGCTCGATGCTGGCCGTCTCGCCGTGCTGGTCGATGAAGATACGGTCGGCCTCGGCCTTCCGTCCGGCATGGAGTTCGCTGGCGCGGTGGCCGGATGGGCGGCGGCACCAGATGCCCGGGGCCTTGCCGCATTCCGGGCAGCGCACGGCAAGGACGGGGTGAGCGTGGGCGGTGAAGTCTGGCATGTCATTGACCATCGAAATAGGCGGGCCGGGCGGCAATCTCGGCCTCATAGAGAGAAGCCGCGAAGAGCGGCATCTTGCGGTCCAGCCTCCGGCGCAGGTTGGCGCGGCGCACCCGTGCCTTGGCCTCAAGGCTCCAGCGTCGGCTTTTCCGTTCCGGCAGGAGCGGCTGGCAGAACACGGCGTAACCTGTGCCGGGTTTCCAGAGTGCCATGATCCCGGCGGGGATACCCGAGCCGGGAGTGTCGATGCTGACAAGAACGCGGTCGCCGGGGCAAGGGATATGGGGATTTCCCCATGCAAGGGTGAAGCGATACATCGGCATGGCCTTCGGTGGTGGCGGGGCGGCTGACGCCGCCCCGTCCGGTTTCAGAGGCAATCGGGAACCCATGCGTCGATCCGGGCCTTCTGATCCGCCGTGACGCCTTGCACCGCCTGATATTCGGCATCCGAGAACAGGCGCTCCATCGACGCGGCCTTGTCGGCCTTCTTCTTGGCCCGGAAGCCTTTCAGGCGCAGGTCGGTGCCCGAGAGGTCCAGCAGGTCCGAGAACAGATCGTCCAGATACCCCCCGGAAACCCGGTTGAAGAAATTCTCGGCGGTCGGCGTCCAGACCTTGCGGATGCTGGCCCCGCTGTCGGCCTCGATCAGCGCGAAGAACTCCCCGCCTCCCGCGCCATAGGGCAGAGTGCGCGCGATCCCCTCCGTGATGGCTGCGTTGCGGGTTTTCTTGCCCTTGGTGGAGAAGCTGCGGAACGCCTCGGCCAGATCGTCCACCTTGAGTTCGGGACGGCTCCACGCCTCATGCGCAGCCGGGGGATGGTTCAGGCGGTCGTTCTCTACCAGCCCCTCGGTCTTGGTGGGTCGATTGGTGGGCCTGCCCGGCGTGAGGTCGAACACGGTGGTCGAGACACCCGAGGCCATGGACAGACCGAAGGCAAGAAGATCGAGCACCAGTTCCGGCTTCGCCAGCAGGGCCGTCTGGACCGCCGCGAGGCGAACCGCCTTCATGTCCTGCACCAGTGCCCCGGAATAGGGCGACTTCGGCGCGTCGGACACTTCTTCATCATCGCCCGTGTCGCGGGTCGCGTGAACCGAGGCGCGCAGGAACCCGGCTTCGATGGCGGCGGGCTTGTCCTCGGGCAGCACCAGACCTTCGGCGCGGGACAGCACCCCTTGGCCGTTGACATAGACCATCACCCCGGACAGCGCCCGTTGCCCTTCCGTATAACCGCCGTCGAGCATGTCTTGCAGTTCGGCCAGCCGCTCCGTCTCGGCCTCGTCCAGTGCTTCGGCCTCCGCGAGTTGGGCCAGTTCGTCATACTCGTTGGTCTCGTCCTCGGTGAGTTCGCCTTCCTCGGGATAGAGCCGGGCGAAGTCGCTTTCCTCCAACTGGTAGTAGCCGATGGACCCTTCGGTGTAGGTTTCCGCCCATTTCCACCCCTCGGCCTGCGCAGCCTCGGCGGCTTCGGCCAGTTTGGCGGCGAACAGATCGTCCAGCAGACCGGCATCCTCAACGAACACATCCTGCGAGAACAGATCGCGGGTCACGGCCCCGCCTGCGGCCTCATAGGCTTCCAGCGTGACGAAGCGCACCCGGCGGTCGGTCGGGCGGATGCTGCCCGATTGCAGCAACTGCCGCAGGCCGTGTTCCGACATTTGCCGCCCCCGGAGTTCATCCAGCACGGAAAGGGCGCGGACCTCGTCGTTGCAGAGGGTGAACAGCGTGGCGTGGCCATAGCTGATTTCCCCGGCGCGCAGCGCGTCCAGAACCGGCCCGGGCAAGGTCGCCAATTTCAGCCTGCGGCGGACATGCGCCTCGGTGACGGCGAAGGCGGCGGCGATGGCCGAAATACCAGCCCCGGTTTCGGCCATCCGGCCATAGGCGCGGATTTCGTCGGCAGGATGCAGGGCCTCGCGGGCCGTGTTCTCCGCCGTAGCCCATGCCAGAGCGGTTTCGGCATCGGGGGCGATCCGCACCGGGACAAAGGCGAGGTCCGGGCGGCGTTCCACGGCAAGGCGCAGCGCGGCCAGACGGCGACCGCCATAGACGATGCCAATCCGGCCATCCTCATCGCGCAGACCGCCAAGGTTCTGCATCAGGCCGCAGGCGACAAGGCTGTCGGCCATGAGTGCGATGCCTTCGGAGTCATGCTCCTGCCGGGGATTCAGGGTCGAAAGGTAGAGGTCGGCCAGCGGGAAAATCTCGGTGGCGGGCGCAAGGGTCTTGATGATGGCGTTCATAGCCGTGTCCTTTCAAGGTGGGGGCGGGGGGCCGGCCCGGGGGGGGGGCGCGCCCCCCCGCCGTGGGGGTGCCCCGGCCCGGGGGGCCCGACGACGCGGCCACGCGGCGCTTGCCCATTGACCGGCCCGACCGGGGATGTTGGGCGGACCTCGAAAGAAACCGAAAAATCGTCGGGGCGGGGGTGAGCCGGGCAAGGCCCGGTCGATCCCCCGACACGGCATTTCCCCCAAGGGATGGCGTTCGGCCCTGCCGAACCCGTCCCGATCCGCGCGCCCCCGCGCGGATCGCCGCATCCGCAAAAGGGATCATCACCCGTCTGGGCCGAAACCCGGCACTCCGGGCGACCATGCCGCCACGGATGGCGGGGGCTCGGATGAGACCGCGGCGACCGTCCTGCGCCGGCAGGGAGAACGGGGGGCAGGGGTTCGGGGCGCGGGCCGGAGTGTCCGGCCGTAGCCTGGAGCCCGGTCCCGCGCGTAGTGCGGGATTTGCCTCGCAACACTTCCGATCAAAGCGAACGAAGCTTGGGAGAGGGAGCTCCCGGATCAGCTCGTCTTGATAGACTTTGCCCGACCAACACTATAGCAGGCCAACCCCCACTCCGATGCCGGCCACCCCTGTCGGACAAATCGTCGCAGGTGAACGCTAACACACTCGCGTTCTACGAAAAACGTAGAGAAAGCTGAACACCGCAGGTTGCAGTGCGGATTCCCGCTCGCTACCGTTCATCAACGTGTTTGTCGTTAGGGGGTAGGTCTCATGAGGACTTTCAGCGAGTTCCAGATCATCGGCCATGTCGGAAAAGTCCATATGGTTGGACAGACATTGCGCATCACGATCTCCGCCGAATATGGGAAGAAGGATGAGGAAGGCCGCTTCGTCTCCAAACCCTATTGGAACGAGGTAACGATTTTCAAAACATCCCGATACGATTGGATCAAGAAAAACATTTCGGCGGGTGATCTTGTTATCGCCATGGGAACCATGCGCCAGACAAACTATGACAAAGATGGGCAAACCATCTATACTGTAACGCTGGCCGCTGATGAGTTCGACTTGTTGGCAAAGAAGGCGAACGCGGCAGCCTGATCCCACCTTCCTAACCCGTATCTTATAGCGAGCCCTTTTTTAAAGGACCGGCGTCGGCTTGCTCCCAAGTGCAGGAAGTCTGTATGAGCGAATCGTTCCGAATCTTTTCCCCTGTTATTACCTCGGATGGGCTCACCGAATATAGACTCATTGGAGATGGCGTTGAATACGAGGTAGGGGGAAAGCGGTTCACCCGTCTGAATCTCTGGGAAGAAGCGGACGGCAGCGATCTCCTGTTCTGGAGCGACATGGACCCGCCCAGTTTACCTTTGGCGGCCAACCGCGATTCATCTGAGGATGAGTAAACTTCGCCCTGCGGCCTAACTTACCGTCGGATATGCTCCGGCAGCATATGCGCTATCAGGCCAGTTGATAATTGTATGTTGCCATTTGGCAGTTGCCTTTTGGCAGTTGGCAGTTGCCGATTCTCATACCAGTCTGCTGGCGGCAACCTTCATGAGCGCGACAGGCAGGGGTAGACACCTGAGTCCCTCCCCCATCCAGCCCGAAGGGCCTGCGGCGCGCATAGCGCCGGTCCGGGATTGACGGGGCCGCCGGCCCCTGCGGTCCCGGACACCCTTGGACGGGTTGAACCGAAAAACAAGAAAACCCCGCACCAGGCGGGGTTCTCCATCGGATGCGCGAGGGGGAGATCTTCACTTCCTCATGGTCAGAACGACAGTGTTGATGTTCACCCCGACCTCGCGGAAGCTTTCGGGCGGCAAGTCGCGGAACATGCGCCCCCAACGGTCGCGGCCGACCTTCCCGGCCCATGCCCGGAACCGCTCGTGCTTCGGGGTTTCGTTGACCTCGGCCGAGGCGGGCAGGATTGCCACCAGTTGCCCGCCCGGTTTCAGGAAGGCCCATCCCTGCATAACGTGATCCATCCAATGCGTCCCGGCGAAAGGCGGGTTCATCACCACCAGGTCATAGTCCTCGCGGGGCGTCAGGCCGAGGAAGTTCGTGCAGCGCACGGTGACGCCCGGCAGGTTTCGGCCCGCCAGCGTGGCAGCGCGTTCGGGGTGGATTTCGATGGCATCGACCATGCAGCCCTTTTCAACCAAAGGGGCGACCAGCCCTCCGATCCCTGCCGAGGGTTCCAGAACCTTGTTGCCCGGGCTCAGATAGAGATCGCGCAGGGCTTCCTCCGCCACGGTCCCCGGTGTGGCATAGAAAGCTAAATCCTTGGCGGGCAGGTTGGTGCGGTTCCTGAAAATATCCGGGCTGGCATCGACAGGCGCAGCATCGGGCAGGGCTTCGCCGTAGTATTCAGCCAGCGTCGCATTGACCTTGGCAACCAGATCGGGCCGCTCGAACCACAGATGCGCGTTGCCGTTCTTGAACACACGCACCTTGAAGTAGCGGGTGGCAGTCTCGGATTGCTTCGGTCCCCAACCGGGCCGGTCGGCCTCGATGGCACGGCGCAAGGTGCCGGGGGCGGGCTGGCGCCCGTCCAGAATGGCGAAGATCCGCTCCAGGTCGATGAAAGTTCCCTCCATGGAGCCGCCATAGTGCCAGTGCCCGCTCTCGACGCTCATTAGCCGGTCGATGATCACGCGCGCCCCGATCTTGAACCCGTCATGGCTCTTGAAACGGCGGTCCAGCGAGGAAAAGGCACGGGCGAGGCCGCGCTGAAAGATCAATTCCGCCTCCCCGCAAAGCCGCTGGAAGGTGGCGGTGATGGTTTCAAGGGTGGCCTCCGGCACATCGTCCCCGCGCAGGGCGCGGTCAAACTCATCGCGCTCCTGCTTGTCCATCATGTTGCGCAGGCCAGTCTGTTCCAGCAGGCGGGTCCAGATCGCGGCGTCAAGGGTGCGGCGCACGGCGGCAAGGCTGACCTCGGCGTCGAAGTCCCTGCCACCGAGCCGGTCGAGATGGGCGCTTTCCTTCGTGCTGTCGCGGTAGAAGCCATGCCCGCCATGCGCGATCCCGGCCAGCTTCCGGGCCTCCTGTATCGTGGCGAAACCGGCAACCAGTTGGGCCGCACCCGCTTCGTAGGTTTTCAGGGCGGCGGTGCGGGCTTCCTCGATCTTCTCAAGGAAGTTAAGGGAGATCAGGCCGTTGGCGGTGCTGCCATCCTCGGCGGTGAATTTCTCGACAATCGACATATGCGGATTCCTGTCTGCGGGGCGCTGGCTATGCTCAAGCGCGAACATGCGGGGAGAGTCCCCCGCGTCGGTGCGCGGGGGCTGGGCTGGTCAGTATTCGGACGGCAGAAGCATCGTCAGGACGCGGCGGGTGCGTTCCGGGTTCGCCGGTTCCTCGGCGCCGAACTCATAGCTCTGGTCGTAAAGGTCGATTTTCCACAAAACGCGGATGCCGGAGACCTCGACCACGCCGAAGGAATGGTCCCCCCAAGGGTCGTTCTCTTCGGTGAAGGTATCGAACGCCGCCACGGTCAGTTGCAACAAGGTCAGGAACATCGGGCCTTTTTCCACGACGCCGGGGGTGCAAACGACCCGGCCCGGGACTTCGGCGAACCCTCCCAACGGGAACGCGGTGCGGAAAAGGTCATTCTGCCGGGCAATGATCGCGGCTTGGACGGCGCGCTGTTCCTCGGTCATGGGGTCGGAAACGACAGCCATTTGTGGCCTCCTTTTGGTGGGGGCGGGGGGTCTGTCGCCCCTTCCGCCGATGGGCGGCGCTTCCCAGTTCTGCCTTCTGAAAAGCGCCATGCTTTTCGGAAGGCAGAGCGGGGAGGGCGCAGCCCGACCGCGGCCCCGCCCGGGACTGTCAAGGGTCCGGGACCGGGGGTGGAGCGGCCCACAGCCGCAGGCGAGGACACGGCCCCGGGACCGGACGACGCGGCCACGCGGCGCTTGCCCATTGACCGGCCCGGTCGGGGATGCCGGGCGGACGACAACATGAGAACAGAACAGGAGGCGGGGGCGGGGTGAGCCGGGCCTGCCCGGTCGATCCCCGGCCACGACATTCGCCCCCGCGATCCGCGCGCCCGCGCGGATCACCGCATCGTCATGATTACCACAGGCGGCTCGCCTCCCGTTGCACTATGGGGCGCTGTCCGGCTCGCCGCCTGCAAGCCCCGGCCTAGTCGGGCCGGGGTGGAAATCCGCAGGGCAGGGGAGGTGACACCCCTGCCTGAGGGACCATCACCCGCATGGGTCGAGAGCGGCGGTTCCGGGCGACCACGCCGCCGGCGGGCGGCTGGCGCGGGTTCGGAGGAGACCGTGGCGGCCGCCCGCCGGCGGCAGGGAGAACGGGGCGGAAGGGCTCGGGGCGTAGGCCGCTGCGCAGGCCGGAGCCTAGGGCCTGAACCTCCGCAACAGCGGAGGACAGGCCAGAAAACATGCTGGAAAGTGAAAACCGGGGCGGAAACCGTAGGTCGTTCCGGCGACCTCGGCGCAATTTTCATGCAGGCCATTGAACCGTTCGTCCTCGCAGGGCCACCTTTATACGGAACATCGAATGGCGATGCCTTGGATCAGACAAGGGAAAGAGAGCGGATTCTTGACGGCTATCTGGTCGCAGCGGTGCGGTTAGGTGATCGAAGGGCGTTTGATCTGCTGGTCGGGCGGTGGAATGGCAGGCTTCTTGCCCATGCCCGACGACTGCTCGCGGACGATGAGGACGCAAGGGACGCGGTGCAGGAAGCCTGGGCGGAGATAGTCCGGGGCATCGCCCGGCTCAAGGATGAGCGGGCCTTTCCGGCATGGGCCTACCGGATCGTCTCGCGCAGGTGCGCCAAGCAGATCGGCCACACACAACGGCAGCGGAGGCTGGAAAAGGCGATACTGGCCGAGCCCGAGGTGCAAGCAGACGACCTGTCGCCCCGCACGGACATCGACAGGCTGCGGGCGGCGGTCCGCGAACTGCCCCCCGGTCAGCGCGCTGCGGTGGCGCTCTTTCACTTGGAGGATCTGAGCATTGCGGAGGTGGCGGTGGCACTCGACGTTCCGGCGGGCACCGTGAAGACGCGCCTGATGCACGCCCGGCAAAAACTGCGCGCAACGCTTGAAGAGGATCGACAATGAAAGAGCTGGACAAGATGATCGACGAAGCCATCGGGGAAGAAGAGCGCGAACTGCTGCGGCGGATCGGCGAGGAACCCGGCTTCTTCAACCAGATGTCGGGGATTTTCGGTGGCAGCACCGGATGGGTGAACGCCGTGCTCATGGTGGTGCAGACGGTGTTCTTTCTCACCGGCATATGGACGGCATGGATGTTCTTCGCGGCCGGCGACCCTGTAAGCCAGTTGAGATGGGGGTTGCCGGCCACCGTGCTGCTTCTGATGGGCCTCATGCTGAAGATGATGGTCTGGCCTTCCTTCCAGGCCAACCGGCTGCTGCGTGAACTGAAGCTGATCCAGCTCCAACTCGCGCGGAACGCTGGTCAGACGGATAGCGGGCGGACCACAGTTTGAGGACAGAATGACGACCGGGCAGGCGCGAACCACGCCTGCCCGGTCGAACGCGGCCGGTATCAACTTGCCTTGCGAAGCTCCACGCTATTCGCGCCAGAAGCGCGGCAAAAACAGGATTAGGATTGTGAACAGCTCAAGCCTACCCAGAAGCATGGCAGCTGAAAGCAGCCACTTCGCCCCTGCGGGGATCGCCTCGAAATTGCCGACCGGGCCGATCTCGACACCGAGGCCCGGACCGACATTCGCCAGCGCCGTCGCCGCGCCGCTGGCGCTGGTCATGAAATCCAGACCAAAAGCCATCAGGCAGATCGTCAACACGCCGTAACATATGAAGAACACTGCCATAAATGCGACGACCGAGTTGATCACCCCGTCCTCGACCTGACGCCCGGCGTAAGTCCTGGGGAACACGCCGTTGGGGTTGAGAAGCCGTCGGAAATGGCCCCGTAGCATGATTGCCAGGATTTCGAAGCGGAAGATCTTGATCCCGCCCGAAGTCGAGCCGGTGCATCCGCCCACGAAGGTCAGGATGAAGAACAGCCCGACAACGCCGTTCCCCCACAGGGAATAGTCCTGGCTGGCGAATCCGGTGGTCGTCACGACCGAGACCACGTTGAAGGCGGCATGGCGAAAGGCGTGTTCGAGCCCGTATTGCCCGGAAAGGAAAAGCCAGGCTCCCAACGCGATGGCGACGACGCTGAGCATCGTCAGCATGGTGCGCACCTGGCTGTCCCACAGGGCTTTCGCGTCCCCGGCAAGCATCCGCACATAAAGGACGAAGGGCACGGCACCCGCGAGCATGAAAGCCGTTGCGACCCATTGGATGCCATTGGCTTCCCAGGCGCCGAAGGATCTGTCGGACGTGGAGAACCCGCCCGTCGATACCGTGGTCATCGCATGAGCCGCCGCATCGAAAGGCTGCATTCCCAGAAGCCAGAAGCTCAATGCGGCAAGAATGGTAAGCCCCAAATAGGTCAGGCCAATCACGAGAACGACCTGCCGCACGCGCGGCAGAGCCTTTTCCGACCGATCAGAGGATTCCGTGCGGAAAAGCTGCATCCCCCCGATCCCGAGCGCAGGCAGGATGGCGATGGCAGAGGCAATGATCCCGATTCCGCCCATCCATTGCAGGATAGCACGCCACAGCAGCATCCCCGGGGGCGCGTGGTCGAGGCCGGACATCACCGTGGCCCCGGTTGCGGTGATGCCCGAAACAGATTCGAACACCGCATTCGCCAGATTCCCGCTGACCGAACCATATTCCGCCAGCCAGAACGGCAGCGCACCGACACCCGCAACCGCGATCCAACTGGTGGGCGTCAGCAAAAATGCCTGCCTCAGCGTTAGCCCGTGCCGCAGCCCTCCGGCATTACGCCAGACCAGCAACCCGCCACCCAGAAGCGAGATTGCCCCTGCGAGTGCGAAGGCCAGCCAGTCCGCATTGCGATACCAGAGGTCAACCAACATCGGCGGCAGCATCATCAGCGCCGAAGCAAGCAGCATCGTGCCTTGCAGAAAAAGGACCGGGCGGAGCCCTTGCCGTGACAGGATGCGGCTGGCCGTCTTGCGAGGTCTGACCTGTTTCACGGCTATTTTCGCCCCGCCATCATCCGAAGAGCTTTTCCGCCGCGGGCCAATGACCCTTCGCGACAAGGAACAGCACCCTGTCCCCGGCCCGCAGACTCTGCCCGGCCAACTCGGCGAACATCTTCCTTCCCCGGATGAGCGCGAGAAGCCGGACGCCCTCGCCATGAAGGTCGTCACCGGATCGGCCCTCGATCGTGCTTCCTGCCGACACGCCGACCTCGACCACCTCGCCAAAGCCCTCGCCGATGTCATGGGCGCCGACAATAGCCCCGCCCCGCATGTGCCGCAGCACGGTGGCGATGGTGGCCGAACTCGGGTCCAGGACAGAATCAATACCAAGAGTCGGGATCAGGCGCTGATAGGAGCCTTTCTCGATCAGGGCGATGGCCCGCTTGCAGCCAGCCTGCTTGGCCAGCACAGCAGAGAAGATATTGGTCTCGTCGTCATTGGTGACCGTCACCATCGTATCGGCCAGCCCGAGCTGTCCTTCCTCCAGCAATTCCTGTTCCAGTGCATCGCCGTTCAGGACCAGAGCGATATCGCCAAGCTCTCCCGCAACCTTCTCGGCGCGGGCGCGGTCAATCTCGATCAGTTTTATGTCGCATCCGGGCAGAGTGCTGCGGACCCGATGCACCAGATGCACGCCGATGTTTCCTGCCCCTGCGATGACGATCTGCCGAGCCCGGCGCTCGCGGTGGCCGAAGGCTTGCTGCACCTCTGCCAGCCGCTCGGCCTCGGCCAGGACGTAAAGGTCGTCTCCGACCTCAAATCGGTAGTCGGCGCCAGGCTCGAAGATCCGTCCCTTGCGCCGGACAGCAACCGGAATCATCGCCACCGCCTCGGGGCGGGATTGCACCTCGGACAGCCGCTCACCCGCCAGCGGAGCACGGGAATCCTCGACATGGATGCCCAGCAGCGCCACCTTGCCCTCCGCAAAGGGCGCCACTTCGAATGCGCCCGGTGTTCGCAGACGGCGTGCGATGCTTTCCGCGATCTCAATCTCGGGCGAGATCAGCACGTCGATCGGCATATGCTCGGCAGCAAACAGTCCCGAACCATCGCGTTCCAAAAACCCGGCATGGCGCAACCGCGCAACCCGCCGCTTCACCGAGAACAACGAATAGGCCACCTGACAGGCCACCATGTTCACATCGTCGGAACGGGTGACGGCGATCAGCATGTCGGCGTCCTGTGCGCCTGCGCGACGCAGAACCTCGGGATGCGAAGCGTGGCCCAGGATCGCGCGAACGTCGTAGCTTTCGCCAATCCGCCGGGCGCGATCCGCGTTCTCGTCGATGACGGTCACATTGTCGCCCCGCGTGGCCAGATGGCGAGCAATGGTGGTGCCGACTTGACCGGCACCACAGATCACGATCCGCATGAAAGCTCCCTCCGGTCGGTTACAGGACGCCACACCTGCGCGCAGCGTCACTCCTTACCCAGCTTGCGGCGCCATGCGGCAGCGCGCCCGAGAAGATGAGCGCCGATCGGGGCGGTAAGCATGATGAAGAAAATGGCAAAGATCGCGCGCGTCACCGCGCTGACCGTGCCGATGTCCACCGCCGCCGCCAGCAGCGCAAGCGCACCGGCGAACGAGGCAACCTTCGATGATGCGTGCATCCTGGTCAGGGCATCGGGAAAGCGCAGCACGCCCACGGCCGCGACCAGTGCGAAACCACCCGCAAACAGGGCAAGAAAGCCGGTGATCACTTCAATCATCGTTGTCGCTCCTGCGGGCAAGACGTTCGGCGTAGCGCGCCAGGGACACGACCGAGACGAAACTGACCAGCGCCAGCGCAACCGCGATGTCCAGATAGCCTTCGACCTGCGCCCGGACCGCGAACAGGCCACAGAAGCCGATGATCGCCGAAGTCATCATGTCGAGCGCCACCACCCGGTCGGAGAGGGTAGGCCCCCACCAGAGCCGGATGAACCCTACCACGATCGCAAACGCGATCAGGGCAAGGCCGATGTTCAGGCAATAGCCAAGAAAATCTGTCGTAGTCATCAGCGGAATACCTCCCTGACACGATGTTCCATGCCGGATTTCAGATCGGCCACCAGCGCCGCGGCATCTTCGGCGTAGATCGAATGGATGACCAGGAAGCTCCTGTCCTCGGCCACGTCCAGCGTAAGAGTCCCGGGCGTCAGGGTGATCAGGTTGGCGAGGATGAATATCTCCAGATCGCTCTTCGGGCCGATGGGCATCCTCACGATGGCCGGATGCAGCCCGGGTTCCCGCGCGATGCAGTCGCGGGCCACCATCAGGCAGGACTTGACCAACTCCTTGATGAAATAGACCAGCAGCACCGCGGCCTGCGGCAAGGCACGGAAGTATCGCGCATCTTCATCGCGACCGACGAGCAGCCGCCCGAACCAGAGGGATGCGAAGCCAAACAGAAATCCGCCCGCCAGGTCGATAGGCGCCAAGCTGCCCCAGAGTGCGCCCCAGACCACGGCCAGCAGGACGTTCATGGCGAGGTAGGTCATGGAGCGTCCCCCCCTAGCACGGTGGCGATATAGGCCGAGGGGTCCAGGAGCTGTTCCGCCCCGGTGGTGGCGAAGGTGACGAAGGGTTCGGGGATGAGACCGATCAGCACCGTCATCGCCGCCAGGGCGATGATCGGAGACAGCAGGAGCCAGCGCGCGCGTGTGGGAATGGCCGACAGCGCGGGCTGGCGCTGATCGGGGTGGGCCTTCCAGAACGCCTCGGCCCAGATCTTCGTCATTGAGTAGATCGTCAGCAGGCCGGTCAGCAGCGCGACGAAAGCCACCAGCCCTTGCCCCAGATCGAGCGATGCCTTGACCAGCACATACTTCGCCCAGAAGCCCGACAGGGGCGGGAAGCCCGCCAGCGAGAAGGCCGGGATCAGGAACAGCGCCGCCAGAAGCGGCGCGGAACGGTAGAGCCCACCGATGACGTAGAGGTCCGAACTGCCGGTCAGCCGGCGCGAGACACCCGCGATCAGAAACAGGTTCGCCTTCACGATAATATGGTGCAGCAGGTAGAAGACGCCCCCCATCACCGCGAGCGGCGTCATCAGCGCCAGGCCCAGAACCATGTAGCCGATCTGGCTGATGATGTGGAACGACAGGATCTTGCGGAAATCCGACTGCGCCGCCGCACCCAGAACCCCGGTCAGCATGGTCAGGCAGGCGACCCAGAGCAGGATTTCATGCGTATAGCCCTGGTCGCCGACGAAGATCAGGGTGAACACCCGGATCAGCGCATAGACGCCCACCTTTGTCAGCAGCCCGGCGAACACCGCAGAGACCGCGTAATGCGGTGTGTGGTAGGAGGCGGGCAGCCAGAAGAACAGTGGAAAGACCGCGGCCTTCAGGCCGAAGCCGATCATGAACATCATGGCGATCACGGTCATCAGGCCCTGATCGGGATGCGCCGAAACCGCGGCGCGCAGATCGGCCATGTTCAGTGTGCCGGTCGCGCCATAGGTCAGCCCTGCCGCACATAGAAACAGCACCGTCGAGATCAGGTTCAGCGTGACGTATTTCACCGCGCCGTCGATGGCCTTCTTCCGCCCGCCAATCACCAGCAGGACGAAAGACGAAATCAGCAACACCTCGAACCAGACATAGAGGTTGAAGAGGTCTCCGGTCAGGAAGGCCCCGGTCACCCCGCCGATCAGCGTCTGGAACAGTCCGTGCCAGCCGAGGCGAGCGGAGGTCTGCCCCACCTCGGCCATGGCCCAGACCGCGACGGCCAGGCCGATGATCGCGGTGATCAGCACCATCGCCGCGCCCAAATAGTCGGCGACGAGCGTGATGCCGAAAGGCGCGGCCCATGCGCTCATCTGCGTGGCAACGACCCCGTGCTCCAGGACAGCCAGAAGAAGCCGGATCGCCAGCACCAGTGACACGACCGCGCCGGCGACCGAAATCCAGCCCGACCCGCGCCGGTTGCGCAAGAGGAAGGCCAGCGCCGCCGTCACGAACGGGACGAGGATCGGCAGGGCAAGCGTCCAGCTCATTTCTCGCCCTCTTCGGGCTCAGCCAGGCGCATCCGGTCGATTTCCAGATGGCCGAAGCTCCGATAGGCGCGGATCGTCAGCCCAAGGGCAAAGGCAAACAGACCGAAGCCTATGACGATGGCTGTCAGCAGCAGCGCCTGCGGCAGGGAGTTGGCCATTTCATGTCCCGGAAGCGCACCATCCGCCCCCAGCAAGGGCGGTGCGCCCTCGGTCAGCCGCCCGGCGGCGAAGATCGCGAGGTTCACCGCGTTCGACAGCAGAAGCAGGCCGAACAGAAAGCGCAGGAGATTGCCCGACAGCATCAGCCAGACCGCGGCGGCGGTCAGCAGGCCCGACAGAAGCGCAACGACGGTTTCCATCAAAGCGTCTCCTCAAGCGCGAAGATCAGGGTCAGGATGCCACCCACCACCGCCAGGTAGACGCCGATGTCGAAGAGCAGGACGCTGGATATTTTGTAGTCGGCGATCTCTCCCCAGATCCCGGCGAAAGGTTCGGCGCCGAGCGGCAGCGCCATCAGCCCGGCGATCAGGGCGCAGGCAAGTCCGAGCGTGCCGATGGTGCGCGGATCGACATGCAGCGCGCGCCGCGCCTCGGCCACGCCGCTGGCGAAAGCGTGAATGGCGAAGCCGCAGGCCGCGATCAGCCCGCCAATAAAGCCGCCGCCGGGCGCGTTGTGTCCGCGCAGCAGGACGTAGAGCGAAAAGACCAGGAACAGCGCGATCAGCAGCCGCGCGCCGGTGGTCAGGATCAGGGATTTCATTTGCGAGCCCTCCCTGCGCGGCGCTTGAGCACGGCGTAGGCCCCGATCGAGGCGAGAAACACCACGGTCAGTTCGCCGAAGGTGTCGAAGGCCCGGAAGTCCACCAGGATCACGTTCACGATGTTGAGCCCATGCGCCAAGGCATAGGAGCTTTCCTCGAAATAGGCGGTGATATGACGATCCAGCGGATGCGAGACGATGGCCAAAACCGTCAGGGTCATGCACAGGCCGACCGCACCGGCGATGACCGCATGGCGCATCTGTTGCGCCCCGGTCCGGCGCTCGATGATCCCCGGCAGGCGCAGCATGGCGATGCCGAACAGAACCGCCGACAGGGTTTCCACCATCAACTGTGTCGTCGCGACATCGGGCGCCCCGAAGATGATGAAGATCAGCGCGACCCCGATGCCCACGGTGCCTATGCCGCCGATATTGGCGATGCGGGAATGGGGGTTCAGCGCCAGCGCCGCCCCTGCGACGGTGAAGCCCGCGATCACCCAGACCAGCAGCGGCGCGGAGGTATCCGGCACCAGCACAGGCCGGGTCACGATCAGCGTGCCGCCGAGCGTCAGCGCCAGCACGACGAAGGTGGCCGCCAGGTATTGCGTGAGCCGCCCGGTCTGGATGATCCGCGCCTGCCAGCCAGCAAAGGCGCGAAAGCCGTCCAGCAGCTTGTCCCAGCCCGGATCGAAGCCGGGCAAGCGGTCAAGCGTGGCGGAAATCCCGCCGCGCAACCTCTCGCGCGCAAGATAGATCAGGGTGCCGAGTGCGAATGTGGCCAGGCTGAGGAAGAACGGCAGGTTGATCCCAGCCCAAAGATGCAGGCCAGCCGCGCGCGGCTGGCCCAGGCTGCCGGTCACGGCCGCATCGACAAATGGCTGCACCAGTCCCGCCCCGAGGCCGAAGATCAGCCCAAGCAGCCCCAGAACCAGCGGCCCGGCCAGCATCTGCCATCCCGCCTCGTGCGGCTCGTGCGGCGGCTTGCCCTCCGGTCCCCAGAAGGGACGCAGCGCGACCATGCCCGCCACTGCGAACATCAGCGCATTGGCTGCCAGCACGCCCACCATCACCAGCACCGATGGCGCCAGCGTCGCGGAACCGGCATAGAGCAATTCCTTCCCAATCCAGCCGATCATCGGCGGCAGGCCCGCCATCGAGGCCCCGGCCAGCGCCGCCGCCAGCGCCGTCACCGGCATCACCCGGCGCAGGCCGCCCAGCAGGGCTACATCGCGGGTGCCGGTGCCGTGGTCGATGGCGCCGACCACCAGGAACAGCGCGGCCTTGTAAAGCGAATGGACGATCAGGAAGCTGATCGCAGCCGTCAGCGCATAGGGCGAGCTGCCCGCCAGAAACAGCGTGATCGTGCCGAGCGCCATCAACGTGGTATAGGCCAGCGCCTGTTTCAGGTCGGTCTGCCGCAGGGCGAAGATCGAGGCAATCACCGCCGTCACCAACCCGGCCGCGGTCAGGGTGCCTGTCCAGGCGGCGGTGTCGCCCAGAGCGGGATGCAGCCGGGCCAGCAGATAGACCCCGGCCTTCACCATGGTCGCGGAATGCAGATAGGCGGAAACCGGCGTCGGCGCCGACATCGCGTTGGGAAGCCAGAAATGGAACGGGAACTGCGCCGATTTGGTGAAGGCGCCGAGCAGCACCAGCACGAGGATCGGCATGTAGAGCGCATGGCCCTGTAGCCCCTCGCCCGCCAGAATCTGCGTCAGGTCATAGCTGCCCGAGGCGGTTCCCATCAGGACGAACCCCGCCAGCAGCGCCAGCCCGCCCGCCGCCGTGACCAGCATGGCCTGCAGGGCCGAGCGGCGCGCTTCGGCCTTGTCGTGGCCGAAGCCGATCAGAAGATAGGAAGTGATGCTGGTCAGCTCCCAGAACACAAAGATCGCGATCAGATCCGCCGCCAGCACCAGTCCCAGCATCGACAGCATGAAGGCTGTCAGGAACCAGAAGAAGCGCGCGAAATGCGGATGCCCGGCCATGTAGCTGCGGGCGTAGAGCATCACCAGCGCCCCTATGCCGCTGATCAGAAGCGAGAAGATCAGGCTCAGCCCGTCGATCGCGAAGACCAGCCCGATACCGAGGGAGGGTATCCAATCGTAACTCCAGCGAAGGGGAGTGCCGCCTAGTACCGGCGGAACAGCGCAGGACAACGCAGCGAACAGAGCTGCGGCAAGGAGTGCCGGAATCAACGAAGCAAAGCCGGGCCGTTCGCCGGCGTCTTTCGACATGGTGGGGGCCGTCATGGAGGGATCAGGCCGCCCTTTGTTCGTTGACCGTCCCGGGCCCGGTCGGCGATTTCACCACCACGACCGCACTATTTGCGCTGTCGATGACCCTCTCTGCACGATCCCCGAGAATGAACCCGGCAAGGCCCTCCCGTCCCCGCGATCCCAGCACCAGGATGCTGTCCTGCTTGGAAAGGGTGACGTCGCAGAGCTGATGGGTGGTTCCACCTTTCCTGTGGATCAGGTTGCGATAGCCGCCGGGCGGCAGATGCGCGTCGATGAAATCGTTCAAACGTGAGAGGCTTCTTTGGCGCTCCAATTCAACCATGCGGTTGACCACTTCCTGATGTTCGTTCACGCGGGGGGAGCGCAGAATATGTTCCTCGGGAAGCCGCCAAACGTTCACCAGATCGAGCGGCAGGCCAAGCGTCGCGGCCAGCGCCGCCGAGAACCGCAAGACCTCGCGGGACAAGTGCAGAGCGATTTCATCCGTCGGGTCCGGGTCGAGGGCAGCCAGCACCGCGCCGAACTCGGACCCGGACTTTTCGTGGACGACGGCAAGGGGGCAATCGATACGCTTTGAAAGCAGGGAGATCGCGTGATTTCGCTTCCGGCGCGCAAGGATGCCATCCGCCTTGGGCCAGTCGATGATGGTTATGTCGGGCTTCAGGGCGGATACCCGCTCCAGGATTTCCTCGAACGGCAAGGGACGGGCAGGGTCGAGCTTCATGGTCTCGATCCCGGCTTGGTGCTCGTCAGCTAGCCCTGCCGCAAGTAGTCCGCCGGGCGGCGCCATGCTGGCCGACATATTCAGAAGTAAAGGTTTCAGAATCTCCCCTCCCGAACCCGCGATGCTGGTCTAGGCCATCATCATGCCAGAAAAGGACCTGTTGATAAAATCGGAAAATTGTGGACTCATCATAGAGGCGATCTATAAGAGAGGGAAGCCATGCCTTCGATCCAGCAACTCCGCTACCTTGTGGCCCTCGCGGATACGTTGAGCTTCAGCCGGGCAGCGGCGATAACCAACGTGACGCAGCCCACCCTGAGTATGCAGTTCAAGGACTTGGAACGCCGCGTCGGCGCGAAGCTGGTCGAGCGCAATCGCGCCCGTGTCGTGATGACACATCTGGGCGAAGAAGTTTCCAAGAAGGCGCGGGTCATCCTGAGCGAGATCGAGGATATTTACGCGCTGGCCAGAACACAGGGTTCAGGGCTGGGCGGCACGATACGGGTCGGAGTGGTCCACACGCTCGGCGCCTACCTTCTGCCATTGGTGGTGCCCGAGTTCAGGGCCCGCTATCCCGAACTGCGGTTCTACATCCGGGAAGAATTGCCCGATGTGCTCATGAATCACCTAGATGATGGGCGCCATGACATTCTGATCTGCCCTGTCCCGGTGCTTCGCAGGGATTTTCTGTGGGTCCAGCTCTTTACGGAGCCGTTTCTGGTCGTGCTACCGTACGACCATCCCCTTGCCTCGCAGCAGGAGATCAACAGAGCTGACCTCAAGGGCGAAACGATCCTGACGATGGAGAGAGGACACAAGCTGTCGGAACAGGTCAGCCAGCTTTGCGAGGATGTCGGCGCATCGCTCTCCTATGATTACGAAGGGACGAGCCTCGACACATTGCGCCAGATGGTTGCCATGGGCATGGGGATTTCCTTGTTACCCGCCCTCTACGTCCGATCCGAAGTCGAACGGGAGAAGCTGGTAGTTGCTCGACCGCTGGCCGGAACTGCACCCGACCGGACGATCGGCCTGATCTTCAGGGAGGGCAGCCTTCGCAGAGAGAGCTTTGAAAAGATAGCCGGGACCATGATGGAAATCCTCCGCAGCCGCGCGCCTCAAGTTTCTGTTCCAGATACCGAATCTTAGCGTGGCCAGGGCAGATGATTCCCGCAAGCCGTCCTTCAGCACCGTTGCTCCGAAACCGAATCCGGCGCACAACCGCTTAGATTTCATCGCTCCCCAGAATTGGCCATCGCGCGCTGCTTCAGACCGATCAGGGATCTGATCAGGTTCAGCCCGTCCTGCTCGGCAAGGCCCCAGGCTTCCAGAACCTTCATCCCCGGGGCAGATAGAGCGAGCGCAAGGTTTCCTCGCCACGGCTGCTTGGGCGGGGTAGAAGGCCCCAGGGTCGAACTGCACCGATGAACCCCCCCAGCGAGTAGATAACAGCCGGCCATCGCCCGGCTCGCTGTCCGCGGGTGTTCATATGCGGTTTTGACCGGTCTCTTCGTCACTCATCTTGTAACCACATCCTCTGCTTCAGGCCGATGAGCGAACCATGCAGGTTCAACCGCCCGGTATCGGCCAGCCGCGTCATGGCCCGCAGCATTGCGCCGGGCTGCCGAACCGGCTTCTCCGGGCGGTTCCGGTTGGCGTCGATCACAAGAACACACAGGGCTGCCGCCAGCTCGCCCATCACATCGACCGCTTCCGCCCAAGCAGTCGGGTGAATACCGAGATCGCGGAGAAGATCGGAAGCGGCCTGGATGAAATCGTGTTCCGTGAGCGGGTGATGATCACGCCGGTTGCCGTCGAGATACATGCGGAAGTCCTCGCCGGCCATCGAGTAGAGCTGCTTGGGGGTGAAGGTTTCGAGGTATCCGGGCTTGAAACCACGCTCGAACCTGCGATCCTTGTATTCTAAGCAATGCTCGGAGCCGCTACAAGATTCAAGGTTTTCATCCGTTGTATCTTGTATATGAGGCCGGAACTCAGGTTCCGCATCGCCGGTAGAATCATCATCAAAATTCAGATGATAGAGGGCATCTCGGGCCGCGTTATCCACAAGCTCGAATGCGGCCTGCAAAGCCGCCGAGGATAGCCCTTCGTAGCGACGCGGCGCTCCCTGCAGAACGATCAGCAGATCCACGATGGCCGGATGCTCGGGGGCCGCCTCCACGAGGCTTGAAACCGCCCGGGTGAGCTGCCGCTTCGCCGCCGAAAGCTTCCGCCGCAGAACGAGGCAAGTCCGCAGCTCCGCCTCCTGATCTTCAAGGAGATCAAGAAACTCGGGAAACCGCTCGATGAGCGGCGCGAAACTGATGCCCTGGATCAGCTCACCGTCTGCAAACCGACCGCGGCTGCCGTCGGCCGCGAGGTTGCGGTCGATCAGGCGCTTCCGCTCAAGGCTGATCTCGTGCTTCCGAACGGCCCTTGGGGTGATCCCCAACCGTTCGGCGACCTGCATCTGCCGCAGGTAGCAGATCGCATCGACGCCGGGGCTGGTCCAATCCGAGGGCCTGGTGGCCTGCATCATGATCAGCAAGGCCCGAAGCTGGCCGCTGGACAAGCCCAGTCTGGGGCAGATGGAGGTCAGAACCCGTTCCACATCAGACCTTTGGAAGCGGCCCGGAAGGGTTGGATATGTGTTCTCTACGCGCTGGCGCGCTGCTGCAATGCTCATGCCTGTTCCTCACTTCGTTGTCGAAGTGGCTGACAACCGGCAAGATTTTTCCGTTCGCACAGGTGCGTTTTTTACTTGCTCTGATTCGGGAGAGGGTGTTAGAACCGGCACTAGATCGTCAGTGCTTCTCGGGATTGCCGTCCCTAGGCCCTAAAACCCCCCCCGTGTTGGTTGCCGCCACGCGGGGGTTTTCATTTGTAGTCGGTCGTGTTCCTCTGCTCTCTGTGGTTCTCTCGACGGGCTCGTTGATCGTGGCCCGCGAATCTGCCCCCGCGATTCTGCGGTGGCATGACCCTTGTAATGGCACAAACTGTCGTATCGGACAACGAATAGGGACCCATATGCACGGGTCAGCCCCTAGCTCTGGACCTCAGTAGTCAACCCTTTCATAGCCATAGTTGCCCTCGTGATCGCGCCAGTCCACGAACACAGCCCGGTAGCGGTAGGATGAGCACCATCCCGTCGGGTTGTGCCCAAAGGCCGGTGGCAGGGTGCCGACATGCGACCTTTGCCAGTGATACTGGCCCTGTGTCGTGTATTGACCCAGCCGAGTGCCGTCGCTGTGGATGCAGTCGTCTCGGCCCTGGTGCTGAGAGGCGACCACATGCCAGACGCGGATCGAACGCACGAAATCGAACTCGGGACCACTGATGTCGATGTCGGCTGCGTCACCTTCGACCTGCACCTGGTGCAGGATGGCGCCGAGAAGCGCTTCGCGATCCACTGCGTGAAGAACAGCGGGGGCAACTTCGGGAACCGATTGTTCAAGCCCCTGCTGCGGATTGGCACGGCTGATCGCGGCGACGAGCCTGGTCATGGCGCCCTGTGTTCCGCCAAGCGCATCGTCCAGTCCCGCCGTGGTGTGCATGGGGCAGCGCCAGATTTGTAGCGGCGGTTCGACCGGCCAGGGCGTGATCCGCCGCACAAACTCTGCACGGGCACGGGAACACTCCGCGGATGCGGGCCATCCACCGGCCAAGCAGAGAAGGATGGCGCAATCAATAGGATAGGCTTCCGCACGCTGCGGCGTGAGCGAGGCAGCGGCCGCGACCGCGAACATCATCGCCGTTGCTCCCGCAGCTCTGAGCTTTGCACCAAACATACTGCACCTCTGGTAGAATTGCACATAACAGATACTATGTGTAAATCAGGAGTGTCTAGCAGAGAAGTGCCGGGCTCCGGTGGCGGCGATCGCCGGGTCATTCAGGACATGAGGAGGAACAGCCTCGGGGACCGATCCTCAGCGGACAAGCAGGGGAGGGAAGGCGCCGCCATAGGTCGCAACGAGGGCGAGGAAGCCTCGGGGCGGCATAGCCCGGGCAGATGGTAGATGAAGATTGCGGCCAGACAAGGAATTACCTTGACTATCGCTCAAAGGTTTGTGCGCTGCTGTAGCAGACGAGGAAGCGTTCCATGACTATCCACCTGATCAACCTGCTCCTCATTGCGCTATTCTTCGTAGCGGCCTTCGGGATCGACCTGCTGCTTGGGGCAGTGGGTGGCGCACGCTTCCTGACCAGCCGAACGATCACCGCACTTTGCGGCGGTGGTATCGCGGGATGGCTCGGACTTGGAATGATACAAGAGACACTTCCATTCGGAAGCACCGTTCTCGGCGTCGGTCTTTTGAGCCTGGCAGGGGCAATGTGGACGGCTGTTGCAATCCGCAACTTCAGGGTTGCAGCGCCGGCAACTGCGCTGGCCGGGACAGTATTGCAGGTCGGGATCGGCTATATTGTCGGCCCCGCCGTTATCGTCATGTCGATGTTATTTGTGGCGGCAATGGCAACCCAATTCCTCCGGTTGTATTCACCTATCGGCGGCGTTGTTCCCGTAGTGAACGGCAGGCCGACAAGGTAGGGCGAAAAAGACGGGGGCACTGCTGTTCACTTCAACCCGCCGCGCCCTCGGCAACCCGCGCTTGAACACGGCCATGCTTTTGCTATTCTGTCACCGGGTCGCGCCACATGCGCGATCCGGGGCGTGAGAACCCCTTCAGACAGCGGCTCGATGTAGTGCAGCCGTTACCCGCACTCCTCGACCTCGGTGGTCGGGGAGGCTTACACGCATGTCCAAGGCCGCCAGGCCCAAAGGTGTAAGCGGTCGTCCTGTCTGGAGGCTTCTCAACTCCCCGATCAGAGATCAGGGGATACGAAGCAACGATCCAGCCCAATCGAACAGCAAACCGCCGATACGAGGCAGGCCCGGAACTCACTGGCTTGCCCTGCGTTCTCTTTCTGTGCGCGTCTGATCGAGAAAGCGCCCGTATTCATTCGATACATCGCGCGCCTCCTCGAACACCCGTGCGCGTTCAGCATCAAGGCAGCGAATATAGCCCTCAACATCAGTCCAGTATCGCTCGTAGTCGCCCTGAAGCAGGTCGACGAACTCGCGCATGTCGTTCGGATCGGTTGGCAGCCATGGCCGCTCGGGCGCGGTGCAAGCACCCGCTCCGGTTGCAACTATTGCGATGACTGCGGTGAGGGGCAAGACGCACTTGTTTGACATAGGAGCTTCCGTAATATGCCGCAAACCCAAGGATAAGAGCGGTGCCCGCCGCCCCGCCCACCCGATCTATCTGCACAAAAACTAGTAAATGTGCAATTCGTGCTTGACCCAGACTCGCCCGGTCAGTAACCGGGTCGGGAACAGTCCAAGCGCCTGCCGTGCCTGAACTGTGAGAAGAAAATGGACATAGACACCTTAGGTTACACGACCGAGGAGCGCGCCAAGGGGCAGGTAGCGGACGGGTGGATGATCGAGGTCGAGTGCCTGGAGACAGCAGAACTTCCGCGCAAGGGGGTCTGGGTCGGCCGCTGGCGACTTTACCTGATCGACCCCGAAGCCCCCGACAAGCGCCGCCCGGTTGTGACGGTTCGGGCTGCACGAAGTGTGTATCGAGGCGAAGAAAACGTCGAATACAAGGAATACACTTCCTTGGCAGGGCTCGCGAGCTTCCTCCGCGGCACGGGCATTCGGACCATCACTGTTCCCATGGACAAGGGCGAGACGGCACGATGTAGCTTGTCGGGCAGCAGCCCGAACCCGGAAAACCCGACAGATTCAATGGAGAACGACGACTAGTTTCGTCGTTTTCCTTTGCGGCTGTCTGGCGAGTCCAGCCGCATCGGACGTGGTTCTTACCCTCCGAGAAGATGGCTCGCTTGTCAGTTCCGAGACCCAACGCGGCTTTGCCCGGCACTACGGTGACGCCACGCGCAGCCCGCTCGGGGAAATCTTCCTCTTCAACCGGACAGATCGAGAGGATGAGGGCGCAGCGCAACCCACTGCGCTTCCCCATGTCCCCCGCGCAGCCCACCCGGAAATCTCGACCGAGATCGACGCCGTAGCCCTGCGCTATGCGCAGCATCCGGGCGTCCGGCAGGCAGGGCTGACGACACTGGAATGGGCACTGCTCTACCGGGCGAACATTGAAATCGAGAGCGGATACGACCCTGCCGCAGCTAGCAGCGCCGGCGCCATCGGGCTGGGTCAACTCATGCCGGCCACCGCGAACGATCTGGGGGTCGATCCCCACGACTGGCGTCAGAACCTGGACGGCTCGGCTCGGTATCTTCTGGCGATGCTTGCGCAGTTCGGAAGTCCCGAACTTGCGCTGGCCGCATACAACGCTGGCCCCGAGGCGGTCACGCGCCACGGCGGCATCCCCCCTTATGCGGAAACACAAGGCCATGTGCAGAGCGTTATGGCCGTTTTTTCCCGGTTCAAAGGAGACGTCTAATGTCCAGGCAGCAACTCGGTAGTTTCGCGACCTTTGCGGTCATACTGACGCTATTCGCCGCTTCGCCGGCGATGGCGCAATCGCTCGACCTTTCTCCCGTTCAACAGCTTCTGCAAGGGATCGTTGACGTTATCACGGGTCCGCTCGGTCTCGTAATTGGCACCCTGGCTTTGATCGGTGTGTTCCTGATGTGGCTTTTCGGCCGCCTCGATTTCATGCAGGCGCTTTGGGTGGTCGTTGCCATTGCCGGTATCGCGGCTGCCCCCACGATTGTCGCCGCGATCTGGAACTGATCATGGCCGAACAGACGCAGCTATTCATTGGCTTGATCCGACCGCCCAAATTATTCGGGCTGCCGATCTCCTATGCGATGGTGTGGCTGTTCGGCTCTACCCTCCTGTTTCTTTGGACGCAGCACTGGCTTGTCGCGGTGCTGTGTCTCGCGGCCTACCCTGCTCTTTGGAAAGCCGCCGATTGGGACGAGCGGTTTTTGGACGTGGTTGTGACCACGCTACAGAACACGCCGCCGACGCGAAACCGCAAGATTCACGAGGGCAATAGCTATGCGCCCTGACAGGAACGCGATGGGCTCTGCCGGGCTCGACCCCACCAACTATCTGCCAACGTGGTGGGATCGGGAAGCGCGGCTTGCCCTGATGCTGCCCTATGTTGCCCTGGTCAACGACACCACGATCCGCACAAGGAGCGGCGAGCTTTTCCAGTGCATCAGGTTGGAGGGGATCAATAGCTTCACGACGGAAGATGACGTGCTCGACAAGACAGCGCGGATTTTCGCCTCGATCCTGGCGCAGTCGGGAACTGGCTTCTCCTACTACGTCCACAAGGTCACGCGGGCGATCAGCCACGGCCTTTCGCCCCTGCCCGGGGACGACTTCGCTGCGGCTGTTAACCGGCGCTGGCAAGCCGCCCTCGACACCGCAAACCTGCGCGACCGCACCCTGACCGTCACCGTCGTGCGCAGGCCGAGTGGCCTGAAGAAGGTGCCATTGGCGCAGAAGAAGTCCCTCGCACGGATGCAGCAGGAGACGGAGCTTGCGCTTCGGCAGCTTGGCGAGGTGGTTGGATTCCTCCGGTCAACCTTCGCCGATCAGAACCCGCGCATCCTCGATGCCAGATCCGGCGACCTGCTTGGCTTCCTCGGCGCCCTGAACACGGGACAAGAGCGCCCCATCCTGCCGGGCTCGCCGCTTGGTTTCCTGTCCCAGGATGTAGCCAACACCCGCGTTACCTTTCGCGGCTCCCAGTATGAAATATCGGAAGGGCCGGCAGGCAGGCGCTTCGGCACCATCTTCGCGGTGAAGAACTACCCGGGCAGGACCTCCTGCGACATGCTGGATGAACTGGCGCTCCCCACGGACATGGTGATCTCCCATTCGTTCGTCCCGGTGAACTCGAACATCATGGCTGAGCGGATCAAGCGCCAGCAACGCCTGATGCGCTCGACCGATGACGGCGCGATCTCCCTGCTGGCGCAACTTACAGAGGCATTGGATGACCTGGAGTCGCGGCGGCTCAGCTTCGGGGATCATCACATGACCGTGGCGATCTACGCCGATACGCTCGAAAAGCTGGCCGATCTGTCGTCCGAGGTGCGCAATATCAGCTCGTCGCAGGGGATCGTGCTGGTGAACGAAAGGTTCGCAGCGCGCACCCACTATTTCGCTCAGCACCCTGGCGCTGCGCCCATGCGGTCGCGGATCGCTGCGATCACCAACCGGAATTTTGCCGACATGGCCGCGCTTCACAGGGCGCGGATGGGCAAAACCGCGACGGATTTGCCGTGGGGCGAGCCGGCGACGATGTTCCCGACTCCCGAACGCTCGGCCTATTGGTTCTCCTTCCACGAAAAGGGAAGCCCGGACAAGGAACCTTCCAGCGGCCATACCCTCGTGTTAGGCCGGCCTGGCTCAGGCAAGTCGGTGCTTGCGGCCTTCCTGATGGCACAGGTCCGGCGGCTCGACGCCCGGATCATTGCCTTCGATTACCGGCAGGGTCTGGAAATGGCCTTGCGTGCCCTCGGCGGCTCCTATTCCTCCGTGAAGGCAGGGGCAAAGACCGGCTTGAACCCCCTGAGGACGGAAGTCGATGAACGTGGCCAGGCATGGCTGGCCGACTGGATGGTGACGATCCTCTCCCGTCCCGAAAAGCCCCTGTCCCCGATCCAGACCAACTGGATCAGGGAGGTGGTGCGCCAGAACGCCGAGGCCCGGAACCCCGACCTACAGACATGGGACCAGTTCGCCTCACTCATGGTTTCGGCCGACGATGGCGGTGATCTGCACCAGCGGTTGCAAGAATGGACCGAGACCGGACGGTATGGCTGGATTTTCGGAATGTCGCGCGAGGACACGTTCAGCCTAGAGGGTGATGTCGTCGGCTTCGATCTGACGGGCATTCTGGATGCCGAAGGCGACAAGGAGCGGATGGCGGTCCTGAGCTACCTGTTTCGTCGCGTCGAGCGGCTGATCGAAGATCGCCGGCGAACGCTGATCGTGGTCGATGAAGCCTGGAAGGCTCTGGACAACGAATATTTCGCGGAACGGCTGAACAACTGGCTCGTGACCGCCCGGAAACAGAACGCGGTGGTTCTCATGCTCACGCAGTATGCGAGCCAGCTTGCCCGGACCCGGACGGGCAAGACCATCATCGAGGCGGTGCCCACCCAGATCCTGCTGCCGAACACCCGCGCCAAGGTCAGCGACTACGACATGCTTTCTCTCAACGAGAAGGAGCTGGGAATCCTGCTGGAGGCAGGGACCGGCTCCCGGCTGGGTCTGCTGCGCGACGATCAGGGGGCCGTGGTCATCGACGCGGACCTTTCTGGCCTTGGCAAGCTGGTGACGATCCTCGGGGGGATGGAAGCCGGAGAAAAGCTGGTCGGTGCCGACTACCGCACCCGCCCCGATTTCTGGAGAGTGGAATGATCCGTATCACGTTCATCATGTCTGGGCTCCTGCTTCTGGCAGGTTGCGCCGCACATCGTGAGCCCGCTGCGAATTGCTGGCAGCATCGTGTCGCTTTCGTGGAAGCGGATACGGCCACCCCGGACTGCATCTTCACACCCCTGGCCGGTCCCGCGGGGGGCGTGGATGTCTAGAACCTGGCTGAGGGGCATCAGCTTCGCCGCCTTGCTCGCAGCCGGCGCGACCGCGAGCGCGCAAGGCGTTCCGACCTTCGATGCCGGATCATTCGCAAGGCTGATGGCGATCCTTGAACAGCGCAACCAGGACCTCAACCTTCAGGGGGATCGGCTTGAGCGCGAACGCGAGATTGCCGAAATAGAACGGCAACAACTCGCGGAGCTGGAAAGGCTCGTCGGGTCTTTGTCCGGCAACGCCTTCGCAAGCGGTATGGTCAGCTCTCTGGAGAACGCCGGGCCGATGCCCGCCAGCGATCTCTACGGCGCGACCGATCCGAACCCGGCCGCGGAACGTCTTTTCGGCGATGCCAATGTCACGGTGGAAGAACTGATCGTTCGGGTCGCTGCCGAAACCCATTCCCTGCCCGGTGTCGGTCGTGCCGGGCTGACTCTGGTCCAATGGCGCTGCCTGCTCCAGGCGCTTATCTGGCAGGAGTCCCGCTTTCAGATTGGTGCCCGCAGCCCTGTAGGGGCGTTCGGCCTGACCCAGATCATGCCCGGAACGGCTGGCGATCTGGGAATCTACCCCGCCTACTACGAAAGCCCCTATCTGCAAGTGCAGGGCGGTGCCCGCTACCTCGCGCAGATGCTCAATATGTTCGGGGGCAACGTGATCCATGCCCTCGCCGCCTACAATGCCGGGCCGGGCAATGTGCAACGGTATGGGGGCGTCCCGCCCTTCAACGAAACCCAGCACTATGTTCAGGTAATCCCGCAGAAATATAACGAATATCTGCGCACGGTCGGCGGCCCGGACGCCCTCGGAACCATCGAGCCCATCCTTGCTGCGGGCTCACACCTCAGCCTGACCGCGGATGCGTCGATGGCCTATGGCGCGCATTCGATGGTCCTGGCCCGCATGTCGGCCGAGCGCCTGCACGCGATCGTCAGCCAGATCAGCCATGCCTCCGACGTGCAGGAAGCCATGGCGCTGAACAGCTATGCACGCGCCGAGCTTGCCCGGCTGCTGACCATGACGATGCGGCTGCGCGCTACGGATCTTCAGACGATCAGCGCGGAACAGGTCGCTGCTGCAATGGAAATCGCCCACGAGCGGCAGTTCATGAACCTCACCCTACGGAGCATGGAATGAAAAATCTCATCAGAACCGCGTTCCTTTCCGCCTGGCCGGTCTGTGCAAGTGCGGCGGGGCTTGCAGTCGCCTTCGCTCCGCAAGCGGCAATGGCTCAGGGCGTCCCGACCATCGACACGCGGGCTATCGCGCAGCAAATTACGCAATATCAACAGCTTCTCGAAGATTTCGGCATCCAGACCGATATATTCGACAACCTGCTCGAACAGCTCGATGTTCTGAACGAACAATATGCCCAGCTTACGGAAATTGTGCGCGTCCTTCAGGAGGCGCGGGATCAGGTCGGGCTCATCATGGGCGGCGACCAGGACGCCCTGCTCGAAGCGGATTTTGGTGACATCCTGGCCTTGGTGCAGAACGTGCAGAACGGCGACTGGAGCGAGCTTATCGGGCCGAACGGCCCCCGCATGAGAACCCAGATGGAGCTCGTTCTCGCCCGGGCAGGCTTTGACGAGGACACGATCCGCAACATGGCGGCCAGCGGTGTTGCCGGCGCCGAGCGGACGGCCCTCGCCGCAACGACCGGCGCAATGACCGCCGCCGTCGGTCAGACATCGCATGAAAACGCGGGTCGGTCCTATGAGCGGATCGAAACCCTCGTCGCTTCGATACCGGACCAGCAGACCTTCCGTGAAAGCCTCGATCTCAACACGCGGGTCACGGCCGAGCTGGGAGTGATCCTCCTGCAAATGCTCGAACTGCAATCCGTCGCCACCCTTGCGGCCGGTCAGGGGGGCGTCCTCGATGCCGCGACCATCGCCGAAGAGCGCCGCTACATGGATTTCACGATCCCCGATCTTCAGTGAGTTTCAGAGCATGGCTTCCATGGATGACGTGATCGAGGAAGAGCTTGTCTACGGCGCCCTGCGCCGGGAGCGGCAATGGAAGAAGATCGCCGGCATCTGCGCCGCCTTCGGCGCTGTTGCCTGCCTGACGACTGCGGCGCTGGCGATTCTCTCCGTCCCCACGCCTCCTGTCGTCGTCGCCATTGATGCCGAAACCGGCCTCGCCCTGCCGGAAGCCCATGTGCGTGCGAGAACGCTTCTGGAGCGTCCGGCGGTGATCGAGTCCAACATCTATCGCTATGTGCTTGATCGCGAGACCTACAACCAGCTCGACAATGATGCCCGCATCATGCGTGTGCTGGCGCAATCGGCCGGCAATGCCGCGGCATCGTTGCGACAGCTCTGGACCAGCGGTCACGATAATTACCCGCCGACGTTCTATGGTCCCCAGGCCCAGATGGATGTGGAAATCCTCAGCATCACCCTGATCTCGAACAATCGGGCGCAGATCAGGCTCCGTAAGCGCCTTTCCTCCAATCGGGGAGACAGCACGGGGCTGTTCACCGCAACAATGCTCTTTGAGTTCAACCCGGAAGCCGCGCGCTCGATCGACGATGTTTGGCGCAATCCATTTGGATTCACCGTCCGGGAATACGCCATCCGGTCGGATCGGCTGGAATGAGAGATTCTGGGGCACCTATGATTTTCAGAGCCTTTATATTGTCCGTATCGACCGTCGTTTTCACCGGCATGGCAATCGCCGAGGTGACACCGGCGCGCGGCCCGCACGATCAGCGTGTCCGGGTTGCAACCTATGTCGATGGGCAGGTTTATCGAATCAATGTCAGCCTGACCCATGTCACCAGCGTCGAGTTTGGTCCGGGCGAAACGATCCGGTCCATTATTGCCGGCGATACGGAAGGCTTCGATTTCGATGCCGTCCCGGGCGGTCGGGCCTTTGCGATCAAGCCGCTTGCCCGCGGAGTTTCCACGAATATCACCGTCTATACCAATCAGCGGAGCTACTACTTCACCGTTCATGAAACCACGGGCGCAACGCATTATGTGGTCCGTTTCAACTATCCTGGAAGCCACACCACGCCTGCCGCCGCCGTTGCCGCCGCGGCCCCGAATACCCGCTATGGCGCAAACGATCAGACCGAAATCACTCCGGTTTCTGTCTGGGATGACGGAACGCATACCTATTTCCGCTTCGCACCGAACGCCCCGATGCCCGCAATCTTCAGATTTGCCGACGGTCGGGAAAGATCGGTCAACAGTATGCCACATGAGGACGGCGTGATGCGTGTTTCGGGCGTAAGCGGGCGATGGGTGCTCAGGCTTGGTGACCGGGTGGTCTGCATCGAGGCTTTGCCGGAGGTGAGTTCGTGACCGAAGAAGAAATCAACCTCAACAAACGCCTCGAAGAAATTTCAGGCGGGCCGGTCCAGAGCGGCAGATCGAAGCCCTCGCCGGCGGTGGCCATTCTCGGTGTAGCGGCAATCGGAATCGGCGGTGGCCTGATATATCTCCTCTCGAATGGCGACCGGGCCGAGCCTCCCTTGCCAACTGCGGTTCCAGACGAGTTTCAGCAAGCTGGCCCGGGGTTTGGCCAGGTTCCCGCCTGGCCGCCCGAACCAGCTCCCGCTCCCGTCCAGTCCGAACCTGCGCAGGCGACAGGCCCGAGCGAGACAGAAATCGCACTGATGGAAACTGTTGCTGCGTTGCGGGCGGAGATCGAGGCGATCAGGGCAGCCACACCTTCGACCGATGACAGCGCCGCACGGGCCGCACAAGAACAGATCGACCTTCTTTCCCAGCAGTTAGCGCAACTGCAACGGGACGCGGAACAGCGTGAGCGTGAACGGCAGCGCGAAGCGCAGGAGCGCGATCGCGAACTGCGCCGCCTTCAAAGCGAACTCGACCTTGCCCGCCTCGCCCCGCCTGCCCCTGCGGCTTCTGCTGTCGATCCCGAATGGGAAGCCGAGCAGGCGAGGCTCGAAGAGTTGCGCAGGCGGCGCGAGGCCGAGGCCGCCGCCCTTGATGCCCGCATCCGGTCGCCCATGATAGCTTATGGCAGCGGCGGAACCGACAGCGATCCCGCCGCGGAAGCCCGTCTGCATCCCGATGACGCCTTCGTGCGGGAGGGGGCCGCCGTCGCCCGCGTGACGCAGGCGGTGGTGATCGCCAACCCGTCGAATACGGTCGTCCAGGGCACGATCATCCAAGCGGTCATGACCACGGCGCTGGACAGCTCGCTCCCCGGCACAGTCCGGGCCATCGTGAGCGAGGATGTGCATAGCTATGACGGGGCGCGGGTTCTGATCCCGAGGGGATCGCAGCTTGTCGGCCGCTACAATGCCAGGATCGCTATAGGCCAGCAGCGCGTGACGGTGGCCTGGGACCGGATAATCCTGCCCGACAACCAGTCGGTCGAGCTGAGCGCCTATGGTGCCGATGCTCTGGGCAGATCGGGCACGACGGGCGCGGTGGACAATCGGTTCGGCGCCCGGTTCGGATCGGCCGCTCTGGTTTCGCTGATCGGTGCCGGCCCGGCCATTGCCGCGGCGCAGATCGACGACACGACCACGCGGGATACCGCCCGCGGGGTCACAGAGGACCTGCAAGACACGACGGGCTCAATCATGTCGGAATACATGCGGCTGCCTCCGATCATCCGCGTCGATCAGGGTGCGCGGATCGCCGTGATGGTGGATCGCGACCTGGAGATCTTCTGATGAGCGCGAGCTGGCTGGAAGCGTCTCTCGACCTGCTGGGTGACGATGTTCGCCGCGAGGACCTGATCGAGCTGTGCATCAACCCCGATGGGCGGAAATGGGTCGAGCACCGTGGCGCGACCCATATGGCGGATACCCGCAGCACGGTTTCCGAGAAGGATGCCCGCGATCTGGCG
This sequence comes from Pseudogemmobacter humi, assembly GCF_900609055.1. Taxonomy (GTDB): domain Bacteria; phylum Pseudomonadota; class Alphaproteobacteria; order Rhodobacterales; family Rhodobacteraceae; genus Pseudogemmobacter; species Pseudogemmobacter humi. Next base: position 21,173 of record NZ_UXAW01000142.1, on the reverse strand, counting down.
CACAGGATAGCTTCTTCGGCCAAGGCAACCTTGAGCGACAGCAATCCGATCATTTCATGCAGCGTGGAATACAGGGGGCGGCTGATCCGGGCGCAGGTGGTGCATCCTCCGGCGGTCAGCGGCGGCGTCGCAATATCCTTGCGCTTCTTCTCGACCTTGCCCCTCGACCAGATCGAGCTGAAGTATCTCTACGGGCAGCAACGCTCTCTCGAAGCCTTGCGCCGCGAGCGGAACAAAGAGCTACGGGAAATCGTGAAGGGTGGCGACCTCTACCAAGCCATCCGGTTCTGTGTCGCGCACAAGCTGAACATGATCATCGCCGGCGGAACATCGACGGGTAAGACGGTCGCCGCCCGGAAGATCCTGAGCTTCGTGCCCGCAGTCGAGCGGATCGTAACCATCGAGGATGCCGCGGAGCTTCTTCCGCCTCAGCCGAACACGGTCACATTGCTGGCTGACCGGGAGAACCCAAAAAGAACGGCAGATAGCCTGCTGACCGCGACGCTTCGGCTGCGCCCCGACAGGATCGTGCTCGGGGAAGTCCGCGGGCGTGAGGCGCTGACCTTTCTCGAAGCCATCAATACCGGCCACGGCGGGTCTCTGACGACCCTTCATGCGGAAACCCCCCAGCTCGCTGTTCAGCGTCTGGCGATCGCGGCGCTGAAAACGGAGGTGCCCATGACCTATGCCGACATGATCGACTATATCGAGGCGTCGATCGACGTGATCATCCAGGCCGGTCGGGCCGATGGACAGCGCGGCATTGCAGAGTTCTACCTTCCGGGCGACCAGGCCGAAGGCACCGCGGGCCGCCCGAAGCTGCACGCTATTTGACAGGGGGCAGACATGAAGATGCTGAAGATGACGGCGGCATTGGTCGGATGCCTGGGCAGTGCCGCGGCGGGTCAGCAACTCGATCTGACCCTGCCCGATATGTCTGATCCGGCTGCACGGGCCGAAACCTGCGCCAGCCACAGGGTCGAGAATCCGACTCCGGCCTGGACCTTCGGCCTGTCGGCCCGAGAAGGATACCGGGCGCTGCTGCTGCAACAGATTTACCGCGCTATGGCGGCCGAGGCGGTGGTCGAGGCCCAAAGCTGCACCTGCGAGACCCGCTACCCAAGCTGGGATGCGGCCGATGCGATCTATCAGGAACGCTATCACGGTCTCGATATGTTCGAGCACCAGAGGATCGGCCGGGAATACAACCAGCACTATAATCGCTTCCGGCGCGACATGCTTGCCCTCTGCGAAACCCTCGAAGCACAGGGATAGCCATGGGCTTTGTCGAATGGCTCCTGACCCAGACCGAGGCTTTCCTGAACGCGACGGCCTCAAGCCAGTTCGGCGCTATGGCAGCGGCCTTGGGCACGATCTTCATCCTCCTGGCGACGGTGCTTATCGTAGTGGTCCTGATCAACTTCGTCCTTCAGGTCCGGTCGATGGACGGCCGCACCGCGGTCCTGCTGCTGGTGAAGCTGTCGCTGATCAACATCTTCGCGTTCAACTGGACGCAGTTCAACCTCGTGACCAATGCCGTGATCGACGGACTCAACAGGATCGCGGCGGCGCTGATCGCGGCGGTCAGCGGCGGGGCGCCGGGCGGGGGCGGCTTCATGTCATTCGCCCAGTCCTTCGACGGGATCATCGCGGAATTTTCCAACTATCTGAACGCCGCGACGAGCAACATGGGCTGGATGACCGGCGCGATGGTCGGCGGCATTGGTGCAGGTATGCTGGGCCTGCTGGCCGCCCTTTGCGCCGGCATCCTGATCTTCACCAAGATCATGCTGAGCTTCATGTTCGCCATCGCGCCGATCATGCTGATCGCCTCGATGTTCGAGGTCACCAAGGACTACTTCCATCGGTGGCTGACGAACACCGTCAGCTATGCCCTGTATCCGGTGGTCATCGCCGGCATCTTCTCCACGATCATCGGTTTGACGACAAACCTTGCCGCTGTGCTTGGTGATCCCGAGGACGCAACCTCGATGGGCCAGCTCATCCCCTTCTTCGCCATGATCCTGCTGTCGATGGGCCTGATGGCGGTCACGCCGATACTGGTCAGCTCCCTGTCCGGCAACCTTGCCATGGCTTCGGCGAGCGCCCTCGCGGGTCAGGGGATTATGCTCGGTTCCATGGCAAGGGCGGGCGCCAGCGCCGCCGCCCTGACCGCGCTAAGGTTTGGGAGGGGCGCAGCGAATACCCAGGTCCACCAGGCACAGGCATCCCGAGGGGTTGCCCCTGCCGCCGCCGTGGCGGGAAGGATAGCCGGCAGCACCGCACAGAAAGCCGGCCAGGCGATCAATCGCATGGTCACACGCAATCGGACGCTTTCAAAGTGATCAGATGAAACCGACCCGGAGCTGGTGGCCGGTCGCCTCGGCGTAGCGCCGCAGCGTCGAAATCGAGGGCGAAACCCGGCCACCCTCCAGCCGCGCGATGGCCGACTGCGTGGTGCCGATCCTCTCGGCCAGCTCGGCCTGCGTTAGTTTCGCTTCCAGCCGGGCTCGGATCATGGTTTCGATCAGCGTGAACTCGGCATCGGCGCGGGCGTATTCCTCCCGGACCTCCGGGTTCTCCATCAGCTTCTTCTTCAGATCAGCCAGCTTCGTCATTGGTCCACCTGTTTCATCCGCTCCCATGCAAGCTCCAGGGCCTGCTTCGGGGTCTTGGGTGTTTTCTTCACAAAGACGTGGAGAACGACGACGCGCCGCCCCGTCACGGCGACGTAGATGCCTCGCGCGATCCCCTCGGCCGCCTTCGCCCGCAACTCCCAGAGCTTGCCTTCGAGGTGCTTGACATGGGGCTCATGGATTCGGTCCAAACCCACGTTTTCCACCATTTCCATCAAGCGCAGGAGCCGGGCCTGTAGCTTCGGGGGAAGTGCTGCGATCTCGGCGTCTACGACCTCCAGGGTCTCCACAGTCCATCTCATATTCGCTATATACCCGATCCGCTATAATTTTCAATGCCCGGTTTCCCAGCCGTTCCCCTCGGATACCCGTGAGCACCGGAACCGAGGCCGAATCCATGGCCGCACCAAGATGAACACCTGCGGCGATCAGGGGCACGGCAACCGCGCAGCGCGCGCCCTGCCCTCCTATACGCCGGTTGCCTCGTGCTGGAACAGATCGAGTTGCGTGTCGGGCTCATACTTCGCAACCAAAGCCTCAAGGTCGCCGGCAGCCGCCTCGATCTCGGAAATCATCTGTTCTTCGTCTACCTCGGCCGAGGCGGTGCCGGAATCCGACGGAACGTCCTGCGGGCCTTCCGGGGAAGCCTCCAGCATGGCCTGGACTACCTGGCCCTTCTCCAGCCGGACGCCGGATGCCCCGCGCAGCGGACCACGCGATCTGCGCGCACTTTTCGGGGCTTCGGCCTCGGGTTCTGGCTGAGGACCGGCCTCGTCGGCGATAGGGAACGCCGGGAACTGCGCGGCCTTCAGCTTGTGGACCTCCTGGCGCAACTCGGCAATCTCCGGCGAGGGCTCGGGGGGATAAGGGTGCGGGCCGGTCTGCGCCTGGTGCAGAGCCTTGAAATAGGGATCTTCATAATAGACGATGCGCTTCGCCCGGATCGGGTGCTGCGCATCCACCACAAGCACCACGTCCTCAAGGCTCATGCGCCTGGCTTCATCTTCGGGCAGCAGAGACACTTCCTCGGTGCGTTCAGAAATGGTGCGACCCTTGAACGGGTTGGCCGTGATCGACCTCGATTTCGTGACCACGCGCTTGGTCGTCTTGCCCACGGCGCGGGAAAGCTCCTCGACCGTCTTTTCCTCAGAAGGGGTGAGGTAGAGTTTGACCCCTGCCCCACCCTGCAAGCTGAGGCGCGTGTTCTCCCCGTAGATTTCATCAAGCGCCGGGATCGTCTGGGTGACGATGGCGAGGTTACCGCCATAGGCCCGCAGCGTCTTTATGCTCTCGGCAACGATGGGCATCTTCCCCAGACGGTCGAACTCGTCGAGAAGGATCATGACCGGCCACGGCTCATGCTTGGCGGGCTCCTTGGCCTGCAAGGATACGATCAGGTCGGAGAAGAACAGGCGGATCAGCGGCGCAAGCGGCTTGATCATGTCCGGTTCCACCACGAGGTAGATCGACTGTGGAATCCGCCGGATGTCGCGGAACGAGAAATCCGAAACCGCGGTCGCGGCGTCTATCGCCGGGTTCGACCAGGTTTTCAGACCGCTGGTCATCAGCAGCGAGAGGTAGGACGTGAGCGTATCGTTGTTGGTGGAGGCCAGCCGCTCGAAGATCAGCTTTGCCGCAGGGTTTCGGACTTCCTCCGACCGCAACAGGTATTCCTGCCGCTTGTCGCCCCCCGAAGCCGCGATCCGGTAGATTTCACCCAAGGTCGGCGTGCCACGCTCGAACGCGAGCATCCCGGCCGCGACGAAGAGGTCGATACCTCCGTCCAGAAGGCCGGCGACCCGATCATTGTCTGCCTGAAGGAACAGGTTGGCGGTCAGTTGCAGTTCCATGAGCTGCCGGTTGGGGTTCTCGATCCTGGCGATACGATCGAGCGGGTTGTAGCGATGCGTGGCCCGGTCCCAATCGCTGGGCGCGAAGCGGAAGATCTTGTCCCCCTGCCCTTTCCGGTGGCGCGACGTGTTCAGGAAGTTCTCACCCTTCACGTCCAGGACGACACTCGATCCCTTGTAGAGGAGAAGATTTGGTATGACGAAGCCGACACCTTTGCCGCGGCCGGTGGGTGCAACGACAAGACAGTGCGGAAACTGGGCGGAAGCCAGATACTTGCCTGCCTTCCCGGGCCGGGTCGTCTTGGCGAGGACGAAGGATCGCCCCCCTGCCCCGAAGAAGCCGTTGGCCTTCAGGTCGGCAAAGGTTTGCCAGCGCGTCTGGCCGAACCGGGTCAATGCTTCGCCAGCCAGAACGGCACCGACATAGAGGCCGAGAACGCCGGCGAGGCCGATGATGACCATGGACGCCTTGAAATCGTCGGGACGGTGCAGGCGCAGATCGGACCAGTTCCCCGCGAGGAACCCGAAATCCGGGTTGGACAGTTGTGAGAAACCGAAAATCCGGGCGATCAGGTAGGAATTGGCGATCACATAGCCGATGCTGAGGAACGTCAGGACGACGATTAGAAAGCCCGCCAGCGGGCGATACTTCGACATGATGCCCCCGGTCAGTGCTTCAGGTTGCTATCGGTGTCGCGCAACTGCTCGACGCCATGGCGATGCCGCACGATCTCGCCCAGAACGCGATCCATGGCGGGGCCGCTGGCCGTCGCCTTGTTGGCCTGAAGATAGCTCTTCGCAAGCTCAAGCTGGTGAAGCCGATTGTCGGTGATCCTGTCCAGCACCTCGACATTGCCGGATTGAAGCTCCTTGATGTCGTCGGGCGTCAGGCGCGCGTCGATCTGATCGACAAGGCGCTGCTGATCGGCTTCGGACATGGGTTCGACCTTGCCACTGCTGGCCTGGCGCATCACCGCCACCAACTCCGGGGCGGTCTGCTCAAGATGCCGACGCTCGGCGTAGGTCTGGCGAATGCGGTCCTCGATTTCGATGCTGCGCTCGCTGATTTGAGCCCTAGACGCGCCTCTGGCACGGAGCTGGTTGATCTCGCCTTGAATCACTTCCCTCAGCTCGTCATCCGGCATTTCGGCACGATAGCGGGCCAAAGTGCGGGCCTCTTCGGTGATCGGGCCAAGGCGCTCGGACGGATCGCGCATGGCAAGCTCCATATCGCCGGCATGGAGCGTCCGCGCGTTTTCTGGAACGGCATGTCTGGGCGGCCGCATGAAGTCGGTCGCCTGTTCCCATGCCATCGTCGCCAGCTCGGCATGTTGCCGCGACCGCTGCGCGAAGCCCTCGAAGGCAACCCGAGCGTCCTCGACCTCCTGCCGCCCTGCCCTGCGCATCGCCGGGTCGTCGGAATACGGATAGCTGAAATCCGTCCTGCGGAACTGGCTGACGAGCTGACGGAAGTCCTGCCGTTCCCCTTCGCTGAACACGTCCGGTCGGCTGCGCTCGATCTCGTCATCCGACAGCCGGACATTTTCCTCGCGCAGGACCGTCGCGAGCCGGTCCTGAACGGCGGACAATTCCCGCAGCGCCTCGTTCAGATCCTCGTCCCGCTCCAGATCGAGACCCTTTTCAGCCGCAATCGCCCGAAGGTCCTCCGTTTCCCATTCCCTTTCGACGGCAACGGTCTCAGCCCTGACCGCAACCCGCTCGGTGACCTCTTCGGCACGGATGCCGGTGCCCTGCAGGGCGTGTTGAACCCGGGCCTGCACCTCGGCCCTTTCCAGGATTTCGCGTGTATCCGGCCTGTTGGCGGTTGCTGAGTAAACCCCGGCATCGCTGGCCCGTTCGTTCAGTTCATGCGACCTGTCGCCCAAGGGACGCAGGCGCTCGATCCGGGCTAGAATCTCCGCCAGCTCCTTCTGGGCGCCGGGACGATCCTTTGCGTCGATTCTGGAAATCCGGTCCACGGCGGTGTCGTAAGCGGCGTTGAAACGGTCGATTGTGGAATCGAGGGTGCGTTCTGACATGACAACCTCCTGAACGGTCGCAACAGGGTTGTGGTGGGTGAGTGCCTGCCCTGCTCGCAGGACACTGGCGGCTCGGATAAGGCGGTCTGCCTCTGCGGATCGCTTAAACTGGGTTGCCGCTTCGGCCATATCGGCGATGGTCGAGGCCGAGGCGGCCGCGGCGCGCTGCCCGATCGCAAGGGCAGTGCCGGTCCGCATCGCCTCGACGGGAGCACGGCCTTCGGCCTTGGCGCGGTAAATTTCTTCGATAGGAGCCCGCCACGTCATGACACCACGCTCGATCCTGCGTGTCGCCTCCACGGTCACGCCATGCCGCTCGCCAACCTCCACCATGGCCTCCCGGAAGGCGTCGTAGTTGTAGTGGTGGTCCTTCGACAGGTAGAAAAGCTCACCCTTGGCGACATTGCTGTAGCGGTTAAGGATTATGTGGGCGTGCTTGTGGTCGCGGTCGTCATGCACTGCGATCAGGTAATCGTAGTGTTCCGTCGCGTTCTGGAACTTCTCGGCGCAGATTTCCGAGGTAATCGCCGCAACCTGCTGGATTGTCGTCCCCCTGGGGAATGCCATGATCATATGCGTGGTATGCCCCAACCTCGGCTTGTGGGTCCAGCTATCGGCCCAGGTCTCGGCAACCCGCTTGATTTCCTTGTCGGTCAACACCTCCCGCCCATCAAAGCGTCCGGTCGGATCAACGATGATGGTGGACTTCTGACAGACATAGGCAAGCTGGTTTCGGAGCTGCGCGGTGGTGTGGCATCCCCCCTTCTTCACCGGCTTGAATACCGCCGGCGGGACTCCCTTCGCCGCCCGGAGCAACATTCGGCCCCGTGTGCTTCTGGCCGCTGCGATTCCGACATGGGGTGTTCGTTCGGTCCTGAAACGATTGACCTTCGACCACCCTTCCCCGAACAGCTCTCCGATGATCCTAGCCTTCATCGGCGGCCCCATCATCGTCTAGGACTTCGCGCAGCACGCTTTCGAGCTGCTGCCGCCGCCTGTTGATCACGGCCTGAAGATCGGTCCGCAAGTCCTGAACCAGCACGGAAATCTGGCGCACTTCCGCAAGCTCGGCCTTTGAAACCGTTCCCGGCGACCCGATCATCGCGGCCTGATTGAGGCGCCGCGCGATCTGGTTGACGTTCGATCCGACCTTTGCCAGCTCACCGACGGCTCGCCGAACCTCATCCGAAAGCTGTTCGTCGGGTGCGAAGAAGCCCGAAGCACCATAGATCATCCGCCGCAACGCCTCGGATCGGCTCCTAAAATCGAGGCGCGAGATCACCGCATCGAAGCTCATGACGGCCTCGGCGTCGATCCTGACGGCTATCGTCGTGTCCTTCTGCTGCGCCGTTATCTTCCGCTGCTTCTCCGCCGCCAGAGCCATTCTGACGGCCCGGTCCGAAATCCCGAATCTCACCGCAAGTTCCTTTGTTCCAACGCCTTTTCGACGTTGGGCTAAGGAGCGCCTGGCGCTGCTTTGCCGTGAGGCGGCGGCCGTTCGACATGCGGAAGTTAACAACTCTATTTCTTGCCAACTTCAGGAGGGTGAACAGTTGTGCCACCGATGTCAATTCCAGAGGACCCGGCACAACGTCGTTCACTCTCCTGGCCGCCTGAGCGGGGCCGAAGGCTCCGCGAAGCCCCGGCGCTTGCGCCGCGCCCTGCCCCAACGGGGCCGGGCCTCGGGCGATGCAATCGCCCCGCCGCCGCGCCGACGGCAAGGCGGCCGATCCAGCCGACCCGCAGCGTCCCTATGGGGCGCTGCGGGTCGGCTTCCCTTTCCAAGGCAAGATATGACCGGGATCGAGGTCGATGATTGCCGAGAGCGATGCGCTTGAAGGCTGCGCCGGATGCGGATAGTCGCCCAGGAATGCCCGGGATCAACTCCCAAAGGTCAATACACAACAGAAGCAAGCCAATTGCCAATTTCCAATTATCAACAGTCAAAAGACAATCGCCAATATCCGGCAAAGCTATGGGCGCTTAGCCATGCCCGACGCAGCGCGCCTGCCCCGCCCCCTTTCGCGCCCACGGGACAGCCACGACCGACTCCATAAACGTCGTTCACTCAGGCAACTCGCAACTATCAACCGCCCAATGCCAAAGCTCCACATCCAATACCCAACCGATAAGCCTGAACCCTCCGCAGTGAGCCCGCCAGGTTCAGGGTCAGCAACAGTCAACCACCAAATTCCAACAGACCAACTTCAACGACCAAAGCCCACCTAGCAACAAGCGGAACACAACATCCAACACCCAATCATCACTAGACAACCACCAACGGGTGAGAGATAAAGGACAAAGATCAAACTCCACCAGTCACCAAACAACAGGCAACAGGCAACAGGCAACAGGCAACAGGCAACAGGCAACAGGCAACAGGCAACAGGCAAGATCGAGCGGCACAGCGGTATAGTCAACAGCCGACACCCAAAAGCCAACGATCAACACTCAAAAGACAATAGGCGCGAGCCAACGGCCAACAGACAACGAAAAGACTATCGAGAAGGATCAACCATGCCGAACGAGAACATGACGACAATCGCCATTGTCGGACAGAAGGGCGGGGCCGGTAAGACGACATTGGCCAGGGTTCTAGCCTCGGCCGCTCTCGCGTCGAAGCAAAGAGTCCATGTCATTGATACCGATCCGCAATCAGCCTTTTCGAGGTGGTATGCACGGGTCAGCAAGAACGGCGGTGGGGCGCTGCCAGAGGATCGGTTCCATATCGAGGTCCAACATGATGCGGATGCCCTTGCGGCCCGCGTTGACGAGCTATACGAGGCCGGCGACACCGACCTGGTGCTGATCGACACCAAGGGCGAGCTGACCGAATGGACCGGCAAGGTGATGCGTGAAGCCGATCGGCTGATCATGCCAGTGATGCCCACACCGACCGACATAGAAATCCAGCTCCAGACGCTGGATTTCTACGAGGATCTTCGGGAGATGCACCCGGATGACTTTCCGCCTCTAGCCTGTGTCCTGACGCGCGTTCCGCCCAATGGCAAGCGATCCAAAGCCGAGGAACGATCCGTCGCGGAGATTGCGAGCCAGTTCCCGATTGTGCCTACCGTCCTCGTCGCCCGGGCCAGCTACATCAAGATGGATGAAGAGGGTTTCCTGCATGTGCTGCGGCAGCGGATCGCGGAAAATCCGGCGGAAAGGCTGCAAGTGAAGAACATCGAGGAAACGCTGAGCGAGGCGGTAGACATCTTCAACGAAGTGATGGAGTTCACCGATGAAGGTTAAACTCGAAGGGGCAGGGCGGTCTCGTCGCGAGCGGATGGAAGCCCGCCGCTCCATCCCGGTTCCGACCGATGGCCTGCCGCCCAAGCTAACCACCGGCGGAGAGACGGAAGCGCCCGACGCGAAGGCGATGGACCTGCTCAACACCGAAACCGCGCATCCGCCGGTGCCTGCTGTCGCCCCGCCTTCCGGGGATGCCGGGACCGCCGCTGAAATCTCGGAACCGTCGCCCGCGCCGGAACGGCCTGAGCCACCTGCGGGCGAGGCTTCGCCAGAAAGGTCTGCGCCACCACGGATCGCCGCGGAACCGAAGCCCCCGAAGAGGGCGGCCACTCGAACCACTGCAAATGCGGGCGGCAAGGCCGATACGGCCAAGGTCAAAGTCGCAATCTTCCTGTCCGACGAGGATGCCGCTTTCCTCGAAGCAGAAGCGCAGAAGATCGGGGGCGTAACCCCGGAAATGCTCATGCGCAAACTGATCCGGGAGTTCGATGCGCCGATGCTGACGCTGGACCCCGCCCAGGAACCCGAGTTGAAACCGGCCGGCAAGGTCGTGCGCAAATACCGCGCCGACCTGATCTTTCCGGTGTCATCCGCCGTTCTGGCACGCTATCGGGCCAAGTATGACAAGCTCGGCGCCTACAGCGACGGGCTCCTTGTCCGGCACGAAGCCGTGCCCGCGTTCAGGAGCCACATCCTGAACACGGCGAGGCAACTCGGGAAGTAGGTTTGCCCATGAAGAAACTGGTTGCGGCATTGCTGGTTGTGCCTGCCATAGCCCATGCGGATAGCTGGTCGCATTCAACCATGCGCGGCCTCGATCTCTACCAGGCCAGCGGGGCAGGCGGGATCGCCGTCAATGTGATCTGCGACCCCGCCCGTGTCTATGGATCGGACAATTCCGGCATCGAGCTTCAGCTTGGCGCTGCCGGTGCCCCCAGCGGGCCGGTCGTTTTCAAGGCTGAGGGAACGTCGCTGGAAGCGACGGCGTTCCGCGGACGGATCGGACCGAATGCGCCGGCGTGGTCTGCCATGCTCGATCTGCTCGGCGCCGAAGGGGCGGTGCAGATCGAGCATGGCGGCGCGGTGTATTCGCTGGACCTGCAAGGGCCGGCGGCCTTTTCATGCAGCGCATAGGGCCTGTCCCAGCGTGCCGGGACAGGCCCTATTTTCGAGCGCCGCGCCCGACAGGGTGGGGCGCTCGAAAATCTTCCCGCCATCACCTCCATGAAAAACCCCGCCATCGCTGGCGGGGCTCCTGCTGCTTTCCGGCCTCCGTCATGCCGCCAGAGTGGAAGGGTTCCGCTCTGCCCTCTGGGTGATGAGGTCATATGCCTTCTGAGCCTCGCTTGCGGCGGTGAAGATCAGCCGCTTGTCGTCTTTCAGTGCCCGCAACCAGCTTTCGACATAGGCGGCGGACTGCTCGAAGTCGGGCACAAGGCCAAGATGGGCGCAAACCATGCAGGCCCCGATCTCGGCAATCAGTTCCTCGAAGGCATAGGCGGTCCGGTCCCGGCCCTTCTTCAGGCGGTCCAAGCGGCTGCTGTGGCCGGTCCAGTGGGTCAGCTTGTGGGCCAGGGTGGCATAGTAGCCGTTCGCGGAATGGAAGGTCGCAATCGGCGGCATGTGGATGTGGTCGTGCTGCGGATGGTAATAGGCTTGCGGTTCGTCGCTCGTCTCGATCCGCGCCCCGACATTGGCGAAAAAGCCCTCAAGGGTGGGATCGGGCGCGGTGCCGAGGTCGCGGGCCTCGGTCGCCTTCTCGATGTAGTATTCCGGGGGCAGGTTCTCGATCTGCTCGGCGTTGAAAACCCGGTAGGCTTTGGCGAAGCTGAACCTGACTTCCTCCCCGTCCTCGCTCTCGCGCTCGGCCTGTCCGTAATAGACCACGGTGGTCGATTTCTCACCCTTGCGGACATGCGCCCCAAGCTCTTTCGCCTGCTTGAAGGTGAACCAGTAGGGCGACGCATATCCCTTCTGGACCGCTGTCAGCCAAAGCATGATGACATTGATCCCGCGATAGGCTTCCCCGTTGGCGCGCAGGGGGAAAGCCGCACCCGTCTTTTCTCCGGTCCAGGGCTGGCGCCACGGCGCGGTGCTCGCTTCCATCGCAGCAATGATCGCATCCGTGACATAGGCGTGAACGTCGAATTTCTCAGCCATTTGTGGCCTCCTATGGTGGGGGCGGAGGGTCTTTGCCCTGATCCGCCGATGGGCAGCGCCTCGCCGGACTGACTTCGGGAAACGCATGTTTCCCCGGAGGCAGAGCGGAGAGGGCGCAGCCCGACCCGCGGCCGGATGGCTGGCGGTCATGGGGCAGGGGGCTGGGGTGGTGCGGCCCGCAGCCGCAGGCGAGGACACGGCCCTGCACCCTGACGACGCCACCGGCGGCGCTTGCCCTTTGACGGCCAGACAGCCGGATGCGTGGCGGACAAATCCACCAAACAGGAAAGGCGTCGGGCAGGGGGTGAGCCGGGCAGGGCCCGGTCGATCCTCCGGCACGGCTGCGGTTCGACCACGATCCGCGCGCCCCGGCGCGGATCACATCCGATCTTCTTCCCGCCGTCGGATCGCCAAGAGGGCCGTTCTACACGGGGCAACACATCTGCGGGCAGTTGACCACAAGGGCCTCACCTACCTTTGCGCTGTGGGGGCGCCGTCCGGTTCGGCCCTTGCAAGCCCCGGCCTGCCGGCCGGGGTGGACAACTGCCAGACCCTGCAGAAGGGGGCAGCTCTACCCGCGCGAGGTGCGCGGGGGTCGCAAAAGGGATCGTCACCCGAATGGGCCGAGACGGCGGGACTGGACCGACCATGCCGCCGCGCCGTGTGCTGGCTCGGATCGAGACAGGGACCGGCGCTTTCCGGCGGCAGGGAGGGGAGGGACCAGAGGCTCGGGGCGCGCGGACGCCCATGGCGGCCCAAGCCTGGAGCCCGGTCCCGTGCGTCCGCGCGGGATTTGCCCATTGCGGAGATATGCAAAAGCGCCTATCTTGGATATGCTATAGAGATAGGCGGAAGGATGGTCAGATGCCGCTGTTCATCAGGGATGACGAGGTGAATGACCTTGCCGACAAGTTCGCAAAGCTGACCGGCAAGAACAAGACCGAAGCCGTGCGGATGGCGCTTATGGCGCAGATCGACGCCTACCGGAACCATGAGACCCTGGCGAATCGCATTGCGCAGGTCCAAGAGAAGGCCGCGGCAACGCTGGGGCTCGAACCGGACGGCTGGGACGACAAGGCGCTGATGGACGAGCTTTCCGGGGAACCCGATGTTCATTGACGCCTCGGCCATCGTGGCGATCCTGAAGCGCGAACCGGAATCGACGGCGATGATCGCGGCGCTGAAAGCGGCAGACAAGGCGTTCTGTTCGCAGATCGCCCGCTGGGAGGCGGTGGTCTCGTTGGCGGTGCAAGCCTCGCGGAAGAGGGGCTTCCAGACCATGACCCCGGAAGATCTCGAAGCGGCAGAGGTCGCGGTGCATGAGCTGCTGCATGAAATCGGCGCCAAGGACGTGCTTCTGGGCGATGCGATCGGCAAGCTCGCCCGCGAGGCGGCGGGCCGCTACGGCAAGATCGCGGGCCATCCCGCGCAGTTGAACATGGGCGACTGCTTCGCCTATGCGGCGGCGAAGAACTACCGGGTGCCGCTGCTCTACAAGGGCGAGGATTTCTCGAAAACCGATCTGGCGTGACCGCAAGGACGGGCAGGCTCGCCCGGTCCGCTAACCGGCGTCGAACAGCCCCGCCGCCGGGTTCTCGGTGATCTCGACATCCGCATAGTATTTCTGGGCCTGCTGCGGCGAGCGATGGAGCGAAAGCTTCATCGCAGCTTGCAGCGGAGCCCCATCGCGCGCGGCCTGGGTCAGGAAGCCTGACCGCAGCCCGTGCGGCGAAGCCCAGCCCGCCGGCAGGCCGGCGTCGCGCAACAGCCGGCGCAGGATTTCGGCCACCCCGACGGCCGAAAGCCGATTGCGGCCCAGGGTGTCGTGCCGGGTGATGCGCCGGAAGATCGGGCCGGAGGTCAGCCCGGCGGCGTCGATCCAGGCCACCAGTGTCCGCGCCGGGGTCCCCTGAAGCACCAGGCGCGGCGTGTCGCCCCGCGTCGTGGTCTTGGTGCCGGGCAGGCGCAGCCAGACCAGGCCCTCGGCATCGAAGGCCGTCAGGTCGAGGTCATCGACATCGAGGGCGACGATTTCCGACCGCCGCCGCCCGCCCGAGGCCCAGCCGAGGGCGAGGACGGCGCGGTCGCGCAATCCGCGCAGACCCGGCCCGGCGGCGTCCATGAGCTGATGCAGCACCTCGCGCGTGACCGGATGGGCGGATTTCGGGGCAGGGGCGCGATCCGCCGCGCGGCGGGCCTTGGCCCGCGTCTCGCGCAGGATCGGCGCCTCGAACGGGCTGGTGAAATTGCGCATCCGGTGGAAGGCCCGCCAAGAGGCGATGCGGCGGTCGAGCGTCGAGGGGGCCGGGCAGGCGAGGCCGCGGCGCAGCCCGGCGGCGATCAGCGCCTCGGCCGCCGCCCGGGCGGCATCACCGGCAGGGGCCTCGGCCAGATCGCGGCTGTGATCCAGCACGAAGGCCAGCGCCACATCCTCGCGCTCGGGCCAGTGCGGCCCGGCGCCGAAACGGTGCTGACGCCAGGCGGTGATATAGCCGAGGTCGCTTTCCCAGGCCCGGAGCGTGTTCGCCGGCGTCCCGCGCACGAAAAGCTCGGTCAGCCGGTCCATGTCGGACTGGGAGAGGCCGACAGGGGAGGGCAGGGGCGCGCTGCGGAGTTTTGCTGGCGGTTTCATGGCGCGAGGATGGGGCTTCCGGGCTGATCTGTCAACCTGCGATAATCGCAAATTATCGCAGGTTGAGGTGCCGCCAGAAAATTGGTTCAGTAAAGCGCATAATATGCTAATTTTGGCCCTGTGAAAATCGAACGCCCACATATCAGGGCCGATGAGCCGGACGCCGAAGAGGGCGAAACCGGCCCCTATGACGCCGCGCCGTCCGAGGACGATCTGTGGTTCCTGCCCGGGCCGGACCCGAACGACGACACCGATCCCTTCGCGCCGCCGCTGCCCCGGGCATCGCGACAGGCGCTGTTCGATCCGGCGGAATGGCGCGCGGCGGAGGCGGCGCTGGCGCAGCCGCTCGCCGATCTGGCGCTCGATCTCGGTCGCCTGATCGAGAGGGTCGAGGCTCTGGGGCCGCACGCCTGCGAGCGACTGGCCCAGGCCGAGGCGGCCGCCCTGAGCTGGTGGACCGGCGACCGGATCGCGCCGGACCGGATCGCGCTCTGGCTGGCCCTGCGCATCGGCGCGACCGGCGAGGACAGCGCGGCGCTGATCCGCGACGCCTGGGCCGCGCGGCGGCTGGCGTCACCGAGACCGGCGGGGCAGGGGAGGGCGGCGGCGATCGCGGCCCATCTCGGCTTCGATGACGCCCTTCCCTCCGGCCTGGTCGAGGATTTCGCCGCCATGCTTCCGACGCCGGGCGAGTTGGGGCCGGTCGCCACCGGCTGCGCGGCGTTCCATGTCTGGCGCGCACTCGATGAACGCCCGCCGCATCTGCGCGACATCGAGGCGGCAGTGCTCGGTGCCCGTCTCGGGCTCGAAGGATCGGCACCTGGATTTCTGCCGCTGTCGCTGGCTGGAATGCGCGCCCTGACGCTCGCTGGACCCGCAGAGCGGCGACTGGAAGGCTGGATCGCCGGCGCGCACAACGCCGTGATGTCGGCGCTGATGACCATGGACCGGCTGCGGCGCTGGCGCGCGCGGGCCGAGGCCGCGACCGCCGATCTGTCCGGGCGGACGCCAGAACGGCTGATCGAGGGGCTGCTGCGCCATCCGATGATCGCGGCTCCGCAACTCGTGACCGAGACCGGCGCTTCCCGTAGGGCTGTGCTGCGCAACCTTGCGATTTTCGAGAAGCGCGAGCTGGTGCGCGAAGTCACCGGGCAGGGAAGGTTCAAGGTCTGGACGGTGAAGATTTGATCACTAGGTGTCGGGCGATACGGATACCCGCCACACCCGACGGGATGGTTTCTTAGTCGATACCCTTCCACAGGAATAGAACTAATGCGACATTGGCAGCGGCCAGAAGCGCCAGCACCTTCAGAGTCAGATCGGTCCCGGCAGCGGAGAGCAGCATTGCGCCCAAGGCTGGCGCAAGAGCCTGCGCGACCAGTGAAGGCCGCGCCAGCCTGCCCATCACCGGGGCGTAGCGGTCCGGCCCGAACAGGGCCAGTGGCAGCGCGCCCCTGGCTATCGAGAAGATGCCGTTCCCGGCCGCATAGAGGAAGATCGCAGCCCCGACGAGTGGCAGGCCGAGGGCCAGCATGACCAGGCCCACGGCGGACAGGCCCACCGCCCCGGCCAGCGTCCAGATCGGATGATGCCGTCCGCCGCTCGCCATCTCGATCAGCCGGGCCGTCACCTGGGCGGGGCCGATTAAGGCCCCGAGGGCGACGGCTTCGGCCAGGGACAGGCCCCGGCCTTGCAGCATGGTCAGCAGATGGACCGAAACGATGGTGACGGAGAGGCCCGCCAGGACCATGATCGCCATCATGGTGACATAGGCTCGCCGCTCCGGGCCGGAAAGCCGGATCGGGCCATGCCGATCTTCGGGGGCGGGAGCGGCGCGGCCGTTCCCCGGCAGGACGAAGAGGATCAGCGGCAGGCACAGCCCGAGCTGGATCGCCGCATAAGCGGCGCAGGACCAGCGCCAGCCCAGATGTTCGATGAAGAGTGCCGACAGCGGCCAGCAGACCGTGCTGGCAAACCCGCCCCAGAGTGTCAGCGTGGTGATCGCGGATCGGGCCTCGCGGCCGTAGATTCCGCCCAGGGTGGCAAAGGCCGCGTCATAGAGGCCCGCGCCCATCCCGATCCCGAGAACGACCCACCCCGCCACGAACACCGGCAGCACCGGCGCGGTGGCAAGGATCAGCAGCCCGGCGGAGAGCAGGAGGCTCGACAGCGCCAGCACGGGCCTGCCGCCATGACGCCGGATCGCCTCGCCCACGCGGGGCGAGGCCAGTCCGGCGACAAAGAGACCAAGGGACAGGCCACCGACGATCCATGACAGCGGCCAGCCCGTATCGGCGGCAATGGGTGCGGCGAAGACCGCGAGCAGGTAGTAGGAACTGCCCCAGGCGAAGATCTGGACGATCCCGAGGGCAGAGATCACCGGCCAGCGCCGGACGCTTGGCATTCCAGCGGCTGTCATCCTGCCTTCGCCATATCCGTCGCCTCGCGGGCCTTTGCATCATCTGGAAACCATCGGGCACCCAGCCGCAAGGCGACATGAACCAGCAGGATCAGCGCGGGCACCTCGACCAGCGGGCCGATCACCGCCGCGAAGGCGACCGGGGAGGCCAGGCCGAAGGCGGCGATGGCGACGGCAATCGCCAGCTCGAAGTTGTTGCCCGCCGCCGTGAAGGCGATGGCGGTGGTGCGGGGATAATCCGCCTCGATCAGCCGCCCCATGGCGAAGCTGACGATGAACTGGATGACGAAGTAGAGCGCCAGCGGCACCGCGATCCGCAGGGCATCGACCGGCAGCCGCACCACGTCGCCGCCTTTCAGGCTGAACATGGCAACGATGGTGAACAGCAGCGCCGCCAGCGTGATCGGCCCGATGCGGGGCAGGAAGGAGGTTTCATACCAGCCCTCGCCCCTGCGGGAGACGAGGATGCGCCGGGTCAGGAACCCGGCCGCGAAGGGGATGCCGAGATAGATCAGCACCGCCTCGGTAATGGTCCAGAAACTCACGTCGATCACGCTGCCTTCCAGCCCGAACAGCGGCGGCAGCACCGAGAGGAAGACCCAGGCATAGGTGGAGAAGAACAGGATCTGGAACACCGAGTTGAAGGCGACCAGCGCCGCGACATACTGACCGTCGCCTCGGGCGAGCTGGTTCCAGACCAGCACCATGGCGATGCAACGCGCCAACCCGATCAGGATCAGGCCGGTCATGTATTCCGGCTGGTCGCGCAGGAAGATCACGGCGAGCGCGAACATCAGCACCGGGCCGATGATCCAGTTCTGCACCAGCGACAGGATCAGCACCCGCCGATCCTGGAACACGCGGGGCAGTTCCTCGTAGCGCACCTTCGCCAGCGGCGGATACATCATCAGGATCAGGCCGATGGCGATGGGAATGTTGGTGGTCCCGACCGAGAGCGCATCGAGGGCGCCCGGCAGGCCGGGGAACACCGTCCCGAGCAGGATGCCGAGCGCCATCGCGGCGAAGATCCACAGCGTCAGCCAGCGGTCGAGGAAAGAGAGCCGTGAGGGCGGCGCGTGGGCAGTCATGGGCTTCGTCTCCGGTCAACTTGTGGTGGGCTTCAGGCGGTGGCCGTCAGCCCCCACCACGGCTTCCCCGTCCTCTTTCGAGAACGCGGCCCGTTGCGGCGGCAGCAGGTCCAGCACCGCCTCGGAGGGACGGCAGAGCCGCACCCCCTTGGGGCTGACCACGATGGGCCGGTTGATGAGAATCGGATGCGCCATCATCGCATCCAGAAGCTGGTCCTCGGACAGCGCCGGATCGCCAAGGCCGAGGTCTGCAAAGGGCGTTCCCTTCTCGCGCAGGAGCGACCGCACGGGGATGCCCATGCGGGCGACAAGCTGCACCAGCAGTTCCCGCGACGGCGGGCATTTCAGGTATTCGACCACATGCGGCTCGACGCCCGCGTTGCGGATCAGGCCGAGGGTGTTCCTGGACGTGCCGCAGTCGGGGTTGTGGTAGATCACCACATCCATGATCCGCCCTCACGCCACATCCGGCCGGGGCCGGGTTGCGCCCTCGGCCCGGCCGATCTCGCGCAGCCTGGTCGCAAGGCTCGACCGATCCAGCGAGGCCACCGGCAGAGCCGAGAAGGCCGCGATGCGGGCTTTCATGTAGCGCAGCGCATTGATGAAGGCCATCTTGCGCTCAAGCTCGGTGCCGACAGCAGCCGCAGAGTCTTCGATCCCCCAATGCGCGGTCATCGGCTGGCCGGGCCAGAGTGGGCAGACCTCCCCGGCGGCGTTGTCGCAGACGGTGAACACGAAATCCATCACCGGCGCGTCCGGGCGGGCGAACTCGTCCCAGCTCTTCGAGCGCAGGCCATCGGTCGGGTAGTGGAAGTTTTCCAGCACCTGCAAGGCGGTCGGATGGACTTCCGCCTTCGGATGGCTTCCGGCCGAGAAGGCGCGGAAGCGCCCGGCCCCGTCCTGGCGCAACACGCTTTCGGCGATGATCGACCGGGCCGAATTGCCGGTGCAGAGGAAGAGCACGTTGAACACGCGCGAGGTTTGGTCCGGCATCGCGTTCACCCGCAGCAGGGTTGCGCCCCGGCCGGGGCGGCGCAGCTCTTCTGGTCCTGAAGCCAGCGGTCGCGGGGCTTGCAGCTCGCCGGTCGCGGCGAGAGCGCCACGCGGACCTGCCCGCCTTCGATCCGGGGCAGCCTAGCCCGGTGAAGCTGCATCGGCTGCACCCCGTCGCTAACCTCGAAGGTCAGCTTCGCGCCGGGGTCCAGATCGACATGCTCGATCACCTTTCCGATGATCTTCACGAACTTGCCCGCAGGCATATGGCTGCGGTCCTCATTCACGTCCCAGAGCTGGATGAAGATCTCCGTCCAGCTTTCCGGGTTCGCGCCGCAGTCCAGCGCCTCGAAGCGGCCAGCCTTGACTTCGGTGACGTGGTAGCCGGGCTTCACGTCCCGGCCGTCATAGCTGAACACCAGTGGTAGATCGGCTACGCCGTCCAGTGCCGCCAGCAGCTCGCCGATGGTAATGTCTTCGGGGTCGGCCGCGCCGGTCAGCGCGCCGAGGTTGCCTTGAATGGTCATCTGCGATACCTTTCGATTCGACACTTTTAGGATTGTAGAAATATGCAGGAGCGTCAAGCCCTCGCCGCCTTCGCCGCGCTGTCCCAGGAAACCCGCCTGCGCATCCTGCGCCTGCTGGTCGTCGCCGGACCCGAGGGGCTGGCCGCCGGGCTGATCGCGGACCAGGCGGGGGTATCTGCCTCCAACGTCAGCTTCCACATCAAGGAATTGGAGCGCGCCGGGCTGGTGGCCTCACGGCGCGAGAGCCGTTCGATCCTCTACAGCGTCGATTTCGGGGCGCTGAACGGCCTGGTGCGGTTCCTGATGGAGGATTGCTGCGCCGGGCAGATCGGCCTGTGCGTCGATGCGGAGGAAACGGTAGTGTGTGACACACGCATGATCGACCAGCAGGGTGGCGGTCAAACAGCTGAGCGTTGACCTCCAGCTAGGTAGCTTTCCTCTGTCCGAAGGGGAAAAAGGCTGTCGATCGAACAATTAACCTGTCGCCGGACACTCGCCGCAAAGCGGCCCCGGCGCGGGTAGCGCCGGTCCTGCCTTCCTCGAGGCGCTTGCGCCCCGAGGAAGGCAGGACAACCTGATGGCAGAGGCCGCGACCCCTCCAGACATGCAAATGCCCCGCACGAAGGCGGGGCCAAGGTCTGGCTCGCATCAACCTATTGTCAGGCGGTAGTTCTCCAGCCATGTCGGGCCGTGCGTGTTACGCAGCCGATGCAGTTCGGGTTCGGCGCTGGCAGCTTCCCATTGGCGGCGAAGCTCTGCCTTCCAGAGGTGGCCGTGCAGGGCAGCGAAGGCGGCAAGCGCGGCCTGTTGCTTCGGGTCCGGTTCGGGCGGCTGGTCCGTGTCCCGCCCTCCGGGAATCCTGAACGGTCCGACCATGGCACCCGGCTGCGCCTTGGCGTATATCTCCGCGAGGATCTGGTTCTGGCGCTCTTCGGAAACCCCGGCCTCGGTCCAAAGCTCGCGCAACTGGCGTTCGTAGTCGTTCATGGTTCCTGTCTCCCTTGCAGCGGGCGGGGCTGCTGCACCCCGCCCGTGACCGGCTTCATTGCGAAAAGTCCCGGTAGGTTTCGGTGTCCTCGTAGCGGATGATTTCGACGCCATCGTCGGTCACGCCGCCGAAACAGGGGCCGACGAAGCCCGCCAGCTTGGGCTTGCCTTGCAGGCAGAGCCGCAGGCTGGTGCGGGTTTCGACGCCGGTGACAGCCAGCCCGAGGCGGTCAATCGCCTCCTCGATCCGGTCGCAAAAGACGGTCGTGTGGCAGCCGTCGATCTTCTGGACAATCTGAAAAGCCATGTCCGGCCTCCTGTGGTGCGAATTTGGGGGGGAGGGGTGGGCGTCAGCCCTCAACCGTGAACACGACCGTTTCGCCCTCGACGGTGTAGGGCACCGCCTTGGACAGAAGCTGCTCGATAGCCTCGACGGGCACCTGTGTGAAGGTGCTCGAAACGATGGTCAGAAGCTGCTCGCGGTCCCGCTCAAAGTGATAGCCGTTGATCGCCCATGCGATGATGCCGGGGGTGTGAACGGCGGAAGATGAGCCGAGCCGATATGTCGCCATTTGTGGCCTCCTATGGTG